>JBOFPV010000101.1:0-64003 GCA_051660585.1 Tannerellaceae bacterium
TTCGTCATTTATCCCTTTCTATCAAAAAGCATTCACGTTCTATCAATCTTACATCATCTTCTACTCGTAATTACGCATATCAACCGACAGATTCGAGAGCTTTATAAGAAAATATTATCTATCTTATTTACACTTGATATAACCTTTAAGCTTAGACACGTACCTGTACACAACTTAGACAGGTATATGACAAGAATGCGTCACGTACGTGTACACATCTTAGACACGTACCTGTCTAAGCTTAATTATTACTTGCACGATACTTAACAAATACCTCGGTTATCCTTATTTATTACATCAACTAGCTTAATCTACTGTCATATAAGCTTCACGACTCCTCTACACTCAGTTCGACTGAGTATATTTAATTCCCAAAACTTTTATTTGAAATATATCCAGAAATAATTAACAACACAAAGGATTTATGCTAAATATTTTCACACTCACACCTTCTTGTTGTATAATTTATATATATGTTTGCAATCAGATTCTAATTGTATATTATACCACTTACTACATACAAGCTTTAAATTAAAAACATGAAAAGAAAAAAACCCTTATCTAAAAGAACTCTATCTCTTTTAGGAATTTCATGCTTTTCTTTGATTCTTCAGTCTTCTCCAATTCAAGCTGAAAATAGAATCATCGAAGTATATGAAAAAACAGTTTCTCAACAAAAACAAAAAATCACAGGAGTCATCACTGACGAAACGGGCGAACCGCTAATCGGAGTAAATGTCACGGTCAAAGGCTCTACAGTTGGAACCGTTAGTAACGAAAACGGACAGTTTACTCTTCCAAGTGTAGAAAAGAATGGCACTCTGGTATTTTCGTATATCGGATACACAACGCAAGAAGTTCCGATCAAGTCACAATCAAACATCAAAGTCATTTTGAAAGAAGATACCGAAGAGCTAAACGAAGTAGTAGTCACAGCTCTTGGTATGAAAAAAGAAAAGAAGGCACTAGGCTATTCAGTGAGTAGTGTCAAGTCTGAAGACATTACCAATGCAGGAACACCAATGAATGCCATGTCTGCTCTTTATGGTAAAACATCGGGACTACAACTAGCCACCACAGCATCGGGTCCTAGCGGAGGTATGAATATCAAAGTAAGAAACGCTGTTTCTCTTACCGAAAGTTCAAATACTCGTCCGTTGATCGTTGTGGATGGTATTCCTATTTTTGACGAAAACACAGGGCAATCTCGTAACAGTGTATCGGGAGGTGACCGAGGAACCGGTATCAACGATATTAATCCGGAAGATATCGAATCCATTGAAATCTTAAAAGGTGCGAAAGCAGCCGTTCTTTACGGATCAGAAGGTGCCAACGGTGTACTTTTGATAACGACAAAGTCGGGACGTAAAAAAGGATTAGGTATCGACTTTAGCACAAATTACAGTTGGAACAAAGCAGCCTATGCACCGGAACTTCAAAATGAATTCGGATCGGGATCGAGCCCGGGCTCTGCCGCATTAAGCAATATATCTCCGGATGGGTTCTACATGATGAAAGATCCCGTTACCGGTGAAATGAAAGAAGCTTTATGGTATGGTGGAGGTTCTAACTTCGGACCAAAGATGGATGGGCGTGACTTACTCTGGTGGGACAATACATACAGACCTTATTCTGCACAGAAGAATAACATGTATGATATGTTTCGTACGGGCGGACAAGCCAATGTTAACTTGGCATTAAGTAACTCGGGCGATCTGGGTAGCTTTAGGGTTTCGTACAATTTCCGTGACTTCAAACACATCAGTGTGGGAGCTGACAATCAAAGTCACACGTTTAGTTTCAATGGTGACCTTAAGGCCAACAAATACATTACACTAAAAGTAAATACAAACTATACGTACACAAAAGACCACAATGCACCCTATTCTATTCAAGATATAGCAACCTATGGTCTTCCTCGCGAAATGTCTCCTACGCTGATTCGAGATATGATGGTAACGCAAGACGGCTATAACTATTTCTCGAACGAAGCAATGAAAAATAGATTCCCTGCTTCTGGTTATATCTCTGAATACTATTGGTCGCAGCTAGAGAATGACAACAGATACACTCGTAATCACTTGATCCAATCGCTTGGTATGGATGTCAAGTTTAGTGATAAAGTTACTTGGAATACCCTTGGAGGGATGGACTATACACACGTTGAACAAGAGGTTAAAAACAAAGTGGGTCGTCCGTTGGCTGAAGAGTCGAAACAAGGTTATTACGGTTTGATGAACCGAAGACTCACTACATTCTATGCGCAATCATCCATCAATTATAACGAAACGTTTGGCCGATGGGGACTTAGCCTCATGGGAGGTGGAGCCATCAAGCGTAACGAGATGGAGCAACAAAACATCTACATCAAGGAAGAGTTCTCGATCGAGAATTGGTTCTCGATGAACAATACCAGAAACCCGAACGGACCACGTGCCGACCGTGCCAGAGGGAAAGATCTTCTTTTAAGTGTATACGCATCTGCCCAACTTTCGCTCGACAATGCGATCTATGCCGAAGTGCAAGCTCGTAATGACTGGTCTTCTATCCTTCCTCCTCAAAACAATTCATACTTCTATCCGGGGGTGAGTTTGTCTTGGATCGCAACAGAATCGCTAAAACTTCCCGACTTCATCAAGTTTGGTAAGTTAAGAGCATCGTGGGCCGATGTAGGTCGCCCGGGGCCTCGCTACTACGGAAACGTTGACTTTGCATTAAGCAGCTACGGCGGTTTTCCAATCTTAGGTATGGGAGATTATCTTCCGCCGGCCGACTTTGCCGGATCAAACGGAGGCTTTCCTAAACCGAACCTAAAACCGGAACGCAAAAGAGAGTATGAGTTTGGTTTGGAAGCATCATTCCTTGAGCTAAACAGAATCTCTGTCGACTTTTCGTTCTTTACAAACAATACATACAACCAAATCGTAACGCTGCCCGTTCCATCCTCTTCCGGTGTAAAAGAAGTAAGAATGAATGCCGGAGATATCGGACAAAAAGGGATTGAGTTGTCTATCAATACCAAACCTATTATTACGAAGAACTTTACTTGGAACCTAGGTGTAAACCTTGCCAATTATACAACCAAAATAAATAAACTGGCCAAAGGTATTACCGAACAAAACCTTTGGGGTGCAACCGGTGCAAGAATCGTAGCTCCAGAAAAAGGTCAATACGGTGAAATCTGGGTGAACCCTTACAAGGTAAATGAAACAGGCGAACGTGTTGTAGGAGGTAATGGAGTTTGGGAAGTTGATAATACCAAGTGGAAGAAAGTCGGTAAAATCACTCCTGATGTAATCGGAGGACTTACCAACTCATTCACATACAAAGGATTTACATTGAATGCTGTGATTGACTTCCAATTTGGAGCAACAATGATTTCGCAAACGAACATGTATCTTCTTGGTAACGGATCGGGAAAAGAATCTCTTAAATATCGCGATGAAGCTCGCGGCGGATTACCATATTATATGAATAATGACGGTACTCGCGTTTTATTAGACAAGCACTCGGCTGCAGTTCCTACCGACTCGAAGTATCCATTTGTATTACATGATGGTGTGATTGTGCCTGGAGTGAAAAGTGATGGAACAACAAACGACCAGTTAATTACTGCCGAACAGTTTTACGGTCGTCTTTATTGGCAAGGAGGAATGTCACTTCTTGAAGATCAAGTTTACAAAAGTGACTACATCAGTATGCGTCAATTATCGCTTAGCTACGATTTACCAAAAAATATCGTAAGCAAACTACGTATGAATAGCGCAAGAGTAATGGTATTTGGAAACAACTTGTTTTATATCTATAAAGCAATTCCAAACGTAACACCAGAGTCGGCTCAATCGACAAACTCATACACTGAAATCTCTAACATTCCGGGGGTAAGAAGCTTCGGTATTGGTCTTAATGTTTCATTCTAAATAAAGCTCATTTATGACAACTAATATATTAAAGAAAGGCTTATTCGCATTCTCCTTATTGGTAGGAACAACTAGTTGCGATATGCTCGAAGAAGAATTCTACAATCCAGATAAGGTTACAGACCCGAAGTTTGAATTGTTTTTTGCATCATCACTTCAACAAAGTCATTTGTTTCGTATGGAATACGGCCCTACTTACCATTACTTAAGAGGGTTTACCAAGATGATGGGTATCGGTGTTAATCCGGTATTTACCGATGTAAAGCAGTTTAACGAACCTGTAAAGACTTGGACCGGATGGAGTGGCGAGCCATTCAACTGGGATATCTTTCGCAAAACAAATGTGCAATTCTCAAAAGATATCAATGCGATGCATCTTCTTTACAAGAATATGAGTGAAGAAGACAAAGCAAGTAACAAGATCTATATCTTATGTAGTGATGTTGTAAAGGCGTATGCTTTTCAACGATCTACCGACTTGTACGATGACATTCCTTACTTTCAAGTAGGTGGTGCTTTTCAAGAACAGTTCTATGCAGCCTTTGATTCACAAGAAGCAATCTATATGGATTTGCTTGAAAAGTTGGCCAATACAGTGAAAGAACTTGATGGCTTTGAGTTTGCTACTTCGGGACAAAAAACAAAGTTTACATCCAATGACATCCTCAACGGCGGAGATATTGATAAATGGATCCGTTTTGCCAACTCGTTGCGTTTGCGTATGGCCATGCGTCTTTGCCACGTAAAACCTGAAGTTGCCAAGCAAATCATTAAAGAAGTCATCGCTGATGGTCGCATTGTAATGGAGACTTCTCAAAACATTGAGTTTAGAGAACGAAACAAACTCAATGTATACTCTGAGCTTTTCTACCGTGGATTTGATGAAAGAGGTTGGGACCTTATCGCTCCTAAGTTTTACATTCAAGACTTGTTTAATTACCATGACAAACCAGGCGATACGGTCGACCCTCGTTTGTATGTAATCTTCCAACCGAATAGAAACGGAGAATACATTGGCTTCCCGGTAACACAAGTAAAAAGTAATACCGACACTTATTTATCTCAGTACTATACTCCTGAACAAATCGATTCGATCTACAACAACGACGATGCTCCCATCGGAGCTTGGGATCCTTCTCGCTTGGTGACGCGCTACAATAGAGCTACTTTCATGAACTTCGACATGGACTTCCCGGTAATTCAGGCACCGGAAGTATTACTGCTTCTTGCCGAAGCTGCCGTAAGATGGCCGGGGGAATTCGGTTCTATCAATCCTGCAGAATACTTGAAACAAGCTATTATTTCGTCGTCTGAGTTTTACTACAAACTTAACACGACAAATACGTACAATGAATCGACTGTACCAGACTTACAACACGTACCCGCTTCTGCTCGCGTAAAAGCATTGGATTATGACTACTTGCACAAATATGTTGATTTTGCGGCAACTCGCTTCAATTCGATGAGCCAATTGGAGAAAATGAATCACTTACTTCATCAAAAGCTTATTCATTATAATATCCTTAATCCTTATGAAGGATTTAATGAAATACGTCGTTTGATCAAAGACAACAGTGGTAATCTTCCAATCACTCCAATGGTGAACGTATATTGGTGTGAACGTTTCTTCTATCCATCAGAAGAGGCGAACAACAATGCTGAAAACTTTGAAGCGGTTAAGCACAAAAACAACTATACTTCCCCTGTATGGTGGAGCGGTAGAACAACATATACACTTAATCCGAATGCAACAGTAAGCTTAGAATAGTAAACTAGACTTTCAACTATTTGTTCTTTTTATATGGTATATACAAAACAGCGTGGCAAGTTATTCTTGTCACGCTGCTTTCATTATATATAAGGTGTACCTTTATTATTTTGACATAAACTTCCAGTTCACGTCTTTGTAAGTCCATCCGCCATTGTCTTCTACCACTTCGATCGAAGGCAATCCGTTTGAAACAGAAAAGCGACGAAGCGATTGCTTTCCTTTGGTGTAGTCGTAGCTTACGCCATCATCGTCGTACAAATCGAACGAGCCATCAGCCGATCCGTACACACGCATCTCGAGCGGTTGACCGCTGATCCATTCCGACGTTTGACGAACAGGAGGAATCATCGGTACGATACCTCCGTCTTTTACAAACAGTGGTAATCGGTTGAGCTGAGCAGGAATGGTCACAATCGTACCGTTGCCAACTAATTTGCCCGTATAGAAGTCGTACCAGTTGCCTTGTGGCAATACCACATTGCGCTCAGTTTCGCCCGCAAATACCGGTGCAACCAAAATATTATCTCCCACCAAGTACTGATCTTTCACCTCATGTACGGTTACCATCTCATACGGATTGTCGGTTGCATCAAGCTTTCCTTTCTCTTTTTTCACCTTACCGTCGAAGCCTTCAATTAAGTTCATTGCTCTAAAAGGAGGTATTCCTTCTGTGTAATATTGCGAGAAGGTACTGTATAGATAAGGGAGCAACTGCATACGCAGCAAGGCTGCCTCTTTACACTCGTCGTATACTTCGGGGAATGACCAAGGCTTGGTGCCGTCGGCCCATGCGTTGATCATCGCGATCGGAGCAAAACAAGTGGTTTGCATTCTGCGTACCCACTCTTCAGACGACTTACCGGCACGAACTTCCGGTGTCCACATTACGCCGATAAATCCGCTGTTAATCACTGCGGTGATAAAGTCGCGGTGACTATAGTTATCATTATATATGACATACGGAAAGCGAACTCCTCCGGCATTTACCGCACGAATCAATCCATAGGTACGTTCGTTCTTTTCACGGTATGCCTCATCAAGCATGTCCATCATCAGGTTTCCATAGATCGAGCGCATTTGTTCGCCGCTTGTACCCGAAGGGAATTCGGCAAACTCGTTCCACAACCAGCAATCAAATCCGTCTACTTCATCCATCTTATATCCGGTCACGCCGTAGTCGAGTTGGTGTTTACGAATGTGTTCTTTGAATAGTTTACGCGGTTGCTCCATCGTGTAGTCGGGTACAATTCCGCACCAAACCGTGTGCGTACCTGCATATGGTTTTAATTGATCATGCAAAGTTGTTTGCTCTGCGATGTACGGATTACACCAAAGGTTTACTTTGATACCGTCGTTGTTCATTTGATTTACAAATTTTGCAGGATCGGGAAAACGCGATTCGTCCCATTCGAACGAACAAGGGTATGCCAACGAATGCCAGCCGGGCTCAAGCCCTACCACGTCGAGCGGAAAGCCTTTTTCTTTGAAAGCATCTGCTTCTTTCTTTACATCCTGATCACTGAAAAGCGTAGGTGTGCGGTGCCAGAATCCCAATCCCCATTTCGGAGGAATAAAACCGGAACCACAATAGAGATTGAATCTCGAGATTACGTCGAGCATATTATCTCCCGAAAACAGGACAACCTCCGCTCCTTCTGCCGGAATCAAAACCTCCAGATTATCTGAATACGGTTGCGGATTCCAAGCAGGATCAGTGTTTCGATCCGATGGAATCGCGGGATTCTTACTGTCGGTACGTACTCCTACTCCTACTTGGACATCAATGTAGCGAGCACTATTGAACAATACGCCGTAACCTTTTGAGGAAACAAAAAACGGAACAGGTGCATGCGTGCGTCCGTTATCACTGTTTCCATAATGGTCCATGTGCAAACGCTTCGACTGTCCGCGCTGGTTGACTGATTGAAAGTTGAGACCAAGCCCATAGATCTGCTCGTCTTTCTCTAGCGGAAAACGAAGAAAGGTCTTTCCGTCTTTTACGAAATACGTAATCTCTGATTTGTCAATGGGAAAGTTTGTCGTACTTTTTCGTTTCAGTCGATCTGCTACCGGCAATGCTTGCGCAGTGTTTAGCAGGTTGATCTCTTCGGGCTCGGCAATAGTTGCCTTCCAAACACCCGGAAATTCGGCATCCCAATTTGGATTACCTCTTTGCTGGTCGCGGTTTGTATTCATATTGCAACTGCACAACAAGCTCATTGCAATACACAAACCCGACATCAATGAAATGTGTTTCATGGGTTAAACTTTACGATTTAAGTAGTCTTTATTGTATGAGTATCAAAGATATTGCTTTCAATTTAAAAAGCAAAAAAATATCCTTATAGTACATATCACACATGCACTATAAGGATATTTGATACAACTGCCCTATCGCTATTTGATAGAACAGTTGTTATGACTTGTATTGTTTAATACAACTCTTTTAATTGCTCCAATGTTGACTCTAGCATTGGTTTTATGCGGAACGCAAAACGTGTAGGTTCTACTTTCACCAAATACGGAGACAGTACACCAGGACCACAAGTTGCGGTACCAACACCCATTTGAGCTACATCCAGGTTCAACGTAGTTGTACCCGTACGCTCCAACTGATTTATGTGTGTTGCTTTGTCGATCACAGCATTGGTATACGGTGTAGCACTAAACTCAAATACAGTAGGCGAGGTTACAAAGAACCCTTTTCCTGCATCGTTTGTCAATGCCATCCAGCGTGTATCCATGCGATTGCCCGTAGCTTGCGGTTTCACATAGTAATGAAACATGCGCTCTACATCGGTAGTATATACACCAATCTTACCGGCCTGACGTCTGTCGGCGTACGACTCTGCTCCGCCACGACCATAGAACGATACGTTTTTGTATGCATCCGGAGTATCGAATGTAATACCCATTCGTGCTACCGATTTTACGATTGCGGTATCCGGAATCAACAACGTTTCTACGTCTAATTCACCATTCGCGTTTAGTTTGTATGCAATTTTAGCAGTTGCTACGTTTTGTGCTTTGTTGTTGATAAACGCAACTTCGGTGTTAATAACAGCACCGTTTCCTTGTTTTGCGCTCTTGAAAGAAATCAATTTCTGAGAAAGAGAATCCAATCCGGCAGCTCTCCATGCACGTACCCCTTTACCGTCACGGCCATCGTTGTCGGTAAACGGACGATACATATTCACTACCAACGGAGAAGACAACAACTCTTCACCTGCAAAAACAAACGATTCCAATGCTCCAGTTGTTTCATTGAAGCGAGCCGATACGACATCGTTCGAAATGGTTTTGTCAGCAACCTTCATCGAAGCTCCGGCATTCTTACCGCTCTTCATTGCTGTTGATTTGTTTGTTTTCAACGCAAACTGATCGTACGCAACTTCATGTGAAGTCGAAATAAACGGAGTTGCTTGCTTTGGAGTCCAGCTCAAATTCAAGAAAGCCTCTTTTACATTCGAAGGTATTTTTACACCCTTTGCCGGGTTGATCACAACAGTTTGTTGCGGAGCACAGTCTACTGTTTCAATACCCGAAGCAATCACTGCGCCGTTATCACCAATAACTTCCCAGTTTAGGTTGTAAGCATTCAAGTTGGTAAAGTCATACCAGTTCTTCACTTCCACCTTGCCCGATTTCGAATCAAGTTGTTTTGCTTTGATGTATTGGTATACTTTCTTTACTTCAAGCAAGTGCGGTTGAGCTTTACGATCGGCAGTAATCAAACCGTTGCAACAGAAGTTGCCAAAGCTTGGAGTTCCTTTCGGGCCGTAGTCTCCACCGTATGTCCAGAACCATTTGCCGTTGCCGTCAATTTCTCGGAACGATTGGTCTACCCAATCCCATACACATCCGCCTTGTGCTTGCGGCTCAGCTTCAAATACATTCCAATAATCTTGTAATCCGCCCACACTGTTACCCATTGCATGTACGTATTCACACAAAATGATCGGACGTGTTTGTTTTTCTTTTACATAGTCCTTGATTCCGTCAATAGAGCGATACATCGGACAGTAGATATCTGTATAGAAATCTTTCTCTGCACGCTCGTATTGTACCGGACGATTTGCTTCTACCGATTTCAACCATTTGTAGGTATTCTCGAAGTTTATACCGCCACCGGCTTCGTTACCCAACGACCAGATAATGATAGACGGATGATTCTTAGAGCGTTCATACATACGTTGCGTTCTGTCCATGTGTGCCGAAAGCCAAGTTGTATCTTTTGCAAGCGACTTAGGTCCATAACCCATACCATGCGACTCTACATTCGCTTCGTCGATTACATACAGGCCATACTGGTTACACAATTCATACCACAACGGATGCGTAGGATAGTGCGAGTTACGCACAGTATTGATATTGTGCTGTTTCATCAACTCGATATCTTTTATCATCAAATCTTTAGAAACCGTACGTCCTTTTTGTGAATGCTCGTGACGGTTGGTTCCTTTGATAAGAACAGGAACTCCGTTTACCATAAACTGGCCGTCTTTTACTTCGCTGGTTTTGAAACCAACCTGACAACCGGTCGTATGCATTGCTTTTCCGGCTTCATCTTTAAGTGTTACCACCAACGAATACAAATTCGGAGATTCCGCACTCCATGGTTTCACCGTTTCTAAGGTTTTGTTATCAAAAACAATACAATTAGAAAGGCCACGTGATCGGATCGGAATGGTTTGTTCAGCCACTACATTCTTTGCATCGTCCAATAATTGATACGATACAGAAGTCATCCCTTTTTGAGGACCTTCTACGGTTGTTTCCAATGCAAACTCTCCTACCGAATAGGTTTCTTTATCCAACGTTGAGTTTACTTTGAAGTCAGCGATATATTGTTTTGGCGTACTATACAAATACACGTCACGTTCGATACCACTCAAGCGCCAAAAGTCTTGACACTCCAGATACGAACCCGCGCTCCAACGGTACACTTCCAATGCTACAGTATTTTCACCGTCTTTCAATTTGTCGGTGATATCCCACTCTGCTGCGGTTTTAGAACCTTGATTGTAACCAAGCAATTCTCCGTTTACCCACACATAATAGAAAGAGATAACTCCTTCGAAGCACAAAACAACACGACGGTCTTTCCAATCTGCCGGAATTGTAAACGTACGACGGTACGAACCTACTTCGTTCTCTTCAACAGGAACAAAAGGAGGATTCCCTTTTCCAAACTCGTAGTCTTCATTTACATAAATAGCAGTACCGTATCCTTGACGTTCCCAGTTGCCCGGAACCTGAATATCGGCCCAGTTGCCCACAAAATACTCCGGTTTGTAGAAATCTACGGGACGAGTTGCCGGGTTTTTTACCCAATGAAACTTCCACGGCCCGTTCAAACTTTGATAGAAAGGAGAAGTGGTGTGTTCTCGTTCAATTACTTTGTTAGCGTCTGCATAAGGCCACACATAAGCATGCGGCGCAATCTTGTTCTTTCCAATCGCGTATTGCGACTGCCATTCGGGTTGCTCTTGAGCCTTTGCCATCAGTACAGACAAAAGCATAAAGCAGCTCAATAGAATTTTCTTCATGTCAATAAGCTTGTATTTATTCGGTTAGTCGCGGTAAAGATAAATCAATTTAATCAGAGTTCATTATTATTTACAATTACTACCACTAAAAATGAACTCGTTTCCGATGATTAAAGTGTACCTTTGTCGTCCAAAAAATTAAATCGTAATGCAAGGAGTAAAAAACTTAACGCAAGGCCCTATTCTAAAACAACTCTTAAATTTAGCTTTGCCTATTATGGCCACCTCATTTGTTCAAATGGCCTACAACCTTACCGACATGGCCTGGCTAGGTCGTCTTGGAAGTAAATCTGTCGCTGCTGTGGGAGCAGTGAGTATTTTAATCTGGTTTACCTCATCGATATCGCTACTAACAAAAGTGGGTTCGGAGGTTACAGTGGCTCAGGCAATCGGAGCCAAAAGAAACGATGAAGCAAAGGTTTTCGCTTCTCATAATTCAACGATTGCTCTTATTATTTCTATCGTTTGGGCATTGATTTTGTTTAGCTCGGCTATCCCGATTGTAAGCTTATATAAATTAGATGCCGATATTTCAAGAAATGCAGTCGACTACCTCCGTATTGTATCTACTGCTATTCCGTTCACGTTTTTAGCTACAACCTTTTCGGGAGTTTACAATGCGTCGGGACGTAGCAAGATTCCTTTCTACCTAAGCGGAACCGGTCTTGTTGCGAATATGATTCTAGATCCGTTACTTATCTTCGGACTCGGCCCTATTCCCGGACTCGGAACCATCGGAGCTGCTATTGCGACATGGACTTCTCAATTCATCGTATTCATCTTATTTATCTATGCATTGCGATCAAAGGCTCAATTGATGGGAGGCTTCTCGTTTATAACCCGTTTGCAGTGGAAATACACGAAGCGTATTCTTCAAATTGGTACACCGGTAGCTTTACTCAACAGTTTGTTTGCCGTGATCAACATGTTTATGTGCCGCATTGCTTCGGTTACCGGCGGACATATCGGTTTGATGAGTATGACTACGGGCGGACAAATTGAAGCCATAACTTGGAATACGTCGCAAGGATTTTCAACAGCACTGGGGGCTTTCGTAGCACAAAACTTTGCCGCTTCAAAAATCATTCGCGTGTTTAAGGCTTATCGAGCTACCCTTTTCATGACATCGGTATTTGGAATTATCTCTACCGTTTTGTTCGTATTCTTCGGCAATGAAGTCTTTTCCATCTTTGTGCCCGATCCGGAAGCATATGAACAAGGTGGAAACTACCTACGCATATCAGGTTATTCACAAATGTTGATGATGTTGGAGATTACAACGCAAGGACTATTCTATGGTACCGGTCGCACCGTACCTCCAGCAGTTGTAAGTGTTGCCGGAAATGTATTGCGCATTCCTCTTGCACTCGGTCTAGTTGCTCTTGGTTGGGGCATCGACGGAATCTGGTGGGCTATTAGTTTCTCGTGTATGCTCAAAGGACTTGTCCTTTTCATCTGGTTTATCCTCATGAAACGCCGCATCCTGTCTACCCATGTAGAGTAAATTCATTCTAAATATATAAAGCGCCTTTGCAATGTAACCGTTCTAAGTAATCTGAGAACATTACATCGCAAAGGCGCTTTCTTTATATGTGTGTATTTTTATAAAAGCAGAGCCGTTATATCGAACTCGTTTTTTTTCTACAATATAATGGGCGGCAGCACTACTAGCACACGCCTGCTTTTCAACCACTTACGAATCGATCGCTGTGCAGACATCAAAATTCCTTATTGAAAACTTTTCGTGGTCAAATTCCGAATATCACGTTAAAACACTGTATACTAAACGAATAACCAAAAACAGACATACCGTTTTTGAATGTAACTAACTGATATTCAACAATAGCTATTCCCAGAATTTGCCCACATCTAGAAAGAACTTATTGTATTCTATTCGACAAATTCATCAACTATAACAGCACTCTTCCCACTGCTCCATTACTGTTTCAGTTTAATTAAAAATACAATTGGAGTCTTTTACTCTTCTGCTTTCGGGAAAAACTTAAACACCTGATCGTGTTTCAGTGTACAGTTATCATCATAAAACAAAAATGTCTCGAATGCTCTGCCTTGGTATTTAAACTTCACCGAAAAAACGTTGTACCCGATTTGCAATGTCACTTTTGCCATATCATAAGCCATGGACAATTGACCTTTTACATACACAGCAACCCGCATTATATCATCTCTTCTAGACTGATAGAATAAATCAATAGCTGTACATGGTTTTATTTCCACCCAACTTGTTCTCTCGTTGTTCACTTCTTGCGCTCCCATCCCCATCGTTGCAAAAGCAGCACTCGGACACGATAACGTATCAGCATACATATACAAATCAACGGAGTCTTTTATCTCTCCGACATAGGCAACGGAAACATCACTAAAATCGGCAGCATTTTTTAGATTCTTATCGGCAAGAAACGTTTCCAACGATTGCTTCAATTGCTTTTCGCAATTCGCAGCTACAGATTTGGCTGATAACGAACCAACTAAATTCAACAAGAAAAAGCAAATTACATAACTGGTTTTCATAACTCAAGTATTTATAAGGTTATACATTCCTATTATTTAAAGCTGTTATTATTTATATAGTTGTGAGAGTATTTATTGAACAACTATCAATCACCGGAGATTAATCAGTCTTTGAATGTGGCCAATACGAGTACGAGGTTGAATACAATAGTCGATACAAACGTAACAAAAAAACGGGAGTAGCAAACAAAGTTCGCAAAAAATCAGAAACAATAAGGGGCTACCTACGCAGGCAGCCCCTTGATCATTACTAACACTAATTTGAGAAGAGATAAACGTTTTACTGAAAAAGTATCTTAAAGCCGATTCAATTAAACTCTAAGATGCAAACACCTTTGCCATCTAGTGTAAGGTTGGTTGTAAGGTCAATTGTTTTATTACCAATAATATCGTTGGCCTGCTTTGCAGGGATAATCTCATTATAATAGGCAAGATCGATTGTCTTTGCCTCGTCCGATCCGTTTAGGAAAACCACAACCGACTTATCACCTAGTCTTCGTTCATAGGCATACACGCCGTTGTTCGGTGCAAAATGCTTAAGCGAACCTTTTGCGATTACCTCGTTTCCTTTTCGCCAATCGAGCAGGTTCTTCAAATAAGCATGGTACTTATTTTGCAGATCCGTTCTGTCGGTTGCCGAGAAAGCACGCTTCGCGTCGTCACTCCATCCGCCCGGAAAGTCGGCACGCAAACCACCGTCACCGTCTTTCTTATCGGCAAACATCCCAATCTCATCCCCGTAATACAACTGCGGAATGCCGCGCATGGTAAGCAGAAACGCATATGCTTGCGCAAAACGATTGTAATCGGCCGCTTCGCTTTCGTTTTTCATAAAACGAGACGTATCGTGGTTTCCTAAGAAGATCAATAACTCGAGCGGATTGGTGTAGACCACATCTTGCGATAAGTAATCGTAGATACGGTTCATACCCGTACCCCAATTCAACTCTTCGTCAAAAGCCTTGTTCATCACATCCATAAGCGGGAAATCCATAACACAACGCAGGTTTGAGTTGCGCGGAGCAGCCAGTTTGCTGTCCTTTTGCCAATACGCGATTGCCACATTGTTGCCATACCACGTCTCACCTACAATGTTGAAGTCGGGATATTCCTCATTCACCTCCTTGCACCACTGAGCCATAAAGTCAAAGTCGGCATACGGATGCGTATCTTGTCTGATCCCGTTTAGTCCGGCATACTCGATCCACCACAAACTCGTCTGGATTAAGTAGCGCACCACATGTCGGTTGCGTTGATTCAAGTCGGGCATCGACTCTACAAACCATCCGTCTATCGCCACCTTATGATCCCAGTCCGATGCATACGGATCGTATTGCGTAGTCGTTTTGTAAGTCGTTTGCACACACTTATCCGGGAAGTTAAACCAATCTTTCGAGGGTTTATCGACAAACAAGAAGTTATCACTTCCGCAGTGATTAAAGATCATATCCATCACCACCTTCATTCCTTGCGCGTGTGCGTTATCAACAAGTTGTTTAAAACTTTCGTTCGAACCGAAGCGACGGTCTACATTGTAGTAGTCGGTAATCGCATAGCCGTGATACGAACCTTGTGCCATATCATTTTCCTGCACGGGATTTAGCCAAATAGCCGTTACGCCCAAGTCTTTGATATAATCGAGGTGATTGTCGATCCCTTTAAAGTCGCCGCCGTGACGGGCAAACGGATCTTTTCTATCTACGTGAGCTTCCTTCATACCCTTCACCACATCGTTCGACACATCACCATTGGCAAAGCGATCGGGCATAATCAGGTAAAGTACATCCGAAGCATTAAATCCGGCACGCGCTTGCGAGTCGGCTTCACGTTGTTTCAATTCGTAAGCAATCTTCTTGCGTTCTTTACCCTTTTGCAATTCGATGTCGAATCGTTGCGGGGCAGCCGCGCTTAAGTCGAGATAAACCAACAAGTAGTTGGGATTTTCAAAGCGAGTAATCTCTTTGATCGCAACATCTTTCGACGACAGCGTCACGTTGCAATCGGCAATCTTATCGCCATACAAAAGAATCTGCAGTTCGGGATTATTCATGCCCGCCCACCAGAAAGCAGGTTCAAGCTTCTTGATTTCGAGGGCATCAACTCCACGAACCACAGAAAAGAGTAATAGTATAAAAAATAGCAACTTTCTCATATCCTTCGTAAAAAAGGCCGGCTCCGCCTCAACAAGATACAGACAAAGCCGGCCGGGTTTGTACGGTTATACGTTATTCAATTAAAGTCTCTTCAAACCTTTTGTTTGCGCTTTGTCGGTAACAGGGAAGATGCTGATCGCATATCCGCCGCCCGGAGCCGACAACTGAGACAATTTTGATTTGTTATTCACAACTACCTTACGGATTTCGTAAGCCTGCGGATTCGTTTTATAGTGTGCGTTTTTAGCATCGCTATAGATCGTTGCCACATACTCTTTGCCCGGTTGAAGGAAGTCGAACGCAATCTTTGATTGGTATCCGTTTTCTCCGGCTACGTTTCCTACAAACCAGTTGTCAGAACCTTTTGCCTTGCGCGCCACGGTGATGTATTGTCCCGGTTCCGCTTCCAGGTAATTGCTTTCGTCCCAGTCGATAGCCACATCTTTGATAAACTGAAATGCATCCGGAAAACGTTGGTAGTTTTCGATTACATCCGCAGCCATTTGAAGCGGGCTATACATCGTAATATAAAGAGCCAATTGATTGGCAAGTGTACTGTTTACGTGCGATTGATTGCCCGGATTTAGTTTTTCCACATCCATCTCGAAGATACCCGGAGTATAGTCCATCGGACCACCGATCAAACGTGTAAATGGCAATACCGTTACGTGATTTGGTTTGTTACCGCCAAAAGCCTGGTATTCGGTACCACGAGCAGACTCGTTGCCAATCAAGTTAGGATAAGTACGGCACAAACCTGTAGGGCGAGTTGCCTCGTGCGCGTTTACCATGATTTTATAGTCGGCAGCCTTCTTCACCGCATACAAGTAGTGGTTGTTTGTCCACTGTCCGTAGTGGTGTTCGCCTCGTGGAATGATGTTACCCACATAGCCGCTTTTCACAGAATTGTATCCATTGTCTGCCATAAACTGATAAGCTTTGTCCATGTGACGTTCGTAGTTGCGAACCGAGCCCGAAGTCTCGTGGTGCATCATCATTTGCACCCCTTTGCTTTTCGCGTAGTCGCGTACTTCCGCCACGTTGAAATCAGGATAAGGAGTCACAAAATCGAATACATAATCTTTCGACTTGCCAAACCAGTCTTCCCAACCTACATTCCATCCTTCTACCAATACAGCATCAAAACCATTCGCAGCAGCGAAGTCGATATACTCTTTTACATGTTGCGTAGTCGCACCATGCTTTCCGTGCGGTTTAGTTTTGGTATAGTCGGTAACGTCAAGTTGCACACTTGGAAGATCGCTCGTGTAATCCCACGAACTCTTACCCACGATCATTTCCCACCATACACCGATGTACTTTACTGGTTTGATCCATGAAGTATCTTCAATCTTACAAGGTTCGTTCAAGTTGAGCGTCATATTCGATGCCAACACATTGCGCGCGTCATCACTTACAATAATCGTACGCCAAGGAGATGAACAAGGAGCTTGCAAATACCCTTTGTTCCCTTGTGCATCGGGAGTAAGCCAAGACTCAAACACCATGTTTTGATCATCCAAGTTCAGGTGCATACACGAATAGTCTACCAAAGCAGCCTCGTGCAAGTTGATATAGAGTCCGTCGTCAGACTTCATCATCAACGATGTTTGTACGCCTGTTTCAGAAAACGGAGTCTGCGAACAGTTTGGCGTAATCGCCTTGTTCATCAAACCTCTTATCTCCGACAAGCGCGAAGTAGTGTAGTCATATTCCTGCGTATCGTAGTCGCCCGGAATCCAGAATGCGGTATGGTCTCCGGCCATACCAAACTGACTATGCTCTTCTTTCACTACAAAGTAGATCAAGTTCTTTTGCTGAGGAAATTCATATCTGAAACCGAGTCCGTCGTTGAAGAGACGAAAGCGAATGATCAAGTCACGATCCGTTTCGGGTTGATTCAACGTTACGGCCAGTTCATTGTATTGGTTGCGGATGTCTTTCGACTCACCCCAAACCGGTTGCCATGTTTCGTCTACCGAAGCAGTTGCTGTGTTCGTTACCTTAAAACCGCTGTATAGATTTGTTTTTGCATCTTTTTGCTGAGCCGTATTACCTTCGGGCGAGAAGTCCCAAAACTCACGACTTACCTCTTCGGGCACCAACTCAAGACCAAGTGTACTGGGAGTGATTACCTCTTTTCCTTTATAAACCAATGTATAAGTAGGCTTGCCCTGCTCCTGCAAATAGAAGTTCATCGTCAGTTTTCCGTCGGGAGATTGCACCTCCTGAGCTTTCACATTGGGAATCAAAGCACCAATAGCCAGCGCAAATGATAGGATTGATTGTCTCATTGTATTCTTATTGTTTTTAGAAATTCGGGAGTCACTCCATGGCTATGCCTCCCGCAGATTCTTTATTATTTTACTGTGCCTGTGCCGGCATTAAAGTTTAGTGTCACCGTTTTTCCGGCTGCAACTTGTACACGCTCTTGGTCTCCGCCATTGCCGCGATATAGAATCTGACCGTCAATGATGATAAACTCACGTGTCCACCAGTCGGACGTTGCAATCGTAGATCCCGCATACAATCGAAGTTCGCCCGCACCTACAGTTGTGCTTACCGCTACCTCGCCATTGTTGGCAAACAATACCGGTTCGTCCCAACCGCCAAAGCAGTCGCCCATACCATATACTTGTGCCGGTTCGATGTAGATTTCGCCGGACTTCATGTTTACATAAACCATATACAAACCATTTGCCTCAACCATCGCGTTACCGTCTTTTTGGATAAAGCCCGTATTGGTATCCAACGCGCTGAAGTCATTTGCCCAAGCACGTTTCGGTGCCCATTTGAATCCGTTGCCCGCATTGAAATAGCGGATACACCAGAATTCGCCTGGCTTACCATTCACCGGAACCATCTCCGCCACACCTGCATCATCCCAGTTCCAACCTCCAAAGTCGGCACCGATCATAAACAGATTCTCCGGATAAGCACGGTCTTCTTCAAAAGGCGTTACGGAAAGTTGAATAATCTCAGAATGCAATGTCGGGAAAATCTCCAACGGAACATTCCCCTCTTCACCTCCGTAAGCATTACTGGTAAGACGCATTTGAATGGTACTCTCCTCTCCCGGAGTAAGACCAAGTTTTCCCAATGCGTTGTTCATCTCCTCAACCGTAAAACTTGCTTGATTGGCAGCAAGCGAAGTCAAACGTACCGGACTCTCAAACGTTCCGTCCGCTTTGTCAATCTCCAAAAGATAGCGAACTCCCGTAGGCAATGCATATTCGGCTTTTCCCCACGTAAACGTATCGAGTACCCCGAACTTATTCGCTTTGTCGAGCACATAAGCATCGCCCGATTTAGGATGTGTAATTTGTGCGGCCTTTTCTCCTCCGGCTACATATACCGGATCGTGCTCATCGCTGCAGGCAAACGAAGCAAGTACCACCGCCATCAGCGCTATGATGTTTGTTATTCTTTTCATAATTCAAGCAGATTTATCAGTTGATCGATTTATAACCCGGGTTCTGAACAAGGTTCGGATTCGAAGTCAAGTCTCTGTCGCTAATCGGATACAGGTTGTAGCGTGTATCAATATTTGCAATCCCCTCTTCGGCTCCACCTTTATACGGCCACACATAGTTTTGAGTAAACAGACCGAAACGAATGAGGTCGGTACGGCGATGTCCTTCCCAATACAATTCGCGGGCACGTTCGTCAAGGATAAACTCCGGAGTAAGATCGCCCATTGCGATTTGACCTACCGAAGTATCACCGCGGAAAGCTCTCGTACGAAGTGCGTTTACATAAGTAAGAGCCAACGATTTGTCTCCGTAACCACGTACAGCACATTCGGCATACATCAAGTATACATCTGCCAAACGGAATAGCGCGAAGTCTGTATTTGGGAAATCGGTCAATGTTACCCTTTTCTGATCCCAACCCAAGTTGGTGAATTTGTAGCAAAGGAAACCTGCATCCCAATCGGCAAGCTTTGTCTCAATCTCGCGACGTTTCTTTACACCGTATAGAATCTCGCCTGTTTTCTCATCAAACGGCCAAGCCGCATCGGGAGCATCTACCCCTGCTTTGTCGTATGTCAATACATCGTTGAATAGATATCTGCTATCCAATCTGGTATTACTTTTGAATCGGTCTAGTCCGGCTTCGGGAGCATAGTCAAACTTGCGTACCAAGGTTTCTTTTGGCTTCAAGCAAGTCCAGCCCGAGCTGTTGCTTCCAAACCAGTTGCCGCTAAACTCGCCACCGTAAGCACCATCAATCAACATGCTTGTTCCGCCATAGCTTTTAGCATTGGTATTATCAAACGGAATGGCATAGATGATTTCATTCCCGTTTTGTGGTGACAAATGGTTTTCACCGCAGAATAAGTTGGCATAGTTCTTTTCCAAGCCAAATCCGGCATTGATTACCTTTTGGCAATACGAAGCCGCTTTGTCGTACATCGGTTCGCCCGCATACACTTCGGCATTTAGGTATAGTTTGGCAAGCAACGTCCATACTACCGGTTTTGTCATACGTCCGTATGTAGCGGCACTAGGTACTTCCGGCAAATTGCTGTTAGCCGCAAGATCTTCAAGGTCTGCTACAACCAATTGAAACAACTCCTTGCGCCCCATTTGAGATGGATACCAACCTTTGTCGTCAAGCGGGGAATCATCCCACACTTTTCCCGGGTTGCCATACAAATCGATCAAGTAGAAGTAGTTCATCGCACGGATAGCTCTCACTTCGTTGCGATACTGCTCTACGTTTTTAATACCCGTTTCGGGCGTAAACATGCGCAAGTACTCTTGGCAATAGCGAATGTTCAACATCGCACGTTGGTAAAACGTGTAGGCATATTTTGTGGTGTAATCCCAGTTTACGTTTACAAGCTCTACGATTCCTTCATCTTTCCAGTTCCAGATGGCTTCGTCGGTAGGAAACTCCTGCATGGTGATCATACCGCGCAAGAATACCAGCGAACCCTGGTCACCGTCGGGAGCGGTAAGGTCATTCTCATCGGCCGGTCCTTGATTACTCGACAAACCGAAACCCGAATAGATCTTTGCAAGGAAAGCACGAGCCCCTTGCTCGTTGATGATGTTGGTTACATCTTCGTTGTTTGGCTTCTCCTGATCAAGGTCGTTGATACAAGAAGGGAAAATAGCCAAGCTGATGATCGAAAGCCAAAACAGTTTCTTTATTTTAAAAAGCTTATTCATGACGACTCAAATTAAAGGTTGATATTAACACCCATCATATAACGTACCGGACGAGGATACAACTCTCTGTCCATCCCTCCCGAAATCTCAGGATCAAGACCTCTGTACTTGGTAATGATGATTGGGTTTTGTACGGTTCCGTATACACGGCCGTTTACCCATTTGGTTTTGAAGCTATAGCCTAGCGTGATGTTATCGATCTTTAGGAACGATGCGTTTTGCACGTATAGGTCAGACAAGCGTTGGCGTGTGCTGAAGCCGTTTTCAAGTGCATAAGGCGTGCGGTTCGACAAGTTGTTGTTACCAAACAAGTCACTTACGTTAAGACCGGCATTGTTAGACTCTGTAGCATTGTACATATAGTTGCCCAAGCTTACACGTCCGTTGAAACCTAAATCCCAGTTTTTGTAAGTAAACTTCGAGCTAAAGCCCATCAATACATCCGCATCCGGTTTCTTGAATTGATACAAGTCGTTATCGTTGACAACACCATCGCTGTTGCGGTCTACATATGCACCTTCGATTGGTTTTCCGGCTTCGTCATACATCTGTTCGTATACATAGAAAGAGCCCGGAGCATAACCGACACTGTGTATTTTGATGGTCTTTGCACCGTTTCCTCCGGTAGATTCGAAACGTTTGCCAGGCGACACCGCCATGGCATCGTTGAATGTAAGGGAAGTAATGCGCGACTTGTTCCATGCAACATTATAGGTTACATCCCATGTGAAATCTTTTGTTTGCACAGGTACGGCGGTAACCGAAAACTCGAGACCTTTGTTGGTAAGCGAACCGATGTTGGCTACTACCAATTCGGCAAAGTTTGTTCCGGCAGGAACGTTTACCTCCGCATTGAGCAAGTCGTTTGTTTTACGGTAGTAATAATCCAATGTACCGTTGATTCGGTTGTTTAAGAAACCGTAGTCGATACCTACGTTCCAGGTAGTTGTTGTTTCCCACTTCAAGTCGGGATTGGCAGCAGTAGGTTTCACTACGTTTACCCACTCTACGTTGCCGTTTTCATCGTAAAAAGGATACATCGCGCCACCTTTGCCCGACGACCAACTTTGTTGGCTAGGATACCAATTGTCCGAAATATCTTGCTGACCGGTTTTACCCCAGCCTAGTTTTAGTTTTAAGTCGGAAAGAAACTCCGCGTCTTTGAGGAACGATTCTTGATTCAATCGCCATGCCGCAGCCAACGACGGGAACAAGCCCCAGCGATGTTTCTTGGCAAAACGAGACGAACCGTCGTCGCGAAGTGTAAACGTAAGCAGGTATTTGTCCATCAACGAGTAGTTGAGACGACCGTAGAACGAAAGCAGTACATATTTTCTTGAATCGTCGAAGAAAGGATCAATAACCGAAGTCTCTTCGCCAAATTTCTCAGGATCGCGAGACAAGTAATACTTCACACGGTCTTTGTCTTGTTGATAACTTTGATACGAGTAACCACCCATTACATCAAAGCGGCTACTGATTTCTGTTACCTCTTTCGCATATTGCAAGTAAATATCGATCAGTTTGTTTTTGAATGTTTCATTGTAGTATTTGCGGCTACCCGATTTGTCTTTGTCTTCACCGTATTCGGCAGGAGCATTCGGAGCTACTGTTAGTTTGCCGTCACTGTTTGAGTAGTCGTAAGCAAGGTTCATGTTGGCTCTCAACTCCGGAAGAAAGTGAAACTTGTAGTCGAACTGCATGTTTCCTACAAATGTTTTTACATTCGAGCGGTCGCTTGTCATGTACAACATAGAAACCGGGTTGATAGCTCCTTGGCTGTTTTTGGGACCGTCGGGTGTACCGTCGTTTGTCCATGTATAATAACCTCCGTAGATGGTATTGTCGTTATAAACCGGTTTGGTAGGATCGTAAAATACCGCCGAACCGATGGCGCCTTTGTTGGCAAATCTATTTTTGATGTAACTTCCCTTTGCATTTAAGTTTACCTTGAAGTGATCGTCGAAAAACGCAGGCGTAAACGACACACTACCGGTGTAGCGCTGGAAGTTTGATGTTTTAAGGATACCGTTTTCGTCGGTGTATCCCAACGATGCACGGAAAGGCATGTCTTTGATCGCGCCAAACATACTTACGTTGTGGTCGGTGCTTACCGCTGTGCGATAGATTTGGTCTTGCCAGTCGGTATTGGTATCGGGATACATGTTCAAGGCTTGCTTCATCGCATCGGTAGCCGAAGGCATTCCGTTTACAAGATCACGGTATTCATTGCCCGAAAGCACGTCAAATTTGTTGCGAGGTGAGCTTACCGATACATTGCCGGTATAGTTGATTTTTAACTTGCCCGACTTCCCTTTCTTCGTTGTAATGATGATAACCCCGTTGGATGCTCTTGATCCGTAGATCGCGGTTGAAGAGGCATCTTTCAATACAGTAAAGGTTTCGATATCCGATGGATTGATCGTGCTGAGCCCGTTTGATAATCCACCAACATTTTCATTACTAAGGATCACTCCGTCTACTACGATCAACGGATCGTTCTTTGCACTCAACGACGAACCGCCACGAATGCGAATGGTAGAACCCGAACCCGGTTCGCCACCGCCCGATATAACGGATACACCGGCAATCTTACCTCCAAGCAAATCTTGAGGCGAGGTAGACAACCCTTTGTTTAGTTCGTCTACTTTAATTGCGGCAACCGATCCGGTAAGGTCTTCTTTGCGTACGCTACCGTAACCGATAACCACGACTTCGTTGAGCAATTCAGTTTTTTCTTTTAGTACAATTGTGTGGTTTACTTTTCCGTTTACCGGAACGTCTTGTGTATTGTATCCAATATATGATACATGCAAAATTCCGTTGGCAGCAACATCGAGTGTGAAATTCCCGTCAATGTCACTGATGGTTCCATTCGTTGGTTCCCCTTTCTCAGAGATACTAGCTCCGATAATAGGCTCCCCGATCTCGTCTTTTACGATACCTGTTACTTTTATCTTACCACCGCTTTGGGCCGAAGCTGTGAGTAGGATAAACAATCCCGTAAAAAGGAAAAAAAACTTTTTCCATCCTTGTTGGTTTATTTTCATGGCTTGACAAAATTTGAATTATTTATTCGCTCGTAATTTTAAAACAAAAGTATAACATCAATTAATGGATACAGTAACATGGTAAAGTGTAAAAGTAAATAGACTCAAACATTCAAAATATTATTAAACAACATTTTATACACACAAATAACATGTTACAAAGTAAGTATTGAATCCTATTATAGTAAACTATCACATACACTATTTCATAAAACTTAATCAATAAAACTGTGAAAACATTGCTTATTGGTCGTTTTATATCCATTGGTTTTACGAATATAAACAATCCATTGTACATCCTAACCCGATAGGCAGCAAAGCGTCTTATTGTAAAATGATAATTTATCACACATTTGTAAGGATACAAATAAAGGCTTCTTTTTTCGTCTCAAAAGGTCATTTTATCGCTAGACGAACAAAAACGAATACCATCTTGAATCTACCACATTGCCACCCCAAAGCCGGTAATCGCTTACACACTCGGTACGTCTTCAATAAGCAAGTTCGCAACAGACTGACAGAAAAAACAAAAAGAGCTCCGCAAGCAAACACCTTGCAAAACTCTTTCTCCTGAGAATCGTTTCTACCCAAACCTACGGCCAATGACACACGCACAACACCTTCTCAGGCAAACAACCACTACTCCTCACCCCTACTACCACATTACGCACGCTCGGTGCGTACATTCACTCACGCTTGGTGCGTGATTTCGTTTTCAATGAAGACTGTTTTGTGTCTTCGTTATAACTGCAAACACTCTTCGGGGAAAACTTTTACAGTCTTCACGGTAACTATTTCAAATCTTCACGAACATGAAATAAAGTCTTCGCAAGAACTAAATGACCTTTTCCCAAGAACTAAACATGCTTTTCGGGCAAACCAAGCAAGGTTTTTACAAAAAGCAAGCAACCTTTTCATCACCCCTCAATAAAATCCTTATAAAAAGCCCAGACTCATCCCATCTAAACCTCAAACCCACTACGCCAAAACCCTTTTCCCAACCCGCAAAAATCACAAATCTCACCAATCTAGCACGCAAAACCCCACCAATCAACCCCGTTTCTATCCAATGCAAACAAGGCTTCGTGTATTTTCTATCGCAAGATGCATCGTTCTATTTGATCGGTAATTGTTATTGCTTGTCGCCGGGAGTTTTGTGGAGAATGTCGAGTTGGCCCAAGGCTTTTACGGCTTTGGGGAAGTCTTCTTTAGGAATGCGCGACTTGTTGCGGACTTTGAGTCGGTAGTTGTAGACCGTTTGCGGAGAGTAATGCAGAAAGCTTGCAATTTTCACGCTGTCGCTAATTCCTAAACGTACCAATGCATAAATGCGAAGTTCGGGGGTAAGCAACTCTCCTTCTTTCGGATAGATTTTTTCATCGTCGTTGAGCAGCGTATTGAAGTCCTTCACAAAGTTGGGATAGATGCTTAGAAAGATCGAATCGAAGCTTTTGTAAAACTCACGAAGCTCGTCCGTTACCAACGTATTTGACTTCACTTCTTTGTAAAGTTCTTCCGACTGTCCGGCTTTGAGTTTGCGGTTTACTTTCTTTCGGAAGCTGTCGAGTTTGTCGATATATACCGAGCACATATTGAAAACATAACTAATGTATTCTTCTTTGATGTGATTGGCTTCGGTGAGTTCCTGATTGGTTTTATTCAATTCTTCGTTGACACTGTTAAGGTGTACATTGGTGATTTTAAGTTGTTGACGTGCTGCGGCCAATTCTTTGAGCTTTTTGTAGATAAAGAACATGGTTATCGACAAACCCACTGCCAACACAATGATGATACACAAGAACAGGAGCAATCGGTTTTTTTCTTGCTTCATCTTGAGATCGTATGTTGTATTGATAATGGGCAACATGCGCGACATCTCGAGCGTGCGTAAACGTGCTTTGCAATAAATGGCGTCTTCCATCGAGCATTTCATATACGAATAAGCCCTGTCTATCTCTCCATGATTGTACAACAACACGGCAAGTCGCGGCAACGACATATACTCCTTCACGCCGCTTCGCATGTCGTAAACAGACGACAGGATCAAATACTTTTCGGCATTTACAGTGTCTCCTTTTGCGTTGTAGATATCGGAAATCGTATTGGTAATCATGGCAGAAATCCGATTATCCGCCATGTTGTTTTGATAGGTTTCCAAGGCAATGACCAAGGCATTGTCCGTATCTCCTTCGAGCAAAAGCTTTGAGCTTTCAACCAATCCGTATGTGATGTGTCCTGTATCGGTAAGTGACAATATGGAGTCTTTGTAGGCATATTCGAGCTGTTTGTAATGGGTCTTTTCGGGTCCGGCAAATGAGTATTGAGCCATCAACATATAGAGCGAATGATACAAGTGATAGATGTATTCGGTGAGTTCGCGCCTTTGTTTGTGTACGTTGATCGAATCCAAAATATCGAGTGCTTCTTTGTACATACCCGTTACAATCATGACTTCGGCTCTATTGAGTTGTGCCATTTCGATGTAGAACGGATCGCCGTATTCTTGCGCTAAAGTCAAACGTTCGTCGGCGATACGATAGGCTGAGTCCATCTGAAAGCTCTTGTAAACATCGAATAATGTGCCGTATTTGAGAAGCTTATCTGCAACCGAACGTGTGGTGTCTAGTTGTGTGCTAAGCTCTGAAATGATCTGTTGTTTTTGTGTGGTGTAAGTTGCTTTATCTTTGATGCTCTCATCCAATACGTGCAGGAGTGAATCGACCTGTCGGGTATTATCGGCACAAAGAAACATTACATGCATTAGTAGCAAAATAAGTAAGCTGAGTTTTTTCATGTAAACTGCTTATTGAATTTCGGTTGGTTGCAATTCGGTTTTATTTCATTACTCAGAAACAAGTTATTGCTTGATCTGACGGTACAAAGATGTAGTATTTTATGTTCTTGCACCGAATCAATCCGTATATTATCCAACATGTTTTCTATTTATTCTTGTAGAACTGTTTTGAAAGAATGCTTTACTGATGAGCGATTTGAAAGCTATGTGAAGTTTTTTGTCAAAAAAATTAACCAGACAGCTTGCATTGTTTGAAATTTGATATATATTTGCCTCAAACATCAGAACAAAGAAAATGAGAAAAACTTTCAATACAGCAACAATCACCCTTTCGTCAGCAATGATGATGATGCGTGAGATGGATATGCGAATGTGTCGCTTGTCCTGCATTGCCGTACCCGGGAGTTTAAGTTAAGTCTGAATTCTTTTAAGAACAAGATATAGTCCTTATCCGGAAGTGCAATGCACCGAACGATAAGGATTTTTTTTTGCCCAAAACTAAAATAATATTCAAATTATAAATTCTAACAAACCATTATCATGGAACAGAAACAACTTCATTTCGAAACATTGCAAGTACATGCAGGACAAGAAGTAGACCCAACAACTTGCTCTCGCGCATTACCAATTTATCAAACAACGGCTTATGGTTTTAACGATGCGCAGCACGGTGCCGACCTTTTTGCGTTGAAGAAATTTGGTAACATCTATACACGTTTGATGAACCCTACTACGGATGTGTTTGAGAAACGCATGGCTGCTTTGGAAGGTGGAGTTGCTGCTGTTGCAACGGCTTCGGGACACGCGGCGCAGTTTTTGGCATTGAACAACTTTGTAAACGAAGGCGACAACATCGTATCGAGTTCTTTCCTTTACGGCGGAACATACAATCAGTTTAAAGTGTCGTTCAAACGCCTAGGCGTAGAAACTCGTTTTGCCGATGGTGATAAGTTTGAAAGCATCAAAAGCTTGATCAATAAAGACACGAAAGCAATCTACTTGGAAACAATCGGTAACCCTGCTTTCAGTGTGCCTGACTTTGAACCGATTGCCGAACTTGCTCACAAGCATGAGATTCCATTGGTTGTGGATAATACATTCGGTGCCGGTGGCTACCTTTGCCAACCAATCAAATGGGGAGCAAACATCGTTACGCACTCGGCTACGAAATGGATTGGCGGACACGGAACGAGCATGGGCGGCGTACTTATCGACGGTGGTAATTACGACTGGAACAACGGTAAGTTCCCTCAGTTTAGCGAACCGTCGGAAGGTTACCACGGCTTGGTATTCGGAAAAGAATTTGGCAAAGACAGTCCGTTTGGTAACATTGCTTTTGCAATTCGTGCCAGAGTGGAAGGCTTGAGAGACTTCGGTCCTTGCATCAGCCCGTTCAATAGCTTTATGCTTACTCAAGGGTTGGAGACGCTTTCGCTTCGTGTACAACGCACTTGCGACAATGCGCTCGAACTTGCCGAGTGGCTCGAACAACATCCGAAGATCGAGAGTGTTAGCTATCCGGGCTTGAAGAGCAGCCCATACCATGCTAATGCGAAAAAGTACCTGCAACATGGTTTTGGCGGTGTAATGCAAGTACATGTAAAAGGCGACAAAGAGGCTACTGCCAAACTAATCGAAAACCTTTCTCTATTCTCGCACGTGGCAAACGTAGGCGATGCGAAATCATTGATCGTGCATCCGGCTACTACAACGCACCAACAGTTGAGCGACGCAGAACAACTTGCTGCCGGCGTAAGACCTAACGGCCTACGTATTTCTGTAGGTATCGAACACATCGACGACATCAAAGCAGACTTAGCTCAAGCTTTGAACAAGTTATAATCACATCTATTATTCTCTCTACTCAACACCAGAGGCCGAATGCCGCTCGCAAGAACGGTTCATTCGGCCTCTAACTTTGATAAAAAAGAAACCCCTGCAAGATCAAGCGACCAGGCAGGGGTTGATAAGTCTGTATATGCGTTATTCTTCTTGTAGTTGTGCTTCGTAAGCTTTCAATAGCTTGTCTTGTACATCCGTCGGTACGAGTTCGTAACCTGAGAACTTCATGGTAAACGAAGCGCGGCCTCCGGTCAAGGAGCTAAGCGAAGTTGAGTACGAGGACATTTCTTTCAAAGGTACTTTGGCCGATATCTTTTCAAATCCTTTCTCACTATTCATACCCATGATCAATGCTCTGCGTCCTTGAAGATCGCCCATTACATCGCCTAGTTTTTCACTCGGTACAGAAACCTCTACATCGTAAATAGGTTCGAGGATCTTCGGCCCGGCCTGCTTAAAGGCTTCACTAAATGCATTGCGACCGGCAAGCATAAAGGAAATCTCATTCGAATCTACCGGGTGCATTTTTCCATCATATACGCAAACCCGAACGTCGCGGGCATACGATCCGGTAAGCGGTCCTTGCTCCATGCGTCCCATAATACCTTTCAAGATTGCAGGAAGGAAGCGAGCTTCGATCGCGCCACCAACAATCGAGTTTACGAAGACTAGTTTTCCGCCCCAAGGCAGTTGATGCTCTTGCACGTCACGTACATTCATCTTGAACTCTTG
Organism: Tannerellaceae bacterium; assembly: GCA_051660585.1. Classification (GTDB taxonomy): domain Bacteria; phylum Bacteroidota; class Bacteroidia; order Bacteroidales; family CAMTPD01; genus UBA12018. The sequence continues at coordinate 29,521 of JBOFPV010000101.1, forward strand.
CCCGTTGAACTTATAACTATCCGGCAGCGGCATTCCTTCGTAATACGGTTCTACAATCAAGTGTACTTCGCCAAACTGACCGGCACCGCCCGATTGTTTTTTATGTCGGTAATCAGAACGTGAACTCTTCGTGATGGTTTCACGATACGGAATCTTTGGTTCGAAGAATACAATCGGTAGTTTATCGTTGTTTTCGATGCGCCATTTCAATGTTTTCAAGTGGAACTCACCCTGACCCGATACAATTACCTGCTTCAACTCTTTTGAATGTTCGATAATATAGGTAGGATCTTCTTCGTGCATACGGGTCAAGACTTCGCTTAGCTTTTCTGCATCTGCTTCATTCACGGGCTTGATGGCACGACGGTAGCGAGGTTCTGGATATTTAATAAAGTCGAAGCGATAATCAACACCTTTTGCATTCAGCGTATTACCGGTACGTACATCTTTTAATTTTACGGTTGCTCCGATATCTCCGGCCACCATTTTCTCAACCTTATCTTTGGTTTGTCCGGCCACACAGTATATCTGAGAGATACGTTCCTTCGAACCTCTGTCTGCATTCACCAAGTCGTCACCCTCTTTTACGGTTCCCGAAATAACTTTGAAGTAAGAAACCTCTCCAAGGTGCGGTTCTACGGTTGTTTTAAATACGAACAGACTGGTTGGAGCTGATGCGTCCGGTGCAACTTCGATACCGTCTACTGTTTTTTCTTTCGGCATTTCGCTTACAAACGGAACTACGTTGCCCAAAAACTCGAGTGTACGACGTACGCACATGTCACGCTCTGCACTTACACAGAATACCGGGAAGATACCTCGGGTAATCAGCCCTTTGTGAATACCTTCACGCATTTCATCTTCAGAAAGTGTACCCTGATCGAAGAACTTTTCCATCAATGACTCATCATTCTCGGCTGCTGCTTCGACCAATGCTTGATGCAATGCTTCGGCTTTCTCTTTTTCTTCTTCCGGAATCGGCAATACTTCAGGTACTCCTCCTTCTGGTTTCCAACGGTACATTTCCATCTTCAACACGTCTACCACAGCATTGAATGATGCTCCGCAACTGATAGGATATTGCACGGGCACGACTTTGGAGCCGTAGGTTTCTATCAACTGCGCAACGGCATTGTCATAGTCTGCTTTTTCGTGGTCGAGCTGATTGATAACGAAAATAACCGGTTTGTGGAATTTGTCTGTGTAACGGAAGTGATTGATGGTCCCTACTTCTACTCCATACTGAGCATCAATAACCATCAGAGCTGTGTCGGTAACATTCATTGCCGAGACTGCCGCGCCGATAAAGTCGTCTGACCCGGGACAGTCGATGAAGTTTAGTTTACGCCCTTGCCATTCTACACTAAAAACCGTAGAAAAGACTGTATAGCCATACTCTTTCTCTACGGGGAAGTAGTCGCACACCGTGTTCTTTCCATCAATTGATCCGCGACGTTTTATGACACCACTCTCGAATAGCATTGCTTCTGCGAGAGTGGTTTTCCCGGCGCCCGAACTTCCCAAGATGGCGATGTTCTTGATTTCATTAGATTGGTACACTTTCATAACTCATAGTATTTATTGGTTCAACGTAATATGTATTCTATTGAATGAATAGTCGTTTCTTCGTGGTCTTTGTTTTAAACTGTTTTCCTATTTAAAACAAGTATTAACAGTAGTTGGTTGCTTGCTGTCGCTTGCAAATTAGAAATAATGAAATAAAAACACAATACATGTTTCACTTTAAAATTCAATGTTTTACAACATAGAAGGCTAATCGAAAAGAAAAGCACTACCTTTGTTCTGATTGAACTCATCAAACCTGAACCGTATGGCCGGCATATATATACACGTTCCTTTCTGCGCCAAGCGTTGTGCTTATTGTGATTTCTATACGCAAACCAATCACAACCTGATCAACGAATATGTTGACGCAGTATGCAAAGAGATCGAACTTCGCAAAGACTATTTACACAACGAACCCATCAAAACTATTTACTTCGGTGGAGGTACTCCTTCGCAGTTATCCCCGGAGCAAATCGAAAAGATCATGGCACAACTAGGTCGCTTCTATGATCTTTCTTCGTGCGAAGAGGTCACCCTCGAAGCAAACCCCGATGACCTCACGGATGAATTCCTTTCCCGCTTACTTGCGTTGGTCCCATTCAACCGGATTAGTATGGGTGTGCAAAGTTTCGACGACGATGATCTGCATTTTCTAAACAGACGTCACTCGGCCGCACAGGCTAAAGAGGCGGTTGCCCTTTGTCGCAAACATGGCATCACAAACATTAGTATTGATCTTATCTACGGACTGCCCGATCAAACTCTCGAAAAGTGGGAACGCAATATTCAAGAAGCGATTTCACTGGGCACACCTCACCTTTCGGCCTATCACCTGATCTATGAAGAGGGTACGCCGCTTTATAAACTTTGGGAAAAAGGAAAAGTAAAACAGGCAGATGAAGAGTTGAGCGTAGAAATGTTTAAGATGCTGATCGACGAGCTCGAAAAGGCAGGAATCGAGCAGTACGAAATCTCGAACTTTGCCAAAGACGGTGCCTACTCGAAGCACAATACTTCGTACTGGCAGTCTACTCCTTATTTAGGATTGGGCCCTTCAGCCCATTCGTTCGACGGAACAAACAGAGAATGGAACGTGGCTTCGATCAAACAGTATATTGAAAGCATCGACGCAAACACCGTAAACCGGGAAGTGGAAGAGCTCGATACCCGTACGCGTTACAACGACTACATACTCACAGGCCTTCGTACCAAATGGGGTATTGAGCTGGATTATATCACCTCTCACTTTGGAGCCGACTACTTGTCGTATTGCCTCGAACAAGCAGAGCCTTTCTTGAAAGAAGGGTTATTAGTGCGCGACAACAATACCATCAAGCTCTCGCGCGATGGGATCTTTATCTCCGACGGAATCATGTCGGATCTCATGAAGCTAAACGATACTGAATGCTGATTCTAGCCATATATAAAGTACTCGATCAACCCAACCTTTGATCGTAAAAATAAGAAAGCCGAAGCGCTACTCTTTGACACAAGAGTTGCACTTCGGCTTTCTGTATTTAAAGACTACACCAATCAAAAGAAAAGGCAGCCCGTTGGTTTATTCTACAATATCCATTTCGTCCAGCAAATATCCAGCTCCCGCATATTTGTCAATTACAAACAATACGTAGCGAACATCCACGATAATGGAACGTTGATAGTCTGGTAAGTATTCGATATCGCCACCTACACCTTCCCAGTTACGGTCAAAGTTGGTACCGATCAGTTCGCCGCGCGAGTTCAACACCGGGCTACCTGAGTTACCTCCCGTCGTATGCGTAGTTGCTGCAAAAGCAACCGGTTGTTTGCCTTGCTCATTTGCGTAGCGACCAAAGTCTTGTTGCTTGTAAAGCTCTTTCAACTTATCCGAAACTACAAACTCCCAGTTGTTCGGATCTTCTTTGTCCATCACACCATCAAGCGTAGTTGTTGCGTCGTATGTCACCGCATCGGTAGGACGGTAACCTTTCACTTGTCCGTACGTAATACGCAATGAGAAGTTTGCATCCGGAGCCATAGTCAATTCACCCTTCATCTCCATCAAGCCTTTCAAATAAGCACGATGCGCAATCGCATAACCCGAATCAAAGTCGGCCAATGCCTTTTTCAACGCCTCATTTTCTGCTTGTACAGATGCAGCAAGGTTCATCATCGGATCCGCATCCAATTGCTTCAACGAAGGCTTCTTCATAAATGCGGCAAGGTTTTCTTTGCTGGCGAAGATCGAGGTATCGAACGTAAAGTCTACAAACGCATCGGTATCACCATTGAATTTTGTATCGATCAGTTCAAGGTAAGCCGGTCTTTTGCCCGCAGGAACCAACTTGGTATATTCTTTCAAAAGCACTTTCGCAATCTTGCGATCTACCGCAGGCGAATAGTCTTTGTTTTGGAACTTATCAAATGCTTGTTGCAACACAGGCAAAGCTGCCGCGATTGCTTTCTTATCTTTCGCGATCAATGCAGCTTGCAAAGTATCCATCGACGCGGGAACTTTCACGTATTCAATACCGCGAAGCAACGCTTCATCCAACATTGCACGACGAAAACGAAGATCTGCTCTGTCGGCCACAATGGATTCGAGTGTTTGGATTGCTTCGATGTAATTCGAACGGCAATTCTTTTGCGACCAAGCCAACAACTCGTCTTGCATCTGCTTCTTTACCCCTTCGAAGTCACGCTTATTGATCGCCCAGTTTGTTCCGATCGCATTCTTATATGCATTGGTCGAACCCGCATATTTGCTTGCATATTGGATACGTACTTGCGGATCGGCAAGCATCTCTTCAAGCATAGCTTGCTGACGAAGGTTACGGATATTGATACGAACCGCGTTGTCAATATCGCGACGTTCCGCTACTTCCCAAGAAGTGTAATAACGGTTTGTTGTACCCGGAAAGCCCATTACCATGGCATAGTCATTCTCTTGTACGCCACCGGTAGAAAGCTTGAAGTAACGCTTTGGTTTCAAAGGAACGTTTGACGTTGAGTAAGGGGCCGGATTGCCATTGGCATCTGCATACACACGAAACAACGAAAAGTCGCCCGTGTGACGAGGCCACACCCAGTTGTCGGTATCCGCGCCAAACTTACCGATTGATGAAGGCGGTGCTCCTACCAAACGAACGTCGCTGAAAATCTTTTTCGTAAACATATAATACTTGTTTCCGCCAAAGAAAGGTTTGATCTCTACAGCCGTGCCCGGGTTATTCTTTAGAAACTCCGCGCCAACTTTCTTTTCAGCCAACTTATTTAAATAAGAAGCAGACAAGAACTTCATGCTGTTGGGATCGGTATCGCTCTTCAAATCCTCTTTCACATAATCGGTAACATCATCGATCGCGTCGATAAACGTAACCGTTAGTCCCGGATTGGGCAACTCCTGTTCGCGGCTCATCGCCCAGAAACCATCGGTAAGGTAATCATGCTCTACCGAACTGTGTTGTTGAATTTGACCGTAACCACAGTGGTGGTTGGTAATCAACAAACCTTCCGGAGAGATCATTTCGCCCGTGCAACCGCCACCAAAGATCACAACCGCATCTTTGAGCGAACTAGAGTCGGGACTATAAATATCTTTCGCTTCGAGCTCAAGGCCCAACGCTTTCATTTCATCAAATTTCTGTTGTTTAAGAAGTGGCAACAACCACATACCTTCATCGGCAAGCAGCGGCTGAGTTAGCAGTGCCACTGCCAGTGAAACGATTACTTTCTTCATCAATTAATAGTGTTCTTTTTTTATTTGTTTTTCTGATAGATTACAACTCCAAAGGTTTCAATCTCGTGCTTCAACGCTTCATTCGTTATTCTGTTGTATAAAAGCAGGTCTATTTTATAAGGCATCAATAAATCATCGATATCCATCAATAAGTTTCCCAATACGGTAGACGAAACATCTTCTCCGCATAAAACAATATCAAGATCTGAGTAAGGTTTATAATTTCCTTTTGCTCTAGACCCGAAAAGAATAACTTTTTCAACTTCTGCCGTAGAAGCAAATAGATTCTTTAGAGAGCATAGCTCTTCCTCTTTTATACCAAACCGATTCATCTTAATACTCAAAGATCAAATATACCACCTTTCAACTTAGACACCTTCGAATCCATTTTTTCTTCAAAGGCTACAAAAGCCGGATAATACAAGTCGGTCACTTTATTACAAATCTCGATTGCCGTATCTTCGTTGTACGTGTGCGAAGATTTGTTTCGGGAAACAATCATATCCATCCACACATGCGCATCAACAATTAGCTTTAAATAGAAAGCTTCTCGTATCGCATCACGAGAACCGCCCAATGTATCATTTCCTTGATACTCGGCATAGTCTTTCATTACCTTCCAAGCCAGCTCCTGCGTATACTCAAATCGCTGAATAACCCCTTCTCGTACAATCTCGTTCAAGATAGAATTGTCCGCAGCTTCTTTGCGATGCATTTGAATGTACTCGACAGCTTGCTTCAAGCGACTCAGCGCTTTTTTGTAATTTGAAAAACGTTGTTCCCAACGGATGGACTCGCTCATAGTTTATGCTCTTATGATTATTTATTTCCAGTTTTTGTAGGGGTTCTTGGATAGCATGGCATTGTAATAGCGGACGTCGCCGGTTACTTCTTTGCCCAGCCATACCGGAATTTCAATGCTTTCTTTCTCATTTTGCAACTCCACCTCGGCCATCACCAAGCCTTCGTTGTCGCCGTGAAACTCATCAATCTCAAAGGTATGCATCCCCACTTTGGCCTCGTAACGCACTTTGTCGATTACGCCCGGCTCGCACAACTGAATCAACTGTTCGGCATCAGCAACGGAAATCTCTTTTTCGAACTCAAAGCGAGACAACCCCGCTTTATTCGAAGCCCCTTTGATGGTGAGATAACCTCTTTCTCCGCGGATGCGTACCCGCACCGTACGTTCGGGCACAGACGATAAATATCCCTGCACGATACGTTCGGCCAGATACGTGTCTTTTTTAAAGTCGCCCGACACCAAAAACTTACGTTCTATTTCAAGTGCCATAACTTAGTTTGTTTTATTTGATTGTTACCATCGTTGCTCCATATCCGTATTCTTGGAACGAAGCATCTTGTACACCGTATTTGCTGTATTTGCGTCTTAGTTCGTCCATCAACGCTTTACGCAAAACGCCTTCGCCTTTACCATGGATAAACACGATCTTTTGCCCGGTATTCTGTTTGTATTGATCCAATACGCGTCTGAATTCATCCATTTGATAATGCAGAATAGCCGTATTGTCCATACCCGTAGTATCGTCGATCAGTTCTTCGATGTGCAAATCCACCTCAACAATATCCCCTTTGCTACGTTCCGATTTGTCGATACGCTGTGTTGCACGACGCTCTACACGCGCCTTTTGGTTCATCATTGTTTCGAGGTCGTGGTGCGACATCACCATTTCTTTTACCGGCAAGTCGTTGCGTACCACATTGTACACCAAAGCTCCTTCGTTGAAGAATTCACTTTGCTTGAAGCTGTGCAGTTTGTAGAACTTCACCGTGTCTACACGAATCTCTACCGATACCGCATTTTTAAGTGCGAACGCTTTGTCTTTTTTGTATGCGGTAAACTGAATGCACACACGCTCCAAGTCGTTCAAGTCTTCTTTCACAAACTCCTCCATAAACAGGCGGGTGTTTGGTTCGATCTCTTCCTGATAGCGCAACTTCCAGCCGTCGTCGGTTCTATTTAGATACGAAAGCGACAAGTAGTAGTTACTCTCATTGATGATGTATGCTTCGTAGTTGGTCGTTGAAAGCTCCTTTGGCTTCACAGGCAAAAAGGCAAGATACACATTCAACGCATCGTTGCCTTTGATCTCTTCCGGCGTATACACCGGATCGTTGTGCTCGGTACGACTCGCCGCCTTTTGAATCTCCTTGCTTGGTTGTACCGTTTTGCTCACCTGGATTTGTTGCTCTACCACAACACACTCACGAATCAGTACCGGAGTTTCAAAGCCGTCTTCTTCTTCAACCAGTACAATATCTTTTCCTTGGAATCGTCTTACAACTCCTCCGCCTACACTATTTAGGAAGCGAACTTTATCGCCTATTTTAACGCTCATGATCTATTTTTCTAAATTGTTATACGTGCAAAGTTGCTTATTTTTATGAACATATAAAAACAAAGCAACGCTCTTTCGGCAAGATACATTAATTTTGCAAATCCAACCGTATCCGAATGGTTGCATTCATATAGTTTAGAACAAATGAAACAGACAAAAGAAATCAAAATAGAAGAATATAACTATCCGCTTCCCGACGAACGGATCGCCAAATTCCCACTTCCCAAGCGTGACACTTCGAAGCTTTTGCTTTACCGCCACGGCGAAATCGAGGAACATACGTTTAATCAAATCGACAATTACATTCCCGAGCAGGCACTGATGGTTTTCAACAACACGAAAGTAATTCAGGCACGCATGCATTTCACCAAAGATACCGGTGCGGTGGTTGAGATCTTTTGTCTCGAACCTTATGCACCCAACGACTACGCGCTGGTTTTTCAACAAACCGAACGCTGCACGTGGGTATGCTTGGTAGGCAACTCGAAACGTTGGAAAAGCGGATTGCTTCAACAACAACTTCAAGTGTGCGGCAAGCAAGTAACCTTGAGTGCCGAGCGCATTCAAAACAACGGCGAAAGCAACCTTGTGGAGTTTACGTGGGACAATGCGGATGTTACTTTCGCGGAGCTATTGGATGCCTTCGGCGAACTCCCGATTCCTCCGTATTTGAAAAGAGAAACTGAAGAAAGCGACCTTGAAACCTATCAAACCGTTTACTCGAAAGTAAAAGGTTCGGTAGCTGCTCCTACGGCCGGGCTACACTTTACACCCGAAGTCTTCGAGGCCTTGAAAAAGAAACACGTTACCTGCGAAGAGGTTACCCTGCACGTTGGTGCCGGCACCTTCAAACCTGTAAAAAGTGAACTGATTCAAGATCACGAGATGCACACCGAGTTTATTTCGGTGAATAAAGCAACGATCGAGAACCTGTTGCACAAAATCGATTGCGTGATCGCGGTGGGAACAACCTCGGTACGCACGATCGAATCGCTTTACTTTGTAGGAGCCATTCTCGAAGCCAACCCCAATGCGCAACCGGCCGATCTAAAAGTGACGCAATGGATGCCTTATGAAGGAAAACTTCCTACAATCACGGCTCAAAAAGCTTTGCAGAATATTCTCGATTACCTGTCGGTACACAAGCTCGACAAGCTAATGACCAATACGCAGATTATGATTGCGCCGGGATATTCGTTTAAAATTGTACGCGGCATCGTGACCAACTTTCACCAGCCGCAAAGCACACTGCTTCTGTTGATCTCGGCCTTTGTCGACGGCAACTGGAAACCAATCTACGATTATGCCTTAGCACACGACTTCCGTTTCTTGAGCTACGGAGACAGTTCGCTGCTACTACGATAACAATATACAGAGACGGGGCGCCGGCACAAATGCCAACGCCCCGTCTTTATTACAGGCAAACCTTATTGTATACTTTGATATAAAAGGCATCGTTGCTTGGTACTGCCACGATTATCGGCATTTATAGCGAAAAGGGCATTTTTTTGTCTGGTTGACGATCTTTCCTGACCAAATTTTTGCTTACACTATGACGGGAAAACCACCGGAGTTGATAACCGGTTTGTCTCATGGTTATGGAGAAGTTTTTTTCGGGTCAGCAAAATGATTGCAATCGGCTTTGATAAACTTCTATTTGTAACGGCTCAACTCCCGCAGCGTGGTTTCTGCCGCCGGTATGTCGTGAGACAGCACAGCCGTCGCAGCCTCATCGCAACAACGACGCACAAACGCCCCAAAGAGGCAAAACGTTTTCAATGAAGACTGTTTTGCGTTATAGTGAAGAGTGCGCACAGTCTTCACTATAAACCAAAACACTCTTCACGGTGAGTGAAAAAAGTCTTCACGGTGACTAAAAATGATCTCCCCGAAAACCTAATAACCTTCACAAAAGAACCAAATTAGGTTTTTCCGGGAAGGTTATTTGCTTTTTTCGAGAACCAAACGAGCTTTTTGCACGAACCAAGCTTGGTTTTCAAGCCAAACTTGTCGTATTCACGCTTTCACGCTGCTTTATATCAAGCCAGATACCTTTTGATTGTGGTTAAAAACCCATTTTCTGAACCTGAAAAATCGATCGTTTTTTGCAATCTAGCGCGCAAAACATCCACAAAAACACTATTTTAGCCTCGCAAAAAGCACTTGTATTCCTCTCATAAACAAGGCTTATTGTAAATTATCTATTGTTGTTTTTGTTTCGATATCTATTAGAATCGTATCGTTTGAATTAAAAACACTTATACCGTTTCTGTCTTGATTATCTTACCATCCTTCACTGTTAACCTCCAATTGGGGCTTTTCAACCAATCAGATGATTTCTGAGAGTATTTTTTTGTCTGCTTTATATAATATACACCATTAACCCAAGAAGCAAACATAATACCAATCGAATATCCAGGACGTATCAGTTTGGCACATACCTGAGGTATATCACCTTTTTCAAAGCGTTTGTTCACAAACTTCTCCATCCGAAGGAATCGCTCTGCCGGTAATTGATCTTCAAGTTCAACCGTGCCATCATTTTTTCTTCCTCTGTCTGAGTTTAAGGATATTCCAATTAAATAAATTGAATCATTCCGAATTAACCAGAAAGGTGTATAATTCATATCATAATCGATACTCCCACCTCCTTCCGCGAAACTGACTTCAGATTTTCCAATTTCAGGATATAAATTTTTATATCCATCAAAATCAATTAGAAAGGACTTATTCAATAAATACATCAAGCTATCCTTGAAAACATAATCCGTTTCACCCCACTGAAGATCCATTATCAAATCTTCAAACTTTTTGTATTCTTGAGAAGCCAAAAATGTCCCTTTTAGCAACGCAAAACAAACAACGATGTAAAAAACACGTATACTCATATCTTTGGTTATATTTCATTTAAACTTCTTCCGTCTTGATAATCTTACCATCTTTGATCGTTAGTTTCATGATAGGTTCTTTTTTCCATGTATCAATATCATAATTAAACTCCATCACCGGCTTTATATAATAAACCCCTGAGACCCGAGATGCAAACATTCTTCCGCAAGAAAACCTAGAAGACATACCTTTAATATCAACCATTGGCTCTTCAGTCTTCTCAAATTTCTTTTTCACCAACTTTTCCATGCGCAGAAACCGCTCGATAGGCAGTCGAAAATCGGGATATATAATTTTTCCATTTTCAAGCTGACCTCGATCGGTATTTAAAGAGATCCCTATTAGATAGATTGAGTCACCCTGAATCATCCAATATGGTATATAGTTCATTTCATAATCAGCACTAGCACTCCCATATTCATAACTGATATATGCCTTACTGATTTCGGGATAGATATTTTTATAACCATCAAAATATTGGAGGAATGATTTATTGATCAAATACTGTTGATTCTCCATTATTACAACATCTGTATCATCCCACATCAAATCTTTGATAAGGTCATTTCTCGTTTTATATTCTCGACTATATACAGTCAGCCCATTCATCAACTGCAGTATAAATAATATAAAAATATAAATATTCCTCATAAGTATTTGTTTTACATAAACTCATTTGTAAAGTGATTTTCTTAGCTGTTTCAGCTAAATTTAATTTTCACTTGTTCTTCTCGTCTCCTAAAGCAGAATGAACAGCAGAGGCACCAATTCACACTGCCTTATTTAAATGACACCTAGATCTTCTCGGCCTTGATTACCTTACCACCTTTGATGGTCAGCTTGAGAATCGGTTCTTTTTCCCAGTTTTTATATGATTGTCCTGGTTTACGAACCTTTTTCATATAAAATGTACCCGTAACCCATGATGCGTGAAGGACTCCGTCTGCTCCGTTTCCATTTGTTATTTCCTTAACTAATGTTTCCAAGTTCTTCTTTTCAAATTTTTCACCAGTCAACTCCTCTATTACTCTAAATCTTTTGCGAGGGATACCTGTATCATAGTCTTGAAAAAAAGATAACCCAATCATATAAAGCTGAGAGCTTTCTATTAGCCAAATGGGACTGAAGAACTGACCTTGTAGCATGCCCATCCTACTATCATCTGATTGAATCTCCTTAACTTGTAAATCAGGATATAATTGCTTGTAATTCTCAAAACTTGACAAAAATGATTTATCCAACAAATATTTATCATTTTCATAGTAAATATAGTCTGGACAACCAAAAACAATTGGTGTATTATTCCTTTGTGCAAAAGAGAAGAGACTACTTAAGCATAGCAAAACAATTACAAATAAACTAATCTGTTTCATAATATTCTGATTTTAATATTGAAAGCTCCACTGGCCTTGCACATATAAGAACAAACATCTACAGCCTGATATATATTAGATTAACAATAAAAACACATCATCTTACAAATGAAACAAAAGAATCCACACATCCACACACCAACCTCATTTTTAACATTTTAAACATACAATAAATACGATTATTCATTTATGAGATCATCAACATTCTTCACAAATCATAAAATACGAAAGCGTCACTCTACTTCTACATGCAATATACAACGTGTATTTTTTGCTACTTATCGAATAATAACCCACATTTGTGACAACCTTCATCAATACCATACCATGAAAAGACCCTGTACCCGGTTTGCATTCCTTACATACGTTCTTTGCCTGATCGGCTTCCTTTCGATGGGTTGCACAGCGACGCATTTGTCGGATGCGGCAAGGAGTTATACCCACGAATATTGGCACGAGGCCTATGCGTCGTATCGAAAGGTATATGCGAAAACCGACCGAAAAGACAAAGCAAAGCGGGAACAGATTCGCGCACGGATGGAAAGTTGCCGTGCCCGCCTCAACTCTCCCTCAAAAGCAGATCAGCTTGCCGACTCGGCATCGTTGTGTTACCGGGTCTCGGTTGTAAAAGGAGCGGAGTCGCCACGCAATGAATGTGCGCCCGTGATCTTCAACGATCATCAATTGCTCTTTGCCAGCGACCGAAAGCAGACATACGGAACCGCCAAAAGCAAACAAACTGGACAGAAGTTTGCAGATCTTTTTTCTGCCATCATCGCTACGCCCGACAGCATTGCCAAGCCCGTTCATCTCGCCAACGCGATCAACAGCCCTGCCGGAGAAGAACATTGTGCCGTGCATCCGAAAGGAACATTCATGGTGATCACAAGGCGAAGCGAACGCAAAGGGGTACATTACGAACTGTTGCTCACCGAAAAAAGAAACAATACGTGGAGTATGCTGCAAACGATCCCGCTATCCGATGTTGCAAACCCCAAGCACGCTTGCTTTTCTCCTTGTGGAAAATGGCTCTACTTTGCCGCGCAATCGAGAGCCGACAACGATGAATCAGCCATTGGAATGGGTGGTTATGATCTCTACCGCATTGCTTTTCCAATTGTGCACAATACCATTCCCGAGAACTTGGGCGACCTGATCAATACTCCCTTCGACGAAGAATATCCGTCGTTTCGTAACGATACCACCCTCTGCTTTACCTCGAACGGACATGCCGGCTTTGGCGGAAAAGATATCTTTCAATGTATCCTTCGCGAGCAACTGCCGGTACGGATCGAACACCTCCCCGCTCCCGTAAATTCTACAGCCGATGATTATGCGATTTCGTTTTTCTCGAACGGCAAGCAGGGGTATTTCGCATCGTCGCGTGAGCACCCCAAAGGTTATTCAAGCCTCTTTGCCTTTGAGCATGTACCGCCGTTGCATCAATTGCAGGGAACGGTTTCGTTTATCCCGGGGGATATTCGGGCAAACTATCGGATCAAGTTGGTTTCCCGATCGGGCGAAACGGTAGAGCGCGTGTGTCGCGATTCGGTTTTCACCTTGCCGCTTCAACCCGGCGAACAGTATCTTATCGCAGTGTATGCCGAGGGGTATCGGTCAGACTTTACCGAGTTTTCAACATCCTCCAAGCATCGCGATATGTATTTCTTTAACGCGAACTTGCAGGTACTCGTGCCCCAAGTGAATGAATAAAACCCTACCTTTGCCCTATCAATTAATGCTAGTTGAATGATGCAGAAAGTATTACTTATAACTCCCCCGTTTACACAACTAAACACTCCATATCCGGCTACGGCCTACCTCAAAGCGTTTCTTTCCCAACAAGGGATCGAGACGGCGCAGTGCGACTTGAGCATTGACGTTTTTCTTGCACTTTTTTCCCGACAAGGGCTTTCGGTATGCTTCGAAATGGCGCACGACAAGAAAGAACTATTGTCCGAAAATTCGTTGCATATCGTGGAAATGGCCGATGCCTACCTCGATACGATTGATAGTGTGATTGCTTTCTTGCAAGGGAAGCGACAAACTTTGGCGCAGCTGATTGCCGACGGCGATTTTCTGCCGCAGGCTTCACGCTTTGAACATACGGAAGATCTGGATTGGGCGTTTGGCGCGATCGGTTTGCGCGATAAAGCGATCCATTTGTGCACGCTTTATCTCGAAGACTTGGGCGACTTGATTACCGAAGCTGTAGATCCGCATTTCGGGTTTAGCCGCTATGCCGAGCAGTTGGGCCGTTGTGCTTCTTCGTTCGATGCCTTGCAGGCCGAACTTGAGAAGCCGCTCACAGTTATTGACAACCTGTTGATAACTCAGCTCAAACAGCAAATGGAGCAACACAATCCGACGTTGGTGGGGATTACCATTCCTTTTCCGGGCAACTTGTATTCGGCGCTTCGCTGCGGTGAATGGATCAAAGCGAATTATCCTTCCGTGCAAATCGCGATGGGCGGCGGCTTTCCGAATACAGAACTACGCTCGCTCGAAGAGACGCGTATCTTTAAATATACCGATTATATATTACTCGACGACGGAGAGATTCCGATGCTTCAGTTGATTCGCCTACTCAACAAGGAGGTTGGTGAAGACGAACTCAACCGCACGTTTGTATTAAGAGAGAACAAGACGGTTTACCTCGAAAATGCAGCTATCAAGGACGTGTCGCACGCCGAATGTGGTTATCCCGACTACGACGGACTACACCTGGACCGATACGTTTCGATCATCGAAATCGCCAACCCGATGCACAAGCTTTGGAGCGACGGACGCTGGAATAAGATGACGCTGGCTCACGGTTGCTACTGGGGAAAATGTGCTTTCTGCGATGGTTCGCTCGACTACATCAAACGTTTTAATCAAACCACTGCGGCACAACTGGCCGACCGTATGCAAGCGATTATGGAACAAACCGGCGAACCGGGCTTTCACTTTGTAGACGAGGCCGCACCGCCTGCTTTGCTCAAGGAGCTTTGCCTCGAGATCTTGCGCCGACGCATGAAGGTGGTTTGGTGGGGCAACATTCGTTTCGAACGCAGCTTTACTGCCGACCTTTGCCGATTGATGAAGGCTGCCGGTTGTATTGCCGTATCGGGCGGCTTGGAGATTGCTTCGGATCGTTTGCTAAAACTGATTAATAAAGGGGTAGACGTAGCACAAGTGGCACGCGTAGCCAATCATTTTACGCAGTCGGGCATCATGGTGCATGCCTATTTGATGTATGGTTTCCCTACGCAAACGGCACAAGAGACGATCGATTCGATGGAGACTGTTCGCCAGTTGTTCGAGAACGAAGTGGTACAATCAGGCTTCTGGCACCGATTTGCCATGACGGCGCACAGTCCGGTAGGCCTTTCGCCCGAAAGCTTTGGCGCAGAAGTGATCGAAGGTCCCTTTGGCGGATTTGCCAAAAACGACGTGCAGTTTGTAGATAAGAAAGGGTGCGATCACGGACTATTCTCAGAAGGTCTTCGCGTTTCGCTTTACAACTACATGCAGGGTGCAGGTTTCGACTTGCCGCTTCACAAATGGTTCGACTTTAAGATTCCGCGTACTACGCTGCCGCCATCCTACATCGAACGTGTAATAGACTCGCGCGAAAAGCGTAGCATTTCCCCTCGACAAAAGATCGTTTGGCTGGGTGGAGCTACCGAAATCGAACAAACCGAACGTAACCGCAAAGGCAAAAAGTCTGTCGCAACACGCCTAGTCATCAACAACAAGACAGAAACACTGGCGTGCGACTGCACCAGCAACCTGGCGCAATTCCTGCACAACACGTTGCCAAGCTTGAAGCCAAGTGCCGAACAAGCCGTAACCCTCGAAGCTTTTGCCGAGCTACTTACCGACAAAGCAGCGATTAAACTCGAAGACTTCCTCGCTTCGCCGGCTTTCGAAGCCCTCAACGAAGCAGGCTTGTTGATTGTATAAAAGTAAATCAGCCATGAATCACTAGTGCGGTGATTCATGGCTGATTTTATTCCTCTTCTATAACCTTAATTGAGTCATAGTATTCTGATGGTGATAATCCTTTTATATTTTTAAAGTTGCGATGCGCTGTTGCCCGCGACTTAAAACCTACATTAAAAAATATATTCTGAAAGCTATCATCTTTACTATTCTCTATAATCTCTGTAAAGTCTTTTACACGTAAATAGTTTATATAGCTGGGAAAGTTATCGTATCCCATTTCTTGTACAACCGAGTTTAACACTCTTCGATTGGTACGAAGTTTGGTCGTTACATCCTTTACCGTAATATCAGGATCACGCCAAGCTTTTTCTTTCTCCATGTAATCGATCAATACGACTCTTAACATTGTTTCCCTAGGACTTAACGCTTCTCTTGCTTCACTTTTTTCAGGCGGCTGCTCATCTATAGAAGTAGCTGCATGAACAAAGTCAGGACAAAGTCTTTCATACAGTTCCAAATAAGTTATATATCCACAACACAGAATAAAAATATATTTACTGATCATATGCAATCCGGCATTACTTACGATCGATACTTGATAGAACAAATTCATTACAATAAACGTAATTAAATATTTGGTAAACCATCGCGGATTGATTTGTTCATTCTTATGTGTCGAGAATAGAACTACCGCATAAACAATGAAAGCTCCGATATAGGTTAACAGTGAAAGATATACCATAGCATCCAAGCGGGGAAGACTCGTAAAAAGATGAACAATCGAAATATAGTTCTGAAACTGATATCCATTTAAAAGTGCAACTAGATAGACTCCGAGTAAAATGATCAAAGGACTATAAAGCTTGAATATTTTCCTTTGATTTACCGACTTTGGGTATAAGACCTCAAGTGGATAAGTTAAACCCGTTGTGCAAATAATTGTAGTGATAAACGACATCGAAAAGTCAACCTGCTCTACTTTGTTCAATACATATACACATATAAACTGAAACAACATTGACGTTCCAAATAATAAAAAAGCAATTGCTAGAAATAACCTTGCTCTATTATCTTTCTCTAGTCTGAGAAATAAGAACAGAGCTAAAAGAAACATTATTATTACAAGACTGTATGTAGATGCAAACTGATAATCCATTTCCCGCGTAATTTAATAAGATGGCATATTTGGCTAGAATGCAGAAGATTGACTCTCTCTTTATTTGTTTTTAAAAGTGATTAAATGAGAATTAAATAGATCCGCATCAAGCACAACGACCTCATCTATTTCTGAAAAAACAGTTTTAAGATGTACTGTGTGAATCACAGGGTTATTATTTGAATCGAGTCCTTTGTATGGTGCTGTATAAACATATCGATAACTACCCTCTAGAGTCGTGTCTATTGATAAGTTTCCTTCATTATTGCTACTTTGTACATTTGGAGACAACTTCTTGCTGTAAATATACACAGAAATTGGGAATTGTTCTTGCTCAAGATCGGCCGGGAATGTAAAACTGATAGAAACGGGCGTTCCTGCGGCTTTATCGACAATCCCATTGACAGGATTGGTAGTTACATTTCCGAAATTCATCGGTGATCGTAAACGAAGTCTTACTTTCCGGGATAAAGCTCCTTTTGATACCGTTATAGTTGCATGATAAATATCATTAACAGGAAGAAAAGCCGCTGTAGTTCCGGTAACAATCCCCGGAACAGAACTATTGATTCTACCTGCAACAACCGGATAATTTGCATCTTGATCCATGGTTACTGTTACATTAGAGTTGTCGACTTTTCCTGTTCGAATATCATAGCATGTATATCCAACTGAAAAATTAATGCCACTTTGTGTAAATGTCAATAACGTATTATCGACTGTGAGTATGAGATTTCCATCGCTTACTTGCAATATCTCGGAAGAGGCGACAGAGGCATTGATATTGTTATTTGAGGCACCCGCTATCGCTTCCGTCAAAGTTGAATACCCTTGACTTGCTACACTTAGCAACGTTATTTGATAACAAACATTTCTTTGAATATCAAGCAGTCTAGAGGCTCCGTCTTCACATATATCAAGCTTATAATATGAAGGAATAGTCGTGTTTATACTTTGTCCGGCTCTTTGAAAATACCCTTTAAGAATAACAAACGTATTCTGTTTTGCCGTCGAATTAGCACGTTCATATAAATTCTTCGGAATCAATGGATCTGAGCCATTATTTTGAGCACGTATAAAGTCAGACTCATCTACACTCGAGTTGATAACAAAAGTAGACGGTTCTGTTGTAACATGCTCAAATGTATTATTAATTCTATCAAAAGGTGCTACGGTTCCTCGATCCAAATCATTGCAAATCGCGAATGAGACATTTGATAAATACCCATTTGATTGTAAATTATCATTTGTTTTATTTACAATTGCAATCTGTGCTATATTTCGGAGTAAAGAAACTGTTTGTGACAGATGCAATGTACCGCCCGCTTCTGTTTCAAACCCATTTTCAAGTACTTGACGCTGCCAATATGCCACTTCACCCTCAGCAACACAAAGCTTCGTTACAACTTCACTTTCATGCTTACGTAAGTGTGCCGCATCTGAAAAGTCAGACCAGTCGTGATTTGCAACAAAGTGCAGTGTTCTCTTTGCTCCCTTAGCAGAAAGAGTAATGTTGTTAAAAACATAATCACCGCTTATTCCACTCGCAAATTCACTTCCTTTATGTCGAGACTGAAACAATCCAAACTCATCGAAGACCAGCAAGTACATATTCTTAATAGTACCTTGTTCAATTGGAGAAGACGATTGTCTTGTCTTCGTTATTTTATTCTCCATTGCAAATGAGACTTTTAAATCTCTATTGAGTAGCTGAGCGTTTTCCGAATTATCATCACTACAACTACAAACTGATAGGATGAAAAGAATCCATAATCCGACTATCTTATACATATAACTTTTTTCTTTTTCATTATTTCTTATCTCTCCATACATCATGCACACAACGAACCGACTGATCTTTATCAGAACTTGTCACTCCCCCCGTTGCTAAATTTACCGCATTATGTTTTGATCCTGTTGTCGCTTCTGCAGCCCACCAGCCATTAGAGTTTCCGCTCGGAACAAATAAATTCTTGATCGCACTGTTTTCATCTCGCTGCATTGCACTGATTATTTCCAGCTCTGCTGTAGTAGGTACCCGCCATGAACCGGAAGGGTAAGGAAACTCTCGATAACTAGCACATCTATTTTGCTGATAACTCCAAGACTGAGGTGTTGTTATTCCACGTTGGGAAGCTACAACAAATTGAGGAGAAATGATCTTGTTAGCTTCGGCCGATGTCAAAGTCTGGTAATAATCCATTTTATTCCAATTTGACAAAGGATGTTGAATTAATTTTGTTGGATCTCCTACTTTATACCCTTTATTCATATCTTCAAGCGTGAGCGTAGTTGTTGCAACCGTAAACAGATTGAAATTGGTTTGTCCACTTGATCCAAGTGTATAATTGGTTCCATATCCCTGATTTGTCCCTCCCGATGTACTCCCCTTTTCATTCGGACTTTTCCAAGCTCCCGCTAAATAGTCTTTACCCGAGGTGTCTTTATTCGTTGAATATTGAGCAGTTACATAACGAGGTGGGTAAATCACCAGCACTACCTTTTCCGACATGTTTGCAGCATTGGTTACCTTCAGATTTATATACAACGGAACATAGTTGATTGGAACCATAGACTCTAATTTGAAGAAAGTTTTTCCGGAACCGGCAATAATTTCTCCTAGGTCTGTCATCTTTGGATATTGTTTATCTCCAACCTTATATATCTTTTCCTTTATTGCTCCGGAAGACTCATAGTAGTTACACATAACCTTTTCAATTTCAAACGAAATGGGCTTGGAGGATTTGTATTCCCACTTATATTCTGCCTGATTGTATAAATCAACAACCGGATTATATACATACATGTAGTCAAACTGCACCAACGAAGCGTCAAGTTTATGCGTTGTCCAATCAATGACATCAAAATTGGCTCGAAGTTCGAGAGCACTTTCAGGATCTAACCCCCCTAGCTGGGTTACATTTACCAAAAACTGATAAATGAAATTACGACGTAATTTATACTGGTTTCCATCCACATTCCCCTCTCCTCCGGCAAACTGAAACGGAATGCGATAGTAGTATACAATTGGTTCTACCGAAGATCCTTGATACCATTCTAAAGCAATTGTAGCATATGTCTCACCACTCATGTTTTCACTCCAATCATTGGAGTAAGAGTAAAGGGGATTTGATGCATCCATAAAATAAGAGTGGGCTCCGTCATTATTGGGAGTGAGCTCGCGCACTCCACTTTTATAATCTTGCTCGCTGCCGCTCTGAAAAGGATTGTATTGAAATGAGCGCCCAATCGTTGTTTTATCTAAATAATTAGAAAGAAGAACAGTTGCTTTACCTGGTGTATAACCGGGAACGGTGGCATTCGTAATATCCACGATGATCTTTGCAGCAGCTCGTTTCAATAGAATATTCCCTAGGTTTTGGTTCTGATCACCTTGAATTGTTGCATGTAAAACTTCACTATCCATTAGGAAATCTATAGGAGCTCCTTTTTGATTAAATAAACATTGAGATTCGTTTTCAAGGACCTGTAACTGGAGATTCTCAAGAGACATGTATTGTATCTGCTCACGATCCAGCTTACAATTGGCCAATACATATACCATCAAAGACTGTCCTTTCAACTTATCTTCAACAACCTGCTCGGGAATTGTTATCGTAACATGATTATTTTCTATTTTAGTTTGGCTTGCTTCAGGATGAAACAAACAAGCACCTCCTGTTTCATCGTAAAACAAAATCTCCAATCTGTTTATCGCTTTTTCATTTTGATACAATGCATCAACAGCCCGTGTTCCTTTTGTAAAAGGAGCAGATGATGATGTATTTACCAATGTAAAACTGATCTTATTTGAAGAAGAGTTCATCTTTTGATCAAACTCTTCATTCAAACATGAGCACATCACAATTAAAAGAAAGAATACTGTAATACTTTTCATATCAATTTGGAATTTGTCTGATTATAAAGCGATTGCCTTCCACCGGCATTTGTAGGTCATTTATGTCTAGCTCAACTGTATTCTGACCATTGAAAACTGTAATGTATAATTCTGTGTACACATTATTTGTTGAAACTTGCTTTAGAGGCTTTACTCGAATCTTTCGCACTACTCCATCGGCTGCAATCCCCTCTCGAACACCTCCTTCACTAAAGTCAAATTCAAAATCAAGATTGTTTGTCAAATGAGCAGTCCAAATAGCACCTTTGGGTATAGAAAGTATAAATTCGAGCGTTGCCATATTGTTGTTTCGCACACGCACCTCATTAGGCAAACTCCCTTGTATTGTGCCATCGGCCCAGGACTGAGAATGTGCAAATGCAACACCACCAAAGTCAAGATCACCGGAGTTGGCAATTTCCCAATTCGCCACTTCTATCCCAATAGAAGGCGTATAATCAAGATCGCCTCGATGCTTTATAGTTGCATGAATATCGTAATGATTGTTGCGTCGCAAATTGTATGTTTCGGCATTAAACCCAACAAGAGGAAACTTATAATATACAAGAAGCTCGTTTTCAGCACCATTTCGCTTGTACCGTGCAGTTATGGTGAGCATGGTGGCAAGTGTGGTATCTTGATCATTAATCATATTGTACTCAGGCAAAAACAAATCGGTAAAAATGCGTTGCTTTTCTCCATTAGTAATAAATGAATTCGGCTCTACCAATACAGAACTAGACACCAGTACATCATTATACATATGCCCTGATCGAAGAAAACCATTGCTAGGTACATTCTCGACTTTTACATCAGTGATTGTAAATTGATCATTACTATTTTCAGTTTGCTTCGTTACATGCAACGAAACTTTCACAGCCAATCTTTCAAGCTTAACCGACAGTTGAGTGTCTTTAAGATCTAAGCCACCGACAGACACAATACACTCCGCAATATTATCCGGATTAGCTCGCACACGAAAGTCTTGCTCACCATATAAGGCCAGCTCCTCTTCATTTACAGGTACAACGATCTTGATCTCATCCAAGTCTCTCATAGTCTTGGATGAATTCAACATAGCTGTGCAGGCAGCAGGCTCGTTGGTTATGATACTTATTTTATAACTCCCCTTATCTAACTTCACTCTATAGCTTCCATTTATGGGCTCTTCCAATGTATGATTTGCAGAGAATCCATTGTAAATAATCAATCCATCGTATTTATAGTCAGAGATAATTATTCGCATGGTCGAAATGGTAACACCACCTAAAGTCTCACCGGCTACAGCCTTGGGCATAACATTTACACCCCATTTCAAGCTTTTATCTGAATCAAAACCAGAGTCAGAGATAATATCAGTATTCATTCCACAAGAAGTGAACAATACTGTCAATATTATTAATATAAAATTCATCGATGCTCTCATAGTATTAATTATAATTCGGGAACAACAGAAACAAACTCCCAACCATTTATATTTACTGTAACATTAAGATCTGCTGCAATATCAATTCTAAATTCGTAGACATCTTCCCTGTCAAGATCTTCTTGTGTATTATAATCGGGATGTTTCAAAATAGATTCAACAATAGGAATTTCTAATTTCCCATTTGGCAAATAATCACTTTCAATACATAAGACTCCGTCTTCATCTTCGATCATCAACCGCAATAATTTCTGGCTTGAAACTAAGGTATCACCATCTAAGTGTAAATCGTTCAAATATAAAATATCCGGCGGAACATTATCTATGAAGTTATCAAACCTATATCTACCATTTCGCACAATAGCATATATATTGACAGAATCTGAGGTTGATAAAACATTATCCGATTTTGACAAGAAAAATGCATTCATCTTTAAATATACTTGCTGTGTATTTTTCATCATCGGAATCGTTTGGGTTACGACACGATCATTATAGGTGTTAACTTTTATATAGTCTCCATAATATAGATCATCTATAATCTTTTTTACACCTACAACATAAGGGTTACTTGGAAAAATAAGATCATAACCGACTAACAAGCTAAATGATTCAAGAGAGGTTTGCCCAACAATAAGCCCCCCCGTTAGATCTACGGATTGATTAACCAAAGAATCAAGCTCTCCTACATTATACGTATTCAATAAACCTCCCCATGACAATAGATGCCACTCACCCTCGGGAAGTGGAAGATGAATCGACTTATAATCACCCGGACGATCTACCACGTAAGAACGATAAAAACGCTCGTTACTATCAAAAACATAAATTGTAAGTTTTGTAACTTCTTCGCTAAAACGATTGGTATAATATTTATTTAGCTCATATATATAAGTGAGCTCTAACCCCGGCTCGCAAAGCTTAAGGCTCTCTTTTGTACAACTAAACATGCTTGATATTAATACAATCACCGATAGAAGCAGATATTTCGGATAACGTTTCATCATCTTTCTTTTCGAATTCTTAAAAATCAAACCGGACAGAAGAGAACATCAAGAGCTGTCCGGTTTGAATAACTAAATCTTTAATTTACAACTCGGGGGTAACTTCAACTTTTACCCAATCTTTTACCTCTACATCTACAGACAAGTCATAATAAACTGTTTTATCATAAGGTTCGTCTGTTATTTGATCAAACTCCGGTGTTAATTTACTTAAGTCGATATCATATACTTTGCCTTTCTCAACCACTAAATCCTTATTTTCATTTCCCCCATCATAATTGAACTTATAGATGGTTAGATAGCCTTCATAATTTTTCGACGCATCTTTATTAAGCTGATACTCAACTTTCACAATTACATGCGGCTTATCCCCTTCAAAGATTTGATAACCTACATTTGTTGGGTTACTGCTATTGGTAAAATTATCTGTCATACCCCACAATGACTTACCCGATCCGTAATATTCGCTTGCCCAACCCGTTTCCGGAAGGTCTTTTTTATTTCTAATATCAAGCGTATCTCCAGAACTAGACTTGAGACGATTAATATAAACATCTGTAACTTTGATGGCTGAAACAACTATTTTATTTCCATTGCCTAAATCTTTTACACCACCTTTATTTGGGGTCTTCAAGACCTGAATACGACCCAGCTCCGGTATTACATTAACCGTAGCCGATAACTTTATGTGTCCATCTACGGCATTACCATTTAGGGTAATATTTGAACTTCCGTAATATGGAACATTAACAAAGTTCCCTTTTATCTGATCTTTAATAAATCCACTAGGCTGCCAATTGTTTATATCTTTTTGAGAATCACTCTTAGTAAAATCAGCTAATACAGGTAAATTAGATGTTGAAATAGTTCCCCAGTCATGTCCTTCAGTCACGGCATATGCAACCACAGTACCGCCAATTAACTTATTATTATCAGACTTCTCAATAAGATTTATTGTGTTGTTAAAAGGATCTTCATTATTTACGAGTTTCTGTTCAATTATAGCTCCTGTGTTATCTTTTGCGATCAACAACAACTGAGACCATTTAGGATATGGTTCTGCAATTGATGGATCATTACTTTTAGTTTTAACATCTGAAAAGCTTAGATTCACAGACAAGGAAACTTTTCCTTCTTTGTCCAATAAAACATCTTCTTGATTGGAACATCCAATACATCCGGCAAGTAAAGCCGCGAAAATCATCTTTTTCATAATTTATATCTTTTACAGTTGAGAATAATATTTTTATCAGAATAGAGTATCTTTTAAATCAATGATACAATTATTCTATTATTTGTTTGCGTTCGTAGTTGATATAGCACGTAACCTTACGTAAGTGCGGATACCACTCTTTAAGCATATAAGCATAAAACCTTCCATTATCAACTTGCATGATAGCCTGCTTGCGTTGATCTACCGACAAGGCTTCATCACGTAAGATTGCTAAAATCTCGGTTTTACTATCGAGATCAGAGGATTGAACAAAAGCGAGTACACCATCCCAGTTTTCATCTTTAGCATCTACCTTAAATAGACTTTCAGGCAAGTTCAACTCTACTTTCAGGTAATTGACAAACGCTTGTGCACGAGCGATGGACAGTTTTCTATTCAAAGCAACCGAACCCTCGGGTGATGCAAAACCTGTGATCAAAATCGAGTTGATCTTTAGCTCCGATTCTTGTTGTACGCGTGTAATGAGCTCCGTTATCTTCGCCATCTCGATTGCATTGTTCAGATAATCAGCTTCAAGATTTGATCGATTTACTTTGAAATCTACAAAGATGTACTTCATTGAATCAACAGACTCTACAAGTATGTCTACCGCACTCTTCACCTCTTCTTCTACTTCAGGTTCTTCCGGCACAACAGGCTCTTCGGGCTTCGGAAGAATAATTGAAGCTAGGTTACTCCATGTTTTGATTCGATTCGCAGCATCACCACAACCACACATATCCTCAAACACATCAAGTGAAGCCTTCTCCATCCATGATTCGTAACCAACAACAAATTGATACATCATCGATGTATTGCCTGTTTTCTTATCGCTTTTCATTACCGAGTATACATTCTCTGTTAGCACTACTCGCTCTTGCTCCGATGCCAATGCCAACTGGCGTTTGTACGCATTGTATTCATTTCTCCCTTTTACCGTAATGTGCGGCAACTGAAGTTGATGAACGCCATTGGTTAGGCAAGGAACAAAACTGATCGAGCGATTTGATTTTACCGCAAAGTTGGCTGGAGCAATCTCCAGTTGCACATAAACAGAATCACCTTCCATTTTTAGTGATGTATGCTGAATCGAGTAACTTCCCGAGTAATAGTTATCTTGTGCGAAAGCATTTGCTGAGAAGAACAGAACGAATGCAATAAATAATAAATTAAACCCCTTCATATGCTTCTCTTTATTTGATGATATAACTTATCGAAATCGAAGCCTTTGTTGGCCCCCAATAATTTCGCTTTTCACTTCCCTCCACTGTACCACACTTACTACATTTATAGCGATCATAATGCAAGCGGGCATAACCTAATCCAAGCGAAGCTTCGACATTCCAGCGCGCATTCAGGAAAAACTGATATCCATACGAAAAACCACCTCCTACGCCAAAACCTTCATATCGATAGTTCTTGGATCCTTTTCCAAACAACAGCGGTAAATTGTGCTCCGAAATATTGTATTGAGTACCCAACGTATGCACACCGACAAAATGTCCCATAAACGTTCGGCAAAACCAATGTCTATATTCTGCTTGCACCAACCAATGGGTTCGCTTCTTGTTATTATCGTATGACCCTTCTCTATTCCATGGATTATATCCACCTCCTAAATCAAGTGTACTATTCTTCCCTATTCCAACCTCTAGCCCCAAATTAGGCGTAAGCGTATACGCTCCATATAACAAATTCGTTTTCACGGCGACATCTTGAGCATGTATACAAACCATGACTAAATTAAACAGCAACAAAAACAAACTCTTATTTGTATCAATCATACATTTCAATATTTATAAACTAGCAAAAGCATTATAATTACAATTGCAAAAAACATCTTTTTCACTCACACAATGTCTCAATATTTACCAACACAAGTAAACCTTGGATAAGCATCATTATATTTCTTATATATTCACAATAAACCAGCACCAAAAGCACTATTTATCCACTTGCGAAATCTATAAAAAAAGACAAAAATGAGACAATTTGAACTTATTTGACAACTCTTTGAGACATTAACAACAATACTTATTATTATCAAAAAGCTTGTAAAACCTCACTAGACACAATATCTGAAAACAGTGTTATTATTGCTAACAGAATAAATTACGACATGCGTTTTATGCATCGCATAGACAAGAGGCTTTACCATTTTTGAGACCTAAATAAAAACTCTACACAAAACTATCAAACAGTTTTTATTTCATCGAAAAACAGACATATACAAATCAATATACATTTACACATACACCTTATTAACAGACACATACACCACAATTATGATCATACAAAAGACCTCAGATAATTGTTTTTGCATATATCAACTTGAAAGATTAGATTATTCATATTAAATTTGGGTGGCTGTGTTAAAAGAAGAGCCACACAAATACCCCAATCTTGCCATGCTACATAAAACGATGAAATACATACTCTACAGCTTTAGCTTTATTTACATATCACTTTGTATCTATGGGTGCAATAATAAACAAGCAAAGAAATTTACGGCTATAGAAATAAGCAGTCAAAAAGCCCCGATCGTTAACAACCTCGATAAACAATATCAACATGCTCGATCCTTACAGGCTGCTCAATCTTACTCAGAAGCGATCGATGCATTTAAAGCATGTCTAACATTTAACTCAAACGATGAAGACATTCAAAAACAACTTGAGCCAATTGTGGTAAATGCCATGATTCAAATACTCAATAGTTACCAAAGCGAAGGCAATCCGGATGGCTGCATTGACTATTTTTATAGTCTGACAGAAAATACCCCTCCGTTAATCCACCAATATTGCATGCGGGATGTGTATTCGCTGCTAGGTTACGCGATATCACGTACCGAGCGAATGAGCGAGGCCGAAGAAGTTACTTTGAAAGCCCTCGATATACCCATCACGAATCCTACACCACAGCGACTGTTTCGACATTATGCCTATGCCGCTGCTGTATTCTTCAGCAATCCCGACAAACAAGAGGATGTGATAAAATGGTGTAACCTCGCAATC
Source organism: Tannerellaceae bacterium (assembly GCA_051660585.1). GTDB lineage: Bacteria > Bacteroidota > Bacteroidia > Bacteroidales > CAMTPD01 > UBA12018. Next base: position 57,068 of record JBOFPV010000101.1, read on the forward strand.
GAACAAGCAAACTTAAGTGAAACCCCCACCAGTGTACAATGGATTACCTCCATGCTTGGCAACCTCTACAAACGCACCGGCAAGATCAATGAAGCAACGGATCTGCTTTTGCAAAGCGTACAAGAAGCACGAAAACAAAAAGATTTACTCGGAGAAGCCAATGCCTACAACGCATTAGCCGAACTATATTTATATTGGGATCTGCCTCAATATGCCAATGAGTATGCATCTCTTTCTGTAGAAAAGAACTTACACAAAGACGACAATCCCATGGAAGCAGGAATAGCATATATTACGAAAGCAAAGATTCTTCAACAGCTTGGTTGTACAGACTCGCTTTCTTTTTTCTGGGAAAAAGCAGACAGTTGTTGTAAAGTGCTGCCTTACAATAGTGGACAAGTAATGATTGACTATAATGTAGGACGATTTATCGTAGACCGATCTCTTTCGACAGACTCGATAAACAAAGGTATCGAAATGCTCAAACGAGTAACTACGCTTGCAACCCCAACCAATCGTGCCTCTGCCTATCACCAATTGGCTCGTGGCTATTTCAAGTTACAACAGCAACAACAAGGCGAAGCCATGCTCGACAGTATGTATCAGCTGCTCAATCAATCAGCATCTCCAATCTACATTGAAGGAGCCTACACCGATGCCTTAACCCATTATATACAAAAGCAAGAAGATCAAAAAATAATTCAATACGCAACAGCTTTACTCAATGAGATTGATTTTCGTCTCGATAAGCAAAATGCAAAAAAGCTAGCAGAAACAATCGTGAAATTTCAAACGGAGAAGAAAGAGCAACAGTTATTACTAGCTCAAGTTGAGCTTGAAAACAAAAATCTCCACATCCGCCTCTATCTTATTGCAGCATTAGCATTCATAATACTGACATCAGCATTCTTCTTCTACAAACGAAGAATGTATCTGATGCGACAACAACTTATGGAACAACGTCTCACGGCGATGCTCGACAATCTGGAGAAAGTCAATCAACATTCCGTACAAGTAGAGCAACAACTCACCGACATATTGACCGAGAAAGACAGTAGAAAAGAAATTGAAGCCGTTACGCCGGGACTACTCAAAGAGAAGGGTGAGCCGAAGTTTAGACAACGCTTCGAGCAGCTCTATCCGCGCTTTCTTCCAGCTTTGAAAGAAAGAATCCCCAACATCGGACGCAAAGAGGAATTGCTCAGTATGCTGATCGTTTTGGAGCAAGACAACCATCAAATCGCAGCCTTAATGGGTATTGCCCACAGCAGCGTCAATATGGCTCGCTACCGTCTGCGTCAGAAATTCGGACTAGACAAGGAAGAAAGTCTGGACGATGTCATTAAAAGCATGCTATAACATCGCATAATTTAAGCACGCTGCTCACCAAAACTAAGCCCCATTCTTACAAACCTTAAGCTTAGACAGGTATATGACAAAGATGTGTACACGTACGTGTCTAAGATGTGTACTGGTATATGACAAGAATGCGTCACGTACGTGTCTAAGCTTAATATTCACGTATACAGAATTTAACCCACGTGATCCGTTTATTCATTGTATATTTGTAATCTAAAAACATACGCAATGAAACAATATAAAGAATTGCTTGAACGCGTTCTCAAAGAGGGGACGTTTAAGGAAGACCGCACCGGAACGGGTACAAAAAGTGTGTTTGGTCATCAAATGCGCTTCAACCTTGAAGATGGTTTTCCGATGATCACGACCAAGAAACTTCACTTGAAGTCGATCGTGTACGAACTACTTTGGTTCTTGAAAGGTGATACGAATGTAAAGTATCTTCAAGACCATGGCGTGCGTATCTGGAATGAATGGGCCGATGCCGATGGCGACCTTGGGCACATCTACGGATACCAATGGAGATCTTGGCCCGACTACAACGGCGGACACATTGACCAAATATCGGAAGTGGTAGAAACCATTAAAAACAATCCCGACTCGCGTCGTATTATCGTGAGTGCATGGAACGTGGCCGATCTCAACAACATGAACCTGCCTCCTTGCCATGCTTTCTTTCAGTTTTATGTAGCCGACGGAAAGCTAAGCTTACAGTTGTATCAACGCAGTGCCGATATCTTCTTGGGCGTTCCTTTCAACATCGCTTCGTATGCATTGCTATTGATGATGATGGCACAAGTTACCGGCCTAAAACCGGGAGAGTTTGTACATACATTGGGCGACGCACATATATATATGAATCACATGGATCAGGTAAACGAACAGTTGAGCCGCGAGCCGCGCACGTTGCCTACGATGAAAATCAATCCGGAAGTAAAAAGTATTTTCGACTTCGAGTTCGAAGACTTTACACTTGAAGGATACGATCCGCATCCGCATATCAAAGGAGTAGTGGCCGTATAAAGTAGAAAGATAGAATCAAAGATGAGCAAATTATCGATCATAGTAGCCGTTGCGCAAGAGAACGCAATTGGTAAGAACAACGATTTGTTGTGCTACATGCCTGCCGACCTCAAGCACTTCAAGGAGCTTACTTCGGGGCATACCATCGTTATGGGGCGCCGCACATTTGAGTCGTTACCCAAAGGAGCTTTGCCCAATCGTACCAATGTGGTGCTTACCCGCACCGAAGGAGCTACGTTTGCAGGTTGCCAAGTATACCATTCTCTCGAAGAGGCTTTGCCACATTTCGAATCGGAAGAAGAAGTGTTTATCATCGGTGGTGCGGTATTGTATACTGAGGCATTACCCAAAGCAGATCGCTTGTATCTGACCTACATTCACCATCATTTTGAAGATGCCGATACCTTCTTTCCTCAAATCGAGGCCGACGAATGGGAGATTGTAGCCCGTGAAGATCACGACGCGGACGAAAAGAATCCGTATCCGTTTTCATTTGTTACATTGGATAGAAGAACGAAACAGTGAATTAATAAATAACGCAAAAGAGGGTATCTCATTTGAGATACCCTCTTTTGCGTTATTTATTAATTTGTCCCATATTGGGCTGTGTGAAGAATTATTGACCCTCGAGATACTTGTAGTGTATACTTGCCTTTGATTGTTTTAGCACGAAGTTCACTTTCTGCGATCGAACAAGCTGTTTTTACTTTTTGATCATTGTCTGAAGTTTTACCTTCTAGCTCGAACTCATCTGTTGTTACTCCAATAGCAGTTTTATATGCGTTTGCGATATCTTTGAGCTCTTTAAGATCTGATGTCTGTAGTTCCGTAAAACCAATTCGATAAGTTGTCGTAATATCAACAACTTCTTCTTTCGAACAAGCTACAAAAACCAGAGCTATACAAAGAGTTGATAACGCAATTGATAAGATGCTTTTAAGTTTAAAATTCATCATAACTATTTTAATTGTAATGGTTAATATTTCACTTTGACAAAAGTAATATCTTATTATCAACACGTCTCTCAACATCCTCTCTACAAAACAATCTACATTTCTTATAGCCTAATCTACAATATATACTACCTACGCTCCTTTCTACAATCATTATATAAAAACAAATACAAAATCTCTACAATTAACAAACAATACATCGTTATAAACATTTTTTTATTCCGATATTGTATCTATCTATCATAAGGGACTGTTTACTGAGAATAAGCCTTATTATAGATGGATATTAACGGCAAAAGAAAATGAATATGAGAAAAGTAATCTTTACGATAGCGGGTACTCTTTTTATGGGACTACCTGCCTTGTTTGCACAAAAAGCGACAACGTCATCTTCCTATTCAACACAAGAACTTCAAACGTTGCTTGTTCAGTTGCGCGATTCGACACAAAAAGACAAAGATCTATTCGCAAAAGAATTGGCTCCTCTCGAAAAGTTTGCCACATCTTCTGTTAAGGCCAACGTAGCTGAAAAGGCTTTGGCGAATTATTCATTGGCATACCTCTATGCTACTTACTATAGTCGTGCGGCAATAGGTATTATGCCTTTCAACAATACCTCTGACGGAAACATATCGTTGCTTGCCCTTTCGCAAGAACAACTGAAGCAGAAAATAGAGTGGGCCATACAAGCCTCATTAAAAAACGAAGTAGAGCTAGGAGGAATTCACGTTGATGCTTTTCCGAAATTAATCACAAACGTTCAGCAAAACAGCAACTTGCCCGATGTATATACCTCGTTGTATGAATTCTTAATCACGCAAGAGATTGAGTTGCTCAAGCAAATAGATGCCGATCGTTCACAAATTATGAACTTGTATGACCGGCTCGTTGCTTTTGAAAAAAGTAACCAAGGAAAAACAGCGGCTCTTATTCAAAGTGAACTCGATCGCTTAAACTTCGTCCTCAATACGACAAAAGGGAACAGAAAAGTCGCAAATCAAGAGTATCAAAAAGCATTGGATGCATTGATCAAAACCTATGCCAATGATCCGTATATCATAACTGCAATTGCGCAAAAAGCTCAAACCATCCTAAGCGATTATAATATTCCCGAAAGCCAGAGTTGCAAAGAAGTATATGAATTATGCACCGCCGCTGTAGCTCGCTTTCCCAACAGTGAAAGAATTGTGGTGCTGAAACGAATCATCGATCAAATCACCATTCCGTATATTCAATCGCAGTTTCCGAGCCAACTTTATCCGGGACATGCTGCGTCAATTGATTTTTCATACCGCAATATAAACTCGTTTCGCGTGAATATCGAGCAGCTATCAATTGATGATAAAGCGCTTCGCCTTTCTTCACTTATCGATACTTCGGCGATAAATAATACGGTTTCTGTTTATAATAAAGATATAACGTTACCGCACACGGCACCGTATTTGAAACAGACTTATACGTTGCCGCTGTCGTTGTCGCAAGAAGGGTATTATCGTATTACGATAACCGGTCCTACCAATGATATGATTTCATCCGATTTCTTTACAGTGAGTAAAACGGCTTCTCTCTTCCGTCCGGGTCCTAATGACAACAAATCTCAATCGGGCGAAGTGGTGGCCGTAGATTGGCTTACCGGCAAACCGCTACGCAATGCGTTTGTGATGCTTTACAATGAAAGCTCGTCAAAAGGGAGAGATGCTTTACAAGAAAAAGGTTCGGTCAAAATAGATCGTAACGGCATTGCCGATTTTTATTTCGACGCAAAAGAGATCAATCGTTACCGCATAACGGATGGCAAATCATACGCTTCGTTTCTTAATCCGCTCGACCGCTATTACGGAAATAACAATGCGCAAACAAAATTGCGCAAGCAAGTGAGCTTGTTTACAGATCGAGCAGTGTATCGCCCGGGACAAACGGTTTCTTTCAAGGGAATTGTCTTTGAGTCGGATCAGTTAACTGCAAATGTGATAAAAGGAACAACCGGCGAACTCACAGTGAGTAGCAATAACGGATCTAAGATTTATACATATAACTATACGACGGATGACTTTGGCGGTTTCTCCGGTAGCTTTGCTCTACCGGCTGATATGCTCAATGGCTTTGTTACATTGAGCACTCTGGATGGTGCTACTTCTATACAAGTGCAAGCTTATAAACGGCCAAACTTCTACATTGCTCTAAAAACTGATACTTCTGTATACCAAGCCGGAGACTCTGTTTTTGTAACGGGACAGGTACTTGCTTACAATGGTGTGACAATGCCTAACTGCGCAATCAGTTATCAAGTAGACAAAGTCTCAATGGCTCGTTACTTTATTCAGGGGCAAAATGAAGCGAATTTTGCTGCCGGTACTTTGCAAACAGATGCTTCGGGCAACTTTAGAATCGGTATCAAAACCAAGAAAGAGGATGCAGAAGACACCGGTAGTTACTTCTGGCCAAAGGCAATGTGGTATCAATTCAATATAAATGCGACCGATATGGCAGGAGAGACTCAAACTGCAGATACACGAATTGCCGTGGGCAAGAACGCTCTCAATGTAAATACCGATCTTGCAGAACTGATCGATAAAGAACGGATTCCGCAAACAACGATAAGCATTACCAATGCCAATGGTGAGTTGATTGCTGTAAACGGTACGATTAACATACAACAGGTTACAAGTACTGAGCAATTTGACCGATACGGTGATTTATTAAATAGTATGCACAACGATAGCACGGTTCGCGTAGAAAAGTCGATCGTTCAAACGCTTCCTTTTACAAGTGGAAAACCGGTGGATCTGTCTTCGCTTGCAAACCTTAAGTCGGGATGTTATCAACTCACGATAGAAGCTAAAACAACCAACGGACTGGTAGCGCAAGAGGTGCGTCGCATTATGGTTTATAATCTGAAAGACGAACTGCCTCCTGCCAATCTAAAAGTTTGGATGGCTTCGATGAATACAAATGTTGTGCCCGGCAAATCGACGTGGATCACATTTGGCACCTACATGAAAGATGTGCATCTGCTTTATGAAGTAGTAGCAAATGGCGCTTGCTTGAAACGAGACCGCGTCACGTTGAGCAAAGAAAACCAACGCTTCGTGATTCCATATACTGCCGAAATGGGAAATGGTGCTGTCGTATACTTTACGTTTGTAAAAGAAGGAAAGGTATATCAAGAGTCGGTTGTGATCAAACGCAAACAACCGGACAAAACACTGGCTGTGAAGTTTGAATCCTTTACTGACAAAACAGTTCCCGGTGCAGAACTTACTTATACCATTCGCGTACAAAACCCGGATTCTACCGCGGCTGATGCATCGCTTCTTGCCGGAATGTACGATGCGGCTCTGGATGTGTTTGCAACAAACAATTGGTCTATTGATCCACTTCAGTCGATACAAATATATCCTTCTACTTTCAACACCGGAGTGATGTTTAACAACCAATATTTGCAAGCTTATGCTTCATTGCCCGAATACCGTAATTACATTGCGGCAAGATGGGTGTTTGATTGGAAAAACTATTTCACGCCCAACATGCTAGGACGAAACAGATACCGGGCAATGCCTATGCTTACTGCCGGATTTGCGAAGTCTGCCAACAACATGGT
>JBOFPV010000102.1:0-19748 GCA_051660585.1 Tannerellaceae bacterium
TAATTATAAGAGAATCGACCGAGGTGTTCTCTGGGTTCATTTGCGTATAACTCGGGCTTAAGCGCGTGCGGCTACCTGAAAGTGTAGTCCAGTTGTTTTTATTGAATGAATAACTAAGTGAAGCATTGCCCAACAGATTGTAATATTGATGATGCACGCCAGCAGCGTTATTGAAAACCATGTCGAGACCTAAGCCGGCTTTGTAGGATAACTTCGACACGTTTCCCGCAACGTCGGCATAGATATATTCCGTCGTATTTTGGAAGTTGTACGTTGGTATGGCATCGAGTTTGTCGTCGAAGTCGTTGTTACGATAGCTCGTCTTGCTGCCTACATTCATGGTCGCATACTGGTTGAGCTTTTGCTTGTAGTTGATGTTTGCATTGAAAAGCAGGCGAGACTCTTTCAGGTGATTCCGGTTGTCATAGCTCATGAGTTCACTTTCACTGGTCATGCTTCTTTTACTCTTGTTACGAATGATTCCGTTCGCTACTTCAGCTTTCAGATTCTGATCTTTCGATATCGTTCGCTCGTAGAGGAGGTTGAAAAACGAATCCATATAGTCTGTCCGAGAATGCAGCTCTTGGTTCAATGCATAGACCGGTGTTTGTCCTTTGAGCGAAATGGTTCCGCTTTCGGTTGTATTTTTACTGACTGCAGGAGTCGTATTTATCGTTCCGGCAAGTAAAAACAAATCTTTGTCGGTAGGTTTCCAGTCTCCGCCCAGTGAGACATATATATTGTAAAACTTGCTATCAGGTTTGCCATTATACTCTTTGATGATATTTCCCGACTCGGTGTAGTTATAGATTCTATCTTTATTATCAAAAATAGCCATTCCCGTAGCGTCTATATAGAAAGATGCTTTCTCTGATCCTGCCGCAAAACTACTGCTCAAGTAATTGAAGTTAAAGAGTGGACTAAACAGAGGCATGATACTTCCGCTTGTAAAGTAATCTTTGCGCGGCTTCACGATCAGGTTTACAACCGTAAGTTCGGGAGCTCCGTCCAGATACTGCATATCGGGCGTTTCGATAATCTCCGCTCCCTCGATATCTTCCGCGCTTAGTGTGCTGATGTAGGCACTGTTTCGTTTGATGCCGTTCACGGTAACAAGTGTGGGTCTTCCACTCAGCGTTCCGATCAATTTGGTCTCTACATTGATCTTCAACTTCGGTATCTCGCGCAATGCTTCGTACGGACTAATGGATTGTTTTCTCGCATTGGCCGAGAGGAAAAATGTAGTCGATCCTGCCTCGTGCTTCACTACGTTTTTGCGGTCGCCTTGTACCGTTACTTCATCGAGCTTTTGCAGATTTTCCTGCAACACGATGGGCGATAACGCGACATGTTTGTTGAGCTCTACATCTTGCATGTATGTGGTATATCCTACAAACGAAGCTTGCAGTCGGAACGCTCCTACCGGCAATTCGTTGATCTTGAAAAGTCCGTCATTGTCGCATACCGACGCGGCAAAGACAGAGTCGTTTGCAAAGAGCAGAATGGTTGTTCCGACTAGCGGCTCATTTTGAGTGTTGGTCACTCGTCCGCTCAAGGCGAAGTTTTCGGCCAAGGCCTTTGCCGGGCAAAAGCTCAGCAGGACGAATAGAAAAGAAATAAGGATTCGCATGGTTATATATTGTCTAAAGTTATTCGTTTCGAAGTGTATCGATCGGATCGGTAACAATGGTTTTTCGAGTTTGTAACGCCACAATAAGCAAGGTGAGCAGCGCGACAATCAGAAACGCAAGCGCAAATTGCCACCAGTATAACGGAGGTGTGCTTGTGAAGTTGCTATTCCAATTATTTACCAGTGTGGTGGCGATCGGGATTGCGATAAGGAAACAACAGCTTACCAACAAGAGGTAATGTGTCGTGAAGCGGAGCAAAAGGCTTTGTTCCGTGGCTCCGAATACTTTGCGGATGCCGACTTCCTTTTGTTTATATTGCGATTCGAATGCGATAAGACCGAGAATTCCCATCAGCGCAAGTATGATTGTTACAATGGAAAAGCCGGTTACGTAGTCGATGGTCTGATACTCGCGTTGGTATTGTTTCTGCATCATGGAGTCGAACGTTTCTATCTCGATCGGATAATCCGGTGCCACATTTTTTGCGGCATTGTATATGTGTTGATTCACCTCTTTGAGGTTGCTGCCCGGTCGTATGCGGATAAAGGAGTAGGGTTTGTAGCTATTGGCAATTAGTAATACGATATTCATCGTATTTGTATGCAATGAATTGGCTTTGACCGGATTTGAAAATGCTTCGACCTTAATGTCTTTGGTCCAGCCATTGGTTATGTTTCCTCCGATTGTTACATTGAGACGAGTCGCCATCTCGGCCGAGATAATTACTTTTGCAACCGTGTCTCGTATCCAAATGCCACTGTCAAATATTTTTCCTTCGATAAGTGGTATTTCCATCACTTCCATGAAATTGGGGGTTACCTGAATAAGGTTGGCCCATTCTGTTCGATCGAGATGTGCAAATCCATACGTCGGATACGAATTTGTTCCGCCGAAAGGAGAGCTTGCGAATGCGACATCGATAATGTCGGGATGCTTCCTTAGTTCCTCGCGGTATTGACCACCTGAAGTTGCATAAGCATTGTTTCCGATATCTACCATTGCAAGGTTATTTGTGTTGTAGCCGTAGCTGAACGTTCGGATATAGCTCATTTGCGAGTGAATATAAAGGGTACAAATGATCAACGTAATGGACGAAACGTATTGAAATCCAATCAAGGCGAAGCGGACTTTCCTTCCTGTTCGGGAAAGGGCAAAGCTTCCTTTGAGTACCATTGCAGGCTTTACGGATGTAGAGTACACGGCCGGATAAATTCCGGCAATCGTGCCGGCCAAAATGGAAAATAGGAATCCGCCGATTATCGTTGTCGTGGAGAAAACAGAAGCTGTCGCAAAAATATCGGATACATTGGTGGCTTGAAGAATGCCTGTTATAAGCAATGCGCAAACGTAGGCCGTAAGACACATGACTACTGCTTCGGCGATAATTGCGAAGCGTAAGGTATCGAGATTTGCTCCCAGTACTTTGCGAACGTTGATCGATTTGATTCGCAACGGAGTAAGCGAGATGCTGAAGTTGATGAAATTGATCAAAGCCAGAGCAATGATGATAAACGCGACACCGAGCAGCATGTACGTGATCTGGATGTTGCCGGTTTTAATCAATGGCCAGGTAGACTCCTGAAAGTAATATACATCGGTAATCGGAATGAGTTTTAGCTGTTTGCTTTGTGGATTGGTATTGATTTCGTTGAACTTCTTATTGATTTCTTGTTCTACCAAGTTTTGATTGGCACTGTCGTCGATACGAATAAAGGCAAGATAGTTGGACGCTTCGTAATTGTCTTTTTGAGTATTGTTTATCGCGGTGTAGATGTGGTTATGCACCTGACTGTTGGAAGGCTGGTCTTTGTACACTCCTCCCACAACAACGAATTTATGTTCGTCTTTCGACCAAACGTAAGTCATAAACGAGATCTTTTTGCCTATTGCCGATTCGCCGGGAAACATCCGCTTTGCCATGCTTTGAGGAATGATCGCATATTGCGGATCTGCAAGGCAATCACCGTTTCCTTCGGTAAACGTAAGGCCAAATACACGCGGATAATCGGGATATACCGTCGCTAGATTCTCTTTGAGATAATGCCTATTGTCTTGACTGTCGGTAATGTAAATATGGGTATTGGGAATAAAGTAATTGACCAATGTTCCGCTTTTGATATGAGGTGACGAAGCAATTGCCATATCGACAAAGCCACGAGCAAGAATTGCGTATAGTTGGTTGGTCTGTTCCGCATCTTGATAGATTGCAAAGACTTGATCTGCGTCGGGGTGATGTTTGTCATGCTCTAACTCAAGTCTCACATGGCCCAGTATAAGAATGAAGGCTATGAAAGCAAGCACCAATCCACTTATATTCAGGATGGCGGCTACTTTCGACTTGAATAAAGAATGTAGAAAGAATCGTTTCATGGAATTCTATTGTTAGCTTTTGTTTATTGTAACGCAATTACTATGCCAAAGCTGTTAACTTGTTGATGGATAAGGAGGTGCTTGTTTCGTCCTAAAAAAGAAGTGTCAAAAAATTGGACACTACTGTCCAATTTTTTGACACTATCACTTGATATTTATCGTTGCTTTGTTAAAATACGAACGTTGGTGTTATATCCTTAGAATAATAAGGATTGTTTTGGATGATTTGTTTTAGTTCGGAAATATGAAAGATTCGGTTTCCGAATTTAACGGTATTGTTGGATTCAAAGGTTATTTGATTGAGATTGTATGTTTCTTTTATAGTTGTACCAACCTCAAGTGTACATGTTTGAGCTCTATTGCGAATGGCTTTATCTATTGCTTCTTTGATCATATTCGTTTTGTCAACGATTTCTACTGCGTCTTTGTATTCAGGATCTTTATCGCAAGAGGTAAAAGAGGTGGCAACAACGCCCATCAATAGTAGGGTTATTAGTTTTGTTTTCATGGTTGGTGTGTTTTAGATTAATAACTGAAAGCTCAAATATAATAGTTTATTTGTATAGGATGGAATGGGGGGAAATAAAAAAAGCTCCGAAGAGTATCTTCGAAGCTTTTGTCTTGTAGCGAGACCCGGGATTGAACCGGGGACCTCATGATTATGAATCATGCGCTCTAACCAGCTGAGCTATCTCGCCATGATTTCTCATTTGCGTGTGCAAAGGTATATTATATATTTTAACCTTGCAATACTTTACTGCTATTTTTTTCAAAATAATGGTTTGCAAGCGATCTTTTATTGAAAAGCGGCGGTTACATTCGAAAAGGAATTTGTTATCTTCGTATGATTAAACAGAAAGTAATATGTCGGTAAACAAGAATATTATCATAAAGGGTGCCAGGATAAACAACCTGAAAAATATTGATGTGGAGATTCCGCGCGACAAGCTTGTTGTAATTACGGGGCTTTCAGGTTCGGGCAAGTCTTCTTTGGCTTTTGATACGCTTTATGCCGAAGGGCAAAGACGTTATGTAGAAAGTCTTTCGTCGTACGCACGTCAGTTTTTAGGTAGAATGGGTAAGCCTGAATGCGATTATATCAAAGGTATTCCGCCGGCAATTGCTATCGAACAAAAAGTAAATACGCGCAATCCGCGCTCTACGGTGGGTACGTCTACCGAGATTTACGAATACTTGCGTTTGCTTTTTGCCCGCATTGGTCGCACGATTTCCCCTATTAGCGGTGTGGAAGTGAAAAAGCATCAGGTGAGTGACGTGATTGAAACCATTCATTCGTTTCCCGAAAAGACGCGCTTTGCGATATACACCAATCTGTTTGTTCCGTCGGATCGTACACTGAAAGAACAACTTGAGGTACTGAGCAAGGGTGGTTATACGCGTGTTGAGTACAAAGGGGAGATCAAACGAATTGATGAGTTGATCGCTGCGAACGATTTGCCGGGTAGATCTGAAGACATATTGTTGTTGATCGACCGACTTGCGGTGTCGTACGATAATGAGTCGTTGAGTCGTATTACCGACTCGGTGGAAACGGCTTTTTATGAAGGGCACGGCGTGTGTATCATCAAGTTTTATACCGATGACGCGGTTGTGGAGAAGACGTTTTCGAAGCTCTTCGAAGCCGACGGGATTATATTTGAAGAGCCTACCGACATGATGTTTAGCTTTAACAATCCATTGGGTGCATGTCCGGTGTGTGAAGGCTTTGGCAAAGTGATGGGTATCGATGAAGATTTGGTAATCCCGGATAAAAGTCTTTCCGTTTATGAAGACGCGGTGATGTGTTGGAAAGGGGAAAAGATGGGAGAGTACAAGAAGCATTTTATCGAACATTGCAGCAGGTATAACTTCCCGATTCATCGTCCGTATTTCGAACTTACCGACGAGGAGAAGGACGTGCTTTGGAGAGGTAGAATGGGACTGTACGGAATCAACGACTTCTTTAAGTTTGTAGAAGAAAATCAATATAAGATACAATACCGTGTGATGCTTGCACGCTATCGCGGTAAAACGGTTTGTCCCGAATGTAAAGGTACACGTTTGAAAACAAATGCCTTGTATGTGCATGTGGGAGGAAAGAACATTGCCCAGTTGGTGGCGTTGCCTATTACGGAACTGAAAACATTCTTCGATCATCTGGATCTCACAGAAACCGAAGCGGCTATTGCAAAACGACTGTTGGTGGAAGTAAACAGCAGGATTCGTTTCTTGCTGGATGTGGGATTGGGTTATCTGACACTCGACCGCTTGTCGGCTTCGTTGTCGGGTGGTGAAAGTCAGCGTATCAATCTGGCTACGTCTTTGGGAAGTAGCTTGGTAGGTTCGTTGTATATTCTTGATGAGCCGAGTATTGGTCTGCACTCGAGAGATACCGACTTGCTGATCAAGGTGCTTCGTCAACTGCAAGAGCTTGGTAATACGGTGGTGGTTGTAGAGCACGATGAAGAGATTATCAGAGCTGCCGATTATATCATAGATATCGGTCCGCGTGCCGGCCGCTTGGGTGGAGAGGTTGTTTACCAAGGTGACTTGGCACATTTGGAAGAAAACAGTTCGAGCTATACGGTTCGCTATCTGACGGGTGAAGATAAAATTGAGATTCCGCCGTTTCGTCGATTGTGGAATGCCTCGATTGATGTAAAAGGGGCATGGCTAAATAACCTTAAGGGTATTGATGTGAAGTTTCCGTTACACGTAATGACGGTGGTTACCGGCGTGAGTGGTTCGGGTAAATCTTCGTTGGTTCGTGATATCTTTTATCAAGGTGTGAAGAATTATCTGGCCGGAGGAAGCAAGCAAAATGTAGCTTGTAAGAGTTTGTCGGGCAATTTGTCTTTGATCAAAGGTGTTGAATACGTAGATCAGAACTCGATAGGGAAGTCGTCTCGTTCTAATCCGGTTACTTATTTGGGAGCGTATGACGAGATCAGAAAGCTTTTTGCGGAACAACCGCTTGCTAAGCAAATGGCTTATACACCGGCTTATTTCTCGTTTAATAAAGAAGGTGGCCGCTGTGAAGAGTGTAAAGGGGAAGGTACGATTACGGTAGAGATGCAATTTATGGCCGATATTGTGCTTGAATGCGAGAACTGCCATGGTAAACGCTTCAAACCCGATACGTTGGAAATTTCTTATCGTGGGGCAAATATCTTTGATATATTGGAGATGACGGTAGACCAGGCGATTGAGTTTTTCTCAATGGCAGAGGGAAATCAGGAAAAGAAGATTGTGAAACGTTTGCGTCCGCTTAGTGAAGTGGGATTAGGGTATATCAAGTTGGGACAAACCTCTTCGACATTGTCGGGCGGTGAAAACCAGCGTGTAAAACTGGCTTACTATCTGGCGCAGGAAAAGACGCAACCTACGTTGTTCATCTTTGACGAACCTACTACGGGTCTTCACTTTCACGATATCAACACGTTGTTGAAAGCTTTTCAGGCGTTGATAGACAAAGGTCACTCGGTGGTAATCATCGAGCATAATATGGACGTGATTAAGTGTGCCGACTATATTATCGATCTGGGGCCCGAAGGCGGTAAGTTTGGTGGAGAACTGGTGATTGCGGGTACACCGGAAGAGGTTGCTGCTTGCAATGTGTCGTATACCGGAAAATTCCTGAAAGAGAAACTGGAACAGAAGTAACTACATTTAAATAGACAAGAAAAGGTTCGGAGGTGAAGCGTTTGCTTTGTTTCCGAACCTTTTGCTTTTGTCCTTACGGATTGTTTTATTTTTTACGAAGATCTTTGTCTCGTTCTCGCATCTCTTTGCGCTTCAGCTCGCGCTTGCGCAGAACGATATTTAGGATGATTACAATGGCTAATGATACTCCCATCACAATGAAGTATTCGGGATACGTAGTGTCCGGATTGTTTCCCGGCCAAGCAATGTATCCGATTGCTGCAAGGTATATGAGGAGCATTCCGGTAATAATTAAACTTCTTTTCATAACGATTTCTTTTGAGGCAAACCTACATATTCTTTTTTATTCGTAAACACGTTCGTTTTATTTTATAACAAAGAACGGGCAAAGATGATGCGTAAATTTAGAATTTAATCAGATTACGATGGCTTCTAAATGCTCTTTTGATTGTTGAGACTGATGGTTTTTGCTTGGGTTGCCTTAATGAAAAATGCGCCGAATGGTTTGATTGTGTGTCCGGTTCCCGATTCTAGTTTGGCATATTCACTGCCGTCGAAAGTGAACAATTCGTAGCCGCTTCCGAGAGTTGATAATAGATAGTCTACTGTAATTTCTGCCGGAAACGGATTGCCCATTAAGCTCCAACCGCTATGCTCTGAGTTTGCATTGCTGTTGTGCAAAGCTGCTGATATGGCAACCGTTGCATTGGATGCAAAAGTAGGTGTCATATTTTCGTTGTGGATGTATACGGGCAAAGTTTGCTCCGTTGAAGTTTGGTCTATCGCTACCAGATATCCTTTGTTGCGTTCGAAAAGGGGAGTTGCGGTGTTTACTTCGGATGTGGAGATTACTTGCCAGCCCGAAGAACCGTCGCTTGCTCGTTTGTCCGAATTGTATTTGCGAACGTAGAATTTATTGCCTCCCGTTGTGGTAGATGCATCGCCCAGATTCCAGTTGTTATCGATGTCGTCGATGTACACATCATGAGGGAAGGATACAAAGACCCATTTACCTTTTTGATCAAAGGAGATATGAAACTCGAGGTTGTTTTGAATCGATAATCCACCCTCGTTGTAGAATGCGGGATGGTTGTTTGAATTGGTTTGTGAGTGAATAACCAAGTTGTCCGAAATGAGTAGATTGCCATTAGAGTTGATGCGAAGGGCTGCATTTCCTATATGTAGATTGTCGCACTTCTCATGGGTGCTAACTTCTGTGTCATGTGCTACAAGTGCACTGGTGTGTACGTTGGGACGGTTATGTGTCCAGCTATTGCTGCTTTTCCAGTCTCCTTGCTCCGTAGTCATTGTGTACATGTTTGCCTGACCTACTATTCGAATGTGATCGATGAAGAACGCATATTCGTTGGCGCTACTAAAGTCATTGACACTGACAGTGTATGGCTGTAAGTGTTTGTACATTTCAAATTCTCTTGTTTCTTGATTTCCATTATATTCGATATTAGAGCTTGTCGAACTTTGATCGTTGAAAGGAAAGGTGTATGGTGTTGTTGCTTTGATGGTAATCCAATCAAGAGGGCGTGCTTCAGTTGCTAAATAATGTGCTGTTTTAAGAATACAGCCTTTGATCGTTTTATATCCGGCAGCTTCGATCAGGGTTTTTACATTTTTGTAATAATCTAAATACGGGGTTGTTGGAACTTCTGTAAGTTTGATGTATTGATTTTTCGTTAATTTCAAAGCTTTATCGCCATCTATCTTGTTAATACCATAGGTGCTTAGATCGACGACTGTACCGTCTGTTGTGTATTCCCACTCATCGGAGGCTTCGCTTTCGAAGCTTTGCTTGAGAAGCGTGTGCTCAATGAACTTATTATTGCTCGAAGAAACGAACGTGCTCCATTGTGAAGGTGACTGTGGTAACTCTTGTGCGTGGTTGTGCATAACTGCCATAAGTAAGACAGTTGCAATGTGTAGTTTTCTTTTCATCTGTCTATGTATTAGTTTTATAGGTTTATCAATCGTTATAATAGTATATTGTTAAGTATGATTTAAGCGGTTGATAAATGTAACAAGATTTATTTGATTTATTATCTTTGCTGTATGAAAGATTTTATTATTTCGAAAGCACAAACCGAAAAGGCTGTTTTGGTGGGGTTAATTACTCAGAATCAGAACGAAGCAAAGGTGAATGAGTATCTTGACGAGCTTGATTTTCTTGCTGATACAGCAGGGGCAAAGCCGGTAAAGAGATTCACTCAACGCATGGATTATCCAAAT
Organism: Tannerellaceae bacterium; assembly: GCA_051660585.1. GTDB lineage: Bacteria > Bacteroidota > Bacteroidia > Bacteroidales > CAMTPD01 > UBA12018. The sequence goes on from JBOFPV010000102.1 coordinate 9,906, forward strand.
CCGGTAACTTTTGTGGGTACAGGTAAGTTGCAGGAAATTAAGGAATTTATTGAAGAAGAGGAAGTGGGGCTTGTAGTCTTTGATGACGAGCTTTCTCCTAAACAATTGCGAAATATAGAGAAAGAGCTTCAAGTTAAGATTCTGGATCGTACCAATCTTATTCTTGATATTTTTGCTCATAGAGCTCAAACAGCTCACGCAAAGACGCAGGTAGAACTTGCTCAATATCAATATATGTTGCCTCGATTGACTCGATTGTGGACTCACTTGGAACGTCAACGTGGTGGTATCGGTATGCGCGGACCGGGTGAAACGCAGATCGAGACAGACCGTCGTATTATTCTAGATAAGATCTCTCGACTTAAAAATGAGTTGAAAGATATTGATAAACAAATGGCTACTCAACGCAAAAACCGTGGTAAAATGGTGCGTGTTGCGCTTGTAGGATATACCAACGTGGGTAAGTCTACGTTGATGAACCTATTGAGTAAGTCGGAGGTTTTTGCTGAAAATAAATTGTTTGCGACACTGGATACAACGGTGCGTAAGGTGATTATTCAGAACTTGCCGTTTCTTCTATCCGATACGGTTGGTTTTATCCGTAAACTTCCTACTCAGCTAGTAGAGTCGTTTAAGTCTACACTAGACGAGGTTCGCGAGGCCGACTTGCTTATTCACGTAGTGGATGTTTCGCATCCGCAGTTTGAAGAGCAAATTGAGGTTGTGAACAAAACGCTTAAAGAAATCGATGATACGGACAAACCGATGATTATCGTGTTTAACAAGATTGATGCTTTTACGTATGTTGAAAAGGATGAAGATGATTTGTCTCCTAAAAAGAGAGAAAACTACAGTCTTGACGAATTGAAACAAACGTGGATGTCTAAAATGAGCGACAACTGTATCTTTGTTTCTGCCCGTAATAAGGTGAATGTAGAAGAGTTGAAAGAGCTTATGTATCAGCGTGTGAAAGAGATTCATGTAACACGTTTCCCTTACAACGATTTCTTGTATCAGGATTATTCTCAACTGGAAGAGTAATCGCTGAAAACTTGCATAACGTATTCGTACTAATTAAATACTTTAACAAGAATAATTATGGCAACACCTCCTTTTAAGTATCAGGAGCCATTCCCATTGGGAAAGGAAAAGACAGAATATTATCATTTGTCTAAAGACTATGTTTCTGTAGTAGAATTTGAAGGAAAAGAGATCCTTAAAGTTGAAGCCGAAGGTATTTCATTATTGGCTAAACAAGCTATGCGTGATGTTTCTTTCTTGCTTCGTACCGAACACCAAGAGCAAGTTGCGAAAATCTTGAACGATCCGGAAGCTAGTGAAAACGATAAATATGTCGCTTTGACTTTCCTTCGTAACGCGGAGATTGCTGCTAAAGGTATTCTTCCTACTTGTCAAGATACAGGTACTGCTATTGTAGTGGGTAAAAAAGGTCAGCAAGTGTGGACTAGCGGTTGCGACGAAGAGTCTCTATCGAAAGGTATTTACGATACATATACTCAAGAGAACTTGCGTTATTCTCAAAATGCGCCTCTTGATATGTATAACGAGATTAATACAGGATCTAACCTTCCTGCTCAGATCGACTTGTATGCTACTAAAGGCAATGAGTATAAGTTCCTTTTCATGGCTAAGGGTGGTGGTTCTGCCAACAAAACATATTTGTTCCAAGAAACAAAGGCTCTTTTGAATCCTAAAACATTGGAGAAATTCCTTGTTGATAAGCTTCTTACTTTGGGTACTGCCGCTTGTCCTCCATACCACGTAGCTTTCGTGATTGGTGGTACTTCTGCAGAGACTTGTTTGAAAACTGTGAAACTTGCTTCTGCTAAGTATTACGATGAGCTTCCTACTTCGGGTAACGAAGGCGGACAGGCTTTCCGTGATATCGAACTAGAAGAGAAAGTTCTTCGCAAGGCTCAAGAGTCTGGCTACGGTGCACAGTTTGGCGGTAAATATTTCGCGCATGATATCCGTATCGTTCGTCTACCTCGTCACGGTGCTTCTTGTCCTGTAGGTATGGGCGTTTCTTGCTCGGCCGACCGTAATATCAAAGCGAAGATCAATAAAGATGGTCTTTGGATTGAGAAAATGGAAGAGAATCCGGGACGTTTGATCCCTGAACAATATCGTAACCAAGGAGAAGGTGATGCTGTGAAGATTGATTTGAATCGTCCGATGGCTGAAATCCTTGCAGAGCTTTCTAAGTATCCGGTTTCTACTCGTTTGTCTCTTAACGGTACAATCATTGTAGGTCGTGATATTGCTCACGCGAAACTAAAAGAACGTATTGATGCCGGTCTTGGCTTGCCTCAATATGTAAAAGATCACCCAATTTACTATGCAGGTCCTGCTAAGACTCCTGCCGGTATGCCTTCTGGTTCGTTTGGTCCTACAACTGCCGGTCGTATGGACTCGTACGTTGACGAATTCCAAGCTAACGGTGGTAGCATGGTCATGATCGCGAAAGGTAATAGAAGCCAACAAGTAACAGATGCTTGTCATAAGTATGGTGGTTTCTACCTTGGAAGTATTGGTGGTCCGGCTGCAATCCTTGCTCAACAAAATATCAAGAAAGTAGAATGTCTTGAATATCCTGAACTAGGAATGGAAGCGATCTGGAAGATTGAAGTAGAAAACTTCCCTGCATTTATTTTGGTAGATGACAAGGGCAACGACTTCTTCAAACAAATCAAACCTATGTGTTTGCCTTGTAAAAAATAATACGGTTTCTATTTAGAACTGTATTTTACGATAATTGCCGTTCGGTTTATATTGCATTTGCTTTATATTCCGAACGGCTTTTTTTGTGGAGTGCCTCGTGCCACTTAAAGTCGCTTTGGTACAAATAAAAAGCGGAACCATCCTTGTTAGGATAGTTCCGCTTTAAACTTATAAATAGTCGTTTATGTCAGATTACTTTCTTTTGAAGTTATCTCTAGGAGCTCTGTTTTCACGTGGCTCTCTGTTTTCACGAGGTTCTCTTGGAGCTGCATTCTCGTCACGAGGAGGACGTGGAAGCAATACTTTGCGAGAAAGCTTGAATTTGCCAGTCTTTTGGTCAATGTCAACAAGCTTAACTTCGATTTCATCACCTTCTTTGATGCCTGCGTCTTCTACTTTTTCAAGTCTTGACCAGTCGATCTCAGAGATGTGAAGAAGACCATCTTTACCAGGCATGAATTCAACAAACGCACCGTAAGGCATGATTGAAGATACTTTACCTTTGTAAACTTCACCTACTTCAGGGATAGCAACAATTCCTCTGATCTTAGCCATTGCTTTGTCGATCGCCTCTTTGTTGTTTGCTGCAATTTCTACGCGGCCTGCACCATCAACTTCTTCAATTGTGATTGTAGCACCTGTTTCTTCTTGCATTCCTTGAATAATCTTACCACCAGGACCGATAACTGCACCGATGAATTCTTTAGGGATGATGATCGTTTCGATACGTGGAGCATTTGCTTTGAAGTCGTCTCTTGGTTCTGCCAACGTCTCAGTAATTTTACCAAGAATGTGCATTCTACCTTGACGTGCTTGCTCAAGTGCTTTTTCTAGGATTTCGAAAGAAAGACCGTCTACTTTAATGTCCATCTGAGTAGCAGTGATACCGTCTTTAGTACCTGTTACTTTGAAGTCCATATCACCTAAGTGGTCTTCGTCTCCTAAGATATCTGAAAGAACTGCGAAGTTCTGTCCTTTGTTTTCTGAGATAAGTCCCATTGCGATACCTGAAACTGGTTTCTTGATCTTCACACCAGCATCCATTAGTGCAAGTGTACCCGCACATACAGTAGCCATTGAAGAAGAACCATTTGATTCAAGGATATCGGAAATTACGCGTACTACATAAGGGTAATTTTCTGGCAACATGCGTTTCAATGCGCGGTGTGCAAGATTACCATGACCTACTTCGCGACGACCTACACCACGAGATGCTTTCGCTTCTCCTGTTGAGAATGGAGGGAAGTTGTAGTGAAGCATGAATCTTTCTTTGTCGCGAGTAAGAACGTCGTCGATAAGTTTTTCATCAAGTTTAGTACCTAATGTAACAGTTGTCAACGATTGCGTTTCACCACGTGTAAAGATTGCAGAACCGTGAGGTGAAGGCAAACAGCTTACTTCACTCCAGATTGGTCTGATTTCTGTAGTAGCACGACCGTCAAGACGTTTTCCTTCGTCAAGAATGCAGCGACGCATTGCTTCTTTTTCTACATCGTGGTAGTAACGAGCAATAAGACCTGCTTTCTCTTCTGCAACTTCCGGTTCAAGAGCAGCTTTGTACTCTTCTTCGATTGCTGCAAAAGCATCCATACGAGCATGTTTGTTTGTATTACCTGATGCTGCAATAGCATAAGCTTTTTCAAAGCATTTAGCCCAGATGTCTTTGCGAAGATCTTCGTCATTTACTTCGTGACAATATTCGCGTTTTACAGTTTTAGCTACCGCTTCGGTAAGTTCAATCTGTGCTTGACATTGTACTTTGATAGCTTCATGAGCGATACGAATCGCTTCAAGCATTTCTGCTTCTGAAACTTCAGACATTTCGCCTTCAACCATCATGATGTTGTCCATTGTAGCACCTACCATGATGTCCATATCTGCAAGCGCTAGTTCAGCAAATGTTGGATTCACTTTGAACTCGCCGTTGATACGTCCTACACGTACTTCAGAAATAGGACCGTTGAAAGGAATATCAGAAACTGCAAGTGCAGCAGAAGCTGCAAGTCCTGCAAGTGCATCCGGCATATCTTGGCCATCAGCAGAATATAGGGTGATGTTTACGTAAACTTCAGCGTGATAATCATCCGGGAATAGCGGACGCAAAGCACGGTCTACTAGTCTTGATGTTAATATTTCGTAGTCAGAAGCTCTACCTTCTCTTTTTGTAAATCCGCCAGGGAAACGTCCGATAGCAGAATATTTTTCTTTGTATTCTACTTGAAGAGGCATAAAGTCGATGCCTTCTTTTGCGTCTTTCGCTGCCACTACGGTTGCAAGCAATACAGTGTTACCCATTGTAACCACTACTGCACCGTCAGCTTGTTTTGCCAACTTGCCTGTCTCTATGGTAATGTTTCGTCCATCACCAAGATCGATTGTTTTGATTATTGGATTAATCATAATCTTGTTGTGTAATATTTTCTCTAAACTCTTTTTATCGCACAAATGTAATCAAAGTTTGTCTGTAAACATGTGAAAATGAAAATAAAATGAGCTCTTTAGGTTTTCGTTGAAAAAAAAATAATAAGTTTTGATGTATTAGACTTGTCTAAATGTAAAATAATGTATATTTGCAAATGAATCATATCAAAATTTGGCAATGAAAGTATTTTATAATCTGTTTTGTGCGTTGCTTATTGTAAGTTTACTAGGAATTGTTTCCTGTAAAAAAGAAGATAAGTTCACGATTAAAGGAAAAGTTGCCGGTGCAGAAGGAAAAGTTCTTTACTTTGAACACAATGGGGTAAATGGAATAGAGTTTATCGATTCAGTTGTGTTGAATACCAAAGGAAGCTTTGAGTTTAAAGGTCAACGTCCTGATGCTCCCGATTTTTATCGTTTAAGATATAAAGATCAGCTCATCAATCTCGCAGTAGACTCTATAGAGACGATCGAAGTTACCGCAGACGCCGGAGCATTTCCTACATTATATGATGTGAAAGGTTCGGACGATAGCAAAAAGATGCGCGAGTTGGCTTTGGCTCAGCTTGATGCCAATCAATTGATTAATCGTTTGATCAACGAATATGAGCATAAGCTTATATCAGACTCAGTATACCTTGAAGGGGTTGAAAAGGCCGTAGCTGATTATAAAGCTGTGGCAAGTAAATACATCTACTCAAATCCAAGATCAGCAGCTGCTTATTTCGCGTTGTTCCAGCAAGTAAATAATTTACTACTTCTCGATCCGTATGATAAAATAGACTCCAAAGCTTATGGCGCTGTAGCAACAAGCTGGAATACGTTTTATCCAAACTCTGCCAGAACCAAGCAACTTGTAGATTTGGCAATGAGTTCCATTAAAACACTTCGAGCGCAGCGCAATACGGCAAAGCAGGAGATGGCCGCCGAAGAGGTTTCGTACTTTGATATCGAGCTTCCAAACAATAAAGGAGAGATCGTTCAACTTACAGAGATTGCCAAAGGAAAGACTGTATTGGTCAACTTTACGGCATATCAGGCAGAATGGTCGCCTGCTCAGAACATGATGCTTGCAGACCTTTACAACAAATATAAAGATAAAGGATTTGAGATCTATCAAGTTTCTCTAGACTCGGATGCTCACTTCTGGAAAAATGTTTCCGCAAATTTACCTTGGATTACAGTTATTGATCCTCGTTCTGTTTATTCGCAAACAGCAGCACTATATAATGTACGACAGCTTCCCGCAATGTTTATTATCGACAAGAAGGGAAATCTTGTTAAGCGCGTTGAAAACTTTAATAAGCTTGAAGATGATATAAAGTCGTATATTTGAAATAGAAACAACGGCAAAGGTTTTTAATTTGTCTTTGATAAAAAGAAAAATTATCTTTGCAATAGACGATAAATAAATGAGGAGAGTTCCGGCCTGCATTGGGCCGGAATTCTCTTTTCTATTACTATAAACTTTGAATTGTTTTATTAAAGATAAGGAGGAAATTATTCATGGCAGTTACTTACATGACAGCAGATGGATACAAGAAGTTGATGGATGAGATCAATATGCTTGAATCTGTAAAGCGTCCGGAGATTTCTCGTCAAATCGCCGAAGCTCGCGATAAAGGAGATTTATCGGAGAATGCAGAATACGATGCTGCGAAAGAAGCGCAAGGCTTGTTGGAAGCTCGTATCGCAAATTTAAAAGGAACTTTGGCTAACGCTCGTTTGATCGACGAAAGTCAAGTTGGTACAGACTTTGTTCAGATCTTGAATAAGGTGAAAATTCGCAATGTGAAGAACAACCAAGTGATGACTTATACCTTGGTTTCTGAAACAGAGGCTAATCTAAAAGAAGGAAAGATCGCGGTAAACACTCCGATTGCTCAAGGATTAATGGGTAAAAAGGTAGGAGACGTTGTTGATATCAAAGTGCCCTCAGGAATGATGAGCTTTGAAGTTGTTGATATTTCAATCTAAGAAAGGATTACTATTATGGCGACCATTTTTAGCAGAATAGTGGCTGGTGAAATTCCTTGTCACAAGATTGCCGAGAGCGACAAGTTTTTCGCTTTCTTGGATATCAATCCACTCTCCAAAGGGCATACATTAGTAATACCAAAGGATGAAGTTGATTATATCTTCGATCTTTCAGATGATACCTTATCAGAGATGATTCTTTTTGCCAAAGAGGTTGGTGCCGGAATCAAAAAGGCGATACCTTGTAAACGAATTGGTCTTACGGTGATTGGATTGGAAGTGCCGCATGCACACATCCATTTGATTCCGATTAATGCCGAATCGGATATGAATTTTAATCATAAAAAGTTGTCGATGACTACAGAAGAGCTAGCCGAAACTGCAGAGTCGATCCGTAAACAACTTTGATTGTACTGTATAAGATATAAAAAAGACGCTTCAAAATATTGAAGCGTCTTTTTTTTTGACAATGATAATTAATAAAAATTTCTATATTTCAAAATAGGTTGCTATATTTGCAAAGTTATCCTAGATAATAGGAATAACTCAAACTCTAACTTTTAGGTCGAGAGTTTGATTATTGTGTAATTCATTAGTGGTTTTTACTCATAAATTTGTTAACCAACAAATTAAAAAAGGTCCCTCCGTGATGGAGCGACCTTTTGCTGTTTTATACACATTTGTTAAACTATATTCTGTAATAAATGTGTCAATTGTTTCAATATACTTAAAGTGGAGATGACGGTTTGTTTGTCAAACTCTTTTTGTATGAAGAATAGCCAAACATAAAATTGCCTCGAATACACTTCGAGGCAATTCAAAATAAGCAATAATCATTCTAACTCTAGAAAATCTATTAATCTTTATATTGTGTAGTATTAATTAAACGAGCTAAAAGACCAATACATCGTACAATGTAGATTGGAAAGTGTGACTACATAGTGTTGTAATTGCCCCAATGATACTCGCAATCCACACAATGATCAACGTCCACGTTACAGCTTGATTCATCGGGGGCCACTTCATCTTATTCTTCAACGCCTGATAGATCAGTGTAGCCAAAGGAATACCTAGTGCAACGATCATGCTAATGCTTCCGATTGATGCGTACATAGGAGACATGTCCATGAATCCCGATGTGATCGAAGGAAATAGGTGGAAGGCAGAAGCTGAACTACCTGCAAATAAAGCAATCATCACCACGATCAAGATAAGTATTACAACGAAGGCAACCGGAAGGAAGATAATTCCCAAGATGATCAAAAAGATTTTAGCAAGAATGCCTACGATATTGATAAATACTTCTCCAGCTTTGCGAAGAAAGCTTTTCGGTTCGATACTTTTAGAGAATGCGTCTGTTGTTTGCTTCAGCTGTTCAAACTGCTGCGTAACGGTTTTGCCGATGTTTTCGATCGTTACACTCTCGCCACGCATTCTTAGTTTGTCGGTTGCCGTTTGAGCAAGCGGAATAATAATCCACAAAACTAAATACAACGGAACGGTAAAGCCCGATGAAAAGAATGCAAGTAAAATTGCGGCAATACGTAATGGCACTACGTCTACACCATAATATGCAGCCAATCCACTCAATACCCCGCCAAGAATCTTGTCGTCCGGGTTTCTGAATAATTTCTTACCCAGTGTTGTGTCAATTACTTCTTCTTTCACCTCATTGTACGGAGCATGAATTTGTTCTTCCTCTCCGAATATCTCTTCCGGACTACCCATCTTTTTGATTACTTCCTCCACCATTTCGATTGTAATGATCTGATGGCCCAAGCGAATCTTTTCACTGAATAGTTCGTTTATTCTCAACTCAAAATCGTGTAGCACTTCTTTCGATTCTGCTTCTTCTTTGAAGTGAAGTCGAAGATTACTCAAGTACTGATCTAGCAATTGATAAGCATCCTCATCAATTGTAAATACGCTACCGCCTAGATTTACTGTAAGTGTCCTTTTCATATGATGGATAGCATTTTAATGATTGTTTGTAATGTGTTTGATTGTTTCATTTAGCTGGTTCCAGGAATCAGCCAATTCCTTGAGAGCAATTTCCCCTTTCTCTGTCAGTTTATAATACTTTCGAGGAGGTCCTTGCGTAGATTCAATCCATTCGTAGCTTAGCATCTCGCCATTCTTTAAGCGAGTAAGCAAAGGATAAAGAGTTCCTTCCACAACGATAAGCTTAGCCTCTTGGAGTTGCTTAATGATGTCTGAAGCATACGCCGGTTCTTTGCTGAGAATTGTAAGGATACAATACTCAAGAACCCCTTTCCGCATTTGGGACTTAACGTTTTCTGTATTCATAGTTCTCTTTGATTATGTTGCAAATGTATATATATAACAGTACTATGCAATACAAACTACTGTATGTTTCATCTTGTTTTAATTATTTAACGATTGTGTCAATGTGAAGAAGGAGTAAGAAGTCTGTGAAAACGTTTGTTTATACCCCACAATTTGTCTTTTCATCCTTTCTGTTATACATTTGTTGATATGTATAATTACAGAGATCAGATAAGGCCTTGTATAAGCAAGCAAACGGTAAACAGATCCGTTTTGCAAATACTCGTCGCAATAGCTTTGCTATGTAGCAATCAGCTCTTTGCGGAAGAAGCATATCTGTTTAGGATTTATTTTGGAGATAAGCCAAGGGCAAAAGAGCAACTTTCAATGTCCGAGCAATTTTTATCCACCCAAAGC
>JBOFPV010000103.1:0-11366 GCA_051660585.1 Tannerellaceae bacterium
CCAGGTGAAGAGGATTTCCCTTTGTGGATTATGTCGAATAACAATACCGATGATCTTTCTGCACAAATCGAGCAAATCAAAGAAAAGGTATACAGAGGCAACTACGCACTACTATAACATACATAAGAGATCTAAAGCGATCCCTCTTCAAAACAAAAGCGACTTTCCAATGCTGAATAACTTGGAAGGTCGCTTTTCTCATTTGTTTATACTCCGAATTATAACGGAGGTCTACTTAAAAGTAATCTGAAAAATAGGGTTGTTCGCCCGGAATAATCTTTTCAAGCAAACGCAGTGTCATGGTATCGGTCTTTAATCGCCCGATCTTATACAAGTAAGCCGGAGCTTTATAGCTCATCATCATCGTAGAGAGTGTTTGTATGTCCAGTTCTACCGCATGCCCTATCCGCTCACGTACGACAACGATCTTTCCGTCTACTCCTTCCTTCAAGCCAAATACACCGTTGTTCCATTCGGCCACAGGGTCTTTTACGACAAAGTGAAATGGCTGTATGTCGTCATCATACGGATATTCTTCGAGGAATTTTTCTACATCAACTATACGTGCCATGTAATAAGGTTCGATTGTTTCTTCTATCAAGCTATCGTCGAGTAAGAAAGACAATGGCTCGTTTACAAAGATGTCTCCTTTTACCTTTTCTACCATTGAATGGTGTGCACCTATAAAGTTCCAGATTCCGTGGTAAGCATCTTGCGACAGATAAACCATTTCCTTGATGTGGAAGATGTCTTCTTCTACCCAATAGAACATATAGCCCAGGGGATTATTATCACGGTCGAAGTAAACTGCAGCCGTGCGTTCTTCTTCATTTTCCCAACGCCAATACTCATCCCATTCGAACTTCTTTCTCATCAAAGCTCCGTGAGTACTCGAAGAGAATATATCGTAGATGTCAATAACGGCTTGATTGTCTACATTGAGACGCTCGATGTGTCCGCTTACATCTTTATGCTTGGGTAGCTGTGTGTCTTTTACCGTAAACGAAATACGGTCGCTCATGATTTCCCAACCTTTGCGTCGGTAATACGGAATCGAGTATGGATAAAGATAAGAGATGTATTGTCCGGCATTGCGCATTGCCATCAACGCTTCTTTGATCAAGTCGCTCATCAGTCCCATGTTTGCGTATTCGGGATAAGTACCTACGCCGGTTACTCCTCCCATTTCGTATATCTTACCGTGTATGTTTACTTCGCACGGATAAATACATATCGAAGAGATCAAGCGGTCTTCTTTTGTAAACCAGCCTAATACTTCGGCTCCTTGTAATATAGGACGTTTTGATCTAATTAATTCTCCCTCTTCATAACCACTCTCCTCCAGGAAACTTTTGGTTACCTGAAACACATAACGCATCAGTTCGTCGTACTGACTTAAATAATTTATCGTTACCGGTTTTAATACTAATTGTTCTTTCATACTTTACACGTTTGAGCAACATCATGCTAACAGGCATTTAACACAATTAAAGTGATAAAAGTTCTTCTATTTACAAGAAATCTTGCTATTCCTACATAAAGTAATCGGCAAGCAGTGCATTCGCAATTCGGATAAAGGAATAAAATTGCTTGGAATCGATACTTTCGAAGAATATTTTTACATTCACAGTTGTTTATAATGAATACATACGATCGAAACGATAATTGATAAATAAGAAACAATGAAAGAAGTATTAGCTTTCCTCAAGGATCTTTCGGCAAATAACAACCGTGAATGGTTTGCCGAAAACAAAGCACGCTATGAAAAAGCCAAAGTGCTATTCGATAAAAGTGTAGAAGAACTTCTTTTACGCATGGCGATAATTGATCCGAGCCTGACAGGTGTAGACGTAAAAGATTGTACATGGCGTATTTATCGAGACACTCGCTTTTCTCCGGATAAAACTCCTTATAAGGGTCACTTCGGAGCCTTTATTGCAAAAGGCGGAAAGAAGTCGGGACATGGCGGTTACTACTTACACATCGAACCCGACAATTGCTTCATTGGTGGCGGTGTATGGTGTCCCGATCCAAAGCTTTTGAAGAAGCTTCGCCAAAATGTATATGTACATATCGATGAGTTCTTGCAGATTATCGAAAACAAAGCGTTCAAGAATCTATACCATTCTTTTGATGCAGACGATGCCTTGAAGACCATTCCGCGTGAGTTTCCCAAAGACTTCTCTCACCCCGAACTACTCAAACTAAAGCATTATGTGGTAGATAAAGAAGTTGACGAAGCTTTCTTTGAAAAAAAGAACTGGTTAGATCTAGTAGTACGTGATTTCGAAGTGCTAAAGCCAATGAATGACTTCCTCAATTACGTTGTGGATGAATACAAAGAAGATCTATAACAATTCATCTAAAGCTACTGCATAAAAGCAGGCGTGATTCTGAAATATATCATTATATTTGTTTAGTAATACAATAAACAAAAACTGGCTCAAAGCTTATTACTATCAATGAAAGGCATTATCATTACAACGTTCTTATCTTGTGCTATATATACCGGTGCCGCAAGCACGGTTTCGAGCACAACAACGCCCATTGAGAATATTCAATCAGAATCACATCCTGCTTCAAAATACTTTCTCGACAACTGTTTCTCGATGCTAAAGAATAAGATGAAAGAAAGAAAACTTTCATCTATCGAGAATCCGTTTATTCGTAATGCAGCTCTGCAGATGCTTAACGGCACCTACGCTTATGCATATCGCGTACAAGAATACAAGGCATATCCTAATCCGGCAGAAGAACAAAAATACTTCAAAACCGGAACATACAGTTACTTCGATAATCCTACCGGTATCTCTTTTGAGCAAGGCGAGGATGTTGTTGTTGCCGTAAGCGATACTCAGAATGCGCCCATCTCATTGCGAATTCATAACTTCGGAAAAGAAGGTGGAGATAGTGTCTACGAGCTGAAGCCCGGATTGAATACATTCAAAGCAGCAAACAAAGGACTTGCATACATCCAATACTTTACACCGATGTACGCACAAGCACCCGAAATCAAGATAAACATAATGACGGGGAGTGTAAACGGATTCTTCGACACGTCCAAATCGAATGCTGATTGGCAATCTCTGCTTTCATCAGCACAATCGGATGTGATCGATATCGTTGGCGATCGCGTACATCTGGTCTATTCGGTAGCAAGTCTGAAGCAATATTGTCCCGACAAAGGAAGAGAACTTCTCGGAATATACGATTCCATCATTGCAATACAGCAAGACTTGATGGGATATAACCTACAAGGCAGAAAGCCGGCAAACCGTATGCTTGGTCGTGTTGTATGGGATGGTTATATGTATGCCGACGGGCTTGGCGCTGCTTTCCATGAAGATACCATGAGCGAACTAGCAGATGTTTCGAAGGTGAAGTCTAATGTATGGGGTATTGCACACGAGTTTGGTCACGTGAATCAAGTGCATCCTAATCTTTGCTGGACAGGGACTACAGAAGTTACCAATAACATCTTCTCTGCCTGGACTCAGTATCTCTTTACTCCCAATGCATTGCGCCTTGAGCATGAAAAGCTTAAGGGTTATTCGCTCGACCAATCTGGCGAGCGCTTCAATTCTTATCTCGAAAGCGCACTTGTACGCAATGAAGAATGGCTTACGCAAGCAGGCCCCGATCGTTGGGATCGCTTCAATGGTAAAGACTGGGGCGGTGATCATTTCGTAAAGCTTTGTCCGCTTTGGCAACTACAACTCTTCTTTGGTGTTGCGGGCAAAGGAAATACCTGGGCAACCCCCGACCTCTATCCCAACCTATTTGCACTATCTCGCGAAGACAACAATACGCAAAGCAGTGGTCGCAGTCAGTTACTTTTCGTAAAACGTATTTGTGATATCTCACGCCGCGATATGACCGACTTTTTTGTAGGTACCGGCTTTTTGCGTCCTATCGATAAATACATCGACGATTATACACCGGGGCAACACACCATAACGCAGGCACAAATTGATGATCTCATTGCGTATGCCAAACGATACAAGAAACCCGAGTCGCCCGTTATTTATTATATATCAGGCAATAGTATAGATGCTTTCCGCCGTATGAAGAAGATCGAAGGCACACATGGCAAAGGCTATACCATCACAAATGGTAAGATGATTGTTGATCACGACGCATGGAAAAACGTAGTTGCCTTTGAGATCTATACCCATCGCAACTTGCGCAAGATCGTGATGGTAGGAAGCGGCAGCAATGACAACAGCTTCACGGCTCTACCATATTTACCGGATGCTACCCGAGTAGAAGCAATTGCGTGGAACGGAAAGCGCCGACTTGTATACGGCAGTCGTTAAAAATCGAATCTCGACCTAATAAACTTGTGTTTAGATAATCCTTTTGTCGTTTTACATTGTTTAAAGAATGAAGAGCAATTGTATACCAATTAAAACGTACAACTATGGGGATGAGAGTTAAAATCTTTGCTAACGCAGATCTGGTTGCTGTAGAAAGGCAGTTAAAGGAGTTTCTTAGTCAGGGAATTTTGATTGAGCAAGTAACACAGTGTTACGCAAATCATTTATGGGTGTTTACTATCTTCTATCGATTAGAACACCCCGAACAAGAAACAGTAGACGAGTCGAGTCAAGAGTTTATGACAACAAATGCCGAAGGACTTTTTACCGACTATCCGCGCATTTAGTCATGACAAAACGATTTGATGCATTTGCCCTGATTGTTTGTAAAAAAAAGAACCTCTCTAATCATCGCTATTGATAATTAGAGAGGTTCTTGCTTTATCCCCGAATCTCTATTGTAGAAGCCCCGTTCATATTCTTCTGTATATGTATTTGTACGGCTATGCGTTCGGTCATCTCTTGTACGTGCGATATAACCCCTACTTTACGGCCATGCGCATGCAAACATTCAAGCGCATCCATTGCTACACGCAACGTTTCGGAATCGAGCGAGCCAAACCCTTCATCGATGAATAGCGACTCCACTTTCATTCGATTCGACGACAAAGATGCCAGTCCTAAAGCCAATCCCAATGAAACAAGGAAAGTCTCACCTCCCGAAAGCGTATGGATACTACGTTTCTCGTCACAAATGTCGTGATCTATAATTTGAAGCGCCAGCGTATCCGGGATGCGTTCGAGCGCGTATCGTTTGTTTAGAATGCGAAGATGCACGTTGGCATATTTCAACAAAATGTCGAGTGTATGCTGTTGTGCAATGCGCTGAAATTTTTTTCCGTCTGCAGATCCGGCCAAATCATTGAGCTTTGCCCACTTATCAAGCACGGCTTGCTTTTGTTTTCTTTGCTCAAGCAGCTCTTTATTTAGCTTTCTATTCTTCTCGTCTTGCAATAAAAGCGTTTTCATCGAATCAATCTGCTTGGTTAGCGCAAGCATCAACTCCGAAAGCTCCTTGTTGCGAAGTTGCAAAGCCTCGCGCTCTTCGTCGGTTTTATCTGTAAAGTGTTGACGTACTTTGTAGTCGTTGAGCGCCTGCAAGCGTTCGTTGTATCCGATCTCGAGTTTAGACCGTTTGTCGAATAGCTCTTTTACAAAAGCTCGCTCCCGATCCGCCTCAGCTTTATTCCATTGTAGCAAATCCAAAACGGCATCTAGCGTAAACGATTCATTACTTGTTTGGCTTACAGTTTCCGTAAATGTAGCAAGCTGCTGTTGTTTGGTCGCGATTTGTTTTTGCAGGCTTTCTTGATCTTGTTTCAACTGACTCAGAATACCCGAAAGCAACTTCAGCTCTTTATCCGTTTCATTACATTGCTTCTGCAACGACTCATACTGTGACTGGGCTTCTTTAGCTTCCTCTTTCATTTGCTCCAGAACCACTTCTACCGCCTTGCCTTCAAGCAAAACGCTACGCTGTTTCTTGAGTTGTTCCAAGTCATTGACACGCTGCTTATAAGTCGTTTCGGCCTGATGTAATTGTTCGGTAATATGCAGAAGTAAGTTATCTTTCGCCTTCAGCGTCTCTTCTTGTTTCTCAATATCGTGCTTCAATTGCACCGACGAAGCTGTGGCTTCTTTCCACTTCTCCACAAAGTTCTTCAGTTGAGTAAAGAACGTTGAGGCGGATTCGTTCCAGTTTTTAATCCACTCAGGATTAGGAAAGTATTGAGAAACTGCATCGATACTTTCATTATATATTGCTGTTTCTTTGGTAACAGAAACGGTTAAATTACCGATTTCATCGTTATAGGAAACGGACAAGAGTTTGTCTTTATCGCAAGCAGACTTACCGGTTGCGTTTTGAGAAGTCAGTGTATTTACCTCTGTTTGCAAGGTATCGCGCTGCTGTTGTGTCTTACGAACCTGTTGTTCTTGAGCAGCTAACGATGAAAGCGCTTCTTTTATTTGCCCGATGAATACGTCGAGTTGATCGGCAAACGCAGCCTCTTTTGTATCAACCGTCGATAGTTGTGCCATTTTCAGCAGAGCATTGTTCGCATTTTCAAGTTGAAGCAAAGCCTCGTCAAGCAGAGCCACATCCGGAAGTTCACTTAGCGTATTGGTATTAAATGCAAGTCGTTGCTTGTATCCCTCCATACGAATTTGCCAAGCTTCATACGTTTTACGGGCAGATGTTACTTCTTGTTCCAGCGCATGCATCGCTTCGTCGAGGTGAGCATTGCCTTTGCGATAAGGATGTTCCGTACTTCCGCAAACCGGACAAGGCATTCCTTCGGCAAGCGTATTACGCATCGTTTCGCAATTATCCGAAATGGCCAACTGCATGCGTTGCTGTATTTGTTCTGCCTTTTCTTTAGCAGCAGCGAGGGATGTACCAGCTTGCACTTCCTGTGCAATACGTTCATGACATTCCTTGATCGCTTTCTCACATTCGGTACGTTTGGTCAGTGCTTCATTGCGCTGCTTTAATTGCTGCGTGTAAAGTTGCACGTTCGACTTTAGTGTCAGTAATGCGTCGGCCCTTTGTTGCAGTTGATCGCGCTTAGCACTCATCGCTTCGGAGTCAAATGCAGCCAATTGAGCATTCAATTCAGCCAGGATTTTCTCTTTTTCCGCGATTCGTGTTGTTTGTTCTCCTACTTCTTTCTCAAGCAAAGTAATGGTTGCTTGTGTTTTTGCCAACAAATCGGCTTTCTCTTTCTTGGTAGCAAGATACGCGTCACTATTCTTCTTGGCGATAGTAGCATTGCGAAGTAAAACCGAAATCACATCGAAATTGGCAGCGACCTGCTCTTTCTCTTTATACAATTCAATCCAAGCAACAACCGTTTTCAGGTTATCACGCAATCCCTGTATTGCAGTTTGCTGATCGGTTTTCTCTTTTCGAGCCGTTTCGGCTTTAGCAACTGTTGCATCGAGAGCCTCTTTCTCTTTCTTCAGATCAAGCGAAAGTGTCTCCATTTGTACATCGAGAGCTTGAGCTTTTGTAATTTCGGGAGCTTTGAGGTCATGCTGCTGCTTCAATGCCACAACAGCATCTCCGGCTTGCATGCATGTAGAAGTAAGACTCGTTAACTTCGATTGTAAGGTTTCGATATTGGCTTGTGTTTCCGCAGCTTTTGCTTCCGAATCCTTCAATTGATTCGAAGCTATTGTAAGCGCATTGTAATCTTCACGAGCCGGCTCTACCAAATCGAGACGTTGTACATGACTAATACGATCGTTGTGTGAAGCGATCAATGCTTGTTGTTCTTGCAAAGAGGTATTGAGACGCTGCAAT
The DNA here is from genome assembly GCA_051660585.1 of Tannerellaceae bacterium. Taxonomy (GTDB): domain Bacteria; phylum Bacteroidota; class Bacteroidia; order Bacteroidales; family CAMTPD01; genus UBA12018. Next base: position 7,681 of record JBOFPV010000103.1, read on the forward strand.
TGTACGTGCTGACTGTCTACTTCGTTGATCACCTCTTGCAGTTTGCGTAGTTGCTCTTTCTCCTGTGTTTGAGTGGCTTGCTGCTCGATGAAACCGTTGAGTTCTGCCTCCATACCCGAATGAACCTCGTCGTCGAGCAATTCGTTTGAGCCAATCTTTTGAGCCAAAACATCGTAGTCGGACTTCACGGCAGCATAGTGATTGTAGATCAAGCCCGATATCTTCGAGTAAATATCTGTACCGGTAAGTTTCTCTAGCAATTCGGACTTCTCGTTCTGATCTGCCTTGAGGAAAGTGGCAAACTCTCCTTGTGCCAACAAGATAGAACGGGTAAACTGCTCGAAACTAAGCCCCAATAAAGTTTTAATGCAGTTTTTAAGCTCGCTTTTTGTTCCCGAAACCGCACTGTTTGCCGTAAGGTTATACAACTCAATATCGGCATTTTGCAATCTACCGTCGATACGGTTGCGGGCACGTTTTACCGACCAACGCGAGCGATATACGTTGCCGTCTACAGAAAGGAAATCAACCTCAGCATAGCCCGAAGATGTACCGCGTCTTAGCAAGTTACGAACATCCCCTTGCTGCAATACGTTCTGTTTGCTCTCTCCTCGTGAGTTTTCAATCACGTCTACGATAGAAACAGTTCCTGTAACGCTTTCTAAACGAGGAGTTTTATCGTACAAGGCCAAGCACATGGTATCGAGCAGCGAACTCTTTCCTGCACCGGTAGCTCCCGTTATTGCAAAAATACCGGCCGAAACCAACGGTTCTACCGTAAAATCTACCTCAAACTTTCCTTCCAGAGAAGCTATGTTGCAGCCTCTTATCGCTAGTATCTTCATATCAGTCTTCTTGTGTAGCGTATGCTTCGGTTAGTATCTCTTCAAATAATAGTTGCATATCCTGCGGAATCTCTTCACCGTATTTACGGCGGTAATAATCGGTAAGCAAAATACCCGGATCAATGTCTAGCGATTCGTTTTCGAGTTGTTCGAAATCAGAGAATGCTTCATCTATATTCGGATTATGCACCGAAATACGTGCCAGTTTGCAGGTTTTGTCTTTCAGCGCCTCTTCGATCTGATAACGCATCGTAGGGTTTGGCTCGGTATTGAGCACACGAACTTCGAGATACGGCGCATCGACAAACGGAGAAGCATCAAACGACCAGTCGCGCAGTTGCTCCAGTACCACATCGAGCGGTTCGGGCTTAGCCGGAATACGTACAAGCGGAGCAAAAAGCGGGATTGCTATTTTTTGCGGTTCTATCGCTGCATTACCATCTATCGTTAGCTTAAGAACCTGATGCGCATAACCTATTTCGGAGAAAGACATCGGAAGCGGAGAACCGGCATAACGTACGATACCGCGACGATCTATTCGCTGCGATTTGTGAATGTGACCAAGCGCAAGGTATGAGATGGCTTCGTCGAACTGATCTGCATTGACATATTCGAGTCCGCCCATAATGGCACGCTCGCTGTTGTCTTCGGCCGAAGTCTCGGAGCCTAGTACGTGCATGTGTCCCGTAGCAATCAAAGGCAAACCGTCTCCCTTTGCAAGTGCCGCACTTGTAAGCTCTTTGTAAATCTGCAACACACCCTCGGCATACGAAACCTCTTGTTCGCGCGTAGCCTGCAAGTAGTCGCCCTGACGTACAAAAGGCACTGCCAGGCAATAAGCCTGTTTGTTTCCTTCGGCATCATAAAGCGGAATGATGTGCGATGCCGCATCTATTTCTCTGTTTTCAAGCCGGTTTACTTTACCAACCACGTGCACGCCCATGCTTTCGAGAATGGCGTTTGTGGTTTCGAGTCGAGAGGGAGAATCATGATTGCCCGCTATGACTACCACTTGTACATGCGGAAAACGTGTCTTTAGCTCTTGCAGAAAAGCATAATACATTTGCTGTGCCACTGCCGAGGGATTTGCGACATCAAAGACATCGCCCGCAATAAGCAGTACATCAATTGCCTCGCTTGCAATGGTATCAAGCAACCATTGCAAGAATGCTTTGTGTTCAAGCGTGCGATCGTAATTGAAGAACGTTTGGCCGAGATGCCAATCGGCCGTATGAAGTATGTTTAATGCCATGATACGATTTATTTAAATTTGCTCACCGCCAACTTTAGTTTTTGCACAGATCTCTTTAATTTCTGCGTCAACTGTTGCGGAAGTTGCAAAATAATCAAAGCCATTGATATAATCACAATACCTGTTATACTATTTGCGTCGGGATGTTCGCCGGGAACAATGAGCCAGCTCAGTACGCAGCCTGTTACAGGTACGATAAACTTCCACACATTGAGATCACTCACTTTTACACCCGGACGTTGCAACAACCCGTACCACAACGAGAAAGCAGCAGCCGGAATAATCGCGAGCCAGATAAGTGCGCCGTAGAACTCGATCGGGTAGATCTTGAATTCAGGATGCGTTACCACCAGCGAAACTACATACAGCAACAAACCGCCAAAGAAGTTGGCATACGAAGTAAGCGCAACAGGTGATAGCTTCTCTTTGTATTTCGCTACCATAATATTGGTATATCCGCCCACCAGATTACTGGTAAGCAGCAAAGCGATACCGAGATAAAAATCGGACGAAGAGGCAAGTACATCTCCCTTTTTAAGGCTGATGCTCACCACTCCAAGCAGTCCCAAGCCAATGGCTATAACCTTTCGCATCGTCATGCGGTCGCCCGGCATAAAGAAGTGCGCCATGATGGCAACAAATAGCGGGCCTGCTCCGATGATAATAGCAGCAGTAGCCGCCGGCACCAAGTTGAGTCCCATAAAGAAAAGCCCGTATTGCATAAACGTTTGCAGGAAAGCAAACAGCGAAAGAAAGCGCCAGTGTTTGAAGAGTTCTTTTAGGTTGACGTGTTGTCTCCATAAGATCGGAAACAACAACATTCCGGCCAAGGTAAAGCGCATTCCTGATAAATGAAGCGGGTTTGTGTACTCAAAACCAATTTTTGCGCCGGCAAATGCCGATCCCCAAAGCAAGCAAGCGATGATAGCTCTATACATAGTAAAATAGTTCGTTATTCATTTCAATTGTTCAGGGTGCAAAGGTAACGATTAATCTCGTGGATAATTAAGGCTATTTAGGATAAAACCCTCAACATATCTCCCCTTTGTTGCGTTTTATAATAAAGCATTATGAATCAATAAAATTTTAAATCTATGGCCGCTATTCAATGGACAATCGACACAACACATACCGAAATCGGATTCAAAATCAAGCACATGATGGTATCAAATGTGCGTGGAATGTTTACTAAATACACAGGAACTGTAGAGACAGATGGTTCAGACTTTAGTCTGGCAACGGTAGAACTGGATGTTGATGTGGCGAGTGTAGACACCAACAACGAGCAGCGTGACACACACTTACGCAGCAAAGACTTTTTCGAAGTGGAGACTTATAAAACGATGGTCTTTAAAAGCACGAAGGTAGTAAAGGTAGACGACTCTAACTTTAAGCTTACTGGAAATCTTACGATCAAAGACAATACCCATCCGATTACGCTAGATGTAGAAATGGGCGGTATGGTAAACGATCCGTATGGTAATACACGCGCCGGCTTTTCTGTTACAGGAAAATTATCTCGCAAAGCATTCGGACTTACTTGGAATGGTACACTTCCGGGCGGAGACTCGATACTTGCCGATGAGATT
>JBOFPV010000104.1:0-38562 GCA_051660585.1 Tannerellaceae bacterium
CCAAACAAACGGAGTCTTCTCCGATAAACTTCTCTCCGATAATAAAAGCTTGTGCCAAACCATCGGGAGACGGTTGCTCTGCATATTCAAATGTTACACCATAATCCGAGCCGTCACCTAGTAATCGTTTAAACCCTGGCAAATCGTTTGGTGTAGAAATGATCAAGATCTCACGAATTCCGGCAAGCATCAAAACCGAAATGGGATAATAAATCATTGGTTTATCGTAAATCGGCAAAAGCTGTTTAGACACTCCTTTTGTGATCGGATACAATCGAGTACCCGAGCCACCGGCTAGAACAATTCCTTTCATCTCTATTTATTGTTGTTTGATAGTTTGATTATATACACATTCACCCATGATATAGGTAGCACGGATATTGCGGTCGTCTCCTGTCATTTGCACACCAAATAACATTGATTCGATGTCATGCAATGACGCACGCTGCATGTACTCGCTACGCATACGCTGCAAACTTGTTACTACAGGATCAATCACCACAAAATCGGCCTCTTTCCCTTCGGCAAAACTTCCAATCAAATGATCTAGCTTCAATGCTTTAGCCGCACCTAATGTAATGTGATAGAATGATTCGAAAGGAGACATTGAGTAATGTTGCAATTGCTGCACCTTATACGCTTCATTCAGCGTCTGAAGCTGAGAAAAAGAAGTTCCGGCACCTATATCTGTCGCGATCGAAACCTGAACCCCCATTCTATTAGCTCGCTTCATATCAAACAAGCCACTACCCAAGAATAGATTAGAGGTAGGGCAATGCGCAATAGAAGCTCCCGCCTTTGCAATACGTTCCACTTCTGAGTCTGATAAATGGATTCCGTGTGCAAAAATCGTACGATCCGTTAGCATACCCATCTCTTCATATACTTGCAGATAGTCTTTACACTCTGGAAACAAAGCATCTACAACCGTCATTTCACCCTTATTCTCAGAAAGATGCGTATGTATATAAGTCGTAGGATATTCACGATGTAACTCGCCCAAACGCAACATCAATTGCTCATCGCACGAAATTGCAAAACGAGGAGTAATCGCATACAAAGCACGACCTTTTTCATGCCATTGCTCAATCAGTTCTTTCGATTCATTGTATGAGTTGTCTGTTTCTTCTAGCAAAGCACCGTGAGCATTGCGATTCATCGCCACCTTTCCGGCAATGATACGCATGTTGTGCTCCGAAGCAGCTTCAAACAATGCATTTGCAGCAGCCTTATGAACAGTAGTAAAGGCAACACACGTAGTAGTACCATTGCTATACAATTCATTCAAAAAAGCTTTCGCCATACGTTTGGCGTGATGCTCAAAAGCATAAGTCGTTTCTACAGGAAAAGCGTACATATTGAGCCATTCCATCAACTGATGCCCGTACGATGCAATGATCTCGGTTTGCGGAAAGTGAATGTGCGAGTCGATAAATCCGGGCATAATCAAGCATCCCGAATAATCTGTCACTTCTACATCTGCATACTTTTCCGAAAGTGTTTTAAAAAAATCAACTTCCTTCACTTTGCCATCCTCCACTACTATACCACCATCTTCGAAGTAGCGTGCAACGGGATTTTGCGGATCTACACAATATTCATCAATGTAGTCGAATATATTTCCTCTAATAATTTTCATAATACTCTTGTTGAGACCTTTTCTACAAATTATAATACGTTGTAAGCGCTTTAATCACATACAAATGGTCTTTTGTACCACCGGTTTCGCGAATCGAGTGCATAGCCCACATCGGATTACCAATATCTACACCGCGCATTTCCATTTGAGTAAGCAGTAAGTTTCCTAATGTAGAACCACCCACCATATCCGAGTGATTTACAAACTTCTGACAAGGAACGTCAGCGAGCTTACAGATCGATTCAAATACTGCGGCAGAATCGGCATCTGTAATGTATTTTTGATTGGCATGCATCTTGATTACCGGCCCTCCGTTCATAATCGGATGGTTTGTCGGATCGTGCTTTTCAGGATAATTCGGATGCAGCGCATGTGCCATATCGGCCGAGATCATGAATGAATGATCCAACGCTCTGTAAAAGTCTTCGGTAGAGCCATTCATACACCAAACAATACGTTCGAGTACAGTGCGCAACACCGGCGAAGCTGCTCCTTGCTTGGTTCCGCTTCCCACTTCTTCATTATCGAATATGGCAAGTACTTTCGTCTTTGCACAATCGTGAGAATCGATCAATGCAGTCATTCCGGCATGCACCATTGCAAGGTCATCGAGACGCCCCGTCGAGATAAACTCTTCGTCTGTTCCTACAAGGCAACCTTTTGTATATTCAAAAAGCGTAAGATCAAAATCAAGAATATCTTCTTGCTCTACCGACAACTCTTCGGCAATCAGGCGAAGCAAGTAATTGTCTTTTTCAAATGCATCATTTACCATCCCGATCACTGGCAGCATGTCTTTTTGCTTGCTCAGCGGATTGCCTTGATCGTTGATGGTTCTGTTGAAGTGAATGGCCAAATGCGGAATAGTAAGCAACGGACGGTCGAAATGAATCAATCGGGTTTCAGGATTCAACACATCTCCTGATTTAAGCATCACACGCCCTGCGATCGACAACGGACGGTCAAACCATGTGTACATAATCGGACCACCATATACTTCTGTGTTGAGTTTAAGGTATCTTCCCTCTACCAGCATTTCGGCATTAGGCTTAATCTTGAACGATGGCGAGTCGCAATGCGCGCAAACCAGCTTGAATCCTTCTTCGCCTACTTTGCCGCTACCCGGCACAAATGCGAATAAAGAGGAGTTATTCTTTGTCACAAAATACTTTCCTCCGGCCTCGATAGTCCATTTGTCACCAAAAGAAAGTTCTGTATATCCACTATTTTTCAGTTGTGTACGCAGTGTCTCTACCGCATGAAAATTGGTAGGACTCGATGCGATAAAATCGATCAGCTTATTGGCATATTGCTTTTCCATGATCTGTATATTTTAAGTAAAACGAGAAATGCATTTTTATTTGTGTAAATATATACAATAATCTCTGTTGCGTATATATAGGATATCACTATATTTGCGGCCAACTTAACCGTTATAAATTTAAGTATGAATAAATATTTTTATCTTCCGCTACTAGCGGGGGTGATCGCAACCACAGGCTGCGCTTCTCACCAAAAGGAGCAACTTAAAAATACAGGAATCGATCTTGCCAACCTCGATACAACTGTAATTCCTCAAGACAACTTCTACGACTATGCCACAGGTGGTTGGCAAAAACGCAATCCGCTTAAACCCGAATACGCGCGTTTTGGCACATTCGACGAATTGCGTGAAAACAATAAGGAACAATTACGCACCTTGATCGAAAATCTTGGAGCTACACAACATCCGCAAGGTAGTATCGCTCAAAAAATTGCAGATCTATATAATGCCGGATTGGATAGTACCCGCCTCAACACAGAGGGATACACTCCTGTCAAGTCGCAAATGGAAGCAATCAACAGCATTCAATCGAAAGCAGATTTAGCAAAAACAGTAGCCTCGCTGCAACGCAAAGGCGTTCCGTCATTCTTTTATTTGTTCATCGAATCAGACCCGGGCAACAGTGCTATGAATATTGCACATACCTATCAAGGAGGTACCAATATGGGCGATAGAGATTACTATCTGCAAGATGACGAGCAAACAAAACAAATCCGTGCTGCCTATCTAAAATACATCGAACAGTTATTTACTTTATCCGGATACAGTGAAGCTGACGCTCAAAAAGCAGCACAAACCGTACTTGCTATTGAAACTGAACTCGCGAAAGCTTCTTATTCACGCGAAGAACTTCGTGATCCGATCAAAAACTACAACAAGACTGCGATCAAAGATTTCGTTGCCAACAACAAGGAGTTTGCTTGGGATCTATTCTTCGACGAAGCAGGGATTGGAAATGCCGAATTTATCAATATCTCACAAGTTCCATTTATGGGTTCCGTGGGTAAACTAGTCGAAAAGTACCCACTCGACGATTTGAAGACTTATCTTACATTTAACCTACTCAACGCTTCTGCTCCATATATGAGCGACGATTTCGTTACCGCGTCGTTCAATTTCTACGACAAAACGTTATCGGGCAAACAAGAACAACAACCTCGCTGGAAACGCTCATTGGAAACTACCAATGGAAGCCTAGGCGAAGCTGTAGGTCAAATGTATGTTGAGGAGTATTTTCCTCCACAAGCAAAAGAAAAGATGCTTACTTTGGTCCACAATCTAAGTGAAGCTCTTGGACAACGTATCCAAAATCTGGAATGGATGAGCGATACGACCAAAGCTAAAGCAATTGAGAAACTAGGTACCATCACTGTTAAGATCGGTTATCCTGATAAATGGAGAGATTATTCAGCCTTAGCTATTTCTGCGGCTGATTCTTACTGGGACAACGTAGAGAAAGCTTCTGAATTTGAATGGGATTATATGATTTCTCAAAATGAGAAGCCTGTAGATAAAGAGAAATGGCACATGAGTCCGCAAACGGTAAATGCATATTACAGTCCGGCAACAAACGAAATCTGCTTCCCTGCTGCAATTCTTCAACCTCCTTTCTTCTATCTGGATGCCGATGATGCTGTAAACTACGGAGCCATTGGTGTAGTTATTGGTCACGAGATGACACATGGCTTCGACGATCAAGGCCGTCAGTTCGACAAGGATGGTAACCTAAAAGATTGGTGGACTGCCGATGACGCAAAACGATTTGAAGAAAAAACACAAGGACTTGTTGCTCAATACGACAGCATCAAAGTACTTGGAGACACACATGCTAACGGAGCATTTACACTTGGAGAAAACATTGCCGATCAAGGTGGTTTGCAAGTTGCGTATACAGCACTCCAAAACGTAAAAGCAGCACAACCACAAGATGAGATCGACGGATTCACTCCGGAGCAACGCTTCTTCTTGTCGTACGCAACCCTTTGGGCCGGCAACATTCGTGATGCAGAAATCCTTCGTCTCACCAAGATCGACCCACACTCATTGGGCAGATGGCGTGTTAATGGTGCATTGCCAAACATCACATCATTCCACGAAGCATTTAATGTACAACCGAGCAATGCCATGTACCTCGCACCCGAAAATCGTGTCGAGATCTGGTAATTCCGGAAGAATCTATACATGAAAAAAGCCTCTGTATCGTCGCTATTTAAGCAACCTTACAGAGGCTTTTTTAGTTAGAAGTCATTACCCTATACAGGATACCAACAATAAGCCTACTACAATTGCAATTGTAAAACTGGCCAATGTACCAATCAGGACATATTCTGTTATTTTAATATCCTTCGCTTTGTTGAGTTCTCCGAATCTGAATATCGATTTAGCAGCAAGCAAGAAACCTATCGCCTCAAATCTTCCTATCGAAATAAATACCACAATTAGAAATCGTTCGAGATAACCAATCCATTTTCCGGCATTCTGAAGTGTTTCACTCCCAGTCTCTTCACTTCTCCACCTGCGCGTAAATAACGACAATACAATAGACGAAGGCTGTAGAATCGCAAAAATAGCGATTATATAAAACCAAAGTCGTGGCTGAACAAGCAAATACTCAAGTCCTTTTATAAAAAGGGTTACATCATTCGTTATAAAAAGCCATAAACCGACTAGGACTATCAAATGCGCAAACTGATCAAGTATAAACGACCGCAACGAAGGTTCAAATCTGCATTTCACATAATCAATCGCAACATGTGTTATAAAAACAATTGGCAGTATATACCAGCAGCTCCAAATTGCCACGAACAAATAAACCAAAGCTGCATGTATAGCCCCATGAAAACACAGTATTTGTATGTTGTGTTTTGCTTTAGCTTTAGCCATGTTGTCTGTTTGCAGTACAAAATCGCCCAATAAGTGGGCAGCAAGCATTCGTAGGAGAATCAAAATACTACTTAAGCTCATAATAGGTATTTTTTTTAAGGTAATTAGATAAGCATTGTTGATATCTATCGAGATAGAGGCTAATGAGTGAAGCCTTTGCACTTGCAAGTGCTTTGCTTACAGCCTGTGGTGTTTTGTGTAGTCTTTGTGCTATTTCGCGCTGTGTAATTTGTTCATCCAGTAGCCATTCATACATAACTTCTGCTTGAGCAATGGTCCATTGCGAAACGATATCATCGACAAAAGCCGTACTGACTTTGAATTCGTCGTTGATTTCATTCCATGCGGTTTTTAGAACTAGGCGTTTGGTTTTACCCAATGCATCGAGCTCTCGACCCGAATACCAAAAAGCTTCTCCGTCTGATTCTGCGACTCGATTAAGAGATTCATATTCGACTTTCCCTAGCCCTACGGCAATACGCGCGTCCCAACGCAAATAATCCGGAGAGTTTTTGAGCAATGCTGCACGTACTAGCAAAGCTCCTCTTAGTGCCCATTTGGGAGTGTTTAGCTCTATCTGAAAACTATCACCTCGATATATGTCATATCGTAGTAGTGATTCGTTTTCGAGCGCTTTGATGGTTTCTTTAATTACATTCAACAATCGATCTCTGTCTATTACGTTTGTATGCGTAGATTGAACGATGTCTCCTGTGATAACTGCTTTTATCATAGCACTTTTATTTTCTACAAATATACAATTCCGCTTTCAAATAATCAACCATTAATAGTTGCTTTAAGTCAAATCAACTGTTTTTGGTTGTTTTTATTACAATCAACTGTTTTTGGTTGTTTTTATTACAATCAACTGTTTTTGGTTGTTTTTATTACAACAGTTTTTAAATTGTTTCTGTTTACAAATTTCCTTTTTTACTTTGTTTTTATGATAACTAGATTTACCCGTGGGGAAAAAGATGTATTAAAGTCCAACCAAACAATGCGAATGTGTGTTTCATATAAAACAAAATAGAAAAATTTCAACAGATAATAGAATGGCACCTGTCAAACCTTATTTTAAACCTAGTACTCCTGCTATCATGAAGCTTCTTCATATTTTAGTACTTTTAGGGAGTATTGTTTTGGTAGCAACTTTTTCACTGGAGATTCTACAACTTATCCCTGAACTTACTAGTGCTTCTTATCAAAAGATACAATTGTGGATTTGTTTGGTTTTCATGATCGATTTCTTTGTTGGCTGGTATTTAGATAAAAAGAAAGGTGATTATTTAAAGCATAATTTGGTGTTTTTGTTGGTATCGATTCCTTACTTTAGTATTTTACAGCATGCGATTATTCACATGACCCCAGAGATGTATTATTTCCTCAAGTTCATTCCGGTTATTCGTGGAGGTTATGCTTTGATTATTATTGTAAAATGGTTTACATACAACAAAGTGACCAGTTTGCTTATCACCTATCTTACGATTCTGATGGCAATGGTTTATTTTAGCAGTTTGATCTTTTTCATCATCGAGTCTCCGGTCAATAATATGGTCAATAAATTTACAGATGCGTTATGGTGGGCATTTATGGATGTTACCACCGTTGGCTCCAACATTTATGCCATGACCGATATTGGAAAAGCACTCTCTGTTCTTTTAGCCGCACTTGGCATGATGATGTTTCCCATTTTCACTGTATATATAACAGACAAAGTGGAGTCTCGAAAGAAAATAATTAAGCCCGACGAAGAAGAAGATACTACGACGAATAACTCTTAAGCTGTACAAGATGTTTTTGATTCTCCATTCAAGAATCATTCTTTGCTAAATAGCAGAATCATCATACATTAAAAAAGGTCGCCCAATAAGGCGACCTTTCCTTTCTTACCATACAATTGTGATCAATCGTTTTTGCCTGGCTTCAAGTCAAACGAGAAAGCCATCAAACTGAATCCCCAGTACATGTATAAGAATGCAGCCATAAACACAATGGTAAACACAGCTGATGCAGGAGCCATCAAAAACATCCAACTCAACACCAACAACAAGATACCATTAATCAAATACAGCCACCAATACTTGTATTTACCCACCATCATCAATGATGATACAAAATTGGAAATCCCTTTAAATAAAAAGATGAACCCGAAAATATAAGGCAATACAGCCTCTGTATATCCAAGATCAAACAATAAAAACAAGCCAATCATAATATCGATGATACCACCGGCAATCCACCAGCCCCATCCCGAGATTGCTCGTTTTACCGATGCTGCAATCGCTATTTGTGAAATACCCACAGCAAGCAACGACCAACCAAACAAGATCGCTACTGTTTCATAACCCAAAGAAGGTTGCCACATCACCCAAAAGCCCGATAAAACAAGCATTGCACCAAGAATTAGATACAACCACCAATACGAACTTTTGCCCCAAAAATTAAGCACAGAATTATTCATACGTGTAAAATTAAACGTTATTTGATAATTAAATTGTTTACCATAAAACAAACCAAGGTCCAATAAGATTGTATACATTTTTCAAATTATGTTAAAGTCTACATACCTGCAAGAAATAACAACATATCAGGGTGCTGCTTTAATTATATTTTGTTTCATGATTCCAAGCAAAAGCACTAATTTTGCATTCCGAATGGATAAAAGCTACAAGCAGATAATGCAAATACATTCGGAAACTCCTCTTCCGTTATTCTGCACTGCATCTCAGCAAATTACCCTTCATTACATCGACAATACTTGAAATAAATAAACAAAATGATCGAAAAAATTGCTTCTATTGATCAGTGCGATTTGTATGAATTACCAAACGCATGGGGTGAGAAGGTTTTTACCTACATCACAACAACTCCACAAACACGTGAAATCTGCAACGATCCGCGTTGTTTGGGTATCGACTACACCGGCAAATTACAGCAAGCATGTAGCAACACACTCAAAGCACTGAGCAATGAAGACAAAATCACATTGCAAGAAAAAGAAACAATTGTATTCAATATCCTACGCGGCGGACTCAACTTCGGGCTACGCGACGCACTAGCTCAAGCCTTTGGATGGAATGCACACAGCTCATCATTCATTAGTGCACAGCGCCGTCGTCGTGCCGACAATCCCGACGAATGGGAAATCACAGAAGGAGATTACCACAAGCTATATCTTAAGCCTACATCAAGCATCGTATTCGGCGATGTAGTAGCTACCGGCACCAGCCTTGAGCATGCCCTTGATATCCTGATCCACGAAGCAGAACAAACGGGTTGTACCATCAAGAATATGATATTCTTCACCATAGGTGGTATCAAAACAGAAGCAATTTTGGCACGCACAGCCAAACGCCTAACATCACTCTTCCCCGATTTCGATGGGATACACGTTGTATACATCGAAGGTCGCTTTATCGTACCCGATCACAACACACCGCTTACCATCAAACTTACAGGAACCGATCTTGTACGCCTTGATGCAGTAATGGCTCCTGAGTTTATCGCTTCACAATACGAAAACCCATGCTATCCGATCGAACGCTGTACCATCTATGATGCCGGTTCTCGCGCATTCCTAATCAGCGAATACGCAGAAGACGTTCTCGAATACTGGCAACAAAACCTAGAGTTGGCAGAACAAGGCATGACTTTCGCTCAGTTGGTAAATGAGCGCTTCCCCGAAATCGACACAACTCGTTATGCCGATACAGATTTAAAAGCACTATCGATTGCGCAAATCGAATTCTTCTCACAATACATTTAATTTACGGAACAATCAATCCGGCATCACCCCGGAACATATACAAATGAGTAATACAAAGACTAAAGTCAGCAAAGAATACGAATTTACGCACGTAGCATCACACAGCCGTCGAGGTTTCTGGACCATGCTGGTTGTTATGCTCGGTTTTTCATTTTTCTCGGCCAGTATGTGGGCCGGAGGCACACTGGGCACAGCCCTCACCTCGCCCATGTTCATCCTTTCGGTACTTGTAGGGAATCTTCTTTTGGGTGCCTATACCGGATCATTGGCCTATATAGCAGCTAAAACCGGACTATCAACCCACCTATTGGCACACTATTCGTTCGGACAAAAAGGCTCCTACTTGGCATCGCTGATACTAGGCATCACGCAAGTAGGTTGGTTTGGCGTAGGGGTAGCCATGTTTGCCATCCCTGTGCATAAAGTATTACCCGATGTTCCGCTATCTGTTCTGATATGGAGCTCCGGTCTGCTTATGACTGCTACCGCATGGTTCGGGATCAAAGCCCTCACCATTTTGAGTGCCATCGCTGTTCCGGCCATCGCCATCTTAGGATTTATGTCGGTTGGAAAAGCTTTTGGAGATTTCGGCGGACTCGAAGCCTGGCTCAATGTTGTCCCTACCCAAGAGATGTCTCTTTCGTCTGCTATCGGTATCTGCATCGCGTCGTTTATCAGTGGCGGTAGTCTTACCCCCGACTTCACCCGCTTTGCCAAGACACCTAAGATCTCGGTATCTACTACCGTTACAGCCTTCTTTATCGGCAACTCATTGATGTTCTTTTTCGGAGCCGTAGGAGCATCGTTCTATCAACTCAGCGATATCGCCGATGTAATGCTCAAGCAAGGAATGATCGTGTGGGCAATCGTGGTATTAGGACTAAACATCTGGACAACCAACGACAATGCCATCTACGGATCGGGACTTGGTTTTGCCAACATCACCAAACTACCCAAGAAATTCTTCGTGCTTACCAACGGCGTACTCGGAACTGCTGCCGCAATCTTCCTATACGACAACTTTGTAGGATGGCTTAATTTCTTAAATGTACTCATCCCGTCAATCGGAGGTGTACTCATAGCCGACTATTTCTTCGTACATCGTCGCCACTATGCGCACATGGACAAGCACCCATTCGTAAACATCCGTTGGAGTGCAATTGCCGCATGGGCCTTCGGTGCATTGGCAAGCTTTTACCTTCCGGGCATCTCGTCGCTCAACAGTGTCCTTACAGCCATGATAACCTATTGGTTGTTGTCACGCTTTGTCGACAAACCGGCACGTTACACCGAAAACGATTAAATCCATTTTCATTAACACCATACTGATGTCTGAAATCACAGGACTATTAAAAAAGTACTTCGGATACAACTCATTCCGCTCCAATCAAGAAGCGGTTATACAAAACATACTCGACGGAAACGACACGTTCGTTCTGATGCCTACCGGCGGAGGAAAATCGATCTGTTACCAGATTCCGGCATTAGCAATGGAGGGAACGGCAGTAGTCGTCTCTCCATTGTTGTCTTTAATAAAAGACCAAGTAGACACACTGCGTGAAAACGGCATCGTAGCCTGCACCCTCAACAGTACACAAAACGAAAGCGAAAACCGTCGTGCACGCGAGTTGTGCCTCAACGGCACAGCCAAACTGCTATACATTTCACCGGAGCGCCTCTTGGGCGAACTCGAAAACGGTATCTTCAAGCACATGCGCGTATCGCTTTTTGCGATCGACGAAGCTCACTGTATCTCCCAATGGGGGCACGACTTCCGTCCCGAGTACACCAAGCTCTCGCAAATCAAAAGCTACTTCCGCAAAACACCTATCGTAGCCCTTACCGCAACGGCCGATAAGATCACCCGCGACGACATCATACGTCAGTTGTCGCTCCAAAACCCGCATACATTCGTATCCTCATTTGATCGCCCCAATCTTTCACTCAAAGTAGTAAAAGGACTTGGAAAGAAGCAAAAGATCAACTCCATCCTCGACTTCATCGAGCGACACCCCCGTCAGAGCGGCATCATCTATTGCCTTAGCCGGCAAAACACCGAAACACTGGCCAAAGAACTCGCCGAAGAAGGAGTAAGTACCGGAGTCTATCATGCCGGACTCTCTAGTAGCGAACGTGAGCAAAATCAAAACGACTTTCTCAACGACAAAGTACGTGTAATCTGCGCCACAGTAGCCTTTGGTATGGGGATCGACAAGTCGAACGTACGCTGGGTAATCCACTACAACATGCCCAAAAGCATCGAAAGTTATTACCAAGAAATCGGACGTGCCGGACGCGACGGCTCCAAAGCCGACACACTCCTATTTTACACCCTCGGCGACTTGGTCATGCTCTCCAACTTTGCCAAAGAAAGTGCCCAGCAAAGCACCAACCTCGACAAGCTCAATCGCATGCAGCAATATGCAGAGTCCGACATCTGTCGCCGTCGCATTCTGCTCAGCTACTTTGGCGAAGAGATGGACCACGACTGTGGCAATTGCGATGTATGCCTCAATCCTCCCGAGCGCATCGACGGAACCATCCTCGTACAAAAAGCCCTCAGTGCCGTAGCCCGCACCGAGCAGCGTGTAGGAGTAAACCTGCTCATCGACATCCTGCGAGGCTCACGTCGTATCGAGATCATCTCGGCAGGCTACCATCAAATCAAGACCTTTGGTGTAGGAGCCGACCTTTCGTTTCGCGAATGGCAAGCCTATCTGCTGCAAATGCTACAACTCGGCTACATCGAGATGGCCTACAACGACGGCAACACCCTCAAGATTACCAACATGGGACGCAGGGTATTGATGGGCGAAATTCCCGCACAACTCGCAAAAGTCAAACTTGAGCAAGCCACCGCACCGGTAGCCGGCAAACGCTCCCGCATCACCGAGGCCGAAAGTCACCTCAGCGAAGACGAGCAACTATTCGAGCAACTACGCAAACTACGCTATAAGTATGCCACACTCGAAGACATACCCGCCTACGCCATCTTTACCGACAAGTCGCTCACGCAAATGGTCGAAGACAAACCCGTTTCGATGGCCGAATTCTCCAATATCGCCGGAGTATCCGAGATCAAACTTGAAAAATACGGACAAGAATTCATCACCACCATTCGCAAAGCCATCGGAAAGAAAAGAGCCAAAGGAGACGCCTACAAAGAAACCCTCGAGTGTGTACACAAAGGACTGGGCGCGCTACAAATTGCAGAGTTCCGCAAGATCCAGCCCGTAACAGTATATTCACACCTGGCCTATCTGGTCGAAAAAGGAGAACTCACCGATTGGAGTCGCTACATCAGCAACGACGAAATACAAGCCGTAGCCCGTGCAGCCGAGAAGCTAGGTCAAACCTCTGAGCTCAAGCCCATTCACGAAGCCCTCGATGGCAATATCGGCTTCGGACTCATTCGTTTAGCCCTCTCTATCCTGAAAAATAGATAAAATAAAGTCCCATACATGAGCAATAATCGCACGTCGGTTGTTATTGAGTAAAACATATTTATTAAAATATACATTCTAAATCAAACAACTATGTCAAACTCAATCAACCGGCTCACTGCTCCTGTATCACGAAGCATCTTAGCCATATTACTCGGCATCATCCTGGTTATTTGGCCCGGGCTCGCGCTCAATTATGTTGTCATTGTCATTGGCGTACTCCTATTACTCATGGGACTAATCTCTGTCGTATCATTCTACCGAGCCAAGTCGTCAGGCTTTATCATGAATGGCAGCTTTCCTCTCGACGGATTTCTCATGGCAGCACTAGGCATAGCCATGATTGCCGTCCCTCCTTTTTTTGTAAACATTTTGATGTACATCATAGCCTTTCTACTTATTTTGGGCGGAATAAGCCAGCTCTCCATATTGGCATCAGCCCGCAAAGCCGGACCTGTATCCGGAGTTTATTACATCTTTCCGGTATTGATTCTATTGGCCGGCATCTTAATCATCATGAATCCGTTCGGTACAGCAGCCAATCTGTTTATGTTTTGCGGGATCACAGCCATCATTTACGGAGTTATTGATGTAATCAACCACATTCGATTCAATCGAGCTTTGCGAAAATAATTTTTTATGCGAAGAGCTTTTTCACAACATTACATCACCATACACTGTTTTAAAGTAAAATCACAAAAAACGAAACATCATGGATAAGTTAAGAGTTGATGAATCATTCAAAACTATGCATCAATTATTGAAAAGCGTAGTACCTCCTTGTGTTGCCGAAGGCAACGGTGTTACTCATTACGAAGTACGAGCCGAGAAAGACGGAGAAAGACATCTTTTTGGTTCGGTTACGGCACACACACATTCCATTACCGTACAATTCAACGAACATATACCTGCACACGAAGCAAAGCAGTTATTCTCCGCTTATCTGCTCAGTAAAATGACAGAGCATTCCCGCATCGATATACGCATCATCGAAGACGAGTTACGTCGCGATTTACAAGATGCCATTCAGAATTTGATGCGTTACTATATCGACAAAAACTGGATATAGCATCACGATTTGTTTTTCTAATAATATCCTAAACTAGATAAAGATTATTTTTCTTTACAAAAAGAAGAGTGAGTGTCTTTTATAAGATGCTCGCTCTTTTTTTCTTAAATTAAATATCTTACCTTTGCGCCCGGAAAAAATAGAATCTTTTAGGGTATGTTTGAAATGTTGTTGACTTCACCTATTGCGGCGTTATTCGTCATTATTGCATTAGGTTTTATGCTGGGCAGAATCAGCATTAAAGGTATTTCACTAGACGTGTCTGCCGTAATCTTCAGTGCTTTATTTCTAGGGCACTTCGGTGTTATCGTTCCCAAGTCATTGGGCGAGCTCGGTATGACTCTCTTTATTTTTACAATCGGTATTCAAGCCGGGCCGGGATTTTTCGAGTCGTTCCGTTCCAAAGGAAAGACCTTGATGATTATCACGGTAATTTTGATACTCTCGGCAGCCGCTACCGCTGTGGCATCCAAGTATCTGTTTGATCTTACTACAGCCGATGTCGTAGGTTTGCTTACAGGAGCACTAACCAGTACACCGGGTCTTGCAGCAGCAAAAGAGCTTGCAGGCGAAGGCTCAGCCATTTCGTATGGTATTGCTTACCCATTTGGTGTAATTGGTGTAATTCTCTTTGTAAAGCTACTTCCAAAGGTATTCCGCATCAACCTTCGCGAGATGGAGCGCAAAATGATGAGCGATCGTTTGCAGCAATATCCCGAAGTAAATACGGCAGTATTTAAAATCGACAATGCAAACGTATTCAACAAAAGCTTGATCGATCTTCGTCTACGCACCGCAACCGGCGCAGTAATTTCACGCGTGATGCACGGCAATCTGGCAGAGATGCCAATGGCCAAAACCGTACTACACGAAGGCGACTACATCAAAGCAGTAGGAACCGAAGAAGCACTCAACGCTGTAGAAATGTTATGTGGCGAACGTGTCAACATGGAGCTTCCGCTTAGCGAAGACTACGAAGTTATCGACGGGTTGGTAACATCCAAGCGACTTGTAGGCAAAACCTTGCAAGAGCTTAACCTTTTGCGCAACTTCCGATGCACCGTAACACGAGTACGTCGTAGTGGTATCGACCTAATCCCAACACCGGATCTTACCATCAAATGGGGAGACAAACTGGTGATGGTATGTCACACCGACAATGCAAGCGAACTACTTACCTACATTGGTAACGAAGCAAAAAAACTATCCGATACAGACTTCCTACCTATCGCGTTAGGTATCGTATTAGGTGTATTGGTTGGCAAGATCAACCTTACCATTGCACCGGGAGTCGTATTCTCTCCGGGACTTACAGGAGGTATCCTAATCACAGCATTGATCTTAAGTGCGATTGGCAAGACAGGACCTATCATGTGGACCATGTCATCCTCGTCCAATTCACTGCTTCGTCAGCTCGGTCTTATCCTGTTCTTGGCCGAAGTAGGCACATCAGCAGGATCTAAACTAATTGCCACGATCGAAACAAGCGGTGTAACCCTTCTATTCGTAGGTGCAGCAATTACACTTATCCCAATGGTTATTGCAACCATTCTAGGTCATTACGTGTTCAAGGTAAACATGCTCGACCTCTTGGGCGTTATCACCGGAGGTATGACCAGTACACCTGGTCTTGCGGCAGCCGATTCAATGTCAGAAACCGGAGCACCAAGCATTGCCTACGCAACCGTATATCCGGTAGCCATGGTATTCTTGATCTTAGCCGTACAGCTCATCTGTTCGCTATAAGGAGACATCGAAATACATCAAAAGGTCTGTCGATACAAATATTGACAGACCTTTCTTTTTGAAGAAAACGAAACGATTAATACACATATTCTTGTTTCAAAAAAATACATTTGACTAAACTACATAAAACCAAACTCAGCAAATTAGACATGAGAAATATTGTTATACAAAAGAAAATTCACATCAATTCTCTACAAACATCCGAAAACTACATTAATTTTATTTTATGCGATTACATCGATGATTACAAATTCGAACACATAAAACTAAACTATTACACCGTTATTTTTCTATTGAAAGGAAAAATGCAGATTCACTATGTGAATAAGACTAGTGAAGAAGTACATGCAAATCAATTTTATTTAGTAGGAAAAAACACAGTATCAAAAGGAGTCGTTAAAAAAGGCTCGGAGATCCTTATTATGCAGTTCGATCATATTTCGTATGATGCCATAAAGGTAAGACTTCAAAATCTTCGCAACCAACTTACAACCAAAGGATACACTTTTCGTCCACTCGAGGCCAACCGCCAAATGCGCATTTACATCGAGCAACTCAAAGACATACTCATCAATCAAATCGACTGCCAGCATTATACGCAAGGGAAAGTAAATGAGCTATTTCTTATTCTTCAGCTTTATTACACCCCCGACGATTTGTTTACATTCTGCCATCCGCTCATTTCACATGCATCAACTTTCAAAGAAACAATTCTTCAACATTACTTAAAAGCCAAAAGCCTTAAGGAATTACAACAACATACAGGCATGTCAGCATCCACCTTCAATCGTAAGTTCAAAGCCGAATTCAACGACTCGGCCTATCAATGGCTGCTTAAGCAGAAAGCCGGTCAAATCAAGCTACGGCTTATGAACGAATCCACCACTCTTTCCGACATCATTCGTGAGTTTGGATTCCACTCGCACTCACATCTGCAAAAATATTGCAAAGCCCATTTCCATATGAATCCAAGCGAACTCAAAAAACTACTACGATGCAACGATGAATAACAAAAAAAAAGATAACCATCCTCACGGACAGTTATCCCCCAAATAATTTAACGAGCTTCGTGCTCGTCATGTAATGTATGTAATGTATGTAATGTATGTAATGTGTCTTATTTTACGACTCAAATGTATAAAAGGAAATCATAACCTCAACAAGAATAATCAGAATATACCAAGAATTGACGATCATATTCCTACCCAAGAAAACAAGATCCCCAAAAACAATTTATTATAACCGACAAAAAGACCAAAAAGTTCAACAAATTAATTACTTTTGTAGAAGTTTTATTTGATATGTATTTTATAACGCAAAATTATTCATATTGACAACTACTAATTAACAAATTAGTATCTAAATTTAATTCAAGATATTTGACTAATGAGATTTTTATTTTTTACGTGCCTTGTGGCATTATTATGTTCATGCTCTGCCAAGAAGATAACCTATTTTCAAGACATTGACGCTAACCAAAATCAGATGATTGATGTTAAATACGAAGCGATAATCAAAAAAGATGATCTACTCGGAATCGTAGTTAGCAGTCCGGATGCTACAGCAACGCTACCGTTCAATCTACCCACGGTTGCATTTCAAAGCGGATCCAACCAACTCACTTCAGCACAATCACTTCAAGGCTATCTTGTCGATGCAAACGGCAACATTGACTTTCCGGTAATTGGCACAATGCATGTTGAGGGGCTTACCCGACAACAATTGATAGACACACTCAAAGGCAGCCTCAACTCGTACCTGAACGACCCCATTGTGACAGTCAAGTACCTGAACTATAAAATCACTGTTTTGGGGGAAGTTAGCAAGCCCGGATCGTTCACAATACCAAACGAACGCATCACCATCCTCGAGGCACTTGGTCTTTCGGGAGATATGACAGTGTATGGTCGCAGACACAATGTGCTTGTCATCCGCGAGGAAGCAGGACAACAAAAACACTACCGTGTCAATATGAATAGCAAAGACCTATTCACCTCACCGGTATACTACCTGCAACAAAACGATGTCATATACATCGAACCCAACAAAGCAAAAGCAACCGGAGGTGATTACAGTACTTTCATGCCATTATTCGTATCACTTGGATCCTTATTTACAACAATAGCCGCATTACTAATCCGCTAAACACAACCCCAGTCATGATCGACGAACAACACAATATTCGCGAAGAAGAGATCAACCTTCGCGACATCATCGACAATATCCTTAATCATTGGTATTGGTTTGCAACCTCAATAATCACTACCATTTTTTTAGCCGTTGCCTATCTATATATCGCAACCCCGATATACAAGACAGAAGCCTCTATCCTACTTCAAGATGAAAAAAAAGGAGGTGGAGCAAATGAATTAGCAATGTTTCAAGACTTGGGCATGTTTGGCAACATGAGCAACAACATCGAAAATGAAATCCTTGTTTTCAAGTCAAACACATTAGCACTACGTGTCACAGAAGCCTTGCATCTCGACATCAACTACAGTGCCAAGTCAAATCTTCGCACAAGTACGCTTTATGGCAATAGTCCGATAAAAATCAACTATCTAAAAAGAGACTCAGTGCCCAACAGAGCA
Organism: Tannerellaceae bacterium; assembly: GCA_051660585.1. Lineage (GTDB taxonomy): Bacteria > Bacteroidota > Bacteroidia > Bacteroidales > CAMTPD01 > UBA12018. The sequence goes on from JBOFPV010000104.1 coordinate 18,462, forward strand.
CAATCTTATCTTCTAAAGATAGAATCACCCCATAATTTTCGCATCATCCCTCAAGATAAGGAAGACACCTATTCCGAGCAAACACTCGCATTCAATACCCCCGTCGCATTACCATTCGGAACAGGTATTGTAACTTTGGACGAAACATTTGCACACGACACGAAAGAGATAACTGTTACCCTTTCCAATCCGCAAACCGTAGCTCGTACCTTATCACAAAACATCGCTGTATCGTTGGCCAACAAAAACGCATCCGTATTAAACATGTCGATACAAGGAGAATCACAACTTCGCAACATCGACTTGCTCAACACCTACATCCAACTTTACAACGACGATGCAATCAACGATAAAAACAGAGTTGCCCGTAACACAGCATCGTTTATCAACGATCGTTTGCTTTTGATCAACGACGAACTTGGGGGCGTAGAGCAACAAGTAGAGCAATATAAAAAGAGCAATAATCTCACAAATATCGAAGAAGAAGCACGTATCACACTACAAAAAGGAAGTGAATACGAGACAAAAATCATCGAAACAGAAACACAACTTCGTTTGGTTCAGTTCGTAAAAGAATACCTCACGCAAGCAAACGAAACATTCAAGCTCATACCGGCCAATTTAGGCATAACCGACGCTGCACTCTCGGCGGCTATTGTTCGCTACAACGAGCAATGCCTCGAATACGATCGCATGCGAGTAAGCACCAAAGAACAAAACCCGATTTTACGCACACTCCATGCCGAGCTTGTAGCGTTACGCGCTTCAATCCATCAATCGGTAGGCAATCTCGAACAATCACTTCGCATCCAACGCGACAACCTCGAGAATCAAGAAAATCGCATCAACAATCGCGTACGCTCAGTACCGCAGCAAGAACGTGAACTTCGTGCCGTATTACGAAATCAAACAATCAAAGAACAGTTATACATCTACTTACTAGAGAAGCGAGAAGAAAACGAACTGTCAATGTCAATTGTTGCACCGCCGGCCAAAATCATAGATGCAGCTTGGGGCACCAATATTCCTGTTGCGCCAAAGAAACCAATCATTCTATTGGCAGCACTATTACTCGGAGTTGCAATTCCGGCAATCATTCTATTTATCTACAACATGCTCGACACCAAGCTCAAGACGCGCCGCGACCTCGATCACATCGTAGATACACCCTTGCTAGGCGAAATCCCACGAAAACATCATGAAGAATCAGTAGTCATGACACCGGGCAATCGCGAACCGGCAGCCGAAGCATTCCGAATGCTCCGCACCAATCTTGACTATATGACACTCGGCAAAGCCGATCACAACGTCATCATGGTAACCTCTACATTACCCAATGAAGGAAAAACGTATGTATCCATCAATCTATCGTTGGCACTTGCACAAACGGGCAAGCGTGTGCTACTCATAGGCATGGATATACGTAAGCCGGCACTGCATAAGAATATGCCTGTGAACAACAACACCGGAGTATCCTCTTTCCTTGCCGGAAAAGAAAAAGACATCGAATCACTGATCTCTCGTCAGGTTCTAAATCCCAATTTAGATCTCATTCCGGCCGGACCCGTACCACCCAACCCATCAGAGCTATTAATGAGCAAGCATGTTGATGAGCTCATCGATTGGGGCAATAGCAATTACGATTATGTAATTATAGACTCAGCCCCACTCTCATTGGTTACCGACACAATGATCATTGCCCGCCATGCCAACACATCCATCTATGTGATGCGTGCCGGCCTGCTCGACAAGCGTGTACTACCGGGAATTCAAGAAATCTATGAAAGCAAAAAATTAAACAACATGGGTATCGTAATCACCGATATCAAACAATCACGCCGTGGATATGGATACGGATATGGTTACGGATATGGATATGGTTACGGAGAAAAACAATAAAAAACATGTTCACACTATTTAGTTCAAAAACAAGCCTGTGCGATATCCTTCGCATAGGCTTTACTGATTATCACAGTCATATACTACCGGGCATCGATGACGGAAGCGCACACATAGCACAAAGCAAAGAGCTTTTAATCAACTTATCGGCAATCGGAGTACGCAAGCTCTACTGTACGCCCCACATCATGCATTCAGTATACAACAATACCAAAGAGCGTATTCATGCAACCTACGAAACAATACAGCAAGAAGCCGCACAAGCAGGCATTCAACTCCATGTTGCGGCAGAATACATGCTCGACGATGGCTTTAACCAACAGCTTCAATCGGGACCACTACTCTCCTATCCCAACAATGAAGTCCTTGTAGAGATGAGCTACCTCCGAGCACCCTTATCGCTCCATCAACACCTGTTCGATCTGCGCACCTCAGGCTACACACCGGTGTTGGCACATCCCGAGCGATATGAGTTTTATCACAACCACTTCAGTAGTTATGACCATCTTCGTGAGCTGGGCTGCAAATTTCAGCTCAATCTACTGTCGCTCAGCAACTATTACGGTACACAATGTAATAAAACAGCACTACAGTTACTACAAAACGGATTCTATACACATATAGGCACCGACACCCACAAGCCACGGCACATAGAAGCCCTACGCACCATAAAAATCAAGAAGAAATACACATCACCATTAGCAGAAATCATCCATCTATGAATCATAAAAGACCCATGTTACTCCTAGCCGCCATTGCAACCTTAGGCACAACACCCCCCTCAGCACACGCACAAGGCTCAGGCCTTCCCGACGCACTCGAAAACGTACGCATCCTGTCTACCGATAGCGTTTGTTACGTACAATATACCAACAACGCATGGAGAAATGAAGCGCAAGCACTCTATGCCGTTCTGGAGTCGATGCTCTCGATAGCACCACAGCAAGCATGGAACATCAATATTGCATCAGACGGAATCCCCCGACTCACCATAGAGGCAAGTCAGGATCAAGTGCAATTGGCACAATCCACACAAGCAATCACTCCGCAGTTTATAGAATCACTTCACATTAGCTATAACCGGCCCAACTCTGCCATCATCAGCAAAGCACCTATACACAACAAATCATTCGGAAAAACAGACCTGGTGCTTTATCCTCAATTCGCATTTCAAAACAACACCTTTGAGCGAATTTGGGAAACACAGTTCAACCTAGCCCCCGCTATCGAAACCTCACTGTGGAATGGAGCCCGCATCACGGCACAAGTCATTTTCCCAATTCACAACAACATTGTAAGCCCCGAGGCTCGTTTCATTCGTCCTGGAGTTATCACACTCTCACAACAATACCGTTTGCCACACAATATCTTTGGCAGCATTAGTATTGGCAATTTCACCTCACAGCGCATGGGTATTAACCTTGCAAATTACTGGATATCTTCAACCGGAATATATAAATTAGGATATACAGCATCATTAACCGGCTCTTCCTATGTAGATCGCAATGGATGGAGCATTAGCAAATGGAAACGCCTAAGTGCACATCTTACATGCACAATCACACCTCAGTTTTACAATATGGAGGCCGAGTTGTCGATGGGTAGATACATCTACGGAGATTACGGAGGCCAACTCACGTTGACGCGTCGATTCAATAATGCAGCCCTTCAGCTATTTGGCAGATATACCGGAGGCATATCCTGTGCAGGCATGAGCATCACCGTTCCTATTTGGTTAAAAAAACAAAGCAGAGCTCATCTTTTCAGAGCGAAAGTATCCGATTGGTATCAGTTAAGCTACTCCGAAAAATCAGGAAATAAAGCCGATCATGGTACCGGAAAAAGCTTCGCGACCTCACCGGCAGCAACTCCTATGACCCACTACCTCAACCCTTATTACCTAAAAGGGCAACTCATTCGAATTGCCAAACCTTGATGTTATAAATAGTTAATTTTTTTGCCAAAAATTATCTTTACATTGTTTATCAAAAACAAAGAAATAGATTTGCAATATTAATTAAAATTCAATGTACCATGTAGTAATTAAAGTGCAAATATTCTTTCGTTATATATCATCAGTTTTGATTCAACAACAATGTATTTATGATCAAATGTTACCTCTCAGTGATCTTTATGATGCTATGTTGTACCATGCAAGGACAATACTTAGCATTAAAGAGTAATGTATTATATCTTTCTACAGCCACACTCAATGTTGGGCTAGAAACTTTTCTTTCAAAACAGTATACTCTTGATGTATCAGGAGCATACAACCCATGGCAATTTGCCAATGACAAAATGATGAAGCTCTGGTTTATACAACCCGAACTTCGCCGATGGCATTGCGACACATTTGCCGGGCATTTTTACGGACTGCATGCCTTCTATGGAGAATACAACTGGTCGCTTTTTACAGACAGGCGATACCAAGGACATCTCACCGGAGGAGGTCTCACCTATGGCTATGCAAAAAACTTTGCCGTCCAGTGGGGGTTTGAGGCCAGCATCGGATTAGGATATGCATACCTTGATTATGACAAGTACAAATGTGGACACTGCGGAAAAAAAATAGGCGCATCCACAAAAAACTATATCGGACCAACAAAAATAAACTTTTCGTTGATCTACTTTTTAAAATAGTTTTCTTCACAATAAGAACTATTTAGACCAAATATATTATTAGACCGATCATTTATTATCATTCATCATAAAATAATCAATTATGAAGTTTAACTTTTTAATCTCAGGCCTTTTGGCAGGCATGATTGTATCATCATGTACAACAAATCATGAAGAACACATTTTGGACGAAGCACAAACCGCTAAGTTCAACGTATCACTTACAAGCAGCAACGAAAGCCTAAAAACGCGTACCGGCACAGAGGTCGGAACTGACCAGGAAAACGCGCTTAGCCATGTTGCATTTTATGTATTCAAAGAAACCGGTTCGCTCGAAAAATCGGTAGCAGCTACAGCAGAGGAGCTAGCCTCCGGAGCATACTCAATCAACTGTACCACAGGAAAGAAATATGTGTATGCGATAACGAACGACGAAGCTCTATTTAAAAAAGTAGCAAAAGGAGTGCAAAAAAGCGACTTCGAACTATTGGTAACCGAAGCCTTTGCTACGGCTCCTGCTTCGCCTTTCACCATGGTTGGTAAGCATGCCGAACTACTATCTTTAAGTCCAAGCACAGACGGAACCACTCCTTCGGCAAATGTAACGATCGATGTGACTCGATTGGCCGGAAAAGTTACGGTAGCACTCAGCGATTCGGCAAAAACAAAATTTACCGTTACAGGATTTAAGATTGTCAATGCCAATCCGTATTCAAACTATTTTCTACAAGCAACATCAAGCAAAGAAGGTGCAAATGCAACTCAAATCGATCCGAACAATGAAGCAGAATTTGATGCTTGGACCGATGCTTACTACAAAGACAACTATGCTTATGTTGGTGCAGCAGAGGCAGCCTATGCACTCGAAAACTGGAATACCGATCCACGTCGTGGCAACACAACCTGTATCATTATCGAAGGTAAGTATACAGGCGAAGGCGCAAGTGGAGCAAACACCTTCTACCGCGTCAATTTAGGCGGGAAAGAAGCGAAATGGGCATTCAACAGAAACACCCATTACAAAGTAACCATTTCCGACGTATACGAAGACGGATATGAAACAGAAGACAAAGCTGAACAACCGGAAGGAACTAAACCAACCGATCCACTTGTACAAGACGTGAAGTTGAGCGCAAGCTTACAAATCACACCTTGGACTGTTGTTGTGCAAAACGACGAAATCGGAAAAGAATAACTTTTCCACACCTAAATCAGGAGACACGTTGATGTGTCTTCCTGATTTTTTATGCTATTCTAAAATTAAAAAAAGAACCTATGAAACGTTGGGCTGTATCCTTCATATTCACACTATTCTTTACCGGATGTATCCAAACCGACTTATCCAATTGTCCATCTGAAGTTGTGATCGACTTCGAATACATTTACAACACGCAAGAAGCAGACCTTCTCAACAAGGAAGTAAAAACAATTGCACTCTTTGTATTCGATCACAACAACAAATTTGTAATGCGCAAAGACCACGACATTACATCGGGCAATGCTACGATAACCTTTGATCTCGATCAAGGGATGTATCAGTTTGTCGCATGGGGAAATCTAGACGAACACTACGAAGAAATACACCTCGAACCCAACATCTCAACCTCAAACGACCTCATGGTTTCGTTGCGTCATGAAAACAACCAGGTAAAACAACAACTCTCGTTATTTCATGCCCAACTGACCTCCGAAAAAGTAGAACGTTTGGGATTAAAGAAAAAAATGAGTTTCATTAAAAATAGCAACACAATTACCGTTACCCTAAACTATCCCAATGCACCTCAACAAATGCGCAGCGACGACTCGCTCGGCAAATTCTCTTTGAATTCGACCAATGGCACCATGAATGCATCCAATCAAACACAACCCGAAGTAGGATTTAGATCCTACCTGGCTCTTTCGGCCAAAAACACAGCAAAGGAAGACATCTTCCAAACAACGATCGAGTTCAGCACCTTGCAATTAGCAACCGATCAGCCGATCCTGTTTAATGCAAGCCCTGCCTCTCCGGGCACTACAGACCAACTATTCGAATACGACCTGATGGAGGTAATCAATCAAACCCCCATTGATCTCACAAAAGAAGACTCCTATCAGGTGATTTTCAATTTTAATAGTGCAAATATATCCACCATCTACGTAAACGGATGGGAAGTAATAAACAACAATGGCGACATCGGTATTGAATAAATCTAGAATTATGAAACATACAATCTATAACTTACTCACTTTCGTCTTTCTATCAGTATGCTTCACGGCATGTATCGACGAAGATTATACCAAAAACACAAGCAACGAATCACTAGAGCAAAGTGTCAAAATAAAACTCTCATTACAATCAGAAAAACCTCAAACAAAAGCCATCGATCACATTTTGAGCGATAAAGACGAAGAGGCTATTAAAAGCCTGCAACTCTTTATATTCAGACGTGATGGCGAGCAAATATTAGTCAAAGACTATTATTTTCCTCAATGGGCCGACAACAAAATAATCGAAGCCTACACAGGCCGCTTTATCTATGTACTAGTCGCCAACCAACCCGAAGAATGGATCGGAGTGACAAAATACAGCGATATCGCAAACAAACTATACACCATTACCGCCGAATCTGACATATCAGAAACTACCAAACTCACAGCCGTATTCAATAAAGAGCTGCTTGTACCATATCCACCATCGGGATCAGACATCGTGGAGCTGAAAGACGGAACAGAATCCATCTCATTGACACGCCTCTGCACAAAGGTACTGTTGAATTTAAAGATAGAAGGAACAATAACCAATAATCTACCGCTATCAAGCAAGCTCAACATCAAATCGGTACAAATGAAAAATGCATCCTCAGCAATGTATATTTTCGATGAAAACGCGCCACTCGACGAGCACACAACTCCGTCTATCGATTATCCTGTGCGCCTGTTTGCTGCAATGAGTAAGCCCGAATCCAAGCCCGACTCCATCGACGACGCATTTTATATACTCGAACGAAAAGCACACGACAAGCTCGAGTTGGGAACCTTTGTTGAAATCATTGCCGAATACCGCGATACCAACTCTGATATACCCACAAAACTAATCACCTATCGTGCGATGTTCAATACCAAACCATTCGAAAACAACACCTATACAGGACTTTTCAATGTATCGCGCAATCAAAAATACATGCTCAATATCAAGATTACAGGCACGAATGAAAACGACATTCGGGTCGATATTGACGAACTGCAAAAAGGCGGAGCATTCGTTAGCAGCAGCGCCATGGGTCGTGGCACCGGTGCTAACTGGGAAGATGCCTTCAAGACCATCAACGAAGCTATTGCGTTTGTAACCGAATACAATAAAACACACACACCTCTTACATCCATCTATGTAAAAGAGGGTGTGTATCATGAGTTTATCACCATACCCGACGGCATCACCATCGCCGGAGGATTTGCAGGCAGTCTCACCGGAACCAACATCAAAGATCAAGACGGAAGCATCAAACCCAAATTATACCCGGCAGCAAACAGCACCGAATTGAGCTCCATCGTAACATTTCCGGCCACACTCACACAGCCAAGCGCGTTGCGCTATTTTATTATAGAAAATGGAAACGCCCCTATGGGAGGCGGTGTGAGCATGCAAAGCAAACACGCCATCCTACAAGCCTGTCGCGTAAGCAGCAACCAAGGCGAGCAAGGCGGAGGCATATACCTTTCGGGAGGTCAGGTATGGAATTGCATCATCGACAACAACCAAGCCTCATCAAACGGAGCCGGCATCTATATACCAAACAATGCCGCCGACGCACACATTCAAAATGTCACCATCGCTGCCAACAAATGGAGTGGCGCAAAACAAACAGTAGCAAAAGGAGCCCTGTTTAATATTCCATCTAGCGGAATTTATGCAGCCGCGGGAGCCGCCGCAACCGCTCATAGCTGTATTCTGTACAACAATGCAGACGAAAGCAATGTACCATCAGGCGTAAATTACAAGTTCTGCGCATTTAGCTCCAACGAGTTGCTAACGTGGGATCAGATCAGCAATGCCAACATACGCATTGTTTCATCTGCCAATCCACCGTCTAATCAGCCATTCGTAACCGAAGTTACAACACCGGGCTTCAAAGACGAAACCTCATTTGAGCTCAGCGAAACCTCACCCCTACTGAGCCGAGGCTACGTAGGCAAAAACAATCCCGATTGGAACCACACCGATTACAACGGACAATCGGCCATAAACAAGAAATTCCCGAATATCGGAGCCACACAAGGTCCCGTATTCAGGCCTTACCTCGACATGTATATAAAAAAGCAGTCGTTTTTACCATCTATTGGTTCATCCATAGCTGCATTTATCGCATCCAATATTGTAGATAATCAGTTCAGCTCCACAGATCTCAAGTGGTCGGCACAATCTTTTATCGCCGATTACTACACGCAGATGCCGCTAGTTACAAAGGTTGCCAACAACACTACACAGAAAAAATCGTTGAAGGGCGACTTTATAAACTCGGCACTGCCGCTTTCCATTTCAATACCCCAGGCATACATGAGTTTCAAAATTTCAACAGAAAACACGATACACAACCTCGAACGCAATTTATACCTCATGCCTACCGGGGCGGAAAATTCTGCATCGCACGAATTGTTTACACACGTCCCGATAGCGTACCAATTAGACACAAAGATTGCGGCAAACGAAAGGAAATTTAACTATTTATTGAGTGGCGAAAAAAATTGGATCAGTGCTACAGAAGCAAATGATGTAATCTCCTTTCACAACGAGAAATACACCCTGCCTGTTAATCAAACAGACAACCACACAGTAAACAAAAAGGATCTCGGATTTTGGTACACATTTCAAGATTCAGATAGCGAAACAAATTTAGCGATCACGCCATTCTCTAAAGATCAGTTTATACAAGTTCCGGAATGGATATTGGGAGCCAATGCCACAATTAGTGTACTGGGCTTAACAGAAGAGCACCTGCTAGATTACTTCGGAACCCAAGCATTACCAATTTGGCAATTCGATGCAACTCTATTATCGCAAACCTCTGTAGATGACGGCAAAGCCAATACGGCCGCTGCCATCAATCAGCTCCTTGCGGCCAACAACTACGAATGGGATACCACCGATGAAAGTAGTTACAAATCAACACTAAGCAATGCGTTTATCTTTTGCGCATCGCTCGATCCGGCTGTTCGTCAGAAACTAATCAATAAGACCAACATCACAACCGAAGATCTCAGCTGGTATATCCCGTCGATCAATGAATTGAAGTTTATCACCGTCTTCGAAAACGGTGCACTTCGTTTTTCGACCCAAGAAGAATACTACATCTCTTCTTCATTCAGTAAGAGCGCTCTACGCCGCTTCCGTCCGGGAACATACGCCGAATGGCAAACCAATGCCGCTAACATGAATCCGGGATTGATCAGATGCATTCGCCCCACAAGTACATCAGCACCGGACAACACATTATACGGAGGAGTAGCCATTGTTGATAGTTTAGACTCCTATATTGTACGCAGTGAAGGAATGTATAGCCAATCAATTCTTTCGGGACTACAATTATCTCCGAATGAAAATGAACTCGCAGCTAAATTTCAATTACATCCAAAAGAAAACACTCAAATATACAATTACAATGAAGCTCAAAGTTATTGCAACGGTCTCGGAACCGATGAGCATGGAACTTGGCGTATACCGACTAAGAAAGAAATGATGTTAATTTACTTATCTCAAAACATGATGAAAGCAAACGGCAAATTTGAGTCTCTGCTCAACGCTGGATCCTATTTTATCTTACAAAAACAAACATCTACTGAAATAAAGGTTTTTGAATTTGAGAAAGGTACTATTGAAGAATATTTCGGAGCATTCGGACGTGTACGCTGTGTAAGATCTATCAAATAAAAAGACAATGAAGCAACTTCGCTATATACACATTATATTATTGCTGGCAGCCTTCTGTGTTACAATGGAAGGCCTTGCAAACAATACCAAAATTGAAGTAATCGGAGTAGTTAGAGGCAGCGAGCAAGAACCGTTGGCCGGAGTTACCATATCCATTAGTGATCAAGAAACCGTAGGCGCAACAGACGACAACGGAAGGTTTAAAATCTCTATACCCAAAGAGTGTACACTGCGCTTTTCGAGTATCGGATATGCTAGCGAAACGGTAAAAATAAAAGGACAACGCTCGCTCGTGGTAATCCTCAAATCTACGTCGGTAGACCTCGACGAGGTGATCGTGATTCAGGAGATCAAAAACAAGATACTCCCCGATCCTACCGACATCGAGGCCGATGGCGATTATTTTCGCATCAATACACGCTTTAAGATCCCCGACGAACTATTCAAAACAGCAACTCGTCTTATCATTCAGCCGTCGATTATCAATACCACAAAAGGAGAACTCTATTTCCTCACACCCGTAGTATGCGATGGCGATCAATTTGCCATTCGTCAAATGCGACTGCACGCTTATGATCCCAAGCGCGATCCGCTCAGCCCCTACATCGTACACAAAGAAGCAATCGAAAAAGGATACCTTGCGTATGCCGACTCCTTCAAAATTATCCATCCCGACGACGACTATCGCGCCGACGTACAAATCTTGATCGAATCGTGCTGCAAAACCACCTTTCAAGACAGCCTCTCTATGGCACGAGGCGTCATTAATCCGTTACGCTTTCTGCAATTTGCCGAAAATGCCATGTGGATGGACGATCGCCATGCTCCCGAAAAAGAATTGGTGCTACGCGAAGAAGACGGAAACATCGAACTCACATTCGAAGTACGCAGCAGCAATGTAAACCTCTCATTGGCCAACAATCAACTAGAAATAGACAAGATACAATCCCGACTCAAGCAAATCGAATCGGCACCGGGCTCCGTATTGCAATCGCTCGACATGTACGGATCGGCCTCACCCGACGGACGCTACGCCAGCAACAAACGCCTGGCAAAATCGCGACTTCAGTCGGCCATGGAACTAATCCTGTCACAACTACGCAGCGACACGCGCAATCAGATGCTACTTTCGGCCGAAGCCGGAGTTGTAGAATGGAGTGCCGTAGCCGACTCGATGGAACAAGACGGCATGGATGCAGAAGTAAAAAAAATGCGCTATTGGCTACGTAAATATGCCGACGACAAAGACGAGCAATCCTCAGCCATGCGCTATCTCCCATTCTACAAAACCATCAGCAACAGCTACTTGCCACGATTCCGCAAAGTAAACTACAAGTTTACCTATTCGATCAATCGCGAACTCACCGACAATGAAATTGCCGAGCTCTACGCAAAAGACCGACTCTCGATGACAGCCTACGAGCTGTGGCGCAACTTCCATGTGCAAACGAACAGCGACGCATTCAAGCAGCTATCTCCGGAAGAAGCCCTGTCAAGGCAAAAAGAACTCTACCAGGAAATGCTCAAATTGTATCCCAAAATGACTTGGGCGGCAAACAACTACAGCGTGCTTTTACTCAACGATAACACACCCGATGAAAAGATCCTGCTTCCGTTTGCCAATGCCAACGCACAAGAGCCCGTTTTGATCAATCAGGCACTCGTTTACCTGAAACAAAACGACCGTTCGCGTGCTGCATACATTGCCAACATGCTCCCCAACACCGAGCGAGCACGCAATGTGAAAGCAATGATTGCCGTATACAACCGCAATTACGACGAGGCATTCGAACTCATTAAAGATCAAAACTCACTCAACAAAGTACTGCTTTTGCTCAAGATGAAATACAACAAAGAAGCCTACGAAGCATCAAAACTGCTCGAAGCAGGCAACGCGCAACACGAATACATCAGAGCCGTATGTGCCAATCGTCAGGGAAGAGTAAACGAAGCCTATATCCATTTTGATCAAGCAACAGCACTTGATCCGTCGCTCGAGGCAGTAGCCATGAAAGACGGCGATCTCAACAACTTATTCTAACACATCAAGATCATGAATAAAAGAAATAAAATACAGCTACTCCTATTTTTGGTTGCTCTATCGTGGTGTGCCACAGCCACCCGTGTACAGGCACAAGAACAAGAACGCGACTACACCTTCAATGCACTCGATCACACGGCACAAGAGCGCGCCAAGATCAGTGGATTTGAAACCGGCGGCTTCTTTAGCAACAGCTCCTTCTCGTTCGATTTAGGATCACAAATACTCACCACCAACAACACGTTCGACTATTCACCCTACACAAAAGTAGGAGGAGTAGCCCGCATTGGCTGGATCAAATACCTCAACTACATCTCCGCACTCCGATTTCGATTGCAAGGCGGATTCAATACCTCTTGGGATCTGATTGACAACGAAAATCACCGTGTAAACCAATACACCCTTGGCGTAGATTACTTCTACACCCTCGCCGGACGTTTCGATCACAACCAACCCTTCAAGCTCTATTGGGTCACCGGAGGAGACGTAGGCGTAGTAAGCGGCCGCGGGAAAACCGAAACCATCTTGGCAGGAAATACGGGACTATTATTCGACATCAAGCTCACCGGCAGCTGCTTCCTCATTTTCGAAAGCTACTTCACCCTCTGGACACGCAACTACGACCTCGAGCGCGGGTGGCGCAATTTCGATCCCACCTTCTCCATCCTAGGCGGCCTTCGCTTCCCTCTGAGATAACATTGTCAAACATTTCAATATGGAACACTCCCATTTAGGAGTGTTTTTTTATTGCATAAAAAAAATATATATTTATTAGCCTTAACTCTTGTTTTATATTATTATTAACCCTTTATTTACAACGAAAACTAATACAAGCAAGACTACTCCATCTTGCAAGACCACAAAATACTATTATGAGCAACTTAAATCGAAACCCGGAGTACAGATGAATCGTTATGACCATCCTCTCCAGAGTGTTGTATACATGGCATTTATAGAAAGAGGCTTCTAATACATCTATTTAACTTTAAATTACAATTAAACCATGCTATTGATATGAATTATATCTACGCTAGCTTATTTTTATTATCCATTTTCAACCTTGAATCTGCTACTGCACGAAGCACTAGCAATGCAAATGCGATAACACAACAGCAAAAAACTAAAACCATTAAGGGTTTAGTTGTCGACGACCTGGGTGATCCATTACCCGGAGCCACAGTACAAATTAAAGGATCAACCACAGGTGTTATCACCGATATGGAAGGCCGATTCTCTGATTTGAAAGTTGCAGAAAATGACGAGATTATTATTTCGTTTCTAGGTCTAGAAACAAAAACAATCTCGGTAAGAGGCAAAACCGAATTTACAGTTCCATTATTACCCGCAGTATCCGAATTAGATGAAGTTACAGTTGTTGCCTTTGGTAAGCAAAAAAAGGCCTCAGTTCTTTCATCCATCACGTCGGTAAAACCGGGCGAGCTTAAAGTTCCGAGTAGTAACTTAACTACAGCATTAGCCGGACGTATTGCCGGGGTGATAGCCTATCAACGAAGCGGAGAACCCGGACGAGACAATGCTGAATTTTTTGTTCGCGGAGTCACAACTTTCGGATACAAAAAAGACCCATTGGTATTACTTGATAACAATGAGATTTCTTCGGCCGATCTTGCTCGTATACAACCGGATGATATTGCGAGCTTCAATATTATGAAAGATGCAGCTGCAACGGCACTTTATGGTTCACGCGGGGCCAATGGGGTTATCTTGGTTACAACAAAAGAAGGCACAGAAGGAAAAGCAAAGCTAAATTTCCGCTTTGAGGAATCAATCTCCACTCCTACTAAACGAGTAAAACTTGCCGATCCCGTAACGTACATGAAACTACACAATGAAGCTGTACGCACACGTGATCCGCTCGGTGTTACACTCTACTCTCAAAACAAAATAGACAATACCATTAACGGAGCCAATCCTTATGTATATCCGGCCAATGATTGGTATGATATTATGTTTAATAATTTCACAAGCAATCAGCGCTTGAATCTCAATTTATCGGGAGGCGGAAAAGTAGCTCGTTATTATTTGGCAGCCACACTCAACAATGACAATGGAAATCTAAAAGTGAACAAGTTGAGCAACTTCAACAGCAATATCAATTTAAAACGGTATATGCTTCGTACCAATGTCAACATCAATGTAACGAAAACTACAGAAGTAAAAGTGCGTTTACAAGGAACTTTTGATGACTACAAAGGACCGCTTGCCGGGGGAGATCAACTCTATGAAAAAGTAATGTCGGCCAATCCGGTATTATTCCCTCCTTACTTTGCAAAAGACGAAGCCAATGCATACACCAAACACATATTGTTTGGAAATTATGACAAAGCTCAATTTATGAATCCCTACGCAGAGATGACCAAGGGCTATAAAGACTATTCAACCTCACAAATGTTTGCCCAGTTCTAATTAGAGCAAAAGCTAGACTTTATAACCAAAGGTTTGTCTTTACGCGGATTGATGAATACAAGTCGTTATTCCTACTTCGATGTACAACGTTACTACAATCCATTTTTCTATCAAGTAGGAAGTTATGACAAGCCAAGTGACAGTTACAAGTTGAATTTGCTAAACGAAACATCAGGAACAGAATACCTTGATTACAAAGAAGGGACTAAGCGTGTAGAATCGGCCACCTACTTTGAGACATCTGCAAACTGGAATCGTATGTATCACGAAAAGCACGATTTTGGAGCAATGCTTGTATTTACTATGAGGGAGTTTCTCACCGGAAATGCAGGAGATCTACAAAGCTCATTAGCCGTTCGCAACTTGAATCTAGCCGGACGCTTCACCTATGGATATGCCGGGCGTTACTTTGGAGAGCTCAACTTCGGCTACAATGGCTCGGAACGTTTCTCCGAAAAAGAACGATTTGGATTTTTCCCTTCAGGAGGAGTCGGCTGGATTGTTTCAGAAGAAAAATTCTATCCAAAGCGACTTCTCAAAGTCATGAACAAGTTAAAAATGAAGGCAACCTACGGATTAGTAGGAAATGATGCCATTGGAGGAGCCAGTGACCGCTTCTTCTACATGTCAAATGTCAACATGAATAACAATGACAAAGGAGCATCTTTCGGAACATATGGGAATAGCGGAGGTAGGTTCCTCTCAGGAATTTCGATTAGTAGATATCCGAATGATAAAATCACGTGGGAAATTGCCCGAAAACTAAATATTGGTACAGAAATCGGATTATGGGAAAAATTAGATATTCAAGCTGATTACTTTACAGAGCACCGCTCCAATATTCTAATGCCACGAGCATCTATACCACAAACCATGGGACTTCAATCTCAAATCAGTGCCAATCTGGGAAAAGCAAAAAGTAGTGGATTTGATATGTCTGTAGACTACAATCAGATGATCGGAAAAGATCTCTGGATATCGGGACGAGGAAATTTCACATTTGCAAAAAGTAAATTTACCGTATACGAGGAACCAGATTATAGCAAGACACCTTGGAAATCTCGTGTAGGATATTCATTGAATCAAGAATGGGGTTACGTAGCCGAACGCTTATTTATAGATGATGAAGAGATTCGGAATTCCCCGGCACAGTTTGGCGAATATATGGCAGGTGACATCAAATATAAAGATATCAATGGAGACGGAAAAATAACCGAACTAGACCAGGTTCCGATCGGGCACCCCACAAGTCCGGAAATCGTATACGGCTTTGGTATTTCGATGGGTTACAAAGGGTTTGACCTTTCTTGTTTTTTCCAGGGCTTAGCACGTGAGTCTTTTTGGATCGATGCCGATAAGACAGCACCATTTATCGACAGACAAGGAGCTCTTCTTGACGTTTATGCTCAAAACCACTGGTCTGAAGAAAATCGCAACTCCTACGCATTGTGGCCACGTTTATCTGAGAATAAGATCGAGAACAATACAAAAAGGTCATCTTGGTTTATGCAAGACGGTTCTTTCTTGCGTTTAAAATCACTCGAAGTAGGCTATTCATTGCCTCGTGAAGTAATTCGCAAGGTAAGGTTAGCCAACGTAAGGGTTTATTTGAGTGGAACCAACTTGCTCACATTCTCAAAATTCAAATTGTGGGACCCTGAAATGGGAGGACAAGGATTAGGTTATCCTATCCAAAAAGTATACAATATCGGAGTCCAACTATCATTCTAAAAAATGTATTACAATGAAATCTATTTATAAATTACTTATTGGAGCTGCCTGTATTATTGGAAGCACATCTTGCAATTATTTAGATGTTGTACCCGACAATGTAGCAACAATCGAATACGCATTTCGAAATCGAACCGCATGTGAAAAGTATCTCTATACCTGTTACAGCTATTTGCCACGTCACGGATCAGTAGATCAAGATCCGGCAATGGTTGCGGGAGACGAAAACTGGTTTCACTCATTTATAAACTGGAACGGGCGTTACATTGCCCGCAGCATGCAAACAAGTACAGATCCTTACATGAACTTTTGGGGAGGAGAACGTACCGGACGCCCTCTATGGCAAGGAATCAGAGACTGCAATACCTTTATTGATAATGTTGATAATGTTGTAGATATTCCACCATATGAGAAGGTAAGATGGAAAGCCGAAGCAAAATTTCTGAAAGCGTACTACCACTTCTTTTTATTTAGAATGTATGGTCCAATTCCTATTGTAGACAAGAATCTAGAAATATCAAGTGGATCAGATGCCGTGCGCCCATACCGAGAATCGGTAGACGATGTCGTTACATACATCACAGATTTGATGGACGAAGCAGCAGCCGAACTTCCGGATGAAAGCGGCATTATCCAAGGAACCGAAGCCGGCCGCATCAACAATCTAATAGCCAAAAGCATGCGAGCCAAGACATTGGTATACGCAGCAAGTAAGCTTTTCAATGGCAATACCGACTATACTGGGATTGTAGATGAAAGAGGTGTACAGTTATTTCCACAAACCTACGATCCGAATAAATGGAAAATTGCAGCCGAAGCTTGTAAAGAAGCAATTGATATGGCTACTACACAAAACAAAGCTTTATATGATTTAGTAGATCCACAACTCGGCAATGTAAACGACACACTTAAGTTACAAACGACCTATCGCCAGGCCGTGTGTGAGAAATGGAATTCTGAGCTCATTTGGGGAGGTACAAATTACGACTGCTCGTATCTCTCACGCATGAGTCAGGCAAAGATCATGCGATTAAAAGCAGAGCACACCTCGATAAGAGGAGAATGGGCACCTACTTTGAAAATCGTAGAACGCTATTACTCAGAAAATGGTGTTCCGATTGAAGAAGATAAAGACTGGATACAAAATGGTTGGTATAGCAAACGCTATCAAATGCGCCCCGAAGCATCTTCAGGCAAAGAAAAATACTATGTAAAGGAAGGCAAAAAAACAGCATATCTGCATTATGCACGAGAACCACGCTTTTATGCCAGTATCGGATTCGATCGAGGAATTTATTTTGGCAATGGATACATTAAGTTTCCCGACAACGTAAAACACCTTGAAATGTGTGCCAAAGAATATAGCGGAATGGCTTCAGCATCGGAATGTTTATCCATAACTGGTTATACCACGAAAAAAATGCACTCATTCAAGAATGCTGTTACCGAGTCAGACAACTCAGTAGAATACTATCCATTTCCAATTATCCGATTGGCCGACATGTATTTACTCTATGCCGAAGCATTAAACGAATATTCAGGGCCGTCCGATGAATGCTTATATTACATCGACCAAGTCCGCCTAAGATCCGGACTACAAGGCGTAAAGGAATCATGGATGCAATACTCGATTAATCCGGAGAAACCAAGCACCGTTGACGGTCTAAGAGAGATTATTCATCGTGAACGCACGATTGAGTTAGCATTCGAAGGAGAACGATTCTGGGACATCAGACGCTGGAAAAAAATACAAGAATTAAACGAGCAACCACTAGGTTGGAATATTAGAGCTGATAATCAGACCGATTTCTATCAACTGGTACCATTAGCTCAAACACCTGTTAAATTCTCGGTACGCGACTATTTCTGGCCTATTAAAGAAAACGAGCTTACGATAAATAGCCGTTTGATACAAAATCTAAACTGGTAACAAATTAATTTTGATTAAACCTATGTACAATACAATTATAAAATGGATAAGTTTTGCCATTATCTTGGGAAGTATTTATGCATGTAGCGAAGAAGAAAGACCACATATATCACTCGATTCCATTCCTCCACAACCTATATCGGAGGTAGAGATCAAGAATATACCCGGAGGTGCTATTCTAAAATTTCAATTACCTGACGATGAAGACCTTCTTTATGTAAAAGCACTTTATGATCGTAAAGGTGACGGTAATTTGATCGAAGCACGTGGCACGATGTACTCCGACACACTCACAATCAAAGGTTTTGGAAGCAGTGATCCTCAAAGTGTACGTTTAATCGCTGTAGATCGCAGTGAAAATGAATCAAGTCCGGTCGATGTAACCATTAATCCGCTTGAGCCACCAGTAATCACCATAGGAAAATCGCTGCGACTTGTTGAAGATTTTGGAGGTGTACATGCATATTGGGAAAATGAGAATCGAGCAGAAATATCTGTTGTTGTGCTTAAACAAGATCACAACAACGAATTTACCCCTATCGATGTATTCTACAGCACAATGGTAGAAGGAGACGGAGCAAGCAGAGGCATGGATACTATACCAAGCAGCTTCAAGGCTTATGTGCAAGACCGATGGGAAAACCAGAGTGATATCCTAGATGCTTCACTGACACCATTATTCGAAACCCAATTTGACAGAATGAAATTTCAACCACTCTTTGTTTCGGGTGATGAACCATCTGCATGGGGTTGGGTATTACAAAATCTGTTTGACGGAAATAAAAACTCCGGATTCCATACAGCCAACGGATCGGGTAGATGGCCGCAATGGGTAACTATCGACATGGGGCAAACCGGAAAAATCAGTCGTGTAAAAGTATGGCAACGAGATGAAAACAGTTGGCTCTATCAACACGGCAACGTAAAACGTTTTGAAGTATGGGGTACCAACTCCAACAAAGACATGGATAATTGGGATAACTGGACCAAGCTCATGGAATGCAACGGAATAAAACCTTCCGGGCTACCGATGGGACAATTCTCGGGAGAAGATGCCGAATGGGCACGTGCCGGAGAGGAGTTTTTGTGTAGTCCCGAAATGCCTGCGGTCAGATACCTACGACTCAAATTTCTCGAATCATGGTCGGGAGGAGACTTTGTCCACATGATGGAACTGGAAGTATATGGAGACAATCGATATTAATAAATTAAGCAGAAATCATGAAAATTAAAAGATATTTAGCTGCAACATTATTACTCTTGGCAGCCAACTACAGCTGCTCCGACATGAATGATCTACACCTCAAATACCTAGAGGAAGGAGAGATTATTTATGCAGCCAAAGTAGATAGTGTATCACCCGGACCGGGCAACGAGCGTTTACTTCTCGAAATATTTGTGACATCACAACGAGTCGACTTCGTACGAGCTTACTGGAATTCCTACCAAGACTCACTCGATATTCCTATTGGTAATAAAACAGGCGTATTCAATACGATTCTGAAAGACATGCCCGAAAGTGAATATTTATTCCAATTAATTAGTT
>JBOFPV010000105.1:0-62249 GCA_051660585.1 Tannerellaceae bacterium
TATTTGCGTACCTGTGCTACCTTAATTTTAGGATGATGTGTAGGCAATGTCTTTTCGGCATCGTTGAGCAACTCTTCGTATAGTTTCTCGCCCGGACGCAGTCCTGTTTCAACAATTTCGATATCAATTCCCGGTTTTAATCCGCTCAATGTAATCATGCGCTTGGCCAAATCGTATATTTTGATGGGTTTACCCATATCAAAGATAAAGATCTCTCCTCCTTTACCCATACAACCGGCTTCTAATACGAGATTACATGCTTCGGGGATGGTCATGAAGTAACGGGTTATATCTTTGTGCGTTAATGTAACAGGTCCGCCTTCTGCAATTTGTCGCTTAAACAAAGGAACCACAGAGCCGTTACTCCCTAATACATTTCCAAAGCGAGTGGTTATAAAGCGCGTGTATTTACCTTCCTCTCCTTTGAGATGGTAGAACAAACTTTGCACGTAGATCTCTGCCATACGTTTGCTTGTTCCCATTACATTTGTTGGATTTACAGCTTTATCGGTCGAAACCATTACAAACTTACGAACACCGTATTCTACAGACAGATCAGCGATATTCTTAGTACCTCCCACATTCACACGAACAGCTTCTGCCGGATAAGCTTCCATCATAGGTACATGCTTGTATGCTGCCGCATGGTATACATATTGAGGTTTGTATGTATTGAAATACAAACGCATCCGTTTGCGGTTGGTAATGTCTCCGATCAATGCTTCTACATGCAAATGAGGAAACTTTTTGGAGATTTCAAGATGAATTTCATAGAGTGGACTCTCTGCCTGATCGAGCAAAAGAAGTTTCTCCGGATGGAAAGAGGCTACTTGACGAGAGATTTCGCTACCGATACTGCCGGCTGCACCCGTAACGAGTACGACTTTTCCTTTCAAGGTCTCGCGCAGGTGTTCCATATCTGTTTTGATCGGTTCGCGCCCCAATAGATCTTCGATCTGGATCGTATGCACTTGAGAAGAGAGTGAACCCGATTTGCGCTTCGTTGTTTCAATATCCTGAAAATGTGCTACAGTCAGGATGTGAATGTCACTTTCGATCAATTCTTGTCCTTGCTGACGAAGTCGGGATAGTTGAGAGTCGGGAACCAATAGAGAATCTACCGCATGACGCGTAAAATGAGATAGCAGTTGTTCACTTCCATCGTAAATAGGAACGCCGCCAATGTTCTTTCCCGCATGCTCGCCCGTAGGGTCGATAAGTCCGGTTGGATAATAGGCCTCTCCTATTTCTGCTTTCAGCATCGAGCACAACAGCATCGAATCGGCATCAACTCCGTAAATAAAAACCGTCTTGCGATTCTTATTTGCTGAAGCAATATATCGCTGAAAGAATAGTTTTACGGTAAGGCGAATCAAAAAGAGGATTCCGAAAATAACAAACCCGTTTACAATAGGAAGAAGCGGATTCCATAACCCGTTGCCACTGACTACCTGAATTACAGCAGACATAATCTCCTGTCCTACAACTACAGTAGCAATCATTCCGGAAAGTCGAAAGGTATCAGAGATACCGGCATAACGTACAATACCGGCATAGGTACGAAATAGCAGTATGCCTGCGACATACCACAGTAAAAACAACATGAAACCAACAGCATCAATCATCGATAATCGATCAATACCAGATAGAATCTGTGTAAAGTAATTTACAGAAAGATATATTGCCGATATAACGACAATATCGAGCATACACACGCACCAGCGTGGAGTGTAGCCGCTGCTCGCAAGCAGCCGGATGAATTTTTGAAACGTCATCACTACAACAGTTAAGGTATGGTTAATACAAGTTCTGGTTAAATATCGTATATAAATACGTCTAAAATACAGCATCAATTAAGCTCTGTCAATTGATCTTCTTCGCAAAAATAACTAATATTTTAAAACACAAAAACTTTTTTCACAAAAAATAGTTGCAATTACAAGCACAAAGGGAATATATATCAGAACATACCCCCTTTAAGCTTGGTTATCATGCATTTCTCTTATTTTGCTAAAAATGGGATGGTTGCATCTTCGAATAATTCACTTTGCAGGATTATATCGCCCGAGGAATTACTATAAGTCGTTCTGAATGGTATATTTTGTACTCCTGCTTTCATTGCTGTGTATACATAATAATACCTACCATTTCTAAATTCAAGCTTTAATCCTGAATTAGGAGCCGGAGACAATTTTGGTGCAAGAATATAAATCAACATTGGAAATTCGGACTGCGCTATAGATGTAGGTATTGTAAACTGAAGTGATACTGGTTTGTTTTGACCTAATGTCCCTTGCATAGTTGTAAAGACCTCACTAAATAAGAAAGGTTTTCGAAATAGAAGCTTAATTTTACGACTTAAGCCATTCTTACAAACATGAATATACCCTTCTGCACTTTCAGTAACTGAAAATCTATTGGTTTGAAGTTCAATACTTCCTGCTACTGATGGCTGCAATATTGCAATCGGGTTTGAAGGGTCGCTATGATTGAGTGTAACATGTGCACCTAAGTTATCCACAGACCCTCCTGTTCCATCCGGATAATAATTATAACTAAATGTATATTTTGCATTCTCTCTTACCATAATTACAAAAACATCACTAACTGAAAGAACTGCTTTTCCATCTGAAATATTTTTGATTGGTTGTAACTCTATCGAATTTATCAGATTATTAGCTGATGGAGAATTTAAAGCGGCCTCAACAGTAGAATAACCTTCTTTCAGAACCTGATTTAATTTAATTATGTAGGAGTTATTACGTTCAATATTGAATAAGACAGTTTGACAAGATGCATTATCATTAACTAAGTCGATTTTATAATAATGATCTTGTAACATAGACGTTTCAGTAGCCTTATATTTGCCTTTAATTAAGACAGTCAAAGGTGTATTACTTTCTACATTTTGCTTCTCGTACAAATATTTATCTTGAGCATCAAAGACTGTCATTGGTAATATCCCCTCTGTATTACCTTCTGTAATTGATCCAATAATAAACAAGCCGTTACTTTTATTAAATGGAGCAACTGATCCATAACTATTCTGATTTACTACTGCAAACGTTATGCTGTCTAATCTTGGATAGGTCGATGTTGTATTATTAACAACACTTATCTTCGCTACATTACGGATCAACTCTACAGCTTCGGAAAAAGATTTTTCAGCTTGTATTCCTGAGTTATATTCTTTACGTTGCCAATAAGCAACCTTACCATTCATTTCTAAAGATGGTATAATTTCTTTCTCACTTTTATAGGAATGTGCAATATCTGAGAATCCATTAAAATCATAATTCCCAATAAAATGGATGATACGCTTCTTCTGTGACCTGTTTATTGAAACTTGAAATGTATTTTGACCTGTCAGAGTTGCCTTTGCGCGTTGTAGGAAAAGACCATTTTCATCAAAAACCAACAAATAGAACTTATTGGCATCTAACCCTGGGTCACTAGCAATGCCCCGTGTTTGAATCTCGAGTTCCGGTACTGCTATGCGAAACGACAATAGTTGACTTTCATCTGATTCTATAGGTAGCGACTCATTACCATTGCTGCAAGCAAATATGAGGAGCAATTGCAATAAACAAAATATATAACGTAGCTTTTTCATAACTATTTTTTATTTAGAGTTCCGATTCCAAGTATCCGTAATGCATCGAACATAAGCTTGATTCAAAGATGAATTAGCACTAAAAGAATTGCTTGTAAATGTATAATATTCCCATTTATATGCACTCCAATACGAAGAGCCCTGCAACAATGATTTTACTGCACTCTTAGGATCGTCTTGTATTCTATCAATCAATACAATTTCAGCTTTTGTCGGAATTCGCCATTCTCCTTTTTTGTATGGTGTTTCTCTATAGGTTTTACATCTCGTTTGAGCACAGTCATAATTGATCTGAGACGTAATTCCGCGTTGAGTTGCTATAACAAACTGTGGCGAGATTAAGTTATTTGACACCACATCTGTTCCAGTAACCATCACCCCATTTGATAACACAGTAGGATCGCCAACAAATGTAGTTTCTGAATTATGGACCAACGTTGTCACTGTATAGAATGTAAAGTTAGTCCTACCTGTGGATCCATGTGGATATATATTATCTCCACAATCACCAACTCCACTTCCAGAAGTAGAATCCACAGATTTAACTGCTGTTACATATATAGGAGGATATTGAAAGACCTTAACTCTTTGAATCAATTGAGGAACTCCGATCGTTTGCACGTCAAACTCAATCTCTTTAGGAACATAGTTTATCGGAATTGAAGTCTTTATATTAATACTACTATTTTGTTTATCAAGCACTATCACAGGGTAGCTAGAATCTGTTGATAACAGAGTTCTCTTTATCTTATCCCCATTAGAATCAAACTCATAATAATATGCTTGAAGATTCTCTATTTTCACATCCATATTAGATGCATACTTTATATCTCTACATAAAATATTATACATATCTACTTGATCTTCGAAAACCACCAAATATTTGTAATTATCAATAGAAACATCTATTTGCTTAGATGTCCAATCAAGAATCCGAAAATTACATGTCAGATCTAAAGGTAGCTCCGGGTCAGAACTTCCTAATGTATATAAATGAATACCGAGTTCATATATTTTATTTCTCATAAGTTTGAATGCAAGCTCCGGATCTGTACCAGATGCATTTAAATAGTTTAATCGAACTTTATAGTACGTTGTGATGATTGTGTTTTGTGAATTTTTTATATTGACTTTCAAAAGTACCCAGGGTTCTTTCTTACTATCCAAGGTCCAATCATTTTCATAACTATAGAATGTCTCTGAATTATTCATTTGGATATCACGAGGAAGATATGAATCAAAATCGGAATCTAATAAAACACAAGGATTTCCTTGCATTACTGCCGTTTTCTTTGCAGAAGAATATAATTGAGCCTCTGCTGAAACAAACTTGCAACCAGGGATTGACATTGCATTAATTTGAATATTAACTTTGGCTGCTGCTCGTTTGAGTTTCACATCTGTAAGCTTGGTGATTGTTGGAGATAATTTTGTATTAACTTCACCATCCATGAGAAATGACTCATTTGGGATATCAATTAAATTTGAAGATTGAACCAATTGCTTCAGTTCAGAATACTGAATATTCGCAAATTTTTCTCTTAATAGATTGGTATTAGCTATTACAACCATTTTATAATTGGTTGCATTATCGAATAGCGCAACCTCTGATGTCGTAAATTGCACAGAGACTTCAACCCCATTGCCAGACTTCTGAAAACTAACTCGATTATCAGCCGGATAATATACATTATTTTCGCCGTTATAAAATAGAATATCCAATCGTTTAATCTCATTTTCATTCAACGAATCATCACCTGGCTGTGTCGCCTTTGTTTCTTCCTCATTATTATTTAATTGCACACGAAAAGTTACTGAATATTTAGTCTGCTCAAAAATAAGATCACTTTCATTTGTTGCACATGCTGTACCCAGTAATAGTATCAACATATAATAAAGATATGTTCTCATATGCTCAATTATTAAGTGGTAAAAGTTTTATCAGATAGGAGTCTGATTGATTATTATTGATCTTTAAAATCTCACCTTCACAGTTTATAAACAACTGTGTTGTGGCTCCGGTCTTTAGTGGTTTACGAGCTTTTATTCTAATCTTTGAAAATTGATTGTCCCCGGAGTTACTAATACCATCAGAAACACCACCATTAGTATAATCAAACTCAAAATCTGATCCATTTGAAAGACTTGCAGACCAACGTCGTCCACGAGGAGAGTTTAATCTAAAATTACAAGAGGCAATCTCATTACTATTAATTGTAGCCACTCCATTATCTATTTGATTATCCCATGTTATCTTCCAGACATACGAAGTATTATAATCAATATCGGCTTGTTCTTCACACCAATCAAGAATATTAATTTGAAACTGAGCATTAAAATCATTTATCTCAGATATTGCTCCTTTTATCAAGTAATGTGTATTGCGTGTGATCGAATAATCAGAATAAGTCGATCCCACCACAATACCTATTGGTATGATATATGTCGTGGGTATTTGATTAAAAAGGGCTTTTATCTCAACATATGTAGCTTTTTCCAAAGCTAATTGTTCGGTAAGAATATGCTCACAAATATATTTATCAAGAAATATGGAAACATAATTATCCCCATTCTGCATAGGAAGATCAATCCCTGCATTTTGTCCGTCTAAAAATGTCAAATCATTGAACGTAACTGTTGGGTAATCTTGTCGGCCGAAATAAGACTGCTGAGGAACATGCCTTAATACAACTTCTTTTATTTGAATCGGAAATGAAGTTTTTTTATTCAATATCAATGAAACCTTAGCTATAACACGTTGCAACTTGGCTGTATATGAAGTACCCCAATCTGTTGTAGGTTCTTTAACCAAACCTCCATCAGTTATTGAGTTGGGATCTGGTTTAATTTCAATCGTATTTTCTGCCAACATTGGAATATTACTTTCTGTGAAATCCTTGATTATATTTTGATCGATAATTATCTTATCTATTTCATTTATGAATTTTGCGCCATTAAGTATTGGAGTCATAAGAGAATGCTCGTTGGCGAGTAAATATGTTTTATATTTACCGGGCTTCAAACTGATAAATAGTTTTTTATCTACAGGCTGATCTAACGTATTATTGGAGGTTGTTTTATTTTGATATATCAACCCTGAACTAAACTCTGCGACAACAATTCTATAGCTTTGTATGGATGAAATTTGTTGTGCGGATGAAACAACGTTTACACCCAACGAAACAATTTTATTTTCGTCAGACTCCTCATACTCTTTAATTTCAGAAACGCAACCGTATAAGGAAAGCAATGTTCCTATCGATAAAACAACCGATATAACAGGATAAGACAAATACTTTTTCATTACATTGAGAATTAAGTTTCTTACGTTCTATTTTACAGGTGCGACTTCTATTATAGTCCAGCCGTTTATCGTAACACCTATTGATCCGTTGGCAGTGAATTTTATATCAAATGTAAACTCATCTTCCCGATCCAGATCAGTTTGCGTTTGATATTTAGGATTCTTCAAAATCTGCTCTACCATATTTTTATCATATAGCATATTTTGACTATTTTTACTCAAAACACGTAACCTGGACTCATCTGCATGAACCATTAATCGCAAAACAACTGTATTCATTTTAAATGTATCTCTTACCAAAATTGGATCATGATACGTATATGTGAACGGTAAAGCGTAAGGATCAATTGTGTTATCATTCTTGTAGCGACCATTGCGTGCTGTTGTCAACACATTTATAATTGAGCTGTAATCTATTGTTTTTGTTAGATTCGGAGAAGGAAAATATTCTAATCCGGTGATATTTACATTGACTCGTTTTGTATCTTGAATCAAATCAACTGTAGCATCTATATACCGTCCTGGGGGTACAATTACTTTTGTAAGTGAACCATGAAATAAGTCTGTCAACTTATTTTCAATAATAATATTATTTGCATCTGTATATGCAACATCAATCAAAAAGGAAAACTGATCAATTGTTGTGACTCCCTTTTTAAGAATCGAATTGAATTGTGTATGCTGAGAATTGGTCATCTCTCCATATTTATAGCCTTGCAAATCGCCCCCAAGAACAATAATCTCATAAGATCCACTGCGTAATGGCAAATCCATTACATAATCATTGCTGAGTTTTATACCTCTGCTTGTGTATGTTTCAACATACTTCTTATCACTATCGAATACAAATACAGTAACAGCCTTAACCTTTGCGCCAAAAAGATTAGCATTCTGATTATTTAACAGATGCGTAAAGCGCAAACGTACTCCCTGCACACATTCTGATAAGTCTTCTCGAGTACATCCTCCCAAGATAAGCAGCATCGGAATTATATATAGTAAAACTCGCTTGATCATAGCTCCTGTCTTTTTGAATAGTTTTGTATAAAAGGGAGCATTGAATACTCCCTTTTTTAATTTATTTTGCCGGTGCTATTTGAACTAAAGTCCAAGGCATTATCTCAATATTACAGCTTACTGTCTTGTCTTTATCATACGGATTATCAGTCAAATCATCCAATCCAAATTCGACACCATTGGTTCCCCCAGGAATAGTTACAGTAATTGAACCCGGTTCAGAAGATGGCTTTCCTGTTGTTGGATCAATTGTTGTTGTTTCTGGATCTGTTCCTGAAATTCTATATAAATAAGCTTTTACAAACTCTTCTAATGCTGCACCTGCTGTTGCTCCTGTTTGATTCATTGTATATTTTGAAACGACAAAATATTGTGTTGCTCCATTTTTCCACTGATGTTCTTTGTTGTCATTATCAATAAACCAAACATTATCCACAGCAACAACGATATGTGGCAAATTTGCAGCACCTTGCGCTGGAAAAGTATGATATGCAAAGTAGCTATTATTTGCTTTTGTCAGTGTATTCGCACCTTTTGCTACATCAAACATATTGGGAGTTGGAAATGTAGTTGCTGTATATTTAGTTCCATCATTATTTGGAGAAATCAAAGCTCCATTACAAACACCTAATACACTTCCTGTTGCATAGTGATTCGGAATAAATATACCTTTTAGACGGAACTTAGTGATCTGACCGGGTTGATCTAAACCCTCTGAAATCGTTGTACAACGAACGGATCCAACTTCTAGACGAGACAACATTGGGGTTATCTGAATATCGGCAGTATGAATTATTTTATTATCAGCTCCAGTTGATGACTCAATTGCTGCTTCTCCTGACATTACCACCTTATCTACTTGATTATGGTAACTTGACGAAGTTGTAGCTCGAGGCTGCATATTTGTGATTCCAAAAGTAAGCGCATCAATATCCGATTTAGATTGAGATTTTATAGATGGATACGACATATTAGCTCCGTCGGAAACAGCATAGTTTGTTATTAACATAACAGACAAAGCTGATGTAGGTACATTAGGAATATCAATCGTTTTCTTTGTCGAAGTTCCATTTAACAACTCCATATCTGAACCTTCTAGAGAGTATTGAAAAACAGCGTTTTCATTGCGATCAAAAAAGTAAATTGTTCCATCTTCGATTTTTGTTATCAATCCAGTTGCTCCTCCTGGATGCTCCGCTTTGGTTGTCAAAGCACTTACATTGATCTTCAACACTCTATCTCCTGATAGTAATGGATCATCTACCAACGGATCATTTTCATTTGAGCATGCTGTTAGTGCTATTGCGGCAAGAACTGACGCAATAAATGTCTTTTTTTTCATCTCTTAAAAATTTAAGTAACTGTTGAAACTTTGTTTATTCTGATATTATTTTAGCTCCTGAGTTTAAGTATAACTCATGATTTTTATGCTCAGTATAGAAGATATCAATCGCATATACTGAACGTAATTGTGGATAAAAGTTTTTAAGAAGGTATCGATAAGTTGCACCATCATTGAGATGTTTGATCTTATCGTTCAAAGCTGAGTCTTTTGGCGAAGTTCTTATCAGATCTAACAGCACATCTCGATCATCCATTGTCGATGCTGCAATTAAGGCCTCTAGCCCATCCCAATCGACATCGCCATTGCGAATAAAAATAGCGGTGGCTGGTATAGCTGGGAAATGTTTCAGGATATATTCTTTCAATATGTTCGTACGACTTTGAGCCAATCTATTATTAAATGCTGTTGAGCCTTCCGGAGAAGCAAATCCTATAATTTCAATGCGTTCTATCTGTGATTGACTATCAATTGACAGCTGCTCACTAAGCACATCATGCATCTTCTCTAGCTCCTGTCTGTTATTTCCATAATCAGCCAAGATTACAGCACTGGAAATTTTAAATTGCAATCCAAACTTGTAATACATTGTTGCAATCTTAATTTCAGGCTCCTCTTCAACGACAATTTCTTCGACAATCTCCTCATCAACGGGATATGAGAAAACAGTCTCTATTGGTGTTGTTTGATAGTATTCTGTCGTACAACACCCCTCCTTCATTACCTTAAGAAGTAATGATGCATCATTTATAGTAATATCGGCAGGTATTTGTGCCAAATATTCAACATTAGCATTGTTACTAGTCATTAAAGCATCTGGATATTCATTATTGTATTCTCCTGCTCTTTTTTGACGTTCTACGAGTAGCTCTTTATTGCGACCTCTTACTATAATTGGAGGTAGCGAAAATGTATCAGTCATATTTACGATAATCGGAGTGCAAATATATTGATAGTTTCTAGTTGCAAAATGTGAACCGATTCGAGCGTCGAAACCAACCGTAAGACTCGTTCCATCACTAGACACTTTTGCATTTCGAATGGAAATTTCATGACTCGATTGAGCAAATATGACTACTCCACAACAAATGTGGCATATCAGCATAAGATACGTTTTCATAATAGATAGTTATTTGACTACATAAATTAAACTA
Source organism: Tannerellaceae bacterium (assembly GCA_051660585.1). Classification (GTDB taxonomy): domain Bacteria; phylum Bacteroidota; class Bacteroidia; order Bacteroidales; family CAMTPD01; genus UBA12018. The sequence goes on from JBOFPV010000105.1 coordinate 10,431, forward strand.
ATTCCCGCATTCACAGGGCCCCAATAGTTGCGATGTCCGCGCTCTATCATTTCTGCACATTTCTGACATGGGTATTTATCATACCACAATCGTGCATAACCAAGCCCAAATGTACCTTCAACACTCCATCGTGAACTTAAGATCCATTGATAACCATAGGAGAATCCCCCTCCAATTGCTGTACCTTCAAAACGATATTGATCTGAATGTTTACCAAACAACCAGGGTAGATTATGTTCTGAAATATTATATTTAGAAGCTAATAAATTAAGGCCAATAAAATGTCCATTATATTTTTCACAGAACCAATAGCGCGCCTGAGGAGATATAATCCAATGAACCAATTTCTTATTATTCTCGATGCTACCTTTTCGATTCCAAGGGTTATATCCACCAGAGATATCTAAAGTGTAGTGGTCAGATAGGGCTACTTCTAACCCTAGATTAGGAGCCTGAGCAATTCCTCCATACAACAAATTCGTTTTTAATGCTATTTTCTGCCCTTGAATGGATTGAAAAGAAAAGATTAAAAACAGAACATTGAGAATTAAAGTTGATTTTTTCATTATTTTTTCCTATTAACAGTGTCCTTATTCAAGCACATACGTCTTATCTTAATCACAAAAACGTAGATTAAAAAAATAAATAGATTTTACTGTTTAATTACTGCTTTTCAAATAAAACAGCAACATTTAATTTATGTTCGCACACATATTTTATTTAACAGAAAAATATTTGATTAGACTTACATTTTAATTATACAAACATCTATGTTTTATTCAATTAGACTATACAAATAAAAAAGAGGCATATTTATAACAAATAGTTACAAATATGCCTCTTTAAGGTGGTTGTACTTATACTTAATCCCAACCAAACTCAAAATTATCTATCCAGAGGGTACTTCCTGCTCCTCCTGTAAAATAATCACCATAACGACTCGCTGAACAAACGATAATTATGTACTTTGGTGTACGATTAGTTGCTCGATATTCTAGATTAAGCGTAAACGGTTGATAGGTCTCAGTTGAGGTACCACTGAAGAGTTCCGCATAGGCAATAATCTTTGGATCATTGGGGTCAAAAATTTTACGATCAGAAGGCTTTGTCCGTATTTCAATGGGAGAATCCCAATCTCCCAATGCCATATAAATAGAGCAAGTATCTGGAACTCCAGACAAATTACTAAACAACTCCTTATCAAAGTAATTAATTGGCTTACTTGTATATTTATAGTAACCCTTTAACTGTGTTGGTTTAGCCGTGAAGGGACGACCAAAATCTAGCACACCATTTGTTCCATCTACACGTTTAAATTCACCGACAAAGAGGTTTCCGGCAGCAAACTTACCTAAAGTTCCAATACCAACAAATTTAGATTCAAGTTTAGCTGCTTGCCCATAACCTGAGACTGTCTCAGATGTCGGCATAGTATTACTTTCTGCACCTGGCATTGTTGTTGAACCTTTATTTCCGGTATCCCAAAATGATTGAGCACCTTCGGCCCATGGATTCCAGACATTTCCTACTTTGTGCCAATTATCAAAATTACCATTCAATAACTCAACAATCGACCCAGTAGTAAAATTAACTTCTTCTCCTATTTCACTTCCTGCAATAGCCCGGCAGACATAAGCTGTATTTGGTTTTAATTTAGTGATTTTAGCAGAAAAATTATTTCCACTCGTTTTGATAGAGGCTTTATCTACTTGAACCCATGCTTCTACACTCTCTTCTTTGTATTCAAATCCGTATTCTGCACCTTCAATACCTTCTCCATATAAATATGCAGCTTCTACAAATGCATCTGCACGCAATGTTGTTACATTATTATTTGAAATAAAAACATATAGCTTCCATTCCTCCATAACAATAAAATCACGATAATTAACCACTACCGTGGTTGTCGCAAAATTATTATCAAAATTTGTCCAAGTCAATTGCGGAAGAGTAGAGCTCATATTAATAGTCGAACCTTCCGGACCTAGCTTTAAATCAAGTAACTCTATTTTATTGAGATCTGAACCCTTGGCTATATTTACAGTTGCTGTTCTATTTTTAGTATCAAAAATTGGATCTCCAACTTGATTTCGAATCAAAAAGCTACGTTCTATTGTTTGATTAGCTTTGATAGTCCAATAATAATCTTGATACAAAGATAAAATTACTGGATAAGGATCCGTGAGATCAATCATGGTATCACTTCGAAGTGTAGAGCGAGCCTGATCTGTCGTTATTATAGACTCAATATATACCTTACGAGGATTTACACTATCAGCCAAATTAACCACAACAGTTTTAGTTTCGTTATCTATTTTGGAACCACTAGCAGCCCCACGCACATTAAAATCTGTAATAAATAACGGTATTTGAGGATATGGGATATCATTTACAATACAGCTACTTAACATAAAAGTCAACAACAACTGTATTAAAATAAATTTCTTTATATTACTTTTCATAGTTAACCAAAAGCTTAAATACAAACAGTTATACCTAAATTAATATTGAGAATGTTAATCTTGAAGTTTGCACCACTTGATCTTCTGCTACCTTCATCTCCGTTGCTTGAACGTTGTTTTTCGGAGCGATATCTCAAACCAGCAACCCCAAACGACATCTCAGCACATACATTTTGCATAATAAAAACACAAACTCCTGGACTAATCCCTAAATTCAACTCGTTTATATCCGTATCAGTACGTTTAGGAATATCATCGTGAGTACGCGTAAATGATCCGCTTCCACTTTTATACATCAATGATGTTTCATTGAATAAGCCAAAGCGCTTTCCAGGGTCAAGTCCCAAATACGAACGATGAAAGAATGCTACGGTGTATAAATCTTCGGCAAATCGAATTCCGCTTAACGAAAAATTTAGATCATCTGCAATATTAAGATCAATGTTGTCAAGATTTACAACGGAATGGTTATACCCAAACTCCATACCTATAATGATATTATCACGTATAGCATATCCAACGAAAGGCCTGAACTTGAATGTTTTCGCATTGGATGAAAAATCTTTTATCAATGAAAAAAGCATGCTCGCATCTGTGCTTTCATAGTTGACATAAGAGAATGTTGCTCCTCCAATCCACTTCTTTTTAGGTATAAAACGATAATTGGTAATACCTCTATCATATCTACCAATTGCTCTTGTTCGTAAAATATCAGAGGTATCAGATTGAATAGCTATCGGTTTTGGTTCTAGCTGTTGCGCTAATGCAAGAACCGGCATTATGGCAAAAAGCCATATACTTAAATAGATTATTATTTTCTTTTGCATAAATCAGAAGTAAAGCGTTACAAGTAAAAGGCAATTCCTAAACCAAGAGAGAAGAGGTTAATCTTAAAGTTACCGGAGCTTGTTGATTGTTCTCCGATGTAAACTTGATCGGTAACTTGACGCTGTTTGCTAAAGTTAAATCCCATAACACCAACACTAAGTTCTACAGCCATGAAGTTATTAATAAAAGCAACCATTCCTGGTGTTACACCAATTCCTACATCTGTAGAGGTTTTGTAGGTTCCTGTTAGAGAAGTCCCTGATCCACTTATAACCTTTGACTGACTTTTCCCAAACTCTAGCTGAGTTTCACAAAATAGTGCAAAACGCCTACTATTACCCAAACTTATATAGTTTCGTAAGATAGCCATCGTTGCAAATGAATGCTTTAGATTGTACAAGTTAGATACGTTAAACTCATTATCTGAATCAATCACAATATCTGTTTCATCAAGACGTGACAAAGATCTACCGTATGAAAAACGGGCTCCTGCTGCGACATTGTCTCGAAAAGCATAACAAACCAATGGTGTTACTCTAAACGTGTAACCATCAGAATTTAAGCCTTCGACGATAAGAAACTGATAATTTTTCTCATTATGTTCTGAATAGGAAACTGAGCTTCCCGCAATCCATTGTCCTTTAGGAACAAATGTTTTAAATTCGATATTTCGGCGAAAATCTTGCCCCTGCATGCAGCAAGCACACAGAAGCAAGATTGATACTACTAATTTTTTAACCACGTGTTATTTATAAGTTTTGTTTATTATCTGATTATTCATAGATAAACTCAAGACTATCAAGCCACATTGCACTACTTGAGCTACCCGAGAAGTAATCACCATATTTACTTGCAGAGGCTACTAGTATTAGTGATGCAGGCTTACGTGTATCTCGATAATCGAGCTGTATTGTAAATTCTAAGAGTTGCTCACCTTCAGTCGCAGCAGATAATTCATACTCTCCATAAGCAATTGTTCCTGTATTTGCAGGTGATGGATCAAAGAATTGCTGTTGCTTCGTTTTTACAATCTGTGACCACTTAACACCTTCGTATTCTTCCCCAGCCCAGTCTCCCAGTGCAATATAAACAATACCTTTATCTAGATCTCCTTTACTAATCTTATCCGTTGAAGAGTAGTCAACTGTACCCGGACGATATTTGATGTATCCGCGAAGAGCTGTAGGACGGCTAGCAAATGGACGTCCCCAACCTAAAATACCATCGGTACCTTCTGTTTTTAAATATTTACCAACAAATAAATTACCTGCAGCAAACTTGCCTATTGAAGCGATCCCTACAAATTGAGATTGTAGTTTGATAGAGCGTGCACCTGCATGAGATATTGATTCATCGGGAGTTGTTACATTCTTACTCATTGTCGCTGAACCGTGATTTCCACTATCCCAGAACATCTCTTGCCCATTCCCAAATATTAGAAGTGGCGAAGAACCCGACCAATCCTCAAAACTATTGTTTGGCAACTGAAGCATTGATTCTGTTGTGAACGTAACTGCTATTGTTGACACGCCCTCTCCAGCCATTGCTTGATATTCATACGTAGTACCAGCTTTTAGTCCCGATATCGATGCATAAAAAGTTGAACCTTCCACTTGAGCTATAACACTAGCCCAGTCAGAGGAACCTTGTTCTCTATATCTGAAGCCTAAAACTTCTTCAGTTTCACGAATTTTCTCTCCTCTCAAAATCGCTCTATTTGTATAGATAGAAGACTCTACTGGATTTAACGTTGCAACAGTTGCATTCGAAACAAGCATTTGCAATGTTGCTGATTGCTGTTTATCGTTTTCATCTTTTGCAGTTATAGAGACAGCAAATACACCTTCAACAGCTGTAATTTGACTAATCAATATCGGCTCGAATGATACTTGCATATACCCTGTTCCATTACCTGCATTATGCTGATTTAAAACAGTAATACCTTTCGTTTGCAATTCTTCAAGTTGAGAATCATCTAAAGATCGCAGGTCAATTTCCGTAGAAGATAATCCCCATTCTGGAAATGACTCACAAGCAATACTCGCAGAAGTCAATTTTGAAGAGGTTGCGATTGAAAAACTTATCGGCATTTCACTTCCCAACTCTAGTTGTAAAGGACGAGTAATATCAAACTGATCCCCTTTAATTTGAGGACGTAAATAAACAGGTATTTCCGATTCGTTTTGCTCCAATGGTGTCGTATCGATAGTAAGGTTTAGAGAACCGCCTCCCGTTGATGTATCATCATTTTTATAAGAAAATGCCATATCATATCGAGTTGTTGGTTCTACAAGCATTTCTCCGCTACGCTCAAATGTGCTACCATTTATTGTTGTTGCGATAAGTTTATACTCTAAACTTTTAGCATCTACTGGATTCATAAAATAGCCAATAGAATCTGCATGATCAGGAGTAAAGACAAGCTTTCCATTTGCATTATTAATCTCAACTTTATATGAAGAAAACACCTCATTCATACTCTGGTTAAAGGCTACCGTCACTAATGAGTTGGCAATACGACAAATTAAATCAACAGCAGTAGGTTGTCCGGCTCTGATTTCAAAGAGCTCTTCTCCTCTGAAGAATTTATGAATAAATGACGCTGGAACCGAATCTCCGGCTGTTGCATTTACTGTATAACCTCCGGCTGAAAGCATCATCGATGCTGGAATTTCAGTCAACGAATTGTATCGACGAATCAACCCGTCTTTACTATATATCTTTACAACACAATTTTCTTCAGGAGATGCACTGGTTTTCGTTTGAACAAAAACATCTGTTCTTACACCTACATGCAAATTTAACGAACCCTCATTATCTTTCTCCAGATCATTAATACACCCCATCAACATGAATGATGAAAGCATCGCAAAAACAAAGGTCTTTATATATCGTTTCATCCGACTTATTCTGTTATTAATGTTAGTGTTTGCTTCTTTGTATTAGCAGGATTAGCTTGATCTACAACAGTAATGATAAAGTTGTGCGTACCTGCGCCATAAATACCTAATAGAGGCGTAAACTGTGTAATATCAAAGACAAGCTCGTTTCTCCCAACGACATCTGCACCAATAGGAAAACCAAGACTTGCTAGAGCCTCTGCTAAATCTCCTGGATTTGCTAGATCAAAAGATTTAGCCATCCCTACACCTTGCAAAATATCTTCGGTCAATGTTTCTGAAGCAATTTCAACGTATAGATTATTGATTCCATGCATGGCAGTAATATTAACAACAACTGTTGTTCCTCCATTAGGTAATACTAATGGCTTAGTGATATCGAAATCCTGCCCAACAATAGTTGGTTTAGAACTTTCATCACCACCGCCTTCTCCCGGATTTTCAGGCTCAGAAGGTTCATCTGGAATAACATCTTCTCCCGGATTTATTACAACATCCTTATCTGCAACAGTGCAGCTCATATCTATATTCATACTAATACTCGCTGAGCCACCTTCCGGATCTGGTTCGCCAACACCTTTTAGCGTATATTTAATAATACGATGCTCGCCTGCTTTAACATCAGGAAATGCTTTTGAGATATTAACTTTCTCTCCATCAATTGTTCCTGCAAGAGTAGATGTTAATAGATTTTGTGCATCGTTTTGTGCTATAAAGTGACCTGCTTGCTTATTATTTTTATCATACAGCAACTCACCATTTCCAACACGCACCGAAGCTAATACATCATCGCCGAGTAGTGCTTGTAGTGCATCGTCGTACTCTACTGTCACCATAATACTTCGCAAAACACAACGAAGTGTTTCGATATCTGTCACTAAATTTTCTTTAATTACAAATGATTGCATTCCATAGATAAATGGACGATCAAACTCCGCCGGCAGTTGATCATGCGAATATGCTGCAACCTCATAGTTACCTATTTTCAAAGAAAAGACCTCAGGCATCTCACTATATTTCCACTCTTTGACTAATTTATTATCATTGTCTTTATCAAAGATTCTAATAATAAAATCATTCACGTCAATACTTGATTCTCGAGCCTTTGTGTTAATGCCTAAATCAATATCTAGATCAAAATCGAGTTTAATAGAAGCTAGACTCACATTTCCTTCGGGCCTATTATCTACGACAGGCTTGTTTGTGCCATAATCAAAGCCTTCTCTATCACATGATGTAAGGAGAAAACTTCCAATAAGAAAAAGACTTAATATGTAGAATTTATGTTTCATTTGTTCGTTATTTAGTATATCAGTTTAACATCGTCAATTGTAAGGATACTTCCAATATGACGTGAATCTCCATAGCCTCCGCCAATAGCACCTTTACTTCCTTGAACTGCTATAGTAGCTGGTTCAATGGCATCAGTTGATACAAATTCAACACGAAGATAAGCTGCTTTCTTATTTACATTGTACACCACAGGTACAACAGCTTGAGTAAAACTTTGAGTATTTCCGATACGTAATTCTCCTCGTCCTATTTCTTGATGCAAATCATCTTCTAGAATGATAGTAGCTTTTCCCTGCTCATCGTTGAGAGGATAATATTTGTAGTAAAACTCTAATGCAGATGGACGTGATGAAAATGGTTGTCCGTGAACTTCAGCTTGAGATGCTCTATCATAAGTACCAATATATAGGAGTCCTGCCTGCTTGTATTCAGCAGATGCACTACTTTCACTTGTCCAGTTATTTTTACCCCAACCAACAGTAGAAATCTCCATTGCTGTACTTCCAGTATGAGCTTCAATTACATATGACTTCCAATCAAACTTATTCAAGTGGTTTGCAGCCGTATAATCAGATTTAGATGTAGGCACTAAACCAGGATAAGCACAATAAAACCATGAAGCATCTCCTCTTGGCTGTGTAGTTTTATCATTATAGCTTGCCCAAAAAGCACTACCTCCTGCAGCATTCGGATAAAAAGCATACACACTTTCTCCACCAGCAAAGATTATCGTTTTCTTCCACACCATTGCTTCGGTCCAGTCTTCGAATCCGGCATTAGGCAGTTGTGCTGCTTGTTCTGTTGTCGCCTCAACAATATTTTGTGAGAATATTTTAGAGTTGCCATTTTGCATCACAGCTCTTAATTGATATGTATTAGTTTTTGCCGGGTCCTCTGGTAAATTTGTTAATGTTATGTTATCCCCAACCTTCTTTTGGCTTGGAGCAAACCATTGCTCTGAACCTAGCTGAGCATATTCAATTTGTATATCTTTCTGATTCAAAAATAGCTGTGCATCTTCAGAATTACCTTTTATATTGATAAATGCATGTGTACTCCATACGTCTGCATTATCAAAAACATCAATCGTAAAATCAGGCATTTGAATTGAAACTGTATATTCTTGTTCCTCAAAACCTGCTACAACTTTGAATAATATTTCATCCAAAATCAATGAAGGAAACTCCATTTTTATAACATGGGTGATTCCATCTTCGGAAACTATATCAACCTGCTTCTTTTGCCAATCACCTTTTTCATAAAGCATGACTGCTATATTTGACAAATTACCTATATAAGTAAAAGGAATATCAAATCTGGTAGCTCCAAACACAAGCTGTTCAGGCTGATATACTGCAAATTGATTATCTAAGCTATTTACTGATAATACAGCAGGAACTTCTGTGACTTTTGAGAAAATATCAGTTGCCTCAATCGTAAATGTATGAAGAGGGGCTTCATCTGAGTAACTCAAATAAGGTAATACTCCCGTGAAGTCAATCACAGCAATCTTATCCATTGTCGCACCTAGACCCTTTATTTTTAAGCCCAAAGACTCCATTATCGTTTTTTGCTCGATCGTTAATGCTGCTAAATCAATAACATCTGGCCACCCTTTTGCCAACAAAGAAGCAGAAGATGTGCGAAGATTACACTGGGCAATACCGGATTTTGCATTTAACACTACTTGATAAGAAGATTCATCTCCAATTGTTCCTTCGATAATATCCTTTGTAACTCCAGACTCAAAACCTGTAAGCGATAACACAGGAGGAGCACTCGATAATGACTCATCTGAGATATCTATCTGAACAGGTACATTTTCTGTTGCCTCATCGAAACGAACATATAAATAAGCATTCGAAGCGTCTACATCAAATTTAAATCGATAATGATGACGAGCTTGTGCATTCTCTAAAACAGCAGCTCGAATTTCAGAGGTTGTCCCTTGCTGATTCGTCACATTCAAGTTTACCACAAGTGTAGAAGGTTTAAAGAAAGCTGCTCTTTGTTCAGTTTTACTAAAAGTAATTGGTGTATTTAATACACTTGATACCTTAGCAGAGTACTCTTTAAAATACCGCTTAAACTCTTCTGTATATTCAACAGTTACTTTCGTATTGGCAAGATAACTTGTGATTTCAACATGCGTATCTTCACCATCAGCAATCTGAAAAATCTGATTTCCTTCATAATAAGGCAAATCAAAACCTTCCTTATCAAGGGAGCCGTATGCAGCCTTTAAATTAAATGTTCCTACAGGATAAAATACTTGCTGTGGGTAGTCTGCAAAACGATCCCAAGATTCTATCAATTGATCACCTTGCATTATAGACATTGAGAAATCATCTACAGAAGGAGCAATCTCCTCCAAGGTTGACTTTGTAATTGGAGACAAAACCTCCTTATTTGCTTTTACTGCTACTGTCAAAGATCCTTTACCATTATTATTGGTAACATCATCATTCGAACATGCGCTAAAAAGCAACAATAATGATACAAGAATGCGTAATTTTGTCATCAAACAAATTAGTTAATTTAACATCGTTAGAGAAAAAATAGAAATTTCTAAATGCTTCAAAAGTATATCAATTTATAAACAGAATCAGCAAGGCCAACCTTTTTTAACTCACTTAAGTCTATAATTTTATGAATATATTAGAATTGTTTTTTCAACACAAACCTATAAAAACCAATTTTATCTACTGAAATATCAACTGCTTACATCTAATAACAGCTGCATAAACACAACACCCTCTTCTTAACAGTGCATAAACATCAATATCCATATAGCAAAAATTTATCAAAACAATTTAACAATAAACACACAATCCATATAACACAACAGACCATAACATTTACCACATTGCCATCAACGGATAATAGAGTAATAAAGAAACAACAGAAATAAAAATTTATTCTACAGCTATATTTTCAGCTAATAAGTAAGGCTGCCCAAAATTGGACAGCCTATTATAAATGTAATAATCTAATTAATCATCATTCCATATCAAGTCTTATTAATAACCGCCACCTCCTATATGGTCATTACAAGCTTTTACTTTCATTTCAGCTTTACATCCCAACCATTTGACTGTTTTCACATTTAAATTAATTTTCTTTCCTTCACTCTTAAATTTAAATTTCAGTTCGGTTGTCTGGAAACGTGCATAGGAAGTATAAATCAACTTTGTATTAGGCTGTATTTTCACCTTACCTTTACAAACTTCCTCAACATACGTTTCATCAACTGTAGACATCCATTTGATAGTAATCTTTCGAACTTCATTTTCAATCATTTCACGATCAAAATCTGACAGGTTCGGAAATTTATTTTTAATCTCCATCTTTAGATTTGTTTCTATTTGACTACCAAACTTTTCGTCAACGCATTGAGTCCAATTATATGGCTTTGTTGCACCACAAGCATTATCAACCGTTATTTGTTGAAATACTTTGTTGTCTGTCACAATAGGACCTACTTTAACATCAATATTGCAAGAAAAGGAATAATCCGAGAGTTTTTCAGTTTCAAACAAATATGCATTTAGCTCTTCGTCGAATAATACTTCTCCTGCTGATGCTTTTGTTACAGAAGCTTGATCGATCACCGACGGTTCATCAAAAGAAACCCCCTTAGGTAAACCTGATTGAAGAGCAACAGTTATAGGCTTTTCTAGCATTACACCCATAGGTTCCATTCGCAAAGATGCAAAATCATCCGCATCAGGATTCACATAGTTTGTTGCAGAAAACGAGGTTACATCTACCGGAAATGTGCCTTTACTAGTCCACACTGCAACCTCCGATGTTAAGTTTGACCCCGGAAATTTAAGGGTAGCACTATTATTTGAGACTTCAACTGATTTGTTCGATGGAGTCATAAAGGCTGACAAACTCATCACAGAAATCTCTGCCGACAATGTCGACATATCCAAAACTCTAGATACAGTTACGTAACCGTCTTTTCGAAATGATATTTCTCCATTTAATTTTGAGTCACTAGTGATGGTATAATTGCCATTTGCATCAGATACAGCTAATGCTTTACCATTAATACAAACATCAACACCATCGATAGATCCCTCTCCACCAGCATTCGTTATTTTTCCAGACACAAAATATTGCTCAGAAAGCTCATACCCTATTTCATCATTCGAAGGGTCATAACTACTACATCCGGCAAATACTAATAGAGATGCTGCGCACATGGAAATCAAAAATCTACTTCTTTTCATTTTTCACAGATTGATAAAATAATTATTTTTTAAAAAGCCTACAAAATGACACACCTATGGCTATCTGCACACAATAATAATATGCACAGAGACTTAAATGCTCATTCCTAACCAGAGCAGCTCTAAACCATAAAGAGCTAAGAACTAAATGATACGGGAATAAATGACTAGAATAGATTACTACAACAAGTCAAGGTTTTGGTCCCGGTTATATAATACTGTACTTTCAAAAAGCAGCTGAATTAAAACAATAAACGCGCATAATAGAATATTAAAATCTATTATACGCGTTCATCCTCTTCTCAATTATACTGGCTCAACATGCCTTAAAACATTGCAAATATAATCAATTTTAGCACTTCGGCAACTATTCGAACTAATTTATAAGTACACATTTATTTATTACTTTTAGAAACATAGAGTTTTCTAATCAAAACAAAACTTCTATTTCACTATCTTTGTATAGAAAAAGAAAGGTAATTCAAGATGAACAATAAATACAAAGAAGAAAACGAATGCTTCCTTAAAGACAATTTAGAGAACAAAGGTATTCAACAACTGCCATGTGGAGTACAATATAAAATCATCACAAAAGGGAATGGCACAATACCAACTTCAAAAAGCACCGTAGAAGTACATTACAAAGGCTCTCTTATAAATGGCATGGTCTTTGATAATTCCTTTTCGAGACGATACCCAGAAGTCTTTAAGGTTACAGAGGTCATAAAAGGCTGGCAAGAAGCACTTAAAGCTATGCCTTCTGGTTCTCGCTGGAAAATATTTATACCATATAATTTAGGATATGGAGCTAAAGGATATGGGAAAATAAAACCATATTCAACTCTTATTTTTGAAGTAGAGTTGTTGTCTGTAAAATAATTTTCGTGCCTTGCATCATTTAGAAATCAGAAAAGAAGCACGTTATTTTATTACAAGAGAACGAATATAAAAGATTTATGAAAAGTTGCTTTGCAAATTAAAGCAAGCGGTGTTTAATTCGCAATATTTAAGGCACAACAGTGAACTCTATCTTATACTTATGAGTTTTATAATGAGATGATCGGACTAATTATAAAACTTAAATATGTATTGGTTATGAAAAAGTTACTCTCTACTGCTCTTTTAGCTACCTTTGCTTTTTTTGCAATCGTAGGTTGTACCGAACACAAGAAAGAGAACACAAAAGATGTGTCTAAAAAGAAAGCAATCATTGCTGTAATACCAAAAATCAACAATCCAATTTTTGAAGAAGTTAAGCAAAACGCTAAAGCAATGGGCGACTCTCTTGGCATAATCGTAACATGGGAAGCTCCTTCGGGTGTAGAAGCTGCAGAACAGTCTGAAATCATTGACAACTTAATCAAATACAAAGTTGACGCTATACTTATCAGTTGTGCCAATTCAGCAGAAGTTACACCAGCTATAAATAGGGCAGTTGAAGCAGGCATTACTGTTGCAACGTTCGACTCGGATGCGCCAGACAGCAAACGATTATTCTATGTAGGAACAAACAATATACTTGCCGGTCAAATGGCAGGTCTAGAAATGAAGCGATTATTCGAGGCAAAGAAAATAAAACCTGAAAAGATCCAACTCATTAGCGGAAATCCGGATGCATACAATATGATCAGACGCCAAAAAGGATTTAGCGAAACTGTTACTCCAGAAGCAATCAGCGGTCTTACTTACTCTTTCGACATCAACGACTATGCTGGCGATTTGATTAATGATGCTATAAAATCAAATCCGAAAGCAATCCAATTTCTATGGGGTGTTCCTGCAATCGAAGGAATTGCAACAACAGAAAGCCTTAACAACTATGTACAAAAAGGTGGTATTGTTATATTTTTCGACTCTTCTGCTGAATTAATGAAGGACATAAAGAAATATCCTACTGTATCTACAATCAAGCAAGACTTCAAAGAAATGGCAAGAGTTGGAATTCTTCACCTAGACCAATCATTGCAAGGCAAACAAGTTATGGAAGGATATATCTTTGATCCAATAATTATTAACCACCAGAATATCGATTCTATATCAACAAAATAAATAAGTCATAACACAAACGGAGTTATGTTTACAACAGACTCTCCGTTTGTGTTTAAGACCTTAATATATAATACACACATTATATCCTATGGAGCATAAAGATGCAAGAATGTTTTGCTTTCAATGCCAAGAAGCATCTCATAATATTGGTTGTACGACTGTAGGTATATGCGGCAAAACAGCCCAAAACTCTAATCTTCTCGATCTTTTACTGTTCGTAACCCGCGGTATTGCGATATATAATCAACGACTACGCCGATTATTACAACCGTCATCTCCTGCAGAACGATTTATTTTAGATGCTTTGTTCTGTAGTATTACAAATACAAATTTCGACACTGATAGTATAGAAAAGAAGGTCATAAAGGGTTATTCAATCCGCAAAGAATTATGTAATAAACTTTACCTTCTCAATGATCTAACATTCCTTGAATCAAGCTTACCAATAGAATGTACGATGATTATTTCCCCCCAATATATACAAAAAGAATGGCGAAACATTGGCATATTCAGAAATACAGACAATGACATAAGATCACTTCTTGAGTTTGCCACTTATGGCATCAAAGGTATGGCTGCATACTTAGAACATGCTTATAATCTTGGCGAATCTAATATTGACCTCCTTTCTTTTGTAGAATATGCACTTAGCGAAACGACTCGAGAACGTATATCTAAAGAGGATGCCTTAAATTTAGTACTAGAAGTAGGCACATATGGCATAAAAGCAATGAAACATTTACACGACACACATTCAATCAAGTATGGAAGCTGTCAAGAATCTATTATCCCTCTAGCAACAGGAACCAAACCTGGAATTCTTGTTAGCGGACATGATTTTCGAGACCTTGACGATCTGTTGATTGAAACCCAAGAACACGGTATAGACATATATACACACTGTGAAATGCTTCCAGCTTTCTACCGGCCATACTTTAAGAAATACAAACACTTACGTGCTCATTATGGAGAATCTTGGTGGAAACAGCGTGAGGAATTCTCAGCGTTCAATGGCCCAATACTTTTCACAAGCAACTGTATTGTTCCACCTCTTCCAAACGCACCATATAAAGGAAGATTATATACAACTGGGAGCACAGGACTATCCGGAGCTATACATATTACAGATAGGCAACCCAATGGAAGGAAAGACTTTTCTATGATCATAGAACATGCTAAAAGCTGTGTAGCTCCTACTTCTATACTTGGCGGTGAAATAAAAGGAGGATATAACCTAGATCAAATTAAATATTATAAAGAAAAACTCATTAGTGCAGTCAGAAGTGGTGCAATCCGCAAATTTATCGTGATTGCGGGATGTGACGGACGAATCAAATCTAGAAATTACTATACACAATTTGCTACAGCCCTACCCAACGACACCATAATCTTAACTGCCGGATGTGCTAAGTTCAGATTTATTAAACTTCCACTCGGAGATATTAATGGTATTCCCCGAATTCTTGATTGTGGGCAATGTAATGATTCGTATTCTATTATTCAAATTGCTCAAGAATTACAAGAAATATATCAAGCAGATTCAATTAATACATTACCTATTTCATTTAATCTTGCATGGTATGAGCAAAAAAGTATCATCGTACTTTTATCACTGCTATCGCTTGGCATTCGCAACATACACATAGGACCAACAATTCCTGCATTTCTATCTCCTGCAATTACTAAAATTTTAGTAAAAGAACTCGGATTATCAGGAATCGCAGATGTACATTCAGACATTAAAAACTTAGGATAAATGTCTTTTATACAGAAGCAGAAACAACAATCATAAAGAGAAGCTTTAAAAACTCAAATTTCCACAAAAAGCAAGACTATTTCAAACATTTTATCCCGAGTAAAGTTATATGAAAAACAAATTCACACTATTACTAATTAAGACAAAGAGATTATGAAAACCAAATTTTCTATTTTTGCCATGCTTTGCTTATTATTTATGGGAGTAAATACCTCATGTAGCAATGATGACGACAAAGACAAACAATTTGTAACACCTGAAGCAGAAAAGGCCTTTAATCTTCAATATCCGAACGCTAAAAATGTAAAATGGGAGATGAAGAATACTTATTATGTTGCAGAATTCAACGAAGCTAGTTACAAATCGATAGATGCATGGTATAACGCTGCCGGCGAATGGTTCTTAAGCGAATATGACATTGCATATGACGCAAATCCTTCTGCAGTACAAACAACATTCAGTAATTCAGCATATGGAAAATGGACTGTTGATGACGTTGACTTAATTCGTCGTCCATCATTTATGGATTTATATATTATCGATGCAGATGATCCTAATTCTGAAAATGATGTTGATGTATATATTTCGGCAGACGGCATACTTATTAAATCTGTTATAGATAGCGATAATAACCCAGCTCAACCTATCGTTATCCCTTCCATTATTACAGATGCTATAAATAGTCAATACCCAAAAGCTTCTATTGTAGATTTTGATCAAGAAGAAAATGGAAATTATCAAGTAGATATTATCTTCGAAAGTCAGGCACTAGAAGTTACCTTTGATAGTAAATACAATTGGCTATACACCGATAGCGAAATACAAATTAGTGCTGTTCCTTCAGTTGTAAAGGATGCTGTAAATACAAAATATCCAGGATACTCAATTGATAACGATGTAACTCTACGCACAATGCCAACTCCTCCTTATCAATATGTATTTGAATTAGAAAAAACTGGCACAGCTGACATAACAGCAATTTTTGATGCTAATGGAACATTCATAAAATAATCATAAATAGAAAAGCCGAGCATATGAATAAAATACTCGGCTTTTCTATTTACAAGATACCTTTTATCAATGCTTGATAAACAGCTTCAGGCATACTATGCACAGATAGTTTGAACATTATATTTTTCTTGTGATACTTCACTGTATTAAAATCGATAGACAACTTGCGCGAAATCGTATGCTCTCGCTCTCCATTAGCCACCATTAAAAGAATTGTATATTCTATAGACTTGAGCAAAAGCTTATACTCTGGGATAAACGACTGATCCTTCAACGAATAAATATAACGATGCTTAGCTTTAAAAAAATCTACTTCACAAGCATAAATATCATGATGCTGTTTTTCTTTTAAAGTAATTACAGAAAACAGTGTTTTCCCTTGAGTATAAAGCAATGGATAGATTGTACAATCAACACCAATAATGCTTGAATCTTTATGCTTGAATCTTAAAAAAAAACGAATATAATAATGTAGAAAGTTATTTTTATCATTATACTTATGCAGCAACGGTTTTATACGCAGACTTACTTCATCAATAAAATCAGAATCTTTAGCATGTAATATTTCTGAAAAGAAAAAACCTCCTTTTTCATTCACCTCATCTAAGGAATAACCTAAAATACCTATAATTTCATTTGAGCAATAAAGAAGTTGACTCGTTGTATTACAAACAACCAAACACGGTTTATTCAAAGCATGAACATACATACGTACACATCTAATCTTTTCTTGTAATTGATAAGTCCAATCATCATCGGGAATATCACCAAGTACTTCCGGCTTTTTATATCTGTCAAAGGGTGTAAATATATAGTCCATACTTTAATTTATCAAACCTTGTTTATATGCCGTGAATATCGCTTCAGAAATCGACTTAACCTTCATTTTATCAAAAATAATAGCTTTCATTCGCTTCAATAAAGACAATGGCATATCCAATTGCTCTGCTATGTCTATCTCTTTTTCACCCATTGCAGAATGACTTAGAATCTCAAGCTCAATCGTTGAAAGTTTTGTTCGCTCTTCATCAATAAAAGATTTTGTAGTCCACGAGTAGATCTTCGTAGATTTGTCATCAATATTATGCATAACCAGTTTAGGTACTCCGTAATGATTGTCAAATTCTAGAACTATTAAAGTTGCATATAAGCTTTTACTCTTTGCATATATATAAGGTATTATTTTCAAGCATAAGGCCTCACTCATGTCCTCAGTAGTATCTCTCATGCAGTGAATGGCAAAATAAGTCGCTTTATAATGATCATTGGTTTGATCTAAAACATAAGAATTCACAACATCTATGTACTTTTCGATTTGACTTGAAGAAGTATTATACTCTGAATCAAGTTTATCTAACAAATCTTTTTCGTTCTGACTACATCCTAAGACAGGAAACATATTCTCATTATAATGAAACACATTAATATTCGATTTCCTATGATTAATAAACATCATTGAACGTTTTTCTGTACAAGCAAGCGCCTCTACATTTGCAATAAGGCTATCAATCATAGTATCGAAAGTATCATCAAATACCTGATTAGCGAGTACCATTTTCCTCAAAAACATATACACATACACTTTAAACACATTAAACACATCACACTGCACTTAACACATGCAATTCAAAACCATAATCAACAAGCTCAAATATAAGTTTTATTTACCGAAAAACAACTCTGTTATATCAATTACCATAATATGTATCACATACACGTAGTGTTTTTAATGTAGCAATAAAAGCAAACGGATAGAATTTACTTATATTAAAATATAAACTTTCATATACAAAAAAAGAATAACAAGAACAATATACTTCGACATATAACTCAAAACAAATAAAAATCAATCAAAAGAGGTCTATTTTAGCAACTATGTAACAGTTTGAATCTTTTTACCATGTTTTAATAATAGTTTTTTAGGTAGAATCCGTTATCCGCAAATTATATCCATAATTTTTAATTTTCATTGAGAATTGTATATTTGCATTAGTGTTAACAAAAACAAACACATTAGCTTAGTATAACTCAACAAAAACACTATTAAATTTTAATTTGCTATTGCTCTATGAATAAAGGAGAAATGATTAAGCTGATTGCAGATAAGCACGGCTATACAATTCAAGATGTAGAAACAATCATCAATGCATTTTTCAAACATGCTAGAAACACTCTGCACGAACGTGAACGTGTTGCTATTTCAGGCTTCGGATCATTTGTTGTAAACCAACGTGCTGCACGCACGGCTCTAAACCCACGCACACAAGAAGTTATTAATGTTCCGGCAAAAGAAGTTGTGCAATTTGTCCCAGGCAAATCACTTCATCTAAAATAATAAAGACATCTTCGATTTTGATAATACTGTAAACTTATAATTACAGTTCTAAAGCGAGACTTCCCCCAAAGGAGTCTCGCTTTTCATTAAAACAATGGTTATCAAACCTTTTAAACATCAAAAAAACCTAGTTTACTTTTTCGACCAACACAATTAAAACAGCGATGAAGTCCTTGTTACGATTTTGGCACCATTGTTTGCATTAAATCAAAATACTTTGATATATTTGGAGTAATAATAAAGATAAAACTAATAGAATACATTCAATATGGGAATTTTTAGTAGATTGTTTAAAGTTGGTCAGGCAGAAGCAAACTCTCTGGTTGATAAACTTGAAGACCCAATCAAGCTTACGGAGCAAGGCATCAGAGACCTTAAAAAGGATCTTGAAAAAGCAGTAGAAGCACTGGCCGAAGTAAAATCATATGCAATTCGTGCCAAACGAGATATGAACTCTGCAAAAGAACGTGCTGCCGATTATGAGCAAAAGGCTATATTATTGCTTAAAAAAGCGCAATCGGGAGATATTACACAAGAGGAAGCAGATCGTTTGGCGACACAAGCACTTGATGCAAAAGCAGCAGCTGAGAAAGAAATGTTGCGTCACGAAGCTGATGCCGTACGTTTTGATCAAAACGCAGAAAAGCTAGAAGCTACAGTAAAAACTCTGAAAGAAAAGATCGTAGAATTTGAAAACGAACTTCGCAATCTCAAAGCCCGTGTACGTGTAAGCGAAGCGAGCAAAAACATCAACAAAAAACTAAGTTCGATCGATAGTTCGAGTACGCTAGCTCAACTTGAAAAAATGAAAGAAAAAATCGATCAGCAAGAAGCAATTGCCGAAGCTTACGAAGGACTGTCTACCGAAACAAAAACGTTGGATCAAGAACTAGAAGAAGCATTGGGTAAAAAAAGCACTACATCTCAATCGCAAGCTCTTAGCGATTTGAAGTCAAAACTAAACATGTAATCCGGACATAATCCAAATCATATGCGCGACGTTCACCTTTGAGCAGTCGCGCTTTTTTATTTTCAGGCATATACATACCTAAAAAGTGGCCCCTTCTTATAAAAACCACAACAACAACACAGCTCATAGATGTTTCTTTTTCGCACTAAACATTTGTTTTGCATTCTGCGATTATTTTTATGACTATTTTTTGCGATATTTGCGTATAGGAAAGCCTCGGCACAAGCCTTACAGCTTCATAATATAATACCGGGGATACAAAACAGTGCCGTGCATTGCGGCAATTTATCCTTATAGAGAAAAATATAATGGGATTATTTGACTTTTTCAAGAAGAAAGATACAAAAGAAGAATATACACGTCCTGATTTTGCAGATCTGTTTGTAACAGACCTAGAAACAGGATACGTACTCGATTATGATCTTAAAACATGGGTCGTAGTAGAACACAGCGAATACGACTGGGGAGATGAACAATTTTCTCAAGAATTTAAAATCGACAACGGAGAAGAAGTTGCCACTCTTTTTGTAGAAGAAGCCGACGACGTGGCTATTTCTATCGTGCGCGACGACAACTCGGCCGAACTCCTTCCGGCTTGGATAGAACACTTCAAGCAAGTGGGCACTCCACAACAAGAACTCACCTACAACGGCATCACGTTAAAATACAGTAGTGAAAGCGCGGGATATTGTCGTAACATCACAACACAACCCGAAGTATGGCGCGAATTTATGCTGTACACCTATCTGGATTCGACCAATCGCTATTGCATCAGTATTGAGCAATGGAACGACAACGATTTCGACATCTCATGCAGCAAACAAATTGCCGACTACGAGATTTCGTCAATCTATCCCAGCAGAAGAGATTAAACAAACTTTGAATACGAATGAATAGAAGCGTAATTTATTTTCTAATCGCTGCACTTGGCATAACATACATGTTTTCGACTTGTGGCGATGAGAAAAAGCAACAGCAACAACAGCAGCAAGTATATCAAAAGACTCCACTCGACAACCTCATTGTGAGTCTGGATGCAGAGCCCAACTACTCGATTATCCTAAAAGATATGGACTATAGTCAAGATAGTGATATCTACAAACACGACTATAAAGTCGTTGTAAAACGAGCACTCGCAGATGGAAGCGACACGCTGCTCGTACAAGAAACAGGATTTGTTTCCGTTCCGGCAAGTGTATTCAATCGCTATGCCAACGACTTGGGGATGGAGTTGGTCTCAAAAAAAGATGGTGTACTTGAGAAGAATGTAGCTCCTGCCGGCTATGCAAACTACGTGGGCAATGAAAAATACGGACAATGGAAGCAAGACAACCAAGGAAACTCTTTCTGGGAGTTTTACGGAAGATACCAATTCATGAGTATGATGTTCGGCATGATGAGTCCTGCCCGCTACGGTTCGTGGAACGACTACGACCGCAACTACCGCGGATCGGGAGGATACTACGGAACCGGGGGTACCGAATTTGGTTCTCGATCTACGACTGCCAATGCCGGAACAACTTGGTCGCAAAAAAGCCCGGACTTCAAAAGCAACGTACAGCAAAAAGCTGCTGCCAGCAAAACAAGATCCGTTACCAAAACTCCATCAAGAGTAAGTACTCAAAAGTCAACAACAACAAAACGCCCTGCTATGCGTGCACCAATGCGACGCATGGGCGGAAGAAGAAGATAATGTAACGCGGCCCTAGTGGCCGCTTTTATAGTAAATAAGCAAACGTGATATATCCGCAGAATTTTGAACAAAAGATCGGGTTCGATCGCATTCGTCAACTCATTGGCGAACGTTGTCTCAGTGCACTAGGCCAAGAGCTTGTGCTCGATATGAGCTTTATAACCGACTACGACGTAATTGAAGAATTGCAGGCACAGACCGATGAGTTTATGCGCATCTTACGCGAAGAGGATGAGTTTCCGGCAAACAACTTTTACGACGTACGCTATTCCCTTAAACGCATCCGTCCCGAAGGAACTTTTCTAGACGAAAAAGAATTGTGGGACTTGAAGCGCTCGCTTCAAACCATTTACGAGATTGTAAAGTTTTTTGGAACCGATGAAGAAGACCAAGAGTATCCGCGTCTGAAACAGATGGCCGGTGAAACTGTCGTTTTCCCGCAATTGATTGCACACATCGATTCCATATTAGATAAATTTGGTCGTGTCAAAGACTCAGCCTCTCCTACCCTCTCTACCATTCGCCGTGAGATGACCATTACGATGAACAGCATCTCAAAGAATTTGCAAAACATCTTACGATCGGCACAAGCCGAAGGGGTAGTAGACAAGGACGTTAATCCTACGATGCGTGATGGCCGATTGGTTATCCCAATCGCTCCGGCTTATAAACGTAAGATCAAAGGAATTGTACACGACGAATCGGCTTCCGGTAAAACCGTATTTATCGAACCGGCAGAAGTGGTAGAAGCAAACAACCGCATCCGTGAGCTCGAAAACGAAGAGCGTCGTGAGATTGTACGCATCCTTACCGACTTCACCGACAAGGTGCGTCCGTTGGTACCTGAGATTCTCGACTCGTATTTATTCTTGGCTCGTATCGACTTTATTCGAGCAAAGGCTCTCTTTGCCATTGCCATCAAGGCGATTAAGCCGGTATTGGAAAACAAGCAACAGATCGATTGGGAACGTGCCGTACACCCACTGCTTTACCTTTCGCTTCAAAAACAGCATAAAGAAGTGATCCCACTCGATATCCGTCTTACAGAAAAAGACCGTCTGCTGATCATATCAGGTCCTAATGCCGGGGGTAAATCGGTGTGTCTTAAAACGGTAGGACTTCTTCAATACATGATGCAATGTGGTATCCCCGTATCACTACACGAAAGTTCGCGTATGGGTATATTCGACCGAATCTTCATCGATATCGGTGACGAACAAAGTATTGAAAACGACCTCAGTACATATAGTTCGCACCTTACCAACATGAAGTTTTTCGTCAAGAATTGCAATAACAAAACCGTGTTGCTTATCGACGAATTTGGTAGCGGTACCGAGCCTCAGATTGGTGGAGCCATTGCCGAAGCGTTGCTTTCTCGCTTCAATACCAACGGCGCTTTTGGTGTGATCACCACGCACTACCAAAACTTGAAGCACTATGCAGAAGACCATGAAGGAACGGTAAACGGAGCCATGCTTTATGACCGTCACTTGATGCAACCACTGTTTAAGCTCTCGATCGGTAACCCTGGTAGCTCGTTTGCCGTAGAGATTGCACGTAAAATCGGACTTCCCGAAGACGTGATCGATGACGCATCGAAAATGGTAGGTAGCGACTACATCGACATGGACAAATATCTGCAAGATATTGTACGAGACAAGCGCTATTGGGAACAAAAGCGTCAACAAATACGTCAACGAGAAAAGAAACTCGAAGACATTACCTCAAAATATGCTACAGACCTCGAAGAGATCGAAAAGCAACGCAAAGAAATCATGCGTGCAGCCAAAGATGAGGCGAAACGCATCGTTGCGGAAGCTAACGCAAAGGTTGAAAACACCATTCGAGAGATCAAAGAGGCTGAAGCAGAAAAAGAACGTACCAAACTGGCGCGTAAAGGCTTGGAGAAATTCAAACTATCATTGAATGATGAGGTTGAGATAGACGACAAGATTACGCAAAAGATGAATAAGATACGCGAGCGCAACGAGCGTAAAAAACAACCATCAGAACCTAAGGCAACCAAACAATTCAGACCGGAAGTTATCGAAGCCGGAGATGCTGTGCGCATCAAAGGGCAAACTACCTGTGGTGAAGTACTTGAGTTGCAAGGCAAGCAAGCTTTGGTTGCATTCGGCATGATCAAATCTACCGTAAAGCTAGACCGACTTGAAAAAGTAAGTAAGAATCAAATCAAACGCGAAGCTCCGAAGAGCGGCTTTGTCAGCTCCGAAACCATGGACGGCATGCGTGAAAAGAAACTTCACTTCAAGCAAGAAATCGACGTTCGCGGTATGCGTGGCGACGAAGCATTGCAGGCGGTCACCTACTTTATCGACGATGCGATTCAGGTAGGTGCAGGTAAAGTGAGAATTCTGCACGGAACAGGAACAGGAGCTTTACGCCAGTTGATCCGTGAATACTTGCGAGGTGTGCCGGGTGTACGCCGCTTTGCCGACGAACATGTACAGTTTGGAGGTTCGGGGATCACGGTTGTAGATCTTGACTAATTGCCTGATCTTTATATTTATAAAACATCATACGTTGCAAAGCAATAAAACTTTGCAACGTATGTTCAACACATAACATAGCTAATCATTTTTCATTCTCAACAAGAGCTTTAATTTAACACATATAACCCATGAAAAGACGAGATTTCCTCCGATCATCCTTTACCGTTGGAGCCGGAATAGGACTAGGCAACATCCCCAATGTAATGGCCGATGACCAACGCCAACGTGGAGCCAGACCAGAAATGGCACCCGAACGTTCACAATATCAACACAACGGTTCACAACCTCATATTATCTTCATCATGACCGATCAGCACAGAGCCGATGCTTTGGGCTGCATGGGAAACAAGTCGATTTACACTCCTCATCTCGATAAATTAGCCAAAGACGGCACTTTGTTTACAAGCGGATACTCCTCAACACCGAGTAGTACACCAGCCAGAGCAGGCCTTCTCACCGGAATGTCTCCATGGCACCACGGAATGCTGGGCTATGGAAAAGTAGCCGAGAAGTATGAATTTGAGATGCCTCAAATGCTACGCGACTTGGGTTACTTTACCTATGGAATCGGCAAGATGCACTGGGCTCCGCAAAATGCAACCCACGGATTCCATGGCACCCTACTCGACGAGAGCGGCCGCGAAGAGTCGCCTTATTTCAAGAGTGACTACCGCAAATGGTTTATGATGCAAGCTCCGGGACAAGATCCCGATGCCACCGATATTGGCTGGAATGATCATGGAGCCGGTGTATACAAACTGGAAGAACGCGTACACCCTACCCGCTGGACTGCCCAGATGGCTTGCGATATGATCGACAATTATAACTCGGAAGAACCGTTGTTTCTCAAGGTTTCATTTGCCAGACCACACAGTCCGTACGATCCGCCTCAACGCTACCTCGACATGTATAAAGATGTAGATATACCTACTCCGGCAAAAGGAGATTGGGCCGGAAACTGGAGCGAGCCGAAACAGCTTGAAAACATGGCTCCTGACGCTCCGTTTGCAAACTTCGGAGACGACTACGCAATCAATTCTCGTCGTCACTACTACGCTGCAATCTCATTTATTGATGATCAGATCGGAGAAATCATAGCATCTCTTAAAGCTCGTGGTATGTATGATAATGCTTTGATTTGCTTCACGGCCGATCACGGCGATATGATGGGCGACCATTATCACTGGCGCAAAACCTACGCATACGAAGGCTCAACAGCCGTTCCGTATATCGTAAAATGGCCCGAAAGCACAAAACTATCTGTGAAGAAAGGTACGAAAGTTGAGAATCCGGTCGAACTACGCGACGTCCTTCCTACCTTTATCGATGTAGCAGGAGGCATCGTTCCGGAACGTATGGATGGAAAGAGTTTGTTGGCTCTTGTGCAAGGAAAAGAAAACGAATGGCGCGAATGGCTCGATCTTGAGCATGCAACTTGCTATTCTAACCACAACTATTGGTGTGCACTTACCAATGGTAAACTCAAATATATCTGGTTTATGCATACAGGCGACGAGCAATTGTTTGATCTCACTAAAGATCCGCTCGAAGAACGCGAACTTTCGAAGGATAAAAAATACGCAAAACAGCTAGAAATGCTTCGTGGCAAGATGGTAGAACACTTGAGCGAACGTGGTGAAGGTTTCGTAAAAGACGGCAAACTTGTAGTTCGCGAGAAAACGCAGCTATACAGCCCGCTTTATCCGAAAGCATAAGATTTTATTCGTAACCTAATGACATAAAAAAACCGAGTCGTACATTAATGTTGTACAACTCGGTTTTTTATGTTATGCTTAATCTATTCTATAGCTTTTTCACCCTTGCAGGAAGTACTTTTCGTTTTCATTGAAAACTATATTGCGTCTTCGACGAAAACTGTTTTTCGTTTTCATCGAAAACAGAAATGCGTTTTCATTGAAAACATTTCGCCCTACTTAGAATAGAATAAAATATGGATTAATCAGTTCTTTAATTATTTAATCAGCTTACGACGAATGTCGATCTTATCAACCATTACGCCTCTAGATGGCAACCAAAGCTTGACAACATGATTCTTCCCTCTCAGGAACTTCATCTCAAATTCTTGCACTGCTTTTAGATGACCAGAACCACTCTCCTTGAGCTCAATCTCTGCCGGTGAGTGCTCATCAAGCGCTAAACGCACTTTACGTGTTGCTCCTTTATTCTCTTTACGTTCTTCTTTGTCAATTTTATACGTAATAGTCACCTTAAAAGTACCACTTGCCATTTTACTTTTGATTCCGTACTCAGCATAAGGCTGAACCAATTTGCCTGGTTCTCCATCTTTTGCATTATCATAGATCTTACCTTTTCCAAAAATAAAATCGCGATTACCATCTTTTACTGTTTCAAGATTACGAGATGAGCGAAAGTCGATTGCGTTGATCGAAACATGTGAATTACTCATTTCATGACGCTCATCGGCCTGAGCATAAATAGCAAGAGTCGCCACAAAACAAAGGATTAGTGATTTTAATAACTTATTCATTTTGATTTAAATATGAAATATACCTGCAAAGATACTATATTTATGCTAATCATACAAGCGACCGTAACTGCTGCCTATAAATCATAAGTATTATAAAGAATAACCTATTTAAAACAGGACTTCTAAAGGGAATATAAAATGAGTGAAACTTGCGTTTTATCGCAAAAAAAGAGAACTCTAATAGCAACAACTATTCATCCCCACCGGTTATATATATGAATTTAGTAAATATCATATTTAACGACATGAAAAGCAAATTGGAGTAGATAGATTGAACATCACAATTTTTTTCTTTCGATAATTATGTATCTGTGTGTTTAATATAGTTATTTCCAATGTCAGTTTTTCAGCTTTGTCGAAGAGAGACAAGGCAGGTGATGATGTCAATTATCTACCAAAGTTCTCTCGTGGTGTTGATCGTAAGATCCCTGCGAACTCTTCAAGCTAACGGAAGAGACTCTCAACTATCTGAATGTCGATCATCCAAAATTGCTCGACGGATAGAGATAGGTTATATGTAACGCGATGTCTAACTAAAAGTGATTGCCGCGAATTGAAAATGAATAAATACATATCCCTATTGGTAACATGAAAAAAGAGAGTCATGTAACTTGCCATCTATGTGATGACACAAAACAATATTCAAACATACCTATTTAAAGCCGACGTTCGAACCATTATCGAGTCGGCTTTCTTTATATATTTCTTCTTTGTATTTGTAATTATCGTCTCGACTGAAGAATACGTGAATCTTCGGGCACCGAATGTGTAAGCCATACGTTACCCCCTACAACAGAATAACGGCCAATAGTGATGCGCCCTAAAATCGTAGCATTTGAATACACAGTAACGTTATCCTCCAAGATCGGATGTCGCGGCAAATCAACCGGATTACCGGCCTCATCCAATGTAAAACTCTTTGCACCCAAGGTTACTCCTTGGTAAAGTCTGACATGATTGCCGATAATACATGTAGCTCCGATTACAATACCGGTGCCGTGATCGATACTAAAATACTCACCAATTGTAGCTCCGGGATGGATATCGATACCTGTTTGTGAGTGTGCCAACTCAGAAATCATACGAGGCAACACCGGAACTCGGGCCAACAACAGCTCATGGGCAACCCTATAGTATAATATAGCATTTATAGCCGGATAACTAAAGATTACTTCACTGTATTTACCTACTGCCGGATCTCCATCGAGAATTTCTTTCACACTAGTAGACATCAAATACTTGATACGTGGCAAAGACTGAATCAACCTTAAAGCAACCTCACCTGCTTTATCTCTACTACACTCAAGACAATTGGCATCGGGCACGGAAGTCGTACCTTTCGCATCATATCGATCAAAGCATAAACTAAAATAAATCTGCTCAGATAATAAATCATACACCTCTTCGAGCCATACACCCGTATAGTACGATACCGTACGATCTTGCAATTCGATATCTTCCCCAAAATAACCAGGAAAGAGAGTTGCTTTAACCAAGTTCATAATCTTTTCGATTTGAGAAGAAGAAGGTAGTGGGCAATTATGCTCCGGTATATATGGATAGCGTTGTTCGGTATGCGTAGTAAGCTCCTCTACACATTGTGTAATATGTGATAATACTTGAGATCTGTTCATAATAATAAAACCTTTTAATAGAATAACAATCAATGAGCTGAGCAAGTTCCACAATCACTTCTGCGTGCAATCTTGAGATTGATAAAATTCATACCCAAAGCATTTACCACACACAATCGATTGGTTAGTAGTGTACCGATACCGGTTAGATATTTCAAAGCCTCGGTTGCCTGAATGGTTCCAAGTAATCCGGCTACCGGTCCCATCACTCCGGCTTGGGCTGCTGTTGGCACTACACCGTCGAGAGGAGGTTGCGGATACAAACAGCGGTAACATGCACTTCCGGGCACATAGGTCATTGCTTGTCCTTCGAGTCGTAGCACGCTTCCATGAGAAAAAGGTTTTTGAGCCGCAACACAGATATCATTAACCAAAAACTTTGCCACATAATTATCTGTACACTCAATAACAAAATCATATTCGGACACCAATGCTGGTCCGTTGTCGGCTGTAAACAGCTCATGGTATGTATTTACATGTACATGTGGATTTAGTGCGATAATCTTTTCGGCTGCCGAATCTACTTTCGGTGCACCGATATGCAGTGTATCATGGATAATCTGACGTTGTAGATTTGAGATATCAACAACATCTCCATCGATAAGCCCAATCGTTCCTAGTCCGGCAGCAGCAAGATACAATGCAACTGGCGACCCTAAGCCTCCGGCTCCTACAATCAAAACTTTAGATTGTGCTAACTTCTGCTGCCCTTCTAGGCCAAAGCCATCGAGTAACAAATGGCGGCTGTAGCGTTGTTGTTCGGTTTCTGTAATCATTGATTTCGGTTTTGAGCAAAATTGTTCTTTCTTAAAGCAATCGTTATACAAAAAATAAGTGCTTTTTGTATTGAGGATACCAAAGTACAAAAATAGCTTGAGTATAGACGTCGAACCATAAAAAAAGAGACTTTATCTTTACGACAAAGTCTCTTTTCCTAATTTATCTATTTTCGAACTTATCAAATGTGTATATTACAAATCTGGATGATCATTTACTTCAGCTTCCGCCTCAGCTTCTGATTTTGATTGTATTTTTTCTTCCGGAAGGATCAAATTCAACACAACACCTAATAGTGCAGATAAACCGATACCAGCCAATGAGAAGTTTCCGATTTGAAGCACAGCTCCACCGATACCAAATGTAAGAATCAACGACGTGATGATCAAGTTTCTTGTCTTACCAAGATCTACTCGTGACTGAATCAAGTTGGCAACACCTACCGAAGCAATTGTACCAAACAGTAACAACATGATACCACCTAATACAGGAGCCGGAATTGTTTTAAGCAATGCGCTGATCTTTCCAAATACAGAGAACAAAATACCAACTACCGCAGCGATACGAATCACAACAGGATCGGCAATTTTAGTAAGCGAGATAGCACCTGTAACCTCTGAGTATGTTGTAACGGGAGGTCCCCCGATAAGTCCGGCAAATACACAGGCAACCCCATCACCAAGCATCGTACGATGCAAGCCCGGATCTTTGATAAAATCTTTACCCGTTACCGCATTTACCGTATATACATCACCAATATGCTCAATAACCGGAGCAATGGCAACCGGAATCATAAACAAAACAGCTTCCCATGAAAACTGAGGAGCAACAAACTGAGGAAAAGAGAACCATGCTGCATCCTTGATCGGAGTAAGGTCCATATCTGTAAATAGCAACGCTGTAACATATCCCACAGTGATCCCGCAAAAGATAGGAATAAGACGTACAATACCTTTACCCCATAGCGAAACCAACACCGCAGTAGCAAGCGAAACACCAGCGAGCATCCAGTTTTGTGAAGCCATGCTTACACCTGTAGAAGCCAATGATAGACCGATAAGCATAATAACCGGACCAATTACTACAGGAGGAAACAGTTTGCGGATAAAGCCCACCCCTCTCCATTTGATAAGAGCCGACATAAGCATGTACACTGCACCTACCGAAACAAGTCCCGAAAGTGTACCTGCAAGTCCGTAGATTTCTGTAGCTTTGATAATAGGCGCGATAAACGCGAAACTACTTCCCAAAAAAATAGGCACCTTTCCTTTCGTGATTAAATGAAAGATAAGTGTGCCAACACCAGCGGTAAACAACGCCGTAGAAGGATCGAGTCCTACAAGTAGCGGAACCAACACCGTGGCACCAAAAGCTACAAACAAGAACTGCGTACCTACCAGAATACGTTGTACCGGAGATAATTTAAATTGTTGCATAAATGATTGTTATATAAATTCTTTTATTGCGTGCAAAGATACATGTTTTTTATAAAATAAGAAAGCCCGAAACGTCTTATACAACTATATAAAACGGTTTCGGACTTCCTTCTATTCTGCCCTCTCATTCATACATAATATACATATACAATGATGCATGATCGGTGTGTTTTTAATCATCTTATTATTTCGATTGTTCAATAGCAGCTTGTGCAGCAGCAACTCGGGCAATAGGTACACGGAACGGAGAACAGCTTACATAGTTCATACCCACATTGTGACAGAACTTCACCGACGAAGGTTCGCCTCCATGCTCACCACAGATACCTAGTTTAAGCTCTGGTTTTATCGAGCGACCTTTTGCGACAGCTATTTTGATCAAAGCACCAACACCTTCCTGATCTAGCACTTCAAACGGATCCACTTTGATAATACCAATCTCCTTATAAACTTTAAGGAACTTACCGGCATCGTCGCGAGAGAAACCGAAGGTCATTTGTGTAAGGTCATTTGTACCAAATGAGAAGAATTCTGCATGTTGAGCAATCTTGTCGGCCGTTACCGTAGCACGAGGCACTTCAATCATAGTCCCAGTTTTATAGTCGATTCGAGTACCACGTTCTTCAAACACCTTCTCAGCCGTACGCTTGATAATGCTTGTTTGCATTTGCAATTCGGCGTCGATACCCACCAACGGAACCATAATTTCAGGATGCACGTCAATACCTTCAGCTTTCACATTCAGAGCAGCTTCAATAATGGCTCGCGCCTGCATCTCTGTGATTTCAGAGTACGTATTCCCCAAGCGACAACCGCGATGTCCGAGCATCGGATTGAATTCTTCAAGTGAATCACATGCCAACTTCACTTCATCGAGGGTAAGTCCCATCTCTTCGGCAAGCTCTTTTTGTGTAGCCAATTGGTGGGGAACAAATTCATGCAACGGTGGGTCAAGCAAACGAATGGTTACGCCAAATCCATCCATTGCACGGAAGATACCTTCAAAGTCGGATCGTTGCATAGGAAGTAGTTTCTGCAAAGCAACTTTGCGACCAATTTGTGTTTTGGAAAGAATCATCTCGCGCATCGCTTTGATACGTTCGCCTTCGAAGAACATGTGCTCTGTGCGACACAAGCCAATCCCTTTTGCTCCAAACTTACGAGCCACCTCAGCATCTTTTGGTGTATCAGCATTCGTACGAACAGACATTACTGTGTATTTTTCTGCCAACTCCATTATCGCAGCAAAGTCTCCACTCAATTCCGGATCTACCGTCTTAATATCTCCATCCAAAACATCCCCGGTTGAGCCATTTAGTGATATCCAATCGCCCTCCTTATAAGTTACACCACTCATCACAACAGTCTTCGCTTTGTAGTCTACTTGAATTTCGCCTGCGCCGGATACACAACATTTACCCATACCGCGTGCCACAACCGCAGCATGCGAGGTCATACCGCCACGAGCAGTAAGAATACCCTGAGCAACATTCATACCTTTCAAGTCTTCGGGAGATGTTTCGATACGCACCAAGATAACCTTCTGACGAGCTTCTGCCCACATTTCTGCTTCATCAGCAAAGAATACAATGCGACCCGTAGCAGCGCCAGGCGATGCAGGAAGCCCCTTCGCTACCTTCGTAGCCTTCTTCAATGCAGAGGAATCAAATACAGGGTGTAATAATTCATCTAGTTTGTTTGGCTCAATACGTTCAAGTACCGTTTTTTCATCAATCATTCCTTCACGAAGCATATCCATGGCTATTTTCACCATCGCAGCTCCGGTACGCTTTCCGTTGCGTGTTTGCAATAACCACAATTTACCCTCTTGAATGGTAAACTCAAGGTCTTGCATATCTTTAAAATAATTCTCTAATTTAGTTTCCACCGCAAAGAGTTCTGCTGCTGCATCAGGCATTGTTTCTTCTAGCGAAGGATACTTAGCTACTCTCACCTGCTCCGGCACTCCTTGCAAATGAGCCCATCTACGCGATCCTTCAATCGTGATTTGTTGCGGAGTACGAATACCTGCAACCACATCTTCACCTTGCGCATTAATCAAATATTCGCCATTAAAGACATCTTCACCGGTTGCTGCATCGCGGGTAAATGCCACTCCTGTGGCCGAAGTATTCCCCATGTTTCCAAACACCATGGCTTGTACGTTTACAGCCGTGCCCCACTCTTCAGGTATCTGATACATATGACGGTAAGTTATTGCTCGCTCGTTCATCCAACTATCACAGACGGCACATACAGCACCCCATAGTTGCTGCCACGGACAATCGGGAAAATCTTTTCCTGTACGATATTTTACTGCTGTCTTGAAACGTTTTACAAGGATTTTCAGATCGGCTACAGTAAGATCGGTATCAAGAGTGACTCCTTTACTCTTTTTCACGTCTTCGAGAATCTCTTCAAATGGATCGATATCTTGTTTCGATTGTGGTTTCATTCCCAAAACAACATCACCATACATTTGCACAAAACGACGATACGAATCCCAAGCAAAACGCTCATTCCCCGACTTACGTGCAATACCTTCTACAGCTTCATCATTGAGCCCTAAGTTAAGCACTGTATCCATCATTCCCGGCATTGACACTCGAGCGCCCGAGCGCACTGAAACTAACAACGGATTATCTTTATCCCCAAACTTACAATTCATTAGAGATTCAACATGCATAATCGCGTTTTCAACATCGGTCTGCAGCAGTTTAATAACCTCTTCACGTCCCAATTTATTATACTCAGTACATACATCGGTTGTGATTGTGAATCCGGGGGGAACCGGAACTCCTATTAAGTTCATTTCTGCTAGATTAGCGCCTTTGCCGCCCAACAAATTCTTCATACCGGCACTACCCTCGGCCTGTCCGTTTCCGAACAAATAAACTCTTTTTTTCTCCATAATGATTTAAAGTTTTTTCAACATTCAATATACCAGCACTTTTGTGATTCTCACAGTTGATATATAACGGTCAATCGCTTTATTTACGCGTGGTATACGGTTTTTTCTATAAGAACGAAGATAGATAAATTGTTTAAACGTGTGCAAAAAAAGGCAAACAAATTTCATGTTTAGCAACATATAACATGGATTGGAAAAGGATTTGAATAACTTTGCATCTTGAAGAAGAAGGTGTTTTCCCATCTGAACTTTTTTAGAGACAGATTGAAAGCCTCAATTGATTTGATTTTCGAACATATATAGCATATAACAAATTGGCACGAAAGAAGAAACAACTCCCTATAGTGGAGAACATTACAATTACAGATGTTGCAGCCGAAGGTAAGGCTATCGCTAAGATTGACGACATGGTTATTTTTGTTCCCTTTGTGGCTCCGGGCGACGTAGTAGACTTGAAGCTATCACGCAGAAAGAAAAACTACGCAGAGGGCAAAGTGGTGAAATTTCATGAATATGCGGCAAACAGAGCCGTTCCTTTTTGCGAGCACTTTGGTATTTGTGGTGGTTGCAAATGGCAACACATTCACTATGCCGACCAATTGAAATACAAACAAAAACAAGTTATGGACAATCTTACTCGTATAGGTAAGATCGAAATGGAAGAAGTATTGCCAATCTTAGGATCTGAGCAAACAGAATTCTACCGTAACAAGTTGGAGTTTACGTTCTCAAACAAAAAATGGCTAACCGAAGCAGACATGAATTCGGGCATCGAGTTTGATTGCATGAATGCACTTGGCTTTCACATACCGGGTTGTTTCGACAAAGTTCTAGACATCAACAAATGTTGGTTGCAGTCTGACTTGTCTAACCGCATTCGTCTTGAAATCCGTAAGTTTGCGCTTGATCACAACTATTCATTCTTCGACTTGCGTGCACAAGAAGGATTTATGAGAAATATCATCATCCGTACAGCTTCTACCGGCGAAGTGATGCTTATTGTTGTATTCTACCACGAAGATGTAGAAAAGCGTGAAGCCGTACTACAGCATTTGGCCGATACATTCCCTGAAATTACATCTTTGATGTACGTAATTAATCAGAAATGTAACGATACAATTTCTGACCAAGACGTAATTGTATTTAAAGGTAAAGATCATATCATCGAAGAGATGGAAGGTTTGAACTTCAAGGTAGGACCTAAGTCTTTCTATCAAACAAATAGCAAACAAGCTTACAACCTATATAAAATCACACGTGAGTTTGCAGGACTTACCGGCGAAGAATTGGTTTATGACCTTTACACCGGTACAGGTACTATTGCAAACTTCGTAGCGCACCAAGCCAAACGTGTTATCGGTATCGAATACGTTCCAGATGCAATTGAAGATGCTAAGGTTAACTCTCAAATCAACAACATTGAGAACACCTTGTTCTTTGCCGGAGATATGAAAGATATCCTTACACAAGACTTTATCAACCAATATGGCCGTCCGGATGTAATCATCACCGACCCACCTCGCGCAGGTATGCACGATGATGTAATCAAAACGATCTTATTTGCAGAACCGAAACGTATCGTGTATGTAAGCTGCAATCCGGCTACACAAGCACGCGACTTAGCTCTTCTTGATGAGGCGTATAAAGTAAAGAAAGTACGTCCTGTTGATATGTTCCCACACACACATCACGTAGAAAATGTTGTGTTGCTGGAGCGACGTTAAGTTGACTTAGAACATTGCAAATGACATTAAACAAAGCAATACAAAGAGGTTTTCTTTTTCTATCCTTGATCTGTTCGCTTGCTGCTTGCCAAAACAAGCAGACCGAGCAAAACAATCAAGAACAAGAGGAAGAAACCTCTTTTTCAGATTTTGACCAGATACAGGCACAAGGTGAAATCACTGCCATTACACTTTATAGCTCCGTTTCGTACTTTCAGTACAAAATGCAGCCCATGGGTTATGAGTATGAAATGATGCAAGATTTTGCAGATAGCCATGGACTCAAACTCAATATTAAAGTAGCCGAAAACCCCAATAAACTGACAGAAATGTTATTGAATGGCGAAGGTGATGTTATCATGTACAACATCCCGGTAACCAACCAGCTCAAAAACAAACTCATTTATTGCGGCAGGGAGATTGTAACCAGCCAGGTATTGGTACAGCGTAACGAAAAGAAAGATACGCTACTTAAAGACGTAACTGAACTAATTGGCAAAGAGGTGTACGTAAAACACGACACCAAACACCACGAGCGACTCAAAAACTTAAACAGTGAATTGGGAGGTGGCATCATAATCAAAGACATTGAGAAGGATACAATCACCACTGAAGATCTGATCGAGATGGTGTCGTTGGGACAAATCAAATACACGGTTAGTGACGACATGATTGCCAAACTCAACAAAACCTACTACAAGAATATCGATGTAGACCTCAAGGTAAGCTTTCCTCAACGCTCTTCGTGGGCAGTATCGAAGAATTCTCCCGTATTGGCCGATTCGATCAATAGCTGGTTTGAGAAAAACAAAAACACAACTCGCTACAAGGCGATTGTAAAACGATATTTTGAGCTGAGCAAGTTACCCGACGATTATGAGGTACTACCGATTCTCAACGGAATGATTTCGCCTTTTGATAAATACTTTAAAAAGTATGCGTCAAACTTGGGTTGGGAATGGCAACTTATCGCTTCTATCGGGTATCAAGAATCTCGCTTCAAACCCCAAGCAGCATCTTGGGCCGGAGCAGAAGGAATTATGGGCATCATGCCTCGCACAGCTAAAGGCATTGGCATGTCGAGGCAAGATGTCTTAAATCCTGAAACATCCATTAAAGGAGGTGTAGAAATCCTGAAACGATTTAGAAATGGTTTTTCGGAGATAACAGATCCTGAAGAAGTAATAAAATTTACTCTGGCGGCCTACAATGCGGGAATTGGACACGTTTATGATGCGCAGCGACTGGCCGAAAAGTATGGTAAGAATCCCAATGTATGGGATGGTAATGTGGAAGAGTTTATCAAACTCAAAAGCGATCCGAAATACTACAACGATCCAGTATGTAAATACGGCTATCTACGTGGTACGGAAACATACAAATACGTACGGGAAGTGGTAGACCGTTACAAATACTATAAAACAAAAAGTAGCTAACAAATCAATTTTCTTTTTATTGAAAACGACTGTTAACTACTTTTATTTATCTAAATAATGATCTGCGTAGATCAATTAGTGATTGTACTTCACTTCCATTCCGCGCACTGAATCATTAACCTCTCCATTGCTGTATGCAATCTCTCCGTTGATCAACGTAGTATGCACTTTATTGTGGAATGTAAATCCTTCGAAAGGAGACCACCCACACTTGTAAAGAATATTCTCAGGAGCTACCGTCCACTCCGATTCCGGAGCTACAAGCACAAGATCGGCATAGTATCCTTCTCTGATAAAACCTCTCTCTTCGATATGGAATAATTGAGCCGGACGATGCGCCATCACCTCAACAACCTTTTCTACGGTAAACTTGCCTTGACGAGCCAATTCAAGCATAGTCACCAATGAGTGCTGTACCAAAGGACCTCCCGATGCAGCCTTCAAACAGCTTCCTTCTTTTTCTGACAAAAGGTGTGGAGCATGGTCGGTAGCAACGATATCGATGGTTCCATTATTTACCGCTTCAATCAATGCATCTCTGTCTGTCTCTGTTTTGATAGACGGATTCCATTTGATACGGTTACCATATGTAGCATAGTCGGCATCGGTAAACCACAAGTGGTGTACGCAAACTTCACCTGTAATTTGTTTTTCTTCAAGTGGACCATTCGACAGCAACTCCAGCTCTTTCGCTGTAGAAAGATGCAAGATGTGTAATCTGCCACCATATTTCTTTGCCAAAGCTGCCGCTTTTGAAGATGACTTATAGCAAGCTTCCTCACTTCTAATCTTCGAGTGGAAAGAAATATCAAGATCTTCGCCATATTGCGAAGTGAATGTTTCAATATTACGTTTGATCACAGATTCCTCTTCAGCATGTACGGCTATAATCAATCCCGACTCGCTAAAGATACGCCCCAGCGTCTCTTCGTTATCTACCAACATATTTCCGGTAGAAGATCCCATGAATAGTTTTAATCCCGGCACACGCGTTTTGTCAAGGCGTTTGATCTCATCCATGTTATCGTTTGTAGCACCGAAGAAAAACGAATAGTTTGCCAAGGAAACCTCTGCCGCTCTGTTAAACTTCGCATCGAGATTTTCGATAGTTGTAGTCTGAGGTTTGGTATTTGGCATATCCATAAACGAAGTCACCCCTCCCGCTACAGCCGCACGGCTTTCGGTAAAGATCTCTCCTTTATGTGTAAGACCCGGCTCACGAAAATGCACCTGATCATCGATAACACCGGGAAGAAGCAACAATCCGGTTGCGTCAATCACTTGATCGGCTGTCAATGCTTCTGCCGGAACTTCTCCGGTATAAACACGTTCAATTCGATTCCCTTTGATCAATACAGAGGCTGTTTGTTTTTTCCCCTCATTGACCATTGTTGCGTCTTTAATAAGTAAACTCTTCATTATTTGCACTGATTTGTATGCGATTTAATATACGTTGCGATGTTGTATCGTTAGTTTGAGGAACTTCTCTTGTGAGGAAATTTTCCGCAAAGGGCCCACAAGCGAAGTTTAAGAACACCGAAAAGTGCTTCACCGAATATCGACGAATTCATTTTTGATACGCCCAATATTCTATTGATAAAAATGATCGGCACTTCGGTCAGTTTAAAGCCACATTTATATGCAGCATACTTCATTTCGATTTGGAAAGCATATCCTTTGAAATGGATTTTATTGAGATCAATTGTTTCCAACACTTTACGTCGATAGCACTTAAAGCCGGCAGTTGTATCGGCTATTTTCATACCGGTAACAAATCGTACATATACAGAAGCAAAATACGACATCAACACACGCGAAAGTGGCCAGTTAACAACGTTCACGCCATTGCTATAACGAGAACCAATGGCAACATCGTTTCCTTCGTTCGCACATGCATTATATAGCTTTAGCAAATCTGCCGGATTGTGCGAAAAGTCGGCATCCATCTCAAAAACATAGTCATAACCATGTTTCAAAGCCCATTCGAACCCACATATATAAGCAGTACCCAATCCTTGTTTGCCGGCTCTTTCTACAATAAACAATGTATCGGGATAGGTATCCTGAAGCATCTTCACAGCATTGGCCGTTCCATCGGGCGAACCATCATCTATAATGAGTACATCAAAAGCCTTCGGAAGCTTTTTCACTGTATGAATAATATTATCGATGTTCTCGATTTCGTTGTAAGTCGGTATAATTACTAAGCTGTCAGACTTCATGTGTTACTCTGTATTATATATTCACGTAAAGTGTTTTATTCGGTATTTTGTTTCAATGAATAAACAAATATAACAAAACAAACCATAAAAACGCAATAACCACTATTCGTCATAAGAAAATACCGATTATTATGTCAATACTTCTATAGTTCTTGTAATGCACCTATATTATCTAAGATCAGATACGCACAATAAAGCGAATCGTCACAAACCGGGGTAAGCGCGAAGAAGCCCGACTGCACCTTCCCTTCGGCAATTACAGCAGGGTGTTCTAGCTTCAGTTCATTCAGCTTTGCATGCAATGCCGGGGCCGATGGTGCATGGTCGATAATCATTCGCCCTTTGGCGGTCGGATGCACAATACGATTGTAAATTTCACTACTTAAGATTCCCATGTTGCAGCGCAAATTGATCTCTACCATCGGATGAATGCGGATACTTTTGTCGCTATCTCGGATCAGCATCATATCAATACCGAAGTAACCGCAATAGTTACGACCTATCAACTCGGGCAGAATCGACAAATAGGTATCACGAATGGTTGCAAACTCTTGGTCAAAAGCTTCGGAAAGAATTGTATCATCTAAATAACTCTTTAGAGCTGTGTATAATTCGGGCTGACTCATCACATGGTTACCTATATAAGCACCGTGCTCGTTGGTAAAGAAAAGAGAGATCCCCTGATACTCGATCGCTCCATCGGGATGTATATAAAACTGCATGGCAAAGTCGTGTACCTTTTCCACGAGCGTAGCCACGGTAACAAAATCCTGTTGCTTGAGCACTCCCTTACTCCATTCACGTTCGAATCGTGTTAGTTCGCGGTGCATAAAACGCACCCCCTTACCTGCTCCCGACCAAGGAGCTTTCACTACCACACTACGCAGGGCTGCTTCTTGCTCAATCTCTTCGATCGACGAACAACGTTTCGGAATAAAATTAATTTGATAAGAAGCTAATCGTTCCAAAATACGAGGCAATACATCTACCACAACACCTTTGCCGTATATTTCATAGTGCGCATCGCTCCATTGCGCTACGGGGTGAGACTGAAACATCTCATCGCAATACGATTTGAGTGGTGCCAAAGCCAAGTGTGAAGACGGACTCCACCCCCAAGGATGCAGAAACGTAAGTTTAGGAAGCTCTGTTGACTCGATATCAGCCAAAGTCCGATAATCAACCTGATAGTCGAGCACTTCTGATAAAGAAGCAATAAACTGATCATTGGGCAAAGCTTCTACGGCAACGAGATCGTTTTCCCGAGCAAAGTAAACCGGCAGTACAGCCAAGTCTCGCTTCATTTTCACAATACGAGCCGGAGGCATATAATACGGACTTTTATTGGCTACGGCCAAGTCATTGTCCGAATTGAAATAAAAAAGTCTTGGGTTCATCGTTATCTATTCGCTTCAATAGCGACTGCCCGAAGCGATGATTTGCAACATCATTTCGGGCAGCTATTCTATATTATTTATTTCGTTGTAATGAATATAGCAACTGAATTTCTTCAGCCCACAACGATTCGTCTGGGGTTTCGAGAATAAGTGGTATGTTATCAAAACGATCATCGTTCATGATAAAGTCAAAAACCTCCATTCCCATAAAACCTTTTCCTAAACTGTCGTGACGGTCTACACGGGTGGCCAGTTCTTTCTTCGAATCGTTGATATGCATCCCTTTGAGATACTGAAAACCTACAATTTCCTCAAACTCGCGGAATGTTTCGTCGATAGCCATACGCGTAGTAAGGTCGTAGCCCGAAGCCAAGGTGTGTGCCGTATCGAGGCAAACTCCCACG
Source organism: Tannerellaceae bacterium (assembly GCA_051660585.1). GTDB lineage: Bacteria > Bacteroidota > Bacteroidia > Bacteroidales > CAMTPD01 > UBA12018. Next base: position 50,929 of record JBOFPV010000105.1, read on the forward strand.
CGCGACTTATCTTCGACACGGTCGATAATATAGGCCAACTGTTCGAATTTGTAACCAAGATTAGAGCCTTGTCCGGCCGTGTTCTCAATTACAGCCATCACACCGTTCGTTTTATCCAGCGTTAAATTAATTGACTCGGCGATACGAGCCAAACACTCCTCTTCAGTCATTTTCTTCAAGTGACTACCCGGATGAAAATTAAGACGATCAAGCCCTAGCTGTTCGCAGCGTTGCATCTCATCAAGGAAAGCATCACGCGACTTGGTCAATCCCTCCTCTTCGGGATGCCCTAGGTTGATCAGATAGCTATCGTGCGGAAGAATCTGAGCCGGTGAAAACTGAAACTTCTCACAGTTGTCTTTAAAAGCTTTGATGCTCTTTTGGGTAAGCGGAGCTGCTTTCCATTGTTTCTGATTCTTCGTAAACAGTGCAAAAGCCTTTGCTCCTATCGCAGCAGCATTCAGTGGAGCGTTTTCTACACCTCCCGAAGCACTCACATGAGCCCCTATATATTTCATTGTTCCTTGTTTTTACATTAGACAACAAAGTTAACTTTGAAATGAGTACAATCAAAGTATTTTTCTTCTATATCTACATAAAAAAAGCTGCCTGCTTTACCTACTACGGTAAAGACAGACAGCTTAACTATCGTTTGTCTCTTTCAGAATTACTCAGCGTCTGGAAGCAAGAAATCTACGAAACAAAGAGCAGCAAGTGCTGTTCCGTATCTCTTTTCGATTGTGATACCTTCCGTAATGAAGTTAAGTTCTCCCAAATAATACTGGCTGTATGTTTTTTGGTGCAAATCGTTGATTACACGAATCAAACGAGACTCAAGCTCTTCGATACGGTAACGACCGCTTACCTCACAAACCAATCCGCCTACTTTCTCATCAAAGTTCTCATCCTTGTACATCCAAGCGTATACAACACCTGCCGACACGAACTCATCTTGATACCCGTGAGACACGGACATAATTGTTTTCATCTCTGAACCAAATGGAGGAAGATCAATCTCATCCATGGTGATGATGTGTGCAGTTGCCGGTAGAACCGACGAGTAAGTCATAATATTAAAGTCTGAGATCCCTGCATCATACAACGCCATGTGATATGATCCTGCATGCTTCTCAAGATCAGACTCCCCACTTCCTTTAGTGATAAAGAATGTGTTTGGGATTAGATTTCCAACTTTCTTCGTCATTTCAAATATTAAATTACTAATTAGAATTGTTGAGTACAAAAATAACGAACTTATCGAGATTTCCTACTAGTTTACTTCCAGTTTTTAAGATAAGACGACTGGTTATTTTCTGTAATCTGTTAGAAAAACAACTCCCCCTCCCGATTGTTCAGCAATAATGCTAATTCTCTTCTGGCTTTATCTTCCGAAAGACTTTACTATGATTCCGAAAAAAGCTAACGAGGTTTGTATAAAAACCTAATAAAGAACAAATCGTCCGATGGCGATCAAACGATTCGTTCTTCATTGAAAACTAAAAAACGTTTTCAATGAAAACGATTTACTGCTTTCAATGAAAACGTTTCGATGTATTCAACTAATTATACTAAAACGATACTCGGGCAAAAGCCATAAACGAAAACCAGTCTTTCGTATCTGCTACATTCTTTTCGATAGCAGAGCCCGGCAATGCATAAGCCGTATTCAAATGGAAATACCAACGCTGAGAGTGGAAATACTTCAACGTAAAGTTATATTCAGTCCCATAGAATTTTGAGCTAAGTGTAGACAGTGCCGGATTACCTCCGATATTATTGAACTTATCGGCATAAAACAACCAGAACTGACCTACCATCTGCCATTTTCTTCCGGGATTATATACAGCCTGAATACGGTGTGTGTTTTCGTTACTATTCTGCACCAACTTATACATAATCGATCCTTGCACCCATTGTTCGCCATTTCCTCCGGTATAGAGCGCATCCCATCGATTATACGACTTCGAGTCGGGATCATCTCCCGGGAAGTGTGCATAACGATAACTGATCGTAGGGCTTCCTTTTACTTTATTGAAGTTCCATCCCAACTCTCCATAATATGCTATCGCCTTCATATCAAAGTTGCGGTTGCGCTGATAGCCAAACTCACCTTTCAACAATAATCCGCCGTCTCTACCTGTTGTGCGAAAATAACGAACATTATATACCTCAAGACCTTTTCGCGAATAGACTGTTCCATCGGGAAGATAGTATTTAAAGTCGGACCGGGGAACTGTGAGGTATGTCAGACCAATAACGCCATACTTTCCATTATTAATCTCAAGATTGGCTCCTCGCACCGTTGTTTTAGAATTTAGAAGCTTTAACTCATCTGGTTTTATCGAAAATGCCTGAAGTATCAATCGATTCCACTGACCACTTGCCGTAATCAATTCATCGGCAGCCCATCGCGGGTTAAGTTGCAAGGCACCTCTATAGTCTCCATTCATTGAAGTGTTGGTAATAAGCCAACCATCTGCCAGTGTAAAAGACTTACGACCATAGGTAAAGTTGTATTTGTACACATTTCCCGCAGCAGTATGCCTGCCTCCTACAAATCCAACGTATGCATCTTCTACCCCTCCGTATATCCGACCTTTGTTTGTAAATATTTCATTACCGGCAGAAAAGGAAACCAAATAACTTGCTCCACCATATACATGCAGATTGATCGAAGGTATTACTTTCACTACACCGTACATCCCTACACTCGCAAAACCTTCAATCCAAGAAGACCATCCCTTTCCGGCTGGATGTGTGGCTAGCGGATTCCCATTTGTCATTGCATCGGGACGTGCAAACCATGTGTTGTCATTAACATATACCATCTCCGAAGCTGAGCTTCTTGTTGTCAAATAAGCTCGTTCCGAATTGTAGAGAACAGGCAGTAAGGATCTGTTCTTTAGAACGTTTTCCTGTTTATCTGTATACAATGCCGATGACAAAAGAATATCTACTGTGATTGCTACTTGGTTTTCGGTTGTTGGCGTTACACGTAGTGTTGCTTTCGAAACAAATGGCAAAAGATTTAATCGAGAGGTATAGTATGAGGCAAAAACAGCGCCGAACTGTGTGGCCGGAGATATGGCAAATTTTTCGGCAATTTCTCGTTCATACCGATGCATCTCAGCTGTATCAGCCGTTGGATTTAAAATCTTAAACTCAACAGAACTGATCGAGTATCCTTCATACATCGACAGTGGATTTGTCGTTTGCGCAATAGCAAGAGTGCTTATTAAAAACAATAAGCACCCTGTAATAAGACGTTTCATGTGAATGAAGTATTAAAAATCAGTCCAACCGCCATCTGTTGCCATAATGGTACCGGTAAGAGCTGAAGCTTCGTCTGAAAGAAGATATAGGATATTTGAGGCTTGTTCCCAAGGATAAGAACCACGGTGTTCAGAATCGCAATATTTCAAGAGACTCATAGTCTTGATACTTCCCATACCAAAACCTTGGCCTTCTTTCATCTGTGCTTTCACAAAGTCTTGTGCACGCTCTACCATCGGTGTTAATGTTTCTGCCATATTCACCGAATTGATACGAATACCAAATGGAGCATAGTCTATCGCTGCATTGCGAACCAAACCATTCACTGCGTGTTTACTGGCTACATAAGCCGGATTGCCGGCCAAACCTGTCATTCCGGCAATGGAAGAAACTACAACGATAGACCCTCCATTCCCTTGATCGAGCATCTGGCGAAGTGTAGATCGCATGGATTTAAAGGTACCTTCAGCATTTGTTTTAAAAACGTTTGTCCAATACTCGTTGGTTGCATCTGTTATTTGTGCTGGCATTAGAGCCCGTTGCTCACTGCTATTGTAATCAAATGGAGTCCCTGAGTAGGTTCCATCCATTACTCCGGCATTTAGCACAGCGTAATCTATCTTACCAAACTTATCTACAGCTGTAGCAATCATTTTATCACAATCATTGTCATTTGCGATATTACCAAATACAAAAACAGCTTCTCCTCCACCAATTGGGCCACATGCTTTATTAATAGAGTCAGTTGTTTGTTGTCCAACCTTATCAAGCCAATCCATAATAATTACATTCGCACCCTCTTTGACAGCTCTAATTGCTGTTGACTTTCCAATACCGCGAGCTCCGCCGGTTACGAGGATTACTTTATCTTTAAAACGTCCCGGAATGTAATAATCCTCACTCAATCGTGTAACATCACGTTTTTTAGGTGTCTGCTTTTCTTTTGTTACCGAAAATGCAGGCAATACAAGCCCTGCAAATAGGGCTGCCAATACTACAGTTCTAGCTTTCATACAATCAATCTTTAAAATTCTAAACATTTAATTGAAGAACACTGCATGATCTCTGAAAGTTTTGATATTTCTGTCTTATTTTCCCGCCTTATTTTTTCTTAAACAATACTAGAATTTATAAGTAGCAAGCCAATGAACGCTTGCACACTTCTGTTATTTTATAGCTATGATTTATTCACACACCTAAACAATTGATCAACAAACTTCATCAACGCAATAATATATATTAATTTAGGAACAAAGCAAAAAAAGAATCGAAAACAGTTAGGAGACGGACAAAAAAAAACTCTGCCACTTTTGGATAAAAGTGAAAGAGTAGATACATAATAAAAATGAAGATAAAACCTTTTGCCGAGGTAACTAGGAGTACCTGAGTTGGTACCCCGCCAGCTTACCTGTACAAAAAGTTTCTTTTCACAAATTAGATTTCTTCGTTTATCGGTGCGATATAAACGATTTCTGCATTTTGCATACTGATTTTGAAATACTGAAACTCGTTGTTTTCATACAATACTTTGTAGAAATAACCTGTTTGGTCCATAGCTAAAAGACCTACTACACGTTTGTTGATAGAGTTTGCATGATTTCTGATTGACATTGCAGCCAAGAAAAATTTCTGATTCATGTTATTATAATTTAAAAGACAACAATACTCACATCTTCAAAAACAAGAGATGTTCTCGTCGGATGTAAATATAGTTATTAATTCTCTATACAACCAAAAGAACTAGTGAAAAGTTTAACCGGATAAAGTTTCGAAAATATTTGAAAACCTTTTTTGAAGATTCAATGTTATAATTACGAACTGCAAAATGTTACTATTATGTTCACATTTCTGCTAAGTACGATGCTTTTAGTATCGTCGCCAAATAATTACATACAAAAAGATACTGTCATGAAATTTGAATTACCAAAATTACCGTATGCCAATAATGCATTGGAACCTGTAATCAGTGAAGAAACTATCAATTTTCACTATGGCAAACACCATCAAGCTTATGTAAATAATTTGAATAATCTTATTCAAGGCACAAAGTTTGAAAATGCGGATTTGGTTACAATTATAAAAGAATCTGACGGCCCTGTTTTTAATAATGCCGCTCAGGTTTGGAATCACACTTTTTACTTCAACTCATTTAAACCAAACGGCGGAGGAGCACCCAAAGGTAAACTAGCCGAAGCAATTAATGATACATGGGGCTCATTCGACAACTTTAAGAAAGAATTCAACACAGCTTCTACCGGACTATTTGGTTCAGGCTGGGCATGGCTGGTGAAAGACAAAGATGGCAAACTATCCATCATTAAAGAAAGTAATGCCGGTAATCCTCTAACAAAAGGGTTAACTCCAATTCTTACTTTTGACGTGTGGGAGCATGCTTATTATCTTGACTATCAAAACAGACGTCCTGATCATGTGAATGCCCTTTGGGACATCATCAATTGGGATGTTGTTGAAGAAAGATACTAATTTTTTTACCTCTTATTTATACACACACAAGCAACAACGAAAAAACCGCCTCGGAGTGATCCGCGACGGTTTTGCTATTTTACAGAGATATCTTACGAATTCTAGAAATATTCGTAAGATATTTTTTTAATTAGTATACTTAATCAAGCCTTGTCGGCAACCCTCCGTAGATGAATTATGGCATTAAGAACGGTAAGGTTGCCCACCTCAGCTATTTTATCGATTCGTTATTTTTTTGATTTTAGATAAGCATCAATAGCTTGAGCTACTGTGCGACCACGCTCTATTGCTTTCACAACCAGCGATTGACCGGTAGCTGCATCACCAGCAGCAAATATGCCTTCGGTAGAAGTCATCAAGTTCTCATCTGTAGCAATGTTACCTCTTCCATCTGTTGTAAGACTTAGAGACTCAATTACCCCTTCTTTTACCGGATGTACAAAACCAAGTGCTAAAAGCACCAGATCTGCTTTTACAACTTCTTCAGAATCTGCAACAGCAACCATCTGCATGCGACCGTCAGCTGCTTTGCTCCAAGACACGGTTTGCAATGTTGCAGATGTAACATTTCCTTTAGCATCTCCTTCAAACTTCACCGTATTCTTACTCCACATACGCTCACATCCTTCGGCATGAGAAGAGCTCGTCTTCAATACATTCGGATATTGAGGCCATGGCGTAGCATCGTTTACACCCACAGGAGGTTTAGGCATGATTTCAATCTGCATTACAGATGCGGCACCCTGACGGATCGCTGTACCGACACAGTCGGAGCCTGTATCACCACCACCAATTACCAGCACGTGTTTATCCTTAGCCGAAATTGATTGTTCTCCAGCTGCTAATTCGCCCGAACAAAGTCTATTCTGCTCAGCCAAGTAAGTCATTGCCGGATAGATACCGGTAAGTTCACGACCCGACACCTGCAAATCACGCGGATGCTCTGAACCGATAGCCAAACAAACAGCATCATACTCCTTCTGTAACTTATCGACAGCCAAGCTATGCCCCACAGCCTGATTGTTACAAAACTGTACACCTTCGGCCTCCATCAAGCGAATACGTCTGTCGATAACCGACTTATTCAATTTGAAGTCCGGAATACCATAACGAAGTAAACCTCCCGATTTGGCATTCTTTTCATACACCGTAACCTCATGCCCTAACTTATTCAAGCGATTAGCCACTGTAAGCCCGGCAGGACCCGAACCCACTACAGCAACCTTCTTACCTGTTCTTGTAGCAGGAGGTGTCGGCTTGATATATCCTTCGAGAAAGGCCTTCTCGATAATTGCGACTTCATTTTCGCGGCATGTCAGTGGCGATTGCTGCAATGAAAGCACACAACTCTTCTCACACAATGCCGGACAAATACGTCCTGTAAACTCCGGAAAATCGTTCGTTGAAGTTAAGATTTGCATGGCCTTGATCCATTCACCCTTGTGTAGGTGATCTTGCCATTCGGGAATACGATTCCCCAGCGGACAAGCCCAGTGACAAAAAGGTACACCACAATCCATACAACGCGATGCCTGCAACTTACGATCTTCGCTATTTAGCGTTTGCTCTACTTCACCAAAGTCGGCAACACGCTCATGAACCGGTCTGTAACCGGCTTCTTTTCTATTTATTGATAAAAATGCTTTCGGATTTCCCATGATACACGATACTGCTAAAAGTTAATAGTCATACTCCACTTGTGCAATCTTCTTACTGATCGCTGCAATCTTCTCCTCTTCGATTACTTTCTTGTACTCGATTGGAGTTACTTTGATAAAGTATTGCACCTCCTCGTGCCAATTTTGCAACAAGCGATTAGCCAGTTTACTGTTTGTAGCATAATAATGCTTCTCTACAAGCGATTTCAGTTCGCGGTTGTCGCTATAATCCTCTATCAACGAAAGCTCTACCATCTCCATATTACAGAAGTAGTCAAAGTCTCCGTCCGGATTATAAACATACGCAACACCACCACTCATACCGGCTGCAAAGTTACGCCCAGTACGACCAAGTACTACAACCTTTCCTCCGGTCATATACTCGCAACAGTGATCACCTGCACCTTCTACTACAGCAATCGCACCACTATTACGCACACAGAAACGTTCACCGGCCTGTCCCGAGATAAAGACACGTCCCGATGTAGCACCATATAGCAACGTATTGCCGGCTATGATATTCTTTTCGGCAGCAAATGTAGATTGATGTGAAGGCACTACCGTAATCTTTCCACCGGCAAGACCTTTACCCAGGTAGTCATTTGCATCACCTTCGAGACAGAAGGTAACCCCTTTCGAAAGGAAAGCACCGAAGCTCTGTCCGGCCGAACCGTTGAAACGACAAACAATCGAATCTTCAGCCAATCCGTCGTTTCCATATTTCGAAGCAATTACACCCGAAAGCATCGCCCCTACCGAACGATCGGTATTGCAAATCTCACGAGAGATCTCAACCTTATCCACCTCTCCGGCAACTACCGAAGCTGATAGCGCGATCAACTCCCTATCACGTACCTCATCAATCGCATGGTGCTGTGCTTTTACATTTCGTATTGCATAATCTGCCGGTACATCCGGACGATAAATCATACGAGAGAAATCCAGTTTCGCTTGTTTTCCTTCGCGCTTCTCATCTTTCACGCAAAGCAATTCACTGCGACCTACAATCTCGTCCAGACTTCTAAAGCCCATCTCAGCAAGATACTCTCTTACCTCTTGAGCTAGATAGCGGAAGAAGTTGATCAAGTATTCTGAACGACCTACAAAGCGACGACGCAGTTCTTCGTCTTGCGTTGCTACACCAACCGGACACGTATTGAGGTGACACTTACGCATCATCACACATCCTAACACAATCAATGCACTGGTTGAGAAGCCATATTCTTCAGCACCCAACAAAGCAGCGACAATGATATCACGCCCGGTCTTAAGTTGGCCATCGGCTTGCAAACGAACCACTCCGCGTAGGTTGTTTAGAACGAGCGTTTGTTGCGTCTCGGCTAGTCCGATCTCTAGCGGCAATCCCGCATGTTTGATCGAGCTCGACGGACTCGCTCCGGTTCCACCCTCACAACCACTAATCAAGATCATGTCGGCTTTGGCCTTAGCCACACCCGCAGCAATCGTACCCACTCCCGATTCCGACACCAGCTTTACGCTGATACGAGCACGAGGATTCACGTTTTTAAGATCGTAGATCAGCTGAGCTAAGTCTTCGATCGAATAAATATCATGGTGAGGAGGAGGCGAGATCAGCGAGATACCCGGTATAGAGTGGCGTGTTTTTGCAATAATCTTATCCACTTTATAACCCGGCAGCTGACCACCCTCTCCCGGTTTAGCACCTTGTGCTACTTTGATTTGTATTTCATCTGCATTTACCAAATACTCTGTCGTTACACCAAAACGACCCGATGCCACCTGCTTGATTGCAGAGCGAGCACTCGACCCATCTTCCTTAGCATGGAAACGTTCAGGATCCTCTCCGCCTTCACCGGTATTACTTTTACCGCCGATGGCATTCATCGCAATGGCCATCGCTTCATGCGCTTCACGACTGATCGATCCGTACGACATAGCTCCTGTACAGAAGCGTTTTGTAATCGACTCCACGCTCTCAACCTCATCTACCGATATCGGGTTGCTTTCAAACGTAAGAAAGTCTCTGATAAATGATTTTTCTGTTTTAAGATCTACCGAAGCAGTATACTCTTTAAACTTCTTATAACTACCCAAGCGAGTAGCCAATTGAAGTGTTGAGATCGTCTCAGGATTCCAAGCGTGAAACTCCCCATCTTTGCGCCAAGCAAATACACCTTGGAACGTATCAGCAGAATTAGACTCTCCTTGCGCAAACGCCTCATAATGTGGAATACAAGCTTCATGCGCAATATCAAGAATCTCTACCCCTTCGATTTTCGAAGCAATCCCCTTAAAGTATTTGTCGAGCACACTGCTGCCAATACCCACAGCCTCGAAGATCTGAGCTCCGCAATAACTACGCAGCGTAGAGATGCCCATTTTCGAGAACACTTTGAGCAAGCCCTTATTTACCGATTTGATGTAGTTCTTTTCGGCAGTTGCATAGTCGAGTTGAATCTCGCGGTTCTTCACCACATTGTCAATCACGGCAAAAGCCAAATAAGGATTGATTGCGTTCGCGCCAAATCCTGCAAGCAATGCAAAATGCATTACCTCTCTCGGTTCGGCAGTTTCTACCACAATAGCAGTTTGCACGCGTTTACGTGTAGAGATAAGGTGATGATGCACGGCAGCAACAGCAAGCAACGACGGTATAGGCGCATGAGCTGCATCAATTCCCCTATCGCTAAGCACGATAAAGTTTACACCTTCGTCTACGGCAGCTTCGGCATCGGTACAAAGAGCGTCAAGGGCATCCTGTAGGCTATTGCTTTGTTCGTCGTATTTAAATACCATTGGCAATGTACGACAGCTAAAGCCTTTGTATTTTAGATTGACCATCAGGTCAAATTCTACATTGGTAATGATTGGCGAATTAAGCTTAATCATTTTACAGTGCTCAGGCATCGGTTCGAGCATATTTGTGTGGATTGAACCGATATAACTGCTAAGCGACATCACCAATTCTTCACGAATCGGGTCGATAGGCGGATTCGTAACCTGCGCAAACAACTGGCGGAAGTAGTTGAACAAACGTTGTGGTTTGTGAGACAACACAGCCACCGGCGCATCATTCCCCATCGAAGAAATCGGCTCCTTACCTTCGGCAGCCATTGGGATAATCGAACGTTGGATATCCTCCTTAAAGTATCCGTAGGTGTGTAGCAACTTTTCATAATCTGCTACGGTATACTTCACGCTACGCCCCGATGATATCTTATCAAGAAACAAGCGATTCTTTTCGAGCCATGATTTATAAGGAAACGCACCTGCGAGCTCCTCTTTCAATTCCGGATCATAACAAATGTTACCTGTTGCGGTATCCACCATCAACATCTTACCCGGTTTCAGACGACCTTTTTCCTGAATACGCTCCGGAGCAATAGGCAATACACCCGTTTCCGAAGCAATGATCATCATCCCATCCGTAGTAAGCGTATAGCGAGCAGGACGCAAACCGTTACGGTCTAGCAAACCTCCGGCGTAGCGACCATCGGTAAACAAAATCGTAGCCGGACCATCCCACGGCTCCATCAATACACTGTGATATTCATAGAAAGCCTTTAGTTCGGTCGAAATAGGATTCTTACTATTCCACGATTCAGGAATCAACATCGACAATGCATGCGGCAACGACATACCCGACATCACCAAAAATTCAAGCACATTATCGAGCGAAGCACTATCACTCATTGCAGGCTGTACCACAGGCCATAGTTCAGCAATAGCACCTAGGCGATCTGATTTCAAAACTGTTTCGCGAGCTTCCATCCACAGGCGATTTCCCCTGATCGTATTAATCTCCCCATTGTGTCCAATTAGACGGAAAGGCTGAGCAAGATCCCACGTCGGAAACGTATTGGTACTAAAGCGTGAATGCACCAAAGCAATACCCGACGTAAAGTTAGGATGAGAAAGATCAGG
>JBOFPV010000106.1:0-2462 GCA_051660585.1 Tannerellaceae bacterium
ATCTCCGTTGATGTGATAATAATTCTCAAGCGAACGGGAGGTCGTAGGCTTGGTCTCCATACACTTCTTTTAAAAAAGCCGCAAACTCTTTTGAGTAGCGAGTACCATTGGCTTTAAGACCATCGAATGGAACCGAAAAGGATTTCTTTGTTAGATTGTCATACCAACGTCTACGTCGAACGATCAAATCGACTCCTTTATCTCTTATTGGAAAATCTCGGACAGTAACCGGATCTGTAAAGCCTTTTGATTCGATATGAATATTTTCTATGAATTCCATATCTGCAATCTCATCTAAATATATACGAATCTCATTGTCATTTGATTCAACTTTGACAATAGCAAACTTGGTTAAGATATCAGTTGGTAATACAACCTGAGCTAGAAGTAAAAGTCCTTGCGTGTCCATAAGACAAAGATACTATTAAAAAGGAAGTCCCCATGGTTTATCGGGTGAGCCCGGTTTATGCCTAAATCTTAGATAATCAAAAAAAACAAAGGCGAGAAATCCGAAGATCCTCGCCTTTTACTGCGGAAGAAGGGGGATTCGAACCCCCGGTACCCTTACGAGTACGTCAGTTTAGCAAACTGGTGGTTTCAGCCACTCACCCATTCTTCCTAATGGGAGTATAAAATATTTTACCTTGCGGAAGGAGGGGGATTCGAACCCCCGGTACCCTTACGAGTACGTCAGTTTAGCAAACTGGTGGTTTCAGCCACTCACCCATCCTTCCATAGGTATATCTTAACTTTATTCTTTCAGTGCGGAAGAAGGGGGATTCGAACCCCCGGTACCCTTACGAGTACGTCAGTTTAGCAAACTGGTGGTTTCAGCCACTCACCCATTCTTCCAATACTGAATTATATTGCATTTATCTCTCAAATGCGTTGCAAAAATAGGGTAAATATTTTAATATAACAAAATATCTAACCAACTTTTTTAATAAAAAACTTGCTATCTTTGCAAGCATTTCTGATTATCAAACAATTAAATTCAATGAAAAATTCGCTTTTATCGAAAACGAAATTCGTCATTATACTCTGCGGCATCAGCATTCTTACTCTAATAGGAGTTGCAGGAGCTATATATCACTCGGCTTTATCTGCCTCTAGTAAGAATACACAAATAGTTTACATTGACATATACCCATCTTATTCGATCTCCGATGTTGTTTCTACTCTTAAACAGGAAGTTTCTCTATCTAAACCCAAATCATTTTTATTTCTTTCTAATGTAATAGGATATTCAAGTGAGATCAAAACAGGTAGATATGAGATTACTCCAAATGAAAGTAATTTAAATATTATACGGAAACTAAAAAGTGGACATCAAGCTCCAGTAAAACTCACATTTAATAATGTTAGAACTAAAGAAGATTTAGCCGTCAAGCTTACCAAAAACATTATGTGCGACTCTGTAGCAATGCTAGCATTGCTCAACAATAAATCTATTTACGAAAAATATGGCTTTACGGATACTACTTTTCTAGCTATGTTTATACCCAACACCTATCAAGTATATTGGAATACTAGTTGTGATCGTATCCTTGACAGATTGAATAGTGAATACAATAAATTCTGGAACGAGAAACGTCGACAACAAGCCGACTCTATTGGACTTTCTCCTATTGAGGTTTCAACTCTTGCATCAATCATAGAGGAAGAATCGGCTTATTTACCAGAATATCCCCTAATCGCTGGAATGTATCTGAACCGCCTTAAAGTAAAAATGCCATTACAAGCAGATCCGACCGTTAAATATGCTGTTGGTGACTTTTCCATTCGTCGTGTGCTTCACGCGCATCTCGAAACGCCATCACCATACAATACTTACTTGACAACAGGACTGCCTCCGGGTCCAATTCGTGTCCCATCAATTCAAGCGATTGATGCTGTATTAAATAGTGCACAACATGACTATTACTATATGTGCGCGTCTCCTGACTTTTCTGGTAAACATGTATTTGCAAAAAATTTAACACAACATAATATCAATGCACAACGTTACCGAAGTGCCCTCAATCGCCGCAATATTCGCTAACAAAATTGCGTTTATTATAACAAAATAGGATGATTAATTGCGTTTTATAGCACAAAGTGATTACATTTGTAGAAATGCTCTGCATTTACTTTCAATTTAATAGACATTCAAAGCTAACTGTTATAATAAACATAAATGGAAAAACGCTTATTATTGGGTGATGAAGCAATAGCTCAAGCCGCAATTGATGCCGGAATCTCCGGTATTTACGCCTACCCAGGCACTCCATTTGCATCGAATGTTTTTCTCTTTTGCATCCGGTGCAGATTGGATATACTCCATGATTTCTGTGGATGGAGTTCCAGGGTAAGCGTAGATGCCGGATATGCCGGCATCAATTGCGGCTTGAGCTATTGCTTCGTCGCCCAATAATAAGCGTTTTTCCATTTATGTTTATTATAACAGTTAGCTTTGAATGTCT
>JBOFPV010000107.1:0-68812 GCA_051660585.1 Tannerellaceae bacterium
AATACGCAGCACATTTACTACTGCACTGTCAATGACAGCCTCTCTCAATTTCCCACTTTTTACCAAATTGGGTAGTTCATTGTAAGCATATGAACTTGGAGCCTCTAAATCAACGCCGGCAGTAATAGCCTGCAACGCAGACTCCGCTTTATTTGCAGCTGTATAATGGAAGTTATCTAACATGCCAATCGCTCCATAATCTGAGAAAATATAACCATCAAAACCCCACTCCTTACGCAATATATCAGTTAGCAACCATTTACTGGCATGTACAGGAATCCCATCAACCTCATGATATCCTGGCATCACACTATAGATATTTGCTTCCTTAACAACACCCTCAAATGGATAAAAATGAAGTTCCCGAAGTGTTCTTTCACCCACAAGTGAGGGTGCTAAATTTATTCCGGCCTCCGGTACAGAGTAAGCAATAAAATGCTTGGCTGTACAAGCCAATTTTCCAGCAGCAATCTTTGATTTTGTTATTTCTGGCTCCCCTTGCATCCCTTTAACAAAAGCAACTCCCATCTGTTTTACTAAAAAAGGATCCTCTCCATAACACTCTTCAACTCTTCCGTATCGAGGGTCTCGTGCAACATCAAAGAGTGGCGAAAGAGCCTGATCGACTCCTGACAATGACGCCTCTTGGGCTATTACTGATGCCATCTTTTTTATCAAATTGGGATTCCAAGTAGATCCTAATCCTATGGACTGAGGAAAAATAGTAGCTCCTAGTGCCATCTGACCATGTAAACATTCTGCGATCTGAATCGCAGGAATACCTAGTCGCGTTTGTGTTCGCAAATAATGATCGGCCGCTTCTGCATACATTGCTACTTTTTCATGTTCTAGAAAAGGACTTTCCAAGCAACCAATACTCCTGCCTTTAAATAACTGAACCAATGAACTATCCGAGATCTCGTCTTTATCATCTAAACGAAGAGCATTCAACGTCTTCATATTTAATTGATCGACCTTTTCCTCTAATGTCATTCGTCTCAATAAATCTTGTACACGAATTTCCACTCGATTCTTAGAATCTTGATAAGGCAGTTTGTTTTGAGCTGTCATATTAACCGCAACACCAAACATCATTATTGAATATATTAATTGTCTCATCTGTCTATTTTTAAATACATCAGCCGGATTATTTCGCAACAATCCGGCTGTTTTTTTTATAAATTCTTACTTATGAATAATGTGTAAATCGTTTTATTTCTTGAAACTTGCAATCTGCACAGTCCATTCTTTTTTCGTTCCATCAGCTGCATGCACCATGTATTTATTTGGCTTCGACCAGTTGCCCGGTTTTCCAAATACAGGAGCATCTCCCACCGGAAAAACTCTTGCAGCTGTTGAAATTGAAACCATGACAGCTAACTCTGAAGTTGAGCATTTCTGACGTTCTGACTCAGGAAAAGAAGATGGATTAGCTGCCGGCACTGTCACATCAATAGATACAATTCTATTTTCTATATCTATTGAGGTTGTACGTGGAAAGTCGACAAACTTCACAATCGGTTTATTATCGCTTGCAGAGATCTGATCACTAACAAAGCGATACTCTACCTTCTGTACTCCTGTGATATCAGCACCTTCAAATTCGGGTAGATCATCAAGACCAGCTGTAAGACAAGATGTCATCGACATTAAAAAAAGCACTAAGCTAAGTGTATAGTATTTCATATTATATTCTATTTTTGCGATTATACAATAATTACCAGCCTGTATTTTGCGTATCTATAATTCCACTTGCAGCGCGCTTATCAATTTGGCCTTGCGGAATAGGTAACAAATAACGTTTTTCTGTAAAAGTACGCTCCCAAGCTCCATTTCGAAGAATCTGTGCCGTAAAGAAACGCTTTCTATCTTTTGTTATTTGAATCTTGTATACCGGATCATTGAGTGCTTGTATTGGAGCTCCGGGAGTATTTCCATCATTTGCAAAGCCTCCGTATTTACCCCATCTCAAATAACTCCAATATGTATCGTTTTCTAAAGCTAGTTCAACTCTACGTTCTCTGATATAATCCTTCCATGCCTCTTCTTGTGTAGAAGCTTCGGAAGCAGGCAGACCTCCATGCTGAACCCTTGTAACATTTAAATTTTCAACAGCAGCCCCCACATTTCCTTTCAACAGATAAGCTTCAGCTCTATTCAGATACATCTCTCCTAATCTTTTCAAAACGAAGTGATAATCAGTTTTACTATTTACAATCATACGAGGCGATACCGAATATACACCTTTACGCCAATAATAACCCGACGCTGTTGTATACCAAGAATCATCTTGCGAGGCTCCTGCAGCAACACGCACTGCAGCCCATGCATTCCCATGACAACAGGTTGTGATCCACTCATCTTGCACCCACTGACAAGAGTCATATATAATTGTTCCATAAAAACGTTTATCTCGATTCTGATACATCAATTCACTGATATTGGCATTATCTATTACACGTCCGGCTTTTGCCAAAATATCCCCTTTTGCATTTGCTCCTGACATATCTCCTTCGTTCGGAACATTAGCACCGTCAGAGGTGTAACATCCAACAGATAAATTACCCAAGTCATTTACGACGCTTGCCTTGAACTGAGAAGTCTGATCCCAAGCCTTTGCTTTACCATCGTTTGCATCAATTACCAAATATTGATCCACTAAATCTTGTGTAGGAAAATAAGATGCCCACCCTTCAAAAGTCTGTCCATTGGCATTTTTAAATAACGGAGTTGCTTTGGCTGCTTGCAAATCATCATTTCTCAAGTTAGGTACCATATTAATCATTTCTGTGAACGACCCGAAGTTTGTATTTTTATCTAGTCTATAATAGCCTAGAATTATTTCTTTCGAGTAACGTCCCGGAGCCAAAAAGAGATCCCCATAATTCGTATCCAACACGTATTTTCCAGAATTAATTACCGCATCGGAAGCAGCGATACACGCATCCAAATATTTTGCATCTTTGGTATATGCATATGCTTGTAAGCATGCTTGGCTTTTAAATGCCAATGCTGCATATTTATTTAAGCGACCCGATGCTGACTCTTCTGGCAAACCTTCAATAGCCTTATCAAAATCAGATAAAATCAACTCATAGCTCTCAACCTCTGATGATGTAATCGGAGCCTTAAACTCTAAAGTATCAGTAGGCGACAAAACTCTTTGTACCGGGACAAAGCGCCCCATGCGCTGAGTTTGATAAAAATAGACTAAGCCTCGAAGCATATACCCTTCAGCAACCATTTCTTTCTTTTGCCCCTCTGACAAGCCTGTAGAGGCTGCACATTTTTCAATGATTTGATTGCATCTTCTGAGTTCTCCGAATTTTGAAAAGCCCGCATCATGGTAACGGTCGAAACGCTCAATCGGAAAACCATCTAGATTCATCAAATCGCTGTGAATACAGTTGGGAGTCCATCCTTCAGATCCTGCTCGTCCGTTAAATAGAGTAACTGTACTATTATACGTTTCAAAGATAAACGCGTCGGCCGTACTCTTTGATCCCCAAACTAATTCTTCGTCATATGTTTCGAAAGGCTTTGTATCCATCACATCACATGAAGCAAAAATAGACAAAGCCATTGATGATAAAACTCCGTATTTTATATATTTATTCATGATATTATTTCATTTAAAATCCTACGTTAATACCAAATCCCAACACACGCTCCATCGGATAAGCGTAGTTATTTGTACTGGCATTTTCGGGGTCCATTCCGTACTTAGTAGCCTCTGAAATGGTAAACAGATTCTGACCAGACAACACAACATTAAGAGTTGAAATCCATTTTACATCCCTCAGCAATATTTGCTTGAAATCATATGACAACTGCACGTCCTTCATTCTCAGATAAGCACCATTGATCAACCAGAAATCGCTTGTTACGTGATTGTTATTTCCATTTACACTACCGGAAGATATCAAACGCGGAAACTTCGCATTCGGATTATTTTCTGTCCAATAGTCGGTTTGAAAACCATATATCGGAGTAGAACCGGTTTGCGAGTCATTCATCTTAACTGTTGAACCTAACTCCATGTCAAAACGGGTAGCTCCTTGAAACAAGATATTCAACGAAAAGCCTTTATAACGAAGACCTAAATTCACGCCATAGTTACCACGAGGAAAGCCATTCTTGCCAATTCTAATTTGATCTTGTCCGTCAAGTACACCATCTCCATTAAAGTCATAGTACTTAATATCCCCTGATGCCAAATTTGTAGAATTCAATCGTTTTACACTATTATAGATATCATATGGATCTGTATAATAACCTAAACTTTCGTATCCCGTACCCCAATATCCTTTTTGCTGAGTGGTACGTTTATAAGGATTCTTTTTATTCTCTAAGCTTTCATTCGGATTGCGAGCCCACAACTGATCAAAGATGGTATAGTTTGCACTGATATCATATTCTAGGGCTCCGATATTGTTACGATAACCTAATTGAAACTCCCAACCGGCTCTGCGATGCTCTCCATCTGTTGAAATCTTTGGCAATCCCATACCCAATGGATCAACATACCCTGTTTCTAATTGGTCTGGTTGATATAAGAAACCACTCGTTTGGTAATAAAAATAATCAATCGATCCGTAAAGCTGACTGTTAAGTGAGCTAAAGTCAACACCTATATCCACTTGTTTGGTTGTAAACCATGAAATGTCCGGACTAGGAATCGCCCCTTCGCTAAACCCTGGTTGCATAATATTTCCAATTACGTAAGCCTGACTATTATATGAATAAGAAGGTAAATAAGCAAAACGCCCAATCGCATACGGATCGCCCCAGTTATCGAGTCCTACTTCCCCATACGAACCTCTTAGCTTCAATGTGTTGAATATATTTTTATCTTTGATTGTTTCGAAAAAAGCTTCATCTGCAATAGACCAACCCAACGATCCTGAAAAGAAAGCTCCCCAACGTTTGTGCGTCGGAAAGTTATCACTACCATCATAACGCATACTACCCTCTACAAAGTAGCGATTATCATAATTATATTTTAATTGACCGACAAAACCTGCACGACCGGACTCTGATTCGCTACCACCATTTTTCATCGAAGCATCGGGCCCTGCATTGATTTGATCAATATCAAATTGATAAGAATCTCTCGAACCCCAAATACTAGATGAAAAACCGTATGTGGCTTCGTATCCGACCAATGCTGACAGGTTATGCTTTCCAAACGACTTGTTATAGTCTGCCAAGAATTGCAGTGTATAGCTATACCCGTTAGACATGTCTTTCGTTAACTCTGAAAGTGCTCCATATTGAGGGTCTTTCGAATCCCAAGCGTATTGAGCCGGATCCTTTCGCCAACGTTTACGCTCGTTCCCATAGTAACGATAACTTCCAGTTCCTTTAAAGTGCAACTCTTTTACCCAAGGAGTCTCCCAGTCGAGTGCCAGCATACCATTTACAACATTATTTCGTTGCTTATCATAACCTGCATCTGCTGATGTCTCTGCCACCGGACTATCACCTATTGCATACGGTAAACCATACTTGTTATAGGCCAACTCCCATGGCTTCTTATTTTGAACATGCGAAAACACATTAAAATATCCATTACTTGTTGACGTGTAAGGATGATCTGTCTTTTGTACATAGCCATCAATCTGAGAAGTCACTCTCAACCCGATCGATTTGATAAGTGAAGATTGATTTAGACGGAAGTTGGTTCGATCCATATTATGCGTTCCACTACGATATAAAGATCCTTGATCTACATAACCTAACGACACATAGAATTTATTGATTTCCGAGCCACCCGACATTCTGATATTGTGCTTTTGCTGTGGTGCAAAATCTTTCAAAACAACTTTTTGCCAATCCACATTTGCATGACCAAATGGATCTGAACCATCTTGATACAACCGCAAATCTTCATCCGTAAACGGTAAGGTTAGTCCGTCATTCTTTGCAGCTTGATTCATATAGAACGCTCGATTATACGAATCTAGTTTTTTAGGCAAAATATTAGGCTGAGCAAAGCTTTGATTATAACTATATTCGATCTGTGGTTTTGCCCCGTCTTTACCTTTACGGGTTGTTACCTGCAAAATACCATTTGCAGCACGTGAACCATACACGGCTGTAGCCGAAGCATCTTTCAAAATTGAGAAACTTTCAATGTCCTCAGGTGCAAGGTTCACAAAGTCATCGTACGAACGAATTACACCATCGATAACAACAAGCGGTGTACTCCCCCCACGGATTGAGATGGTACTCTTTTTATTGACACCACCTCCACTACCTTGCACAATTAAACCCGGAGCTCTACCTGCAAGACTTTGTGTTATATTAGTAGAGGGGATGTTCTGAATTTGAGCAGCATCGACAGTAGATACCGACGAGATTAACGATCGTTTGGTATTTGTACCGTATCCTACTACAATGACCTCTTCGAGCTGCTTCGTATCTTCAACTAATACAATCTTCAAATTTGTTTGGTTGCCCGGCTTAATCACCTTTGTAGAATAACCAATATAGGAAACTTTTAAGACTCCGCCTTGAGATATTTCAAGTGCAAAGTGTCCATCAAAATCGGAAGTCGTTCCATTTGTCGTACCCTCTTCTACAATTGTCGCACCAATTACCGGTTCGTTGTTTTCATCCATAACAACACCTGTAATCTTCTGTGTTTTTTGCGAAGTGGCACCTGTGCTTGGGATAATAATAATATGCTTATCTTTTACTTCGTAACGCAAATTGCGAGCCGATAGCAATTTTCCGAGTACAGCTTCTACTGTTTCATTCGAAACATCTACAGATATTTTCTGATTTAAGTTAACCTCATTACTTTTGAGTAATATCGAAAACTCCGATTGTTGTTCGATGGCTTCAAATAGCTCTGACAAGGTTGCGTTCGTTAAGTTCAGATTTAATTTAACCGACTGTGAATAAGTCGATGCAGATAGGTGCATGCACCCCGCCATTAAAAGAACTCCCACCGTCTTTACGGATTTAGGAACAGCCCTTTGCTTTGGTTGTTTCGCTGAGTTTTTGTTTTTCATGTTTATCAGATTTTAAACTAAGTCTTGCCTTTTGGCAATATTTCCTTATAATATTAGTGCTATTATGATTTCTTCGTTATTATTACTTGTTCATCATTTTTCATTGTATATGCCCATTCGCGTTTATAGCTAAGCAGAAACAGCATTTGCTTTACTGTTTCACCATGTGAAAACGAGACAAAATATCTGTCTTTTAGCAACAAGCTGGAGTCGTGTACAATAATATCGATACCAAACCGTTGTTCAATATCCTTTAATATACGTGACAACGTTTCATCTCGATAGACCATCTTACCGTCTACCCAACCTGTATACCAATTGATATTTACTTTTTTTCGTTCTAGTGTTTCAGATAATCGATCAACAACTAATTGTTCTCCGGGTACTAACTTAATATGCTCCTTCTCTCCTTTTCTTATTGTTTCTGCTTGTACGATTCCATCTTTAAGAGAAAGTATTGTTTCATTGTCAGTATCGTACGCTTTGAGATTAAAAGAAGTACCTAATACACGTACATCTAATCCTTTTGTTTTGATAAAGAAGGGCTTTAGTGAGTCTTTTTCTATATCAAAATAAGCCTCTCCATCAAGCATTATTTTTCGCTCATTTTCTGTAAATGATGCAGGATAGGAAAGTTTTGAGTTATTATTTAAAATAACTTTAGACCCATCAGGCAGTGTAAGCTTCGAGATTATCCCTATTGGACTATACACCTCTATCCTTTGCTCTGCTATTGACTCTTCTAAATTTATTGCATCCGGCGATTGTGATCTCATAATAGACATTCCGCAAACAACGATCAATAACGTCGCAGCTACACTAATAAGAACAATATATAAATCTCTGAAGCGAACCGGCTTCTTTTGCGGCTCGATACGTGAGTGAATCGTTGCAAATACCTTGTCTTTTTTAAGTATGACTTCTTCTTGAGTTGCCGGTCCTTTCAATGCATCAAACACTTGAAGGGTTTTATTGAAAATGAACGCATTTTCGTCGCCATCTTTTCTATTATTTTTATCTGTACTCATAGCTACATCAAAAGTTATACAATTAAAAAACGTCTACGCCCTTCTCCCTTCGATACAAAATCAGGATAAGCTTGCTCAATTGTCTCCGTTATACGTTTAATAGCCTGATTCATTTGCTGCTCAATCGTCCCAGTCGTTATTTGCAAAACCTCTGCTATTTCCTTGTATTTCAACTTTTCTTCGCGCACCATCAGAAAAACCAGCTTACATCTTTCGGGTAGTTGTGCTACAGCCTTATTATAGACATCTATCATTTCTTTTTCAATTATTCTTCCTTCGGCCGACTCTTCACAGATACTCAAAGACACAGGCATATCATCAAGAGACACATTCTGAATCTTATTTTGCAAACGTAAATGAGCATAAGTTTCATTACGAGCCATTGCATAAATATATGAGTTGAAATTTTTCACAAGCACAAGCTTTTTTCGATTATTCCACAACGACACAAACACCTCTGAAACAACATCTTCAGCATCCGTCTCGGGCAGAAAATATCGAACAAAGCGATATAGGTTTGAATAAAACTGATTGAATAAATCAGTAAAAGCACGTTGATCACCGCGAGAGACTGATAGCAATACCGCGTCGGTCTCAAGTGTATTGTTTTTCATGAATTTATATTGCATTGTTTTAACACCACAATCATTACATCAATATAGTGTTACATATACAAGGAGTAGAACTTGTCAAAATCCCTATATATAAAATATTTTTTTAACATATATACAACTGTGTTATTATATCTACTATCTATATAATAGATATCAACTTGACGTAGATCTCTAATTACATCGCAATTGACCAATAACATGCGAAATAAGACTAGTAGCACAGTTAGTAACCGTATTATTCGTTACAACAACAGTATTGGTATTTCCTACATATATTCCGCTTGCTAAATGACTATTTACTACATCATTGACAAAATCTAAACGAGGAAGTTTTGTTGTATTTATTAGGTAATAACTCTGAAAATCGGTAGGAAGACCTCAGAGAGTTCAACTTCACACACGATATTTTGCTATTCTTTCTTTACTTCTAACACTTGCAATATTTTTATTGGTTTCAGTGTTTTTATCTCCACTAATTCCATAATATCTCCTACGCGAGGAGCATCAAGAACCTGAGCTTGTGTATTGGTACCTGCTTTAACTTGTAATTCTGCAAAATTTCCATCACCTTATTTATTGATTGATAATAACCGTGCACGTTTGTTGCGTCATCACCTTGTCCATCAAAATAGCAAGCTTCAAAACGAATCAATCCCTCACAAGCTGCAAAAAGAGTTGCATCCGTATTTGTAGACTGCGAATACCCCAGAGCTCGTTATATACTTAATCCTTTTAGCAAAATATCTTTGCTATCAAATCCAACAACACCCATTCCAGACCGAGCGTGAATAGTTACTTGCTCAATTCGTGTATTGAGACTATTAAGAATTAAGATTGCAGGCCTAAAATGAAAGCAATGGTTCACATTTACAGTACTACCAAGTAGAGAGTCTGGAATCTGATTATGAACACGAAGCACATTACTATCTAACAGTTCTCTTTTAGGAAAATAAAGCACGGTTGGATCTACTCGATTATAACTATGATTCCAGAATATCATACGCATCAAAAGCATCTCATCTGAGATTAGTCGCTATTCCGCAAACTTCACATCGTAATATTTATCAGAAACAGCAATTACTTTTCCTGTCGAAAACGGTTTTCGCAAATAATCTATCGTAATTATATAGCGTAGTTTTAGGGTTCTCTCTACAAAAAGCCGCCGCTTTACGCAAAGCTTTCGTGTCATCTTTTCCATCATTTGGTATAGCTCCAAAGTATTTTGCATTGATCTCTTTTGCTTGAACTGTAACACAAAGGGATAGAAATATTCCCCAAAATAAGTGCTTCATTGGTATTATTATTTAAGTATAAAATGTTACATATATGTAAGAAAAACATATCGGATATATATTTACCTCATTAAAATGAGTTTAATGTAACTAATAACCTACATATAGAATGCTAAATTAATTCTTTTTATTCTTACCAATATATCTTAATTAGGCAATCAACGTTATATATACATAAATTCATCTATAAAAACGAACAAATGATCTGATTATTTAATTTATAATCTAAACAATATATTATATAGATGTTAGATCTTGACCGTTTAAAAAAGGCTTTAAAAAGCACAAATTCGAGTTGGCATTTATCTCAGGATGTACCAATAGAGGCCTATGAATTTATGAATCATGGATTAGGAGCATTGCCTCCTCCTCTCACTATGCCTACGTCTTTTACCCCTCACATTGGAGCAAAAGATTTTAGTTCTATTAATTATTCTTATTCACCAATACCTAATGTAGATAATAAAACACCTCTGAATCTTGTACAAATACCAACACAATGGGATTGGAATAATGTAGGTGGAAGAAGTTTTATCACAAATCAGGAAACTCTAGAAATAACCGATTCAAGCGCATCTTATGCTATTGTAAATATCATGGAAGCTCTTTTTCGAATAAAAAACAATCTTCCAAATACATTTATTAGCTTATCAAAAGCAGATTTAGATGAGTCGGTAAATCAGCTTAACAATATTCAGAAAATTAACGATCAAAACAATATAAATGATTTTTTATCAGTATGTGTCAACCAAGGGATTTGTCTTGATATTGACTTTGCAGTCAAGCATAAAAAGTCTGACATCTTAGACGGAACAACAGATTTCCCGAGTTTTAGAATTAAAGACTTTAATTCCACAACAGATAAAAATCAAATGAAAAGATGGATTGTACAAAAAGGTCCACTTTTAACTTCATGCATTATCTATGAAGACTTTGAGGTTTTCTGGAAAGGTGGTACAGGAATATATACACACATATCAGGCCTTCCTTTAGGCTCTCTTAATTTATGCGTAATTGGATATAATGATCTAGAGCAATATTGGATTTGTAAAACTTATTACAGACCAACAGCTACACATCTCAATGGCTTTTTCAAAATAAAATATAAACAATGTAATATTGATTCTCAAATGTATATTCTTCAAGATATTTATACTGTATAGTATAATAATGAGACTATTTATATCAACTTGAGTTAAACACTCAACATACTTCGAACTTAAAAAATTCTGTTTTTAATCTATATTATTAATGTATTTAAAACTACGATTATGTTAGATCTTGAATTACTTCGAAAAACGTTACAAAAGGCGAATGCCGGATGGACACTAAATGAAGAAGGCGCAAAAGATTCATCGAACTTCTTTAGTCAACATGAAGGAGGATTAGGTTCATTACCTATACCGGATACAATGCAAACAGCATTTATGCCTCGTATGCGTAAAGCTACATCTGAGATTGTTCCTGCTGAACCAGGAGTAAGTCGATTGTTACGCAAAACAATCACTATAATGCCAAACAAATGGGATTGGCGGAACATAAATGGAAAGAATTACACATCGCCTCCGAGAAATCAAGGTGGATGCGGATCATGTGTTTCATTTGCAATCGTATCTGCTTTAGAGACTCACCTTCGTATTGAAGACAATCTCCCTGGAGTTTCTGTCGATCTTTCTGAAGCTAGCTTATTCTTTCCTGCCAATAGACAATGTAATGTAGGAGATCCAAACGTTGGCTGGTGGGTTCCTGTAGGTTTAGATGCATGTATTAAAGAAGGGGTCTGTAGAGAAGTTGAATATCCTTATCGTCCTGTAAATCAAACAGCAGATATCCCTAATGGAACATTCCTTACCTATAAGATTAAAGGTTACGACTCTACAACAAGTACTGCTCAAATGAAGAAATGGCTTGTAGAGGATGGGCCTCTTGTTGCTGATTTCTCTGTTTATGAAGACTTTGATGTATATTGGAATCGAGGTAATGGAGTATACTCTTATGTTACTGGCGCTTTTAGAGGCGGACATGCCGTTAGTGTTATTGGTTTTGATGATACCGAACAATGCTGGATTTGTAGAAATAGTTGGGGAGTATCGGCAACACATCCCGATGGATCTTTCAAAATAAAATATGGACAATGTGGTATAGATGATCGAATGTATCTACCTCAAGATATCTATAATGTTTATACCATTGACTGTTTACCATATAATCCTGCAATGCTTCGTATTGTTGATGATGGTATAAGAGGCTGGTTACTAACAGATGGAGTTTCTCGCATGAAATTATTCGATAATAGAGAAGATGCAAGAAATGGACTAATAGTAGCCCGTCGTCATACTGCACACTGTTTTGTAGGAAGAGATAATCCTCGTCCAAACAGAAGTGATTATATTTTTGAATATTGGACAGGAAATAGCGGTTTACCTGCAACTCCTCTTACAAAAACAGATTGCATTCCATACAACCCGAACAATGTTGTGGCTCATGATATTGATGCTGCCGGTTGGCGTATCCAAGAAGGAAATCATTGGATGCTAATAGCTCATGACATGAATGATGCCTTAGCCATGCTAGGCGTTGTAGAGCGATATACTAGGATGTGTTTTATTGGACGAGACAACAAACGTCCAAACCGCAAAGATTATATCATGACTTATTTTGAATAAATATCTAACAAGATTTTGCATTAATGCTATACTGAATAAAAGACGGGGTGTTTTGAAACATCCCGTCTTTTACTTTTCTAAAAATAGACTCAAAATTAAACCTCTAGATCAGAATATAATACTCCTTTTTTGTTATACTTAAAACCAAAAAATATATTTATATGAATATTCTAGTATCATTTAGCATCTCACTCCTCTCTTTGGTTGCCATTGGAGGTACTCAGGCTCAAAACATCGATAAAACAACTGTTGGAAAAGTTGATTTAGAGAAATACATGGGCAAATGGTACGAAATTGCGAGATATGATCACAGCTTTGAGCGTGATCTGGTTGGCGTAACAGCGACCTATACACTCCTTCCCGGCAACCGAATTAGGGTCGTCAATGAGGGATATAAACACACATTAGACGGTTCTTTAAAATCAGCTGTTGGTAAAGCCAAAGTGCCCAACCTAAATGAACCCGGCAAGTTAAAGGTTGCATTCTTTCTCTGGTTCTATGCCGACTATTACATTTTAGAACTAGCAGAAGACTATTCGTATGCGCTGATCGGCTCTTCTAGTGACAATTACTTGTGGATATTGTCACGTACCCCCATATTGCCCGAAGAAACCTTAAAACAAATACTGGCAAAAGCACAAAAACGTGGTTACAATACCGACAAACTCATTTTTGTGAAGCAACAATAAGAGAGAAGAGCTCCGAGTGAATAGTTATTTATACCCAAAAAGAAAAGAAGCCAAAGAATCTTTCACTATCTTCACTCTATAAATAAAAAAATGGGTTAGTATGAAATTAGTTTCATGGAATGTAAATGGGATTCGAGCCATTGCCAAGAAATCTTTCTTCGATCATCTCGAATCGCTTCAATGCGATATTTTATGCCTGCAAGAAACAAAAGCACAAGATGATCAGGTTGCGGAAACGCTTTCTTCTCTTGAAGGGCTTCATATATATTCACACTCGGCCGAACGTAAAGGTTATTCCGGCACAGCTATTCTATCTAAAACTCCGGCTTTAAATATTTCATTCGGAATTGGAATTGACGAACACGACAAAGAAGGACGTGTTATTACTGCCGAATTCTCCGACTTTTATTTGGTTAATGTTTATGTTCCTAACTCCGGAAGCGAACTACTCCGACTCGACTATCGTCAAGTGTGGGATAAAGCATTTTTTGAGTTCCTCAAAAACCTTGAAAAATCGAAACCGGTAATCGTATGTGGAGATATGAATGTTGCCCATAAACCTATTGATATTGCTCGTCCCAAAGCCAATTACAACAAGACGGCCGGATTTATGCAAGAAGAAATAGACGGAATGGATCGATATACCCAAGGCGGTTTCGTTGATACATTCAGAGCTCTTTATCCTGACAAAACAGAGAAGTATAGCTGGTGGAGTTATCGAGGTGGAGCACGTGCTAAGAACATCGGCTGGCGTATCGACTACTTCTTGGTATCAGAGTCTATTCAGCAATTGGTAAAGGAGGCTTTTATCTATCCTGAGATCGACGGATCAGACCACTGCCCCGTTGGAATTGAAATCAAATTATAAACATACAACACAACGATTCTCTTATTTATGAGCAGAAAAAACAAAGGCAATATCTATAAAGAAAGCAACCTTCGTTTTCTGGAAGAAAACAAAGCAAAAGAAGGCGTAATCCAGCTAACAGGAGGTGTACAATACCGTATTATAGAAAAAGGTGAAGGTAAAATACCGGGAGCGACTTCTCTTGTTCAGGTTTATTACAAAGGT
Organism: Tannerellaceae bacterium; assembly: GCA_051660585.1. Lineage (GTDB taxonomy): Bacteria > Bacteroidota > Bacteroidia > Bacteroidales > CAMTPD01 > UBA12018. The sequence goes on from JBOFPV010000107.1 coordinate 14,381, forward strand.
TATTTTATCGACGGTAAGGAGTTCGACTCCAACCTAAACGATACCCTTCCGGCCTTATTCCGTGTACATGAAGTAATCGAAGGCTGGCAAGATGTTTTGAGAATTATGCCTGTAGGCTCTACATGGGAAGTATTCATTCCTTACACCAAAGGTTATGGAAATCGCCCCGAAGGAAATATCAAAGGCTTTTCTTCGCTAATATTCGAGATCAAACTCGTAAGCATAGCCTAAGCAATAAAAATAAGGACATTCGAAGATAGATTTTGCACGCTAATCAGTATGCAACAAAATTGCGGGAGTATTAGTTGTTTTCTGATACTCCCGCAATTTTTGTACGCTATGAATATGAAATTATTATTTCAATAAAGCATCTGCACACATCTTACCAAAAGCATTTGCTGCCAACGGACTATCCCCTGTCAACAATTTACGATCAGTATAACATGCACCTGTTATATCGGAATTTAAAATATCAACACCCAACGCTTTAAGTTTAACCCCATAATACCATGGTAAATCTCCGGGAACATATCCTATGGATGGTAATTGTGTGTCTATTACATCAGGAAACGATTTAATCTTATATCCGTTATATGGATAATTATCGGGCAATGTATTTAAAGCTCCTGCAAGTAATGCCGCCGGGCCATGACATATCGCCAACATAAACTTATCCTCTTTCAAAACCCAATCAATCACTTGTTTCAAATCTTCATTAGTAGGTAGACCAATCAAGGCTCCGTGCCCTCCAGGTATAAAAACAGCTACATACTCACTATCTGATTTCATCTTATTCTCTACAAAATCGTGTAAGCTTTTGGGTTGAGTCAATTGCGATTTATATTTCTCTACAATAACTTTCACAGCTTCATCCTCTGTAGGCATAGCCCACATTTCAAGATGCACCTCTTTTCCGGTTGGTATATAAATCTCAGCTTCTAAACCAGCAGCCTCGAAGTGAAGAATCGAAACAAAAGTTTCCACCGGATGATTACCTGTAGAAAACTTCTTTCCATTGGCCATTACTAGATATTTTTCTTCAGTACATACCACTAGTATTTTCTTCTTTTTATCCTTATTTGTGTTTGGATAGACGGTGAAATCATAATCGGTTTTGAGCGAAACAAACATAGAACGAGAATACAATGAAGGCTCATAACCTATACCATCAAAAACAGGATCTTTACTTAACTATTGTGTCATCTTCATAATTATTTAGTTGATCGAAAAAGAATTCTAAGTCTCAGACTCTACACCCTCCTTCACTTCATATGCCGAATCCGAAAACAGATAGCAACTCAGGTATCGGTGTTTGTTTCGAGTTTATAATATAACATCTTTTCAAAACTCAAGTTTGTTGTCCCGTTGAATAAAAAGACTTTATAAATATTTTTATGATATTATTCTTATTTTAGCCCCATTTACTTTATCCTACACTTTCTATATTTTCAATTTAATACTATGGGACTATTAAGAAGTATTTGAGGAGTATTTATGTAACAATAACCATCGGATTACGGGGAAAAGTAAGGATAATGACCGATGACATTGTAACGATAAAAAAGCTTCTTATTGCCAAAAAACATTTTGGATGAGTGATCAGACATACACTTATTATTGCAAAAGCGGATTAGGGTAGAGCCAAGCTACTTTTGATCGAATCGTATATATGGGAAATTAAAAAAATACGATAACAGAAAGTAAAGCCGTACAAGGCAATTATACAAAGATAAGAGATTGTTATATTCTTGCTTTTTAGAAAGCCGGAATAAATTGTCCAGAATCCATAAAAACAATTAGTTCTGTAAAAATTGGCAAGTCCAGATCTAACCAAATAAGCACGACATTTTTTAAGCGAAAGTGATCAATAGCATATTTGACAACACTCCATAAGCAATATTATAACGTTGAAGTCTGACTATTTTGCAATGTATCAAAACCGCAATAAGAGAGTCTATGTTATTAATATAGTTACAATAGTATAATAAAATCTGTTATGAAAAAGAGAGTTTTGTTTGTTTTATCTTCTCACGCGCAGTTTGGAGATACCGGTGAGAAAACAGGCTGGTGGATGAGTGAAGCTGCTCACCCTTGGAAGGTGCTGTCTCAAATGGGGTACATCATTGATTTTGTAAGTCCTAAAGGAGGCGAACCTCCTGTTACAGGTGTAGATATGAATGATCCTGTAAATTATGAGTTCATGAATGACCCCGTGATTGCAGACAAATTAAAAACAACGTTGAAACCGGGTGAGGTTATACCGAATAAATACAGTGCGATCCTTTATGTAGGCGGTCACGGTGCTGTATATGATTTCCCGGACAATAAGGAAATAGCTCGAATTGCAGCTCATATTTATGAAAAGGGAGGAGTCGTTGCCGCTGTATGCCATGGCCCTTCGGGCTTACTAAATATCAGACTTAGCAATGGCGAATACTTGATTTACGATAGACATGTAACGGGATTTAGCGACAGCGAGGAACGTGAAATTAAACGATGTAATGATGTACCGTTCTTGCTTCAATGCGAATTGATGTTTAGAGGCGCTCATTATCATATCGCAGAAAATTGGGCAGAAAACGTACAGGTAGACGGACGTTTAGTCACAGGTCAGAACCCTCAATCAGCAAAAAGAGTTGGAGAAGCTATTCTTGCCTTACTCGAAAAACTGCAATTGTAGATTTGCATATGTATAAGGTTATGATAAAATAAGAAATCGACAATCAGGTTATACGGATTGCTGATTTCTTATTTTATCACGATACTGCATCGGTGATACTCCCATAGCTTTCTTAAACATACGTGAAAAATAAAAACTATCCACAATCCCTATTTTAAAACAAATTTGATTGATTTGCATTGTCGGATCTTCTAGCAACTTACATGCCTCATCCACTCTTAGTTTGTTAAGATACTTTACTGGCGAGCACCCTTCATCCTTGGTAAATACCGACGAAAAATAGGACGCTGAATATCCTACATGATCCGCTATATCGTCAAGTGTAATATGACGTTCTATATTTTCTTTCATATAATGTATTGCAGCTGCTGTAATTGATTGCTCTCCGGTATTATTCCCAACCAGACTACGGTAGCTTGGCAGGTATTTAAGAGAACCCAAGAAATTAAAGAATACACAAGTCGAATAATAAAGGTTGTCTCGGTTTTGAGCTGGACGTAATAAATTAAAAATCTCTTCAAATAAACTAATACGTCCTTGTATGCGCGAATATACTCCGGGTTTTATTGGTGTAGGAACAGCTTGACCTTTTGCGTAATGTGATGCAAGCTTCCCTCTAAAATGGATCCAGTAAATAGACCATGGATTATCTTGACTACTCCCATAAGAATGACTGATGCCTGCCGGTAGTATAAAGTAATTGTCTCGCTCTACTTTGTGGCGTTTTCCTTCTATTTCAAACCACCCATTCCCCTCGACACAATAAATGAATACATACTCTTGTATGGGCTCTATTCTATTGCGATAGTGCTGCTTGGCCACAGGATAATAACCTATATCTGTAATAAAAAGGACCGATGAAACCGGATGCTTTTCCAATTCAGATATAGTTTCTTGAGGTAGTACGATCGAGCGTTCTCCTACAAAACCACTGCTTTTATTATCTACAACATTCATACATTTTGGTTATCGCTGATTTTGAGCGATAAATATACACTATTTTACTTCAAAAAATAAGATTCTCCATCTGTATACTTAAAAAGTCTATTTCACACCAGAATTTATAAAGCTTATTTTGCATTTAGAATAAACACATATAAAATAATACCATGAACAATCAAGTTAGCATACATGAGGAGGTTGTAGAAATCCTTACTTATAAAACCGACACACCTGAGATATTGCCCATGTTTCTCGAAAAAAGAGTATACCAAGGCAGCAGCGGCGTAGTATACCCATACCCTGTTATTGAGAAAATTGAGGACACTCCCGAACTTCAACCGTATAAAGCTATTTTCATTGAGAATAAATATATCAAGGTTATGATCCTACCCGAACTGGGAGGACGTGTACAAATGGCTTATGATAAAATTGGCGAACGTCATTTTATCTACTACAACAGTGTGATAAAGCCGGCTTTAGTTGGTCTTACCGGTCCTTGGATATCGGGTGGTATCGAGTTCAATTGGCCTCAACACCACCGTCCGAGCACATTTATGCCAATCGACTATTCGATCGAAACATGTGAGGACGGTAGTAAAATCGTATGGGTAAATGAGCGTGAACGCATGTTTCACCAGAAGGGTATGGCCGGGTTTAAACTAAGTCCGGACAGAGCTGTTCTTGAAATTCAAGGACGTGTCTCTAATCCAACTCCGCTACCTCAGACGTTTCTTTGGTGGGCCAATCCTGCGGTAAAAGTAAATGATCACTACCAATCGGTATTCCCCGGTGATGTAAATGCTGTATACGACCACGGTCGCAGAGATGTATCAACCTACCCTATCGCAACAGGAACATACTACAAAATGGACTATTCGGCCGGTGTTGATATCTCTCGTTACAAAAACATCCCTGTGCCTACTTCTTTTATGGCGGTTGAATCGGAATATAACTTTATTGGCGGCTATGAGAATGACACCAAAGGTGGGGTGCTTCACGTTGCCAATCACCATATTTCTCCGGGTAAAAAGCAATGGACATGGGGTAACAGCGACTTCGGACAGGCTTGGGATCGTAACCTTACCGATGAAGACGGCCCATACATTGAACTGATGACCGGTGTATATACGGATAATCAGCCAGACTTTTCTTGGCTTCAGCCGTATGAAGAAAAAAGCTTTACGCAATACTTCATGCCTTATCGTGAAATTGGTGTCGTTAAAAATGCAACGGCCGATTTAATTATGAATATCGAAGCAGAGGACGGTATCGGTACATTTAAATTATTTGCCACTCGCCCGATGGAAGGTTTGAAAATTCGTATTTTCGATGACGGACTATTAGCTGTAAAAACAGTTATTGATATTTCTCCTGATGCAATCTATACACAAACTCTACCATTAGACTCTGTTGAAGATTGTATGGTTACTATATGTGAAGATAATTCTGATAATCCATTATTGACTTGGGCTTCCGATGCACACATCAAACGAGAAGTTCCACAACCTGCAAAACCAGCTCTTCGTCCGCAAGAAATTCGCTCGGTTGAGCAGCTCTATCTCACCGGATTACACCTTGAGCAATACCGTCATGCTACTTACGATCCATTTGATTATTACAAAGAAGCACTTCGTATTGAACCGGAGAATGCTGCTTGTAACAATGCGATGGGTAAATTATTGATCCGCAAAGGACAGTTTGAAAAAGCTGAACAATACTTACTTACCGCTATAAAAACACTCACGCAATACAATCCGAATCCATACGACGGAGAGGCATATTATAACTTAGGAGTATGTTATTCGATGCAAGATAAGCAAAAGGAAGCTTATAAAGCTTACTACAAATGCGTTTGGAACGGAGCTTGGCAAGATGCAGGTTACTTCTCTTTGGCTCGCATTTCTGCTTATGAGCAAAAATGGGCACAAGCTCTTGAAGAAGTGAATCAATCTCTAAAACGCAATTCCCTTAATTTCTTGGCATTGCATCTTAAAGCATATATCTTAAGAAAACTAAGTCGCTATGAAGATGCTTTACAAGTAATTGAGTCTGCGTTGAAAGACGATCCGTTCAATTTTGGTTGTCGTATTGAAAAGTCAGCTTCAGAATATATGATTGCTAATCCAGATAAGGACTGGTATTGCATGTCATTAAACAACCAAGAAGATCTAGCATTGCGTATGCGCAAAGATAGTCACAACTACGAGGAACTAATGCTCGACTATATTGCCTTCGGCGCATGGAAAGAAGCATTGGCCGTAGGTGAGTTTGCTGAAAAAGCATCGCCTCGTTTATCCCCAATGATCTACTATTATAAAGCATACTGTAATGTAAAGCTTGAAAGAAAAGAAATCGATATAGATATTGCAGAGGATTTAATGAACTATACATGTTATCCGAATGCAATTGAGGCTGTACATATTCTCAAAACATTAATTGCTAAATACCGTGAACTTCCGCGTGCAAACTTTATGTTGGGTAACCTCTATTACGACAAACGTCAATATCGAGATGCCATTGATGCGTGGGAGAGAGCTTATGAAGACAACAGTCATAATCCGACTTTGCTTCGCAACATGGCACTGGCTTATTTCAATAAGTTTAATCGTCCAGAAAAAGCAGTGGAACTACTAGAAAGATCTGTAGAAAATGCTGAATACAATCCACGCTTAGTTCTTGAACTCGATCAACTGTATAAGCGTCTAGGTCGTCCTCATCAAACTCGCCTTGACTTACTCAACAAATATGCAAAGCTTGTAGAGCAAAGAGATGATCTTTACTTAGAATATGTAACGTTACTAAATCTCCTAAATAGACCAAAAGATGCTTTGAAGCTACTTAAAACGCGCAAATTTCATCCTTGGGAAGGTGGAGAAGGTAAAGTATCTGAGCAATATCAGCTATCAAATTTGATGATTGCAAAACAGTTTATCGAAGACCGTAAACCGAAACAAGCAATTCCATATATCAAAGCTTGCTATACGTTACCGGATAACTTGGGTGAAGGCAAACTGCAAGGTGCTCTTGAAAATGATTTTGATTTCTACATGGGGCTTGCTCTTGAAATAGACGATAGATCAAACGAAGCAATCGTTTATTACGAACGAGCTTCAAAAGGAAACCTTAAGCCTAGCGCTGCTATTTTCTACAACGATCAAAAGCCTGAGAAAATCTATTATCAAGCTTTAGCATTAGGAAAATTGGGACTTTATGATGAATCCGTTCATAAATTGAAAACATTGATCAGATATGGAGATCAACACATTCATGATAAATTCACGCTCGACTACTTTGCTGTATCCCTCCCTGATATGCTAATATGGGACGATGATATGGATAAGCGCAATCGAGTAAATTGTCTATTTCTGATTGGACTTTTCCATCTAGGCATGCGAAATAGTCGCTTAGCAGAGGAGGCCTTCAAAGAAGCCAGTACGTTGGATCCAAATCACCAAGGCATCATATTTCAACGATCTAAACTCAAATGGCACACAGATCTCACCGATCTTTGTAGTAATAAAATGAGAGAGAAAAAACATCCATTGCAATGCTCCATTTACTAACCGACTTTAAGAATAGACTATAGCAATGAAGATAAATCAGTTGTATCGCACAGGAGCTCTCCTCCTGTGCGCAATGCAGTTTGCATGCAATACTGCACCAACAGCCCCCGTTTCACTTGAAGGAAACTGGAGATTTGCAATAGACTCTCTCGATGCAGGAACTTCTGAGAAATGGTATGCATCAACTCTAAACGAAACAGTAAAACTGCCAGGCTCACTGCAAGAGCAAGGTTATGGAAAGGATGTATCCGTAGAAACGCAATGGACCGGACAGATCGTTGACAAGTCGTGGTATAATGCAGACAAATATGAGGCTTTTCGTAAACCCGGAAACATAAAAGTTCCTTTCTGGCTGAATCCTGAAAAACACTATGTGGGAGCAGCCTGGTATCAACGTGATATAGAGATACCGGAAACAAATGGAAAGAAAAAAGTATTTCTTACCCTTGAGCGTACTCACTGGGAAACTACCCTCTATATCGATGATAAACAGATTGGAATTCAAAATAGTCTGGGAACTCCACATGTATATGAATTGAGTGATATTACTCCAGGTAAGCATACACTCTCCTTGCGAGTCGACAATCGTATGGTTGTACCCGTAGGCAATAATGCCCACAGTGTATCGGATCATACACAAAGCAACTGGAATGGCGTAGTGGGTAGTATTACGATAAGCGAACGTCCCTCAACATATATCGATGTAGCTCGCGTATATCCTAACGCTGCGAAAAAAACCGTACGCGTAGATCTTACGGTTATTACCCCGAAAACGACTCCTTTAGAGGCTGATTTCAATCTATCCGCTTCTCTCAAAGGCGGAAAGTATGACGTTGCAGAGCAGTTTAAACACACATTGCAACCGGGAGAGAATCAAATTAGCCATACTTTATCTCTAGGCGATGACGCCCAACTTTGGAGCGAATTTACACCGAATGTTTACACGCTTTCGGCAAAGATGAAAGCCGACGAAAATGAAACTGATCTTTATTCGACCGATTTCGGCCTGCGCGATATAGGAAAACAAGGACGACAATTTACCATCAATGGAAATCCGATATTTCTTCGTGGTACGCTCGAGTGCTGTATCTTCCCTCTTACGGGATATCCGGCAACGGATCATGCATATTGGAACAAGATTTATTCAACCGTAAAGTCGCATGGTCTTAATCACGTTCGTTTTCACTCATGGTGCCCTCCCAAAGCAGCCTTTGAGGTAGCCGACTCTCTTGGTGTCTATCTGCAAGTAGAGTGTGGGGCTTGGACTGATGTGGGTACGGGTAACTCTTTTGATAAATGGGTTTATGAAGAAGGTGATCGCATTTTAAAAGAATACGGAAATCACCCTTCGTTCTTTGCCATGCTACACGGCAATGAACCAGGTGGTAATAGCGTTCCTTTCCTTACCGAACTTTGCAAATATTGGAAAGAGCAGGATGACAGACATGTATATTCAAGCTCTGGCGGTTGGCCTTATGTAGAAACAGCTGATTTCTTCAACTCTCCTACTCCTCGTATTCAAGGTTGGGGTGAAGGGCTACGCAGTAAAATCAATGCGCAAGCACCGGAAACAGCTTATGACTTCCGCGAAATTATACAGAGTGTCGAAATGCCTACTGTAAGTCATGAGATTGGGCAGTGGTGTGCTTATCCCAACTTGGAAGAAATCAGTAAATATACCGGTGTTCTAAAAGCCGGCAACTTCGAGATCTTTAAAGAATCGCTAGCCAAGAATAACATGAGTGATTTGGCTCACGACTTTCTGATGGCTTCCGGCAAATTGCAAACACTTTGCTACAAAGCTGATATTGAAGCTGCTTTACGCACTCCTGATTTTGCAGGTTTTCAGCTTCTCGATTTACATGATTTCCCGGGGCAAGGCACTGCTTTGGTTGGCGTATTGGATGCCTTCTGGGATTCAAAGGGATATGTCTCTGCCGAAGAGTTTAGTCGCTTTTGCAACACAACCGTTCCATTGGCTCGAATGCAGAAACTAACTTATTCCAATAAAGACACGTTGAATGCAATGCTGGAAGTTGCTCATTTCGCAGACAAGCCTATTAAAAATGCAACCATCAACTGGATCTTATCTGACGGAAACAATGAGGTTGCAGCAGGTAGCTTTACGAAAGATATCAACCTTGGTAATAATAATCCGATTGGCAACATCAGCCTTCCTTTAAACATGTGTACTACGCCTCAACAGCTCAAACTTACAGCAGAAGTAAAGGAAACCGGGAATGCTAATGATTGGAATATTTGGGTTTATCCTTCAAATCCAATGGCAGCAAAACCAGAGAATACAATTGTCACGTCAACTTGGAATACGCAGATTATCAAAGAGCTTGAAGCTGGCAAAAACGTCATCTTAACTCTTCCTCGAGGTACTCTAAAAGCTGATAAAGGCGAAGACATCCAAGTTGGGTTCTCATCTATCTTCTGGAATACTGCATGGACCAACAAGCAACCTCCACATACGCTCGGTATTTTGTGCGACCCCAAACATCCGGCTCTTGCTCAATTCCCAACAGATTTTCATAGCGACTATCAATGGTGGGATATCATGACCAATTGCGATGCGATCGTAATGGACGAATTCGATCCACAACTTCGCCCGATTGTACACATTGTGGATGATTGGTTTACGAACCGGAAGCTTGGTCTACTATTCGAAGGCAAAGTTGGCAAAGGGAAAATCCTTGTTACAAGTGTGGATATTAGCTCTGAAAAAACAAAAAACAGTATCGTTCTTAATCAGTTTAAGAACTCAATATTTGATTATGTAGGATCTACGAATTTTGTTCCGCAAAATAGTATAAACCCATCTTTGATCTCTAACTTATTAAAAAAATAAACTTCCCGAATGAAAAACATCATTCTATCTTCAATTGCTCTTGCATCGCTTGTCGCTTCATCTGTATCGGCTCAAGAATATCAATCTCTAGCAGGACGCTGGAGATTCAAACTCGATGAGAACAACAAAGGTGTCGGCGAACAATGGTATAACTCAACATTACCACAATATATTTCTCTGCCCGGAACTACCGATGAGGCTGGTTATGGAGAAAAGACTACAGGTTCGGATTTTGGCATCTTGACTCGTGCTTATAAATATTATGGGCCGGCTTGGTATCAGCAAGATATCGTTATTCCTCAATCATGGAATGGAAAACGTATTTTTCTTGAGCTCGAACGCGTTATGTGGGAATCTAAATTATATGTTGATGGTCAGGAAATCTCTACTCTTGATGCTCTTAACTCTGCTCATTTGCACGATATCGGTTTCTTAAAACCAGGTAAGCATACGCTTACAGTACGTATCAATAACGACCTAATCCATAATATTGGTGATAAAGGTCACGCTTATACGGAGTATACGCAAAGTATTTGGAATGGTGCCGTAGGCAATATTCGCTTGGTTGCAGAGGAACCTGTTAGATGGAGTTATCCTCGTATGGAAACAAAGACATCGATCCCTACCCTATCAGTTACAGATACAATTATCAACGAAAGCAATAAAAAACGCCCGGTAGATATCATCCTGACACTGAAAGAACGCGGTAAAGACGAAGTATTCTTTACACAGTCTTATCCGTTTAATTTACAAAAGGGCAAGAACGAGATAAAGCTAGAAGCTCGTATGCCCGAAGGTCTTAAACTTTGGGACGATATGAATCCCAATCTTTATGAGACCTCTGTTTCCATTGTTGATCGTAAAGATAAAACAAAGCGCTTCGATACACACAAGGAGGAGATCGGGTTTAGAGAAATAACAGTCGATAAATCAAAGATGCTTATCAACGGCAAACCTGTATTCTTACGTGGTAATCTAGATTGTGTACATTTTCCTCTTACCGGATATCCGTCGTGTGATGTAGAAGAATGGGAACGTATCTTCCGCATCTATAAAGATTATGGTCTGAATCATGCTCGCTTTCATTCATGGTGTCCTCCTCGTGCGGCCTTTGTTGCTGCCGACCGCATCGGTATTTACCTGCAGCCCGAGGCAATCTGGATAGACTGGTGGATGACAAACACCCCAGAAGATCGCCCGGAAATGCTTACCAAAGGAACACCAGAGGGATTAGGTAAAAATCCTTCGGCCGACGCATATACACAGCAAGAGTTAGCTCGTATGGTAAAAGCTTACGGCAATCACGCATCATTTGCGATGATGTGTATTGGCAACGAACTCGGAAATTCAGACTTCGACGTAATGGAAACGTGGATCAAACCGTATCGTGAGTCGGATAACAGACGTATCTACGCTGTATCTACAGCCCGAAAGGTTATGCCTGTTGATCAATTTATGGCGACCCACTACCTTCCGGGAATTGGTGGCACCCGTGGGTTGAAAGGCGGAACCTCAACCGACTGGGACTTTGAAGAAACCTACTCAAAATCTGAAATACCTGTTATTGCTCATGAGATAGGACAGTGGCCGGTATATCCACGATGGAGCGAGATCAAAAAGTATCGAGGTACGCTTAAAGCTCGCAACTTTGAAGAGTTTCGTGAACAAGCTCGTAAAAATCACATCGAGCATCAAAACGAAGACTTTGTGCAAGCTTCGGGTGCTCTGAATCAGCTGATGTACAAATATGAAATTGAATCGTTCCTTCGCACTCCTTCTTGTGCGGGCATACAGCTTCTTAGCTTGCAAGACTATCAAGGTCAGGGCGAAGCGTTGATCGGTTGGCTCGATGTCTTTTACGACAGCAAGGGAATTACAACTCCCGAGCAATTCAAAGCCCATCACGACACTACAGTCACATTACTCCGTATGCCTAAATATGTATGGGAAAATGATGAAACATTCAAAGCTAAAATACAGCTAGCTCATTATGGCAATACGGACATTACAGATGGAATCGTATGGAGTGTTAGCAAGCCAAATGGTGATCAAATAGCAAACGGAAAACTGCCTCAACAAACCTTTAAACGAGGAAGTTCGAATGTTTTGGATAGTATATCTGTTCTGCTTCATGGAATCAGTGAAGCAACTCCCCTTACAATTAAAGTGGGCTTGGAAGATCATGCTATCGAAAACCAATGGTCGATATGGGTATATCCAACTCAAACAAGTACACAACCCGGGAAAGTCGTTATCGCCGACAAGCTTGATGATCTTACCTTGAAACAACTTGAAAACGGAGCATCTGTATTACTCGATGCATCTCGTTTGGGTACGGCTGATAAAATTGACGCTCTGAGCTTTTATCCGCTTTATTGGTCATTAACTTTCTTCCCAGGCCAAGGCAAGAACACGATCGGATTACTAGTACAAGACAAGCACCCTGCTTTTGCAGAGTTCCCAACCGAATTTCATAGTGATTGGCAATGGCAGAAACTTTACAAAGACTCGCGTGCATTCTATCTCAACGACTATCCGGCATCATACAAAGCAATTGCACAACCTATCGACGATTTTCACCGCAACAATAAGCTGGGTGCTATCTTCGAAGTAAAGGTCGGCAAAGGGAAATTATTAGTTTCAGGTTTTCCGCTTAGCGACGAATCGAATCCGGTAACTCGTCAATTGAAGCACTCGCTACTCAGCTACATGAATACTCCTAGTTTTGATCCGCAAACAGAACGAAACAAAGAGCAATTATCTGATGTATTTACCTATCAAGAGCCGATTATAAGTGAAGTTCCAAAAGAGTTTGAGAATGCTGTTCTTTATGTAGAATGTGCAAAGAACAATACACAAAAAGAGAGTGATATTAAATGGAACAGTGTACTCGATAAGGTTACATCTAAGAAAAACACCAGCTACACATTAACTTGTGATGGCGTATGGACCGATGACAAAGGAACAGCTTGGCATGGTAAAGAGATCGATATGACTATTAAATGTCCACAAGGCATGATTGGTTCGCTTTATGTGTATTTTGAAGATTGGAATAACAATGGTCGCACAGGTGCTGTACGCTTCGAAGGTCGCGACTTTGACCTTCCAAAGCATAATGGCGGAACGTGGGTAAAACTACATGTAATGCGTGAAGATACCAATAACGGATCCATCCATCTAAAAGCGAAGGCTCTTACCGGCCCGAACTTGATGATCTCTAAAGTTGTACTGATTGAAGAATAACACATTATGAATATAAAGGTTACATCTGTACTTTCGTCCTTTATGCTATGCAGTATTTCGCTTTTAGCCCAACAAAAAGAGACTTATTTTCCTGGATCGGTTAGTTTCCCTACCGAGGCCACTCCTACACAAAAGGCAAAACTAGCCTCTTGTGTAGTTCCGTCTCAGCGACAACTCGAATGGCAAAAAATGGAATTTACGTGCTTTATCTGCTATGGGGTAAATACATTCTCGGATCGAGAATGGGGTACCGGAAAAGAAGATCCATCCATCTTTAATCCTACCGAGTTAGATGCCGAACAATGGGTTCGCACAGCTAAAAATGCAGGAATGAAGATGGTTCTTCTCGTTTGCAAACATCACGATGGGTTCTGCCTTTGGCCTTCCAAAACAACGTCTTTTTCCGTTGCATCCTCTCCATGGAAACAAGGAGAAGGAGACTTAGTGAAAGATGTTTCTGAAGCTTGTAAGAAGTATGGGCTCAAGTTTGCGGTCTATCTTTCTCCTTGGGATATGAATTGCTCCGACTATGGAACAGAAAAATACAATGACTTTTTTATCGATCAACTTACCGAGCTACTCACTCAGTACAGTATCGTAGATGAAGTCTGGTTTGATGGTGCTTGCGGAGAAGGTCCGAATGGTAAAAAACAGATCTATGATTTTCAACGCTATTATGCAACTATTCGCAAGTTACAACCCAATGCGGTAATTGCAGTAATGGGGCCTGATGTACGTTGGGTGGGAACCGAGTCGGGTTATGGACGCGATACGGAATGGAGTGTCATCCCTGCTTCTGCCAGCAATCTTGAAGAGATCGCAGCATCCTCACAACAAAAACCCGAAGATGCAACGTTTGTTCTTCAAGCAGACAAAACCGACAATGATTTGGGTAGTAGAGAAAAGCTGAACAATGCTGGCGGAGCTGTTTGGTATCCTTCGGAAGTAGATGTATCCATACGCCCGGGGTGGTACTACCATTCAGCTGAGGACAATCGAGTAAAAACGCCTCAGAAACTAATTGATATTTACTACAGCTCTATTGGTAAAAACTCGTTACTCTTACTCAATTTACCTCCAGATAAACGAGGTTTAGTACATGAAAACGATGTGAAGTCACTCGAACAAATGCGTTCAATTCTGAATGAAACATTCGAAACGAATCTAGCAGAGAGTCGTAAAACCAAACGTGTTCTTACAGATGGTATACTCGAGACTGATCTTATTCCCGACAAGAATGGCGGCATAGTTATTGATTTTGGCAAAGAAGTTGAATTTGATCGTTTCTTAGTACAAGAAAACATCACAAAGGGACAACGAGTAGAGAAGTTTAAACTAGAAGCTTGTATCAATAATACTTGGCAACCGGTATCAGAAGGGACAACCATCGGTTTTAAGCGAATTCTACGCTTCTCTCCTGTCAAAGCGAAACAGTTGCGCTTTACAATTACTGAAACACGGAACACTCCTTATATTTCAGAAATAGGAGTATATAAAGCTTCTATTAATGAGATTGAAAAATCTCAAGAGTAATTTTTATATAATAATCCCCATATACAGAACCTATACACCGATGTGCTAGGATCATATATGGGGATTCTTTGTTTCGAAGATATTTCTATTTTAATACGGATAATTTTACTCAACAGGAATATTGTCATTCACATTATGACTTCCTATCAAAGCATAATAAAGAAGATACCCCATACAAGCAACAATCAGCCAATAACTATCAAGGTAGCCAAAACTATCAGCAATAGCTCCTTGTACCATTGGTAACACGCCGCCACCAACAACCATTGTCATAAAGAAGCCAGATCCTTCAGCAATGTATTTCCCAAGACCTTCTGTAGCAAGATTAAAAGTACAAGGCCACATCACTGAGATACAAATTCCACAAAGCATCAAAAAGGCAACACCTACATGTACATCAGCTAATTCAAAATGCAAATTACTTGTAACAACAGGCATCTTTACCATATAATCAGGAGCATATATTCCAATCAAAACAAATAATAGTCCGAGGCCCGAAACTGAAGCTAACATCTGCCTACTCGAAATAATTCCTCCGAGCACACCACCCAACAAGCGGCCTACAAGCATCAATAAATAGTAGATTCCAACTATAGAACCGGCCAGTGAAGGATCAATACCCAACCCTCCGTGTTCTACGGAATTAGTGAGATATAAGTTGGCAATACTACCGATTCCTACTTCTGTACCTACATAAATAAAAATGGCAATCACCCCCAATCGAAAATGACGAAACGACAGTGCACTGTATTTATCTTTGATCTTCAATCGCTCCTTACTTTCAATGTGTGGCTCTGGAATTTGGACAAATAGCAAGCCTACAAATACCAAAGCAAAGATTCCCATCGCTACAAACAATAAAGGATCAGCATCTGAGATCGTTTTCTTTACAGCGTTTCCCATCAAGACTCCTCCCAATATTGGCACAATTGTAGCACCGAAAGAGTTACACGCTCCCCCGAAATTAAGACGTTGATTTGCTCGTTCCTTCGAACCCAGAACTGTAAGCATCGGATTCACAACTGTATTGAGTGTACACATAGTAAACCCTGAGATAAAAGCACCTGCTAGATAAATCCAAAAAGAAGCAACTTTACCCCCGAGATACATTACCAACACTCCGGTAAAACCCATAACGAGGGCAAACAAAGCTGTTTTTTTATAACCTATTCGACGAAGCAACTTTCCGGAAGGAATTCCCATAAAGAAGTAGGCAAGGAAATTCGCCATATTACCAAGTTGAGATTGATAGTTATTCAGATTAAACTGATCCTTAACAATCACTCCCATTGGGTTTTGAAGGCCTGTAACAAAAGAAATGATAAAGAACAGAAGAAACATCATTGCAATAGGCAATACATAACTCTTGTGTGTAGTTTGATTCATGTTCACAATATTAGATGGTTTTCAAAATTAGATTTTCGGTTCATAAAACAGACACCGCAAACATAACAAATATTTCCATTCATATATACTTTTTCATACAAAATAAATATCCATCTCTTAATATAAGACGTAACGACCAAGACAAAAGCAATATCAATGCAAGTGTTGAGGAAAACGCGGATGCAGCGTTCTAGACTCTTTCGTAATATTTACTAATACAAATCCGGATAAAATCAGTACAAATGCTAACACATCATGCCATGAGAACTGTTGTAATCCCATCTTTATTGAAACTATCGTCCCGGTTATAGGCAATAAATAAATATAAACACTATCTACAAATGGTGGTATATACTTCAATGCATTAACCGTTAGCAGGTTTGCAATCATTGTCGAAGCAATTAAGGTAAATGCAATCTCACTCCATATTTCATAATGAAATGGTTCCGACCAAGCCTTTGCATGAATCAATTCATCAATTCCTATTGGAAAGATAACAATAGTTGCAGCAATAGACATCCACTTTAATACCACAAAAGAATTGAATCGTGTTGTATATGGTTTGATCAATAATAAATAGATGGCATACATAAATGAAGAAGTAAAGACTAAAATATCACCTAATAAAGAATCATCAGCCAGGCCAGAATGTGGGACCGAAGTTATATATATTGTACCTCCTATCCCCAAGCAAATACCTACAACTTTATTCCATGTGAGTTGCTGATGTAGAAAAAGTATCGACAAAGCCATCACCATAATAGGTTGACATACCCGAATCACAAAAGCATCCACCGGACCTGTCTTTGAAATTCCCAGTATGTAAAAAAACATATTACCAGCCATACCAATAAGGCCTCCCAACATCAACATCCAGCGATCTTTACCTTTTACTACTGTACGCACATCTTTAGGCAAAAACAAGCAAATGATTGAGAACCCGATCGCACAAGCCAAACATCGAGCTAAAGTGAGACCATATGGACCAATCCATTCTGGCATCACATGCTTCATAAAGTTGGTATTGAAACTATAAATTAAGATCGTACCCAACACCATCAGGTGTCCGTATATTGCATTACTATGCTTTGTTTCTTGTTCCATGTTTATGGCTAGTCTTTATATTAAAGAAAATCTGATTCTCCTTCAGTGGTTTTACTTTTTCAGAAACAAACTTCAATCGTGAATAGTTGAATATACAATATCTCTTTGGCTTTCTTATGCAAACTATTTGATTCCCTATCGCGTTATATATTAAATAGATTATAACATCACAAAATCAAAACATTTTATGAACAAAATAGACGAGTTATATACACTTCTTCGCAACAAACCTTCTCGTGAAGAAGACTTCTTATATTGGTTTTTAGACATCTCAAAACTATTGATGAATCATTTTGCACTCGAGTATAATGGCCGAATAGCAACGCTTGAAGAACTCGAGTTCTATTACAATGACAACCCTGATTCACTCGAAAACAATATCAATAGCGTACATGCAGACGACACCTCCCATCGCAATGACATTCAACGTAGGTTTCCTACTTGGTATTTTCATCACACAGGTCCTCATGAGCACAGCGGATACAAGGCTTTACACTACACTGGTTTGGACTTCTGCTTTGGAGATGAATCAATCTGTTTTGGCATTCTAATCAGAGCTATCAATGAGATTAACGACGAACCGCTCGACGACGGATATGAGTATGGACCATCAAACTTACTTCTTAAACGGATATTTCCGGCATTAGGTATTTATCCCGACAGTGATACCCAAAGTCCGAGAAAAATCCTCAATCGAATAGAGTATCTGGATATAATGAAACAAATTGAAACAGGTAGCATCTTTGATCATCGTATACTCAAATGCATTCCGTTTCATCGAGAGCCTCAAGCAGAAGTTTACTTTGCACCTCGGGTTGGCCTAAACCCCAAGCACAAATTCTGCGATAAACCATATCGTTTTATAACATCGCTCGACAAAAAACATCTCGAAAAAGGAGTTATAAATGACTATATTCTCAAATACGAGCAACCAATCTGATCGGATTTTAGATATCAACACATACTTTAATATCAATCGCGAAACCAAACCTATTTCGGTTGGTTTTATAGCTAGTAATAGGAAAGTTGTACAACTCAAACGTGATTATGTATTATGAATACTGAAAAGAAAAACCTAATTGTACCTGTTGACTTCAAGTTAGATCTGGATCGCTTTAAAATCCATAAAAGTCACTTTAGCGTGTGCGAAACCATTAAACGAATGGAAGAAGAGGTTAAAGCACAACACGGTGTTGTATTTGGCACAGTAGACCATGCTGCAAATGCTAAAACCATACATCAAGATTTGAGACCAACACAAGTAGTCATGTTTGGTCTACCAGAGGTAGGTTCTGAATTGATAAAAGCAAATCAATCCATTGCATTGTTTTTACCTTCAAAAATTGTAGTCTGGGAAGATTCTTACGGTAATGTATGGGCTGCATATCAACGAATGGAGTCTGTTGCTCATGAAATGGGCGTAAAACTCGACCACAACATGGTAAAAATCAACATATTTCTTAAAAATATACTTTGCATAGGCTGTGGCTGTGAGCAATAATAAATAGTTAGAATATAAAAGGACAAGCTTCAATTGAAACTTGTCCTTTTATTAATTAGAAGTCGACTTTCGGTGCTGTTCGTTTTAACTGTACCGATTTAGCCTGTTCATGTAGCACTTCTTTAATCCTACTGCGCACCGAAACACCGGCACTATCTACCGGACTCTTGCGCACAGAGTTTTTCATATCCTTATATTTAGCTTTGGTTATTTTGTATTTAAAGTCATCCATATTTCCACTGATGTCTACTCCTACATTAAACGGAATAGGCGATTTTAATAGTGAAACATGGTAGTCATATGTCATATCAATATTATGCTTTCCTCCTACAGCTGCCAAATAGCGATCCATACCGATAAGGAATGGATAAATTTCAATTTGACCATTGCGAACGATCAAATCCACTGAAATACTGTCAATCACATTACGTTCTTTATTCTTAAAACGAAGCATCTTTGATATTTCCGAAAAAGTTTCTCCATCCATTAATACCAAACTATCCCCTTTTAGCCGAGCAGCCGCTTGTATTGAAGGAATATCAATCGACATTGTCGAATCTAGCTTTGCTTCAGCAGCAATCTGAAAGTTTACACGTCCATCAATGGACCTCAACATTGGCACAAGCGAATCAAGGGCCGGAATAAACTCTACAAGTTTACCAACCTGAATATCTTTCATTCGCAAGTCAAATCCTGTATAAGCTGATGTTGAATCTTTTGTACTATAAACCAAGGTTGTATTCATATCTGCCGCCATCGTATGCAGGTTCAGGTTCGCAAGCTCAATACTACGATTCCGAATCACCATTTCCCCTTTAATCCTTTCGAATTCCAGTTTTCCAAATAATACCTTTGTAACATCAACATCTAAACTAAAATCAACCCCCTCTGGCACAATAAAAAGTTTAGTCAAAGTCTCTGAAGATTCTTTTACATTATCAACCTGTTCGCTCTTCCCATTGTTATTATCTAAATTCTGAGGAACTTGACTTTCCGCCTCTATTTCCATAGCTTTCATCAACTCATTACAATTGATAAAATCTGAGTAAATACTCATTTTACCATAAAGCGTTGCTTTATCGAAAAATACATTCTTTAGATTTGAAATACGTCCAGAAACCATTAAATCCGAAGATCCAACTTTCACTTGCGCTTTATTCAGTGTAACTGCATCATTACCTAGAGACAACTTCGATGCCGGCATACTAATCAGCAAAGGAAAGTCAGGCGTAAACATTTTTAGATTACCAAAACCAACCGAGCCTTCAGTTATCCAATGCTTCGAATGCGCAGCAGCACGTTCGCTTTGCACCTCAAAACCGGCAATTTGTAAAGCAACCACATTCTCACCTGAAGCAGCATAAACAGAGTCAAACTTGAGAGAAGAAGTTATTAAAGGTAGCTGTTTATCTCGTTTCGATGGTTCTATAGACATCTCTGTTTGAGCTGCACCTGTATGCATTTTGAGTGAATCACCCAAAGAAAAACTCATCTTTGAAAATCCAAGCGTCGCTTGCATCGAAGCTATTGATGTTGTATCTTTTAGTGGAGAAGTTTTCACATGTAGCGAAGCCTTATCCATCAAAGCGTTCAATCCCCCTTTCATATTCACTGAAAGTCCATCAAATCCAACAATTGCATTTAACAGTGTTTTACCCTGAACAATTGTCGTATCCGCATTATTTGCACCAAAAGCTAGTCCGGCTGTCGCAACCTTCAAGTCAAAAGAATCTTTCGGACTTAAAATACGCACGTCAGACAATTTCAACATCCCTGCTAGACCAATACGACCCCAGTTCTTCTGTTTTACGTCTGCAAGAAGTACATTTGCACGTAATTTTGAATCAATAGAGCCATGCAACTCCACACCCTCTTCCAAAGGGAATGTTTTTGCCAAGTTCGTAAAATCGATATTTGCATCAACCTTCATATCTATACGAGGATTCGTCAGTGGATTTATAACATCTCCACTACACTGTAATACAGACGAGGCCCCGGCAAATCGGAAATTATTTAATTTGATATACGAGTCTGACTTATCTTCAAAATTAACACGAGTATGCAAATCCAGATCCAGTTGGTCAATTCCATATGGCATCCCTTTATATTGAGCAGAAGCTTTATTGATCTTAGCTATTGCATCGAATACAGGAAGCTTATTCGGACCATATATTCCTTTCAATGTTCCATTCACTTCTACTGCACCGTTTGCCTTCAAGTCTACAGCCTGATTTACAATTGATTTAGGAATTAAATCGAGCACCGTTTTAAGCTCAGGCACTTGTAAACCGAAAGCAAGCTCAACATCCATATCAGTCGACAAAGAATCTTTTCTCAAAGTTCCTCCTACTAAAAGTCGAATACCATTAATATCTAACTGGGTATCATCTAACTTATAAAGTAGCTCTTTACGATCAATAAACAAACGAGTATCAAAACCAAAACCTAGTTTATTTACCAACAACTTTCCCTGTTGCCACAATAAAATGTTTTGAGCATCTAGGTGTAGCTTCACATTGTTTTGTATATCAGACAATGAACCTGATAACTTGAAGTTAAAGTTTCGTAGATCTGTAAAAAGCTCCGTAGATCGATCATCGAAAGTTACATTTGCTTTGCGAATCTCGATATTACCTATTTCAATAGCGCTGTTAAAAGCAGTACTATCTGTATCAACAGAGTCTGCAACAACTTCAACCGTATTACTTGGTGCTATAATATCCCAATTGGCATTTCCTTCAACATTTTTGTAAGCATAAATTGTTGCTTCATCAATCAAGACTTCATGTATTTTTACCTGATTTGAGTTGATAAATGCAAATGGACTAGCTGTCACGAGACAGGTCTTAAATTGAAGTAATGAATCTTGAGCTGTTGCAGGTATTGAATCATGATCTGCATGTGAAATAACTTGTCCATCTTTTAAGCGAATACCAACTTGAGGAAAAGTACTAAATACCGTAATATCAACCTCATCGCAAGTAACTTCTGCTTTTAAAAATTTATTAGCTTGCTCTAAAATGATGGGAGTTAATTTGGCCGGAGTCAATACAAAATTGACTACTAAAGCAACCCCTGACAAAACGACAAGGATCAATGAAATTAACGTTATTGCCGTATATTTCATTGCTTTGGCTAGTCTAAAGTGCGTCATAATTTAATTTGTGATATGTTATTGTAATTCATTTAGGTGTTACAAATCTAAAATTAATCTTAGCTGCAACACTAATTTTATAATCTAAAAAACAATAAAAATTGCCCTAGCATATACGTATATGTAAAATACAATATATAACTAGGGCATTCCTATTCACACAATTATACAAACATGCAGTAGTAGTTGTCGAGAACAAAACTTCTGCCGCATTTCTTATCTTAGTTTTGCTTCAAAATTCATGTCTTGCGACGATAAAATAGGACTCTTTTTCATATATGACTCATCGTTGGCATAGATAAATAATACAGACCCATTCTTAATCACATCTATCACAGGTTTATTGATCGAAGGAGGTAAAGCCGGACATCCCAGACTTCTTCCCAATCGTCCCGAACCACCAATTACGCTTGGATTCGCGTAATTCGCACCATGCATTACAATTGCCCTAGCTCGAGCGTTATCATTAATCCCTTTTTCCAATCCATCCAAAATAAGAGAATAACCGTTCTTACCCTGATAAGTACCTTCAGTGAGATAAAAACCTAATGAACTTTGATACGATCCACTCTTATTAGAAAAAGAAGTTGCAAAGTTTTGGCCACTATTACGCCCATGTGCTACATGTGAAGCAAATAAAACCTTCTCTTGTTTCAAGTCCAATACATATAAACGTTCTTGAGTTGAAGGCTTTGAAAAATCAACTAATGTTATGATCTCTTTTCGCTTATTGATTCGCAAATAACCTTTAATAGCTAAATCAAATACTTCGAAATTGACTTTAGAAGACAAGTCCATCCGATCATACAATTCACGAGAGTCAATATGTAAAATTGGGGCAACGATAGAGGTCGCTACTGTTTCTGAAATTTTAGGAAATGGGGCAACAACTGGTGTTGTCGCATTAGCCGTTGATGATATCGCACTCAAAGAAAAGCTAAGAGTTAACGTTGTGATAGCAAAAAATAAAAGTCTCTTCATTTAGTCTTGGCAAATACAATTGTTTATTCAATCACGTAGACTAGCGTCGCATTTACAGGAGCCCAGTCGTAAATAAATTTAGCGTGAGAAGTCGCATTACGCACACACATGTGCGAACGCGGGGTAGTACCCAATGTAGAACTATATTCTACCATTTCCGTATCTGGCAAGTTTACGGGTACACCATGAATATAAGCACCATCACTAAAACGGTTTGCATAAGGCGCATATCCACCCACTTCACTTGATCCATCTTTGAGATAAACCATCTTAGCTAGTTTATGCTGCAACACATATATTCCCAGAGGTGTAGCTTCTTTATATGGTGGATGATTCAATCCGGTCGTTGCTGGGTTTTTACTCCTAACCAACCATTCTCCATCCGAATATTCAAGAGTTACAATATTTTGATTCTTTCGATCCACAAAAATAACTTTATCAAAATGAACCGGACCTAAGTCAAATACATACTTCTTCGGCACATACCATTCACCGTCTTTTGATGCTATCGCAATCTTATAATAGTCAAGACTATCATTCAAGATCGCAGTCAAAGCGCCATCACGACCATATATTGCTGGTTGAGATAAATCGTTCAAATCATAGAGAGGAATAGCTTGACTTTGACGCACACCTAAAGAATCAGTTATATAATTCCATTTGGTCTTAATAAAGTCTTTTGTTGCCGGAGGTTTTCCATTCGTATTTTTCACATTCTGCAAAAATCCGAATGTTATATATTCATGTTCAAATTTATCTATACTACGTAATCCTTGCTTGATTTTACTCCACTGAATTTCACGTTCCTCTTTTCCATATTTATACGTATCATTTAGTGTATATTTGTCATACAACAAATCCTCCTTAATCTGTATACTATCCGAAGCATACGAGTGCATAAATGATAGGTTGACAAATAAACAACAAACGAACATACGCTTCATTTTCATAATAGATCCTCCTTTAAAAATGTAGGAAGAGGGTGCAGTTCTAATTCGTATATTACAAAGATAGAGAATATTACAATGATATTCATTGCATTATATCCTTTTGTATATATTTAATATCCAATGCAAACTCCTCCTGATTATTCTTTTATTCTAAATTTCACATCAGGAATTATTTCCCATGCTCTTTCAACAAGAACAAGTAAGTCTTTTTGTAAGTTTGTCAGATTTGCTATTAAAATACGAAAAGAGTTATATTCTTGATAACAGGACTGAAATTTAAAGTATCTTTACATCCTAATCGCATTATTCAAACATGAGCCAATCATCCATAATAAAAAAGGTAAATGCCCCTACTAAGCAAGGGCAATTCATTCGTTTTATCATCGTCGGAACATTAATAACATTGATTCTGTACTTGATATACTTACCACTTACACATATCTGCTCTCCAAGTCTTTCTTATACATTAGCTTCTATTGTAAGTATTACCTCCAACTTCTTTCTTACTTCTTATTTCACCTTTAAGCAAAAGCCGTCACTACGGAAAAGTGTTGGCTTTTTAATGCAGCAAGGATTTAATTACGTTATGCAGTTAGGCTTCCTTAATTTCTTTATTTGGCTAGGTATTCCTAAAGAGGTGGCACCATTTCCCGTATTTATAATTGCGCTTCCGCTCAACTTCCTCTTACTCCGCTTTGTATTTAAACACACAAAATAATTATAGCCAGAAAAATCTTAATCGAATGAACAATTACGAAAATAACAGCTTATATCTGTAACGAACTGATAAATTCACATAAAAGGTAATTGTCATGGATGATAACAAAGGAAAAAGATTTAATCCGGAAACAAACGAAATAGAATATTACAACAGTGCAACCGGAGAATGGGTAACCAAAGATGAGTATTATGCATGGTTACAAAGTCAAGAAGACCCTGAAGCAGCTCCAGATACTTGGAGTGAAGAACATTCTGATATCGAAGAATTATAATATAAATTCGATTCGGAAAACTTAAAACGACTTCCTATACCTTTTATATAAAGGTGATGAAGAGCGTAGGTATCACTTTATGCATTACAATTCACGTTCCGAATATTTTATGAAAAAACTAGTTTACATTGTAGGAGCTGTATTGTTTATGGCTTCTTGCTCGCAAGGCAAAAAGGCTACAAGCGACGAATCGGCAACCACACCTCCTACACCACAAGAGTTAGCTGTGGAAAATAACTATCCCGCATCACCGGGGCCAGTAAACATTGCAGAGTCTAATTTCTATTTTTGTGGAGAAGTTAGCTCCGATGCAAACGGTAGTTATTTTACTGATTGCGCAACCGGGGTAAAGCTCACTATTGCAAAAGCAGGAGACTATGACGACGTTGCAAAAGAATATACACAAATGCAACCAAAAGGAGAGAAGCCTGTATTAGGTGAATTTAGAGGATACTTTATGCCGAATGATAAAGGTGTACAACAACTCGTAATCTCTGATATTACAGGATGGAGACAAGATGAATCTTGTACCACTCAAAAAAATATTACGGGTACATATATTTGTATGCTCCCTTCAAAAGAGAAAGCTACAGAAGAAATGAAATTGACTGTTGGCAAAGACTATCAGTTTTCTGTTATTACTTTGGATCTTAAAGATAGGAAGCAAACATCAAAGGTTGATGGTTCTTGGAATCTTCTTCAAGCAGACCAAGCAAACTTGAATTATTTAATTCAAGACTCCACAATGTCACACTTTGCAACAATCAACTACAGTAATAATACAATTAGTTGGACTGATAATGATGGCACAACATTTACATTTATCAAAAGTAAATAAAAGGATTTACTCCTTTCGTGATTAAATAAATATATCTATTCTTTAAAAAGAGAGGCTCGCGATTGAGTCTCTCTTTTTGCTTAACCCTGCATCTGTTTTATATTCAAAACAGCTCATGTCTTGCAACTTAAGATAAGCCTCGTTGTTTAATAAGAAACTATCTAAAACAAAAAAAAAACAGATTATGAAAAAGACACTTTTAACATTAAGTGCAGTAACAACGCTGATCTTTTCATCGTGTGGTAGCAGCAGCAATGTACAAGTAACCGGTCCGGCTTCTGAATACACACCGCCAACCAATTCAAAGATCGAATCAATGGGAATAGGCCCTGTTATCGTTAGTGAATCAAACTTTTATTATTCAGGTTTATTCTATATGAACAACTTCAACCCTGTCTTTACTAGTTGTGCGACAGGAATGGCCATGCCGATCGCTCGAGAAAGTGCATTTCAAACGTTATTAGACAAGTATACAGCCGAAGTACCTACAATGGACAATCCAGTTTTTGTGCAGCTTCGCGGTTTTACTCAACCGTATACTGATGCCGGCGGCATAACACAAAATAGGCTTGTTGTTTCATTTGTCACATCACTTACACAAAATACCGAGTGTCCGGAAGGAGGGAATATTGTTGGTACATACGTAAATTATTTACCAAATCAACAAGATGCTCAAAACAAAATTGTTTTCACAATATTACCAAACCATAAGTTCACATGTGCAATCTATAATCTAACTTCACAAAACGATTTATATCTCACAAATGGTACTTGGCAGTTAACGACCAATCAAGTACTTCAATTGTTTTATGAAACAAAGAATCCTTACTTGGCAAACAGTGCTGTAATAAACTATACCAATACAACTATCAATTGGACTCTTAACGACCGTGCTCAAATTGAGGTTGTAAGAGAGTCTGAATAAAAAGATTACGCCAAAATGTTTATATATAAAACGAGGTCATTCAAGTTTATTGAAGACCTCGTTTTTCTATTTTATAAAGTTTAGCCGATAGCTTTTAGTTCTGATACAAGAATCGTTTTATTTTATGCGTAGGCGTTTTTTCAAACGGAGCATTCATCAAGATCATATCCTGTACCTGCGAATACCTATTGAGATGTGCATTCAATTTCTTCTTTAACTCAGTTGCATAATTATCAAGTCTTCCTTGCAATTCTTCTTGCTTAAAAGAAGCCAACTGCTTAAATGCATCGTATTTCTTTGCCAGACTCTCCGGGTTAATATAAACCTTAGCAATAATACGCCCACGTTTTTCGTATACAACAGATTCTTCAACTCCATCCATCGTATTCAATACAGACTCGATCTCCTCCGGATATATGTTTTCACCGCTCGGTCCCAAAATCATATTCTTTGAACGACCACGTATATACAAATTTCCATTCTTCATCTCAGCTAGATCTCCGGTACTGAACCATCCATCCGGAGAAAGCACTTGGCGTGTTTGTTCAGCATCTTTAAAATAACCACGCATCACTCCTCTGCCTTTCACAACCACCTCTCCTTCTATCGCCTTATCACTTGGCTTGCGAATCATATAACTCACCCCTTCGAGAGGAGGCCCTACCGAACGAAACTTAACCTTTCCTACTTTCGATCCAAAAATAAGTGATGCTGTTTCGGTAAGACCATATCCACATGAATACGGTACTGCTCCATCGCGCAAGAAACGTTCGGTTGAAACATCAAGCGGAGCCCCTCCGATTCCCAAAAAACGAAGTCTGCCTCCAAAAGCTTTCTTCAGCATCTTACCGGCCTTTCGATTCATAAAATGATTTATTGGCCACACATGATATATATTACGCATCAAGAAGTTACGTGTCAGTTCGGGACGAATACGAGAAAAGTAGATCTTCTCGATAATCAACGGAACAATCAACATCATGGTTGGTTTCACCTCTTCAAGCGCCTTCATCAATAGTGTCGGTGTAGGAGGTTTACTCATATAATAAATAGAAGCTCCACGACTGATTGGCAAGATCAGTCCCAGGACATTTTCATAAACATGCGACAAAGGCAATACAGACAAGAAACTATCTGTATCGTATACCTCCTGAATCGAGCGCACCTTTTCGGCAACAAAAGTCAGGTTACCATGCGTTAGCATTACCCCTTTTGATCGCCCGGTAGTACCGGAGGTATAAATAATACTAGCCAAATCTTCAGACAACACCTCTTCCGGTTCATAACTCTCAAAGTCTTTCGCATTATGAACGGTCGTAAGTCTTTCTTCTTCATCTTCCGTATCGAAGTGATCGATGAAGAAAAGATGTCCTTTGAAGTTCAGCGCATCGCCAATTCGTTTATAAATACGTTGTGAAATGAATAACACCTTCGACTCCGAATGTTCCAAGATATTATTAATCTCCGCAGCCGAAAAATCGGGAAGAATGGGCACAGCTACAGCTCCACCGTACGTAATTCCCCAAAAAGCGGCACTCCAGTTTGGCGAATTCTCGCCTAGCAACGCAACTTTATCACCTTTCTCCACGTCATGAAACGAGAGATAAAACGAAATTTTTCGAGCTAATACACCGAGGCCCTTATATGTGATTTTATGTTTCTCTACAAACGACAATGCCAATCGATTCGAGTATTGTTTCACACTTCGGTCGAGCAAATAAGGTAATGTGTAGATCTTTTCTTTTGCCATTTCTATGTTCATTGAATTGTCTATTCTATATAACGGATAAGAGCATAAAAATCTTGTGTATCAAATGTTATAAAATACGAATAATCGCTTTTAAACCATTGAAATAATTCTTTGTTGTAGATATAAAACAAACATTACTATTATGACAAACGCCGTAGATTTACACTTTCTAATTGCAGCGATTACCATCATCTCGTCTGCTCTTGTTTTTTATACCATTGGCGTATGGGGTGAGAAGTTGCAAAAACACCTTAATGGATGGCATGTAATCTTCTTTTTGTTCGGATTTTTATTCGACACGATCGGAACTTCATTGATGGCTCATATTGCCAAACTAACGGGCCACCACAACGAGCTTCACACCATCACAGGGTTAATGGCTATCGTATTGATGTTTATACATGCCTCATGGGCCGTATGGACCTACTTTAGGGGTAGTGAAAAAGCCAGAAAGAACTTCAATAAATTTAGTATTGTAGTCTGGTGCGTTTGGTTAATTCCTTATTTCATCGGAATGTATATTGGAATGCACCAATAAGAAACAAAAAAGCGGAGTTGAGAATAAACCTCAACTCCGCTTTTTAATTGCTGCTATTGTTATCAGAATTTATAACCAACTCCAATTTGGAATACGCTGTTGCGTACATCGCTATTCTTGATCACATTAGTTGTTCCTGCTACGTAACGAGCATTAGCGGTAAGACCAAAGTCAAAGTCATAAGCCAAGCCCATTGCGATACCAAAGTCAAATGTATTTACATTGTCTTTTAAGTCGCCGTTAACCCAACTATCACCATCATAGCTAACATCACCTTTGGCACGAGTACAGAAACCAAACTGAGGACCAAGTTCGATATTCAATCCGTTGAACACATACAATTTTGCCAAGATAGGAACATTGATGTAGTCAACTTTCATTGTTCCGGTAAAACCTAAAGCATCAGCTTTAGCACCTTGCATCGAATACAAAACCTCAGGTTGAACACCAATCCATTGATTGAAACGATACTGAGCAAAGATACCTACATTCATACCTACTCGGCTATCTGTGTCCATATTCGTCATATTTGCAATATTTAATCCAATCTTAGGACCAAAGCTCAAACCTTCTTGACAGAATACACCCAATGATACCATTGCCATTGCTGCCATCAAAACAAACTTTTTCATCTTGTTTAATTTAATAATTAATCGGTTTTATAACAAAAATAATGTGCTACAAACTTATTAATAAAAACCATCAGCCAAACCTTTTGTTTTAGCTCGGCTCTACAATTAAACTATTTATGTATAAGTTTTACAAACAAAATGGAATGAGTTTACGAAAATAAGTTCTGACTATTAGCGACTTGACATTTATCCATTGAGACAAAAACTTCAGTTATATTCAGATATTTTAAAACAGTGCTTTCAAGTATTTTGCAAGCTATCTTTAAAACTTATAGCCTACGCTAAACTGGAACACACTATTGTGTTCGTCCCAATAATCAGCTTTAAAAGCTTTTGTCACACCAATCGTATAGCGAGCATCCAAGACAATACCAATAGGAAAATCATATGCAGCACCAACCGCCGCAGCCAGCTCTACCGGATTCGTTATATCTTTTAAAGTCTCATTGTTGCCAAATGTTCCACTACCGGCATCCGCCTTTACCCGAAACGCCACTTGCGGACCAATACCGAAGCTCAACCCTTGCGTTGCATAAAACTTAGCCAAGATTGGCACAGAGATATAATCTATTTTACACGTATAGTTAGGCCCACCCAACATTCCATTAGTTTTAGCACCTTGCATCGAATAAAGGATCTCCGGTTGTACAGCCCATGAGTTATTAAAACGGTATTGAGCAAAAATACCCACATTCATACCTACTCTCGCCGAGTAGTCGCCATTCGTCAGATCCGAAACATTCAATCCAACCTTAGGACCAAAGCTTAAATTACATTGTCCTTTAGCTCCAATCGAAGCCACTACCAAAGACAATACTAAAAGAAATCTTTTCATAATCTTATCATTTTATTAATACAAACAAATAATGCCGCTAATTTATACAAATTAAAAACACGCTATCTATTAGAGCTACTTTAAACGTAAAAAGCTGCAAGCTTTGAGTATAAAACTCTAAACATGCAGCTTTTTAATAATCCACTCAGCCCTTATTGAGGCAAACCTGATTGAATACTTGTCTTGTATTGGAACAGTTTCAGATCAAACACTTCCACCGCGGTCATGATCTCTTCAAAGATTCGTGATTGAATGATTTCATAATCTTGCCAAACGGTAGTATTGATAAAGAAGTTGAGCAAGAAAGGATAACCGGCACCGGTAGATTCGTCGCCTTGCAATACAATATACGGATTCACACTTACATCCGGATTATTCTGCAAATAGTGTTGCACCCAAACACGGAACAAGCCCACGTTGGTAGTCATATCCCTAGGCGAAGTTGTGATACCTCCTGTATTCTCTGTCATGTATTTATCGTCGAGATAACCGCCAAGTATCGGATTGTCTTTCACTTTAGCAATAAACGATTCATCGATACGCTTGATCGTAAGCTGATCAAGCAAGATAGTCTTCTTAATACGGCGCACACCCGAATCAGACATTCCTTTCCAGTTTTGGAACTGACCACTAATCAGTGAATAAGGAGGCACGGTTACAATCGTATTATCAAAGTTTTGCACTTTAATGGTAATAAGAGACATCTCGATTACAGTACCGTTTGCCAAGCTATTGGGCACCACAATCCAGTCGCCCACCTTTACCATTTTGTATTCGGCAAGCTGCAAGCCGGCAATAAAACCAAGCAACGTATCTTTAAAGATCAACATCAATACGGCAGCAAAAGCACTTAATCCGGTAACAACACCCGCAATAGACTTCGACAAGAAAATACCAACAATCACAAGGCAACCAAATACGATTACAGAGATTTTCAAGATTTCGGCCGCACTCTTATAAGTTTGATAACCGTCGGAATTGCCGTTTGCGAAATACTCGAATGCCGAATTGATCAAAGCGGTACATACTTTAATAAACATAATCGTAACATATACTGCAACCCCTTTCTCGATAAATCCCAGCAACATATTATCAGGGTTCTTAAAAGCTAACGGCGCAAGAAACTCTACCAACAGCGGAGGAACCAATCCGAACAACCGGTGAAAGAAGAAATTATCATACAAGATCGTATCATACCGTGTAGTTGTCTTCTTTACAATTGCATGGACACCACGTATTACAAGCTTTGATAACAAAAGATACGTAAGGTAAGCAAGTAAAAATACTCCGACTAGAATAGCCATTCGGTCAAAGCTATCGGCACTTTGAGGCGAAAGCCCCACATCACGAAGAAGCTGGTTAGCATGTTTAATAAACCAATCTGAAACTTCTGAGTAACCCGTTTGGAAGGTACTCGTTAACAAAATAAGATGACTCATATCTCTCTAATTATATTTATTGAACATCTATATAAACGGTAAAACTCTTATCTTTGCATACTCACACTGAGTATTGAATTCGCGATTTTCTTTATAACAAACGTCTTTTATTTTGTATTAGATAGATAACGTTAATTTGTTTTCTTTACGAAAGATGAAACTATTCATATTTATATAAATCTTAGAGAATGAAAATTTCCGGTAAAATGATTTTGGTTCTGCCTACACAAACAGGCGAAGGACGCAACGGGGTATGGAAAAAGCAAAACTTTGTGATCGAAACCGAAGATCAGTATCCTAAAAAAGTTTGCTTCTCATTGTGGGGAGACAAGTTTAATGTGGAATCATTCGCGATCGGCTCAACCGTTTCTGTCGATTTCGACGTAGAAAGTCGCGAGTATAACGGAAGATGGTATACAGATCTAAAGGCTTGGAACATCGAAGGACAAGAAAATGCTACTCCGGCCGGATCACCAATGCCAGACTTCAACGATATGCCATTGGAACCTGCACAGCAAGATGATCTTCCTTTCTAATCAAAAACCAACGCAAACGCCATAGCTTTGCCAATCGTTTTTTGATTTAAACATAAATAATCCCGCCTGAAAGCATCGTAATAAATGCTTACAGGCGGGATTTTTTACTTCTATATATAAAGACGCTCGTATCGACGATTAGAAACGCGTCATACAATAAACAAGCATAAACTACGTGACAACTAAACCTTGTGTGGGCCCACGCAAAGATGGTTGTGGGCCCTGATCAGTCTTTGTGTGGGCCCACGCAAATACGAACCACGAGGCTCGCAAAGACTAAACCACATGAGCACAAAGCTTAATCTATATGAAAACTACCGTTATTCGATGCCGTGATCAGCGTCGTTGATAACGCTTCTTCTTGTTATTGCTTCCCTTTGCGGCCGGCTTGGGTTTGTTTTGTTTCTCCACCACATCCATTAGCGCCTTTTGCAAAGTAAGCGTTACGAACGGATGGTTTCCTACCACAGGCACGTTGCGCTTCATGAGTTTTTGAACCTCGGTAAACATACCATATTCCTGCGGCTCAGCAATCGTAAGTGCGATTCCGCAAGCCCCCGCTCGGCCGGTGCGCCCGATACGGTGAATGTAGGTCTCCGACATTTGCGGCAAACCATAGTTAAACACGTGGCTGAGTCCGTCGACATGAATGCCGCGCGCCGCGATATCGGTAGCCACCAATAGTTTGGTTTCGCCCGACTTAAAACGACTCAAGATGTATTCGCGTGCGGCCTGACTGCGGTCGCTATGGAAGGCTTCGGCCGGAAACCCTGCATCGGTAAGATGCGAAGCCAGTATATCGGCCACTTTACGCGAGCGGGTAAAAACCATTCCGGACGAGAAGCCAGACTTGCGCACCAGGTGAATCAGCAAGTTGTCCATCATATCCCTTTCGGCAAAGTACAAAGACTGGTCGATGTTTTCGAGTGTAGAAGCTACCGGAGCTGCGGCAATATAAACCGGATCTTTCAGTATCGCGTCTGCAAGAGCTTTGATCTCTGCCGGCATGGTAGCCGAAAAGAAAAGCGAACGACACGCCTCGGGCTTTTGCTTTGCAAGCAAGCCGATGGCTTCTTGAAAGCCAAGATCGAGCATTTGATCCACTTCGTCGAGTACAAAATACATGAGATCGGAGAATGAAATATGCCCTTGTTCCCAAAGGTCGATCAGGCGACCGGGCGTAGCCACAATGACATCCGGGCGGTTGCCAAGCGCTTCGATTTGCGTTTCGTACGGTACTCCGCCGTAGATCACCGCCATCTGCAGGTCGCTCCCTTCCATCCACTGTTGCATACTCTCGTAGGTTTGCAAAGCCAACTCACGCGTAGGGGCCAGAATCAATGCTTTCAATGCTCCGCGCGATGCCGACAATTCAAGACTGTGCAGGATAGGAAGCGCGAAGGCCGCCGTTTTGCCGGTGCCCGTTTGCGCGCTTGCCAGCACGTCGTGATTCCCTAAAATCTCGGGAATCGCCTCGGCCTGTATTGCCGTGGGCGTGTCGAAGCCTTGCGTAGAAAGGATAGATTGGATGCGTTGATTGAGTTGAAGATCTGCAAATGTCATGTATGTTGTATTTTAGCTTAGCGCAATTAAAATACAAAGGTATAAAGAATGTGCGGCAGATTCTTCAATTTCACAATCTGTAAGATTTTATCTGCAATTCTAACGGTAGGTGATCGTCGATCCCGAGACCGTTTAGTTTGTTTTGGTAATACGTTTTCACGTCGGCCCAGCGATAAAAAGGCGCCACGTCCGATTGCAACGGAAAGTTGGTCTCCTTCCCATTCACCTCCATCTTTACCAGCACATCGTCGGCATTGTTTTTATAAACAATCCATTTGATGTTGGCACCGGTTGGTACCCACGCTGCGTAATTCCAAGGAGTTTCGAGTAATGCGGTCGCACCTTGAGCGGGAGAAGCCACCTCCATCAATACAAGCAACGGGGCAAATACTTCCTCACTCGCAAAGCGGAATACACCGGAAAGCGTATCACTCTCGAGCGCACCATCTACCGTTGCAATAAAGTCGCTGAGCAGCGGATAGGAGATTTCCGAATTGAGACCGTCGGCTTTGGGATCGGGACCATAGAGTTTGTATTTCAAATCATTGCTTCGGGCGTCGAGCAATTCGAATACACCTTTTTGCTTCAACGAAGGCAATGCAACCAGTGTACCCGGTTGCTCACTTTGTTTATACACATCATACAATCCGGTGCAGAAGGTATATCCGTTTGGCATCGACTGCAAAAAATCGTCGGTAAACAGTTGTTCCAACAACTGATTAGGGTCGAAATTGTAACTCGGAGCCATCGAACTCATCACGTTGTTTTGGTAAGTGATAAACCGATCGCTCAACTTATAAAATCCCAACAACGGATCTACATCCCCTTGTGCCATAATGTGCATACGCGAAGCAACCGGCGTATTGAGCAAGGCGCTTGCAAAAGCAACCATACTTTGCATGGCGCGTAAATCACTCGATGCAATGAGGCAAATCGATTTGTCGAATGCGCCCGGATAGTCGGCAAGCATCTCCAGAGCCGATGCTCGTTGCCAGTCGGTTTCGATGGCTGATGCTCCGCCCTTGCGTCCTTGCATAAATGTCAAATTGGCACTTAAGGCATCCTTAAGAGACTCCCCTTTCGAGGTAAGTGCGCCTTGCGAGTAGGCATTGTAAAGTACGTCGAACAAGTAATTGATCTGCTCGGTATTGGAGGAGTAACTGTAGTTGTTTCGACCCAAATGATTTACATAAACTACTTTGTAACCTTCGGGCGGTGTGGTTGCTTTTTCCACTTCTACAGGAAAGATCTTGTAGAAACTTTGTGTAACGAAAGTGGTGCGGCTGCATGCAAATAGCATGACTAGCAGCAATCCCATTACAATATATCGCTTTGAACTCTTCATAATCAACATCGATCTTTACGTGTGTACTTTGTCAAACACGACGATACGCTTAATTGTTGATAATGACTCAAATGGGAATCTATAAAGAATGTGGCATTTTACATTTGCTATGTTTATTGGTCTTATCTTTTATTTATAAGCAGAACATATTATATAAAAATAAAAAAGCGTCTCATGCTATCACAACAACGATAGCATGAGACGCTTGAGTGATCCCGGATCTATAAATCGCAGGATTATTTGACGTACGTAAAGACGATGCTTTACGTACCGGCTTTATTTATCGACGTTCGCGTTGAGAACCGCGGTGCGCAGGCTTGCCCGATGCGGAACCCGAGCGGCGATCCGACTTGCCCCATCTGTTTTCGGGACGACGATTTTCCGACTTAGAAGCAGAGCCTGATCTTCGATCATCTCGCTTTTGT
The DNA here is from genome assembly GCA_051660585.1 of Tannerellaceae bacterium. Lineage (GTDB taxonomy): Bacteria > Bacteroidota > Bacteroidia > Bacteroidales > CAMTPD01 > UBA12018. The sequence continues at coordinate 50,090 of JBOFPV010000107.1, forward strand.
TGCGGTTTGCCGCTTGCGCTTTGTGACTTACCACCTTGACCTTGCGGCTTACCGCCCTGGCTCGATTGTGGTTTGCCGTCTTTCTTGCCTCGTTTCCAAGGTTGTTCTTTTTTGCGACCGGCACTCTGCGATCCCTCAGCCTTGGTCATTGTTTTTGGCAACTGCATGGCTTTGAATGCATCCATAATGATCTTCGAAGCAGCATTGTGCGAGTCGTTGATATTGATCTTCGCTCCTGTCAGCTTCTTAATCTGGTGCAAGTATTCTACTTCCTCGGTATCGCAAAACGAAATGGCCATACCTTCGCGCCCTGCTCTACCGGTGCGACCGATACGATGCACATAGGTTTCGGCAATGTTCGGAATGTCGTAATTGATTACGTGCGATAAGTGATCTACGTCAATACCGCGAGCCGCGATATCGGTTGCGATAAGCACTTTCGATTCTTTGCTTTTGAAGTTTGACAAAGCACGTTGACGCGCCGTTTGCGACTTGTCGCCGTGGATTGCGTCGGCCTTGATACCTTCTTTGTTTAGCATCTTCGAAATACGGTCGGCACCGTGTTTGGTACGCGAAAAGATAAGAACCGACTGGATATCATGCTGTTGAAGTACTTCGATCAGCAGGTTTCGTTTGTCTGCTTTCTCTACAAAGTATACGTGTTGTTCAATCTTATCTACGGTAGAGGATACGGGTGTTACCTCGATTTTGCGTGGGAACTTCAAGATCTTCGAAGCCAAACCGACAATCTCCGACGGCATGGTTGCCGAGAAGAAAAGCGATTGTCTTTTTTCGGGAAGCAACGGCAAAATGCGACGAATGTCGTGAATAAAGCCCATGTCGAGCATACGATCCGCCTCATCGAGTACAAAGAACGACAAGTCTTTCAACGAAAGGTGTCCTTGATTGTTGAGGTCGAGCAATCGGCCCGGCGTAGCAATTACCACATCAACTCCACGACGAAGCGCGTCGACTTGCGGCTTTGCCGAAACTCCGCCAAAGATCACGGTGTGCGAAATCAACGTATGTGTTGCGTACGCATCGAAACATTCGCCAATCTGGATCGCGAGTTCGCGCGTTGGAGTCAGGATCAATGCTTTCACGCCATGCTTACGCGTGCGGCCCACCTGCTTTTCGAGCAATTGGATGATCGGTATCGAGAATGCGGCAGTCTTGCCTGTACCCGTCTGGGCACAACCAAAAAGATCTTCTCCTTCTAAGATAATAGGAATAGCTTCTGCCTGAATAGGCGTAGGATTTATATAACCTTGCTCGGACACGGCTTTAAGAAGCGCTTCCGAAAGTTTTAAATTTTCAAATGTCATGTAATGTATCTGTAGCCGTCTCGGCTTGTATTCGTTTTTTTGAGCTTGCAAAGATAGTATATATTTTGCATATCTGCTCGTTGTATCATTAATTAACCTACAAGTAAACAGTGCGGCTACAGAGACATCTACAACTTATGAATAGCTTTTTACCAAACTATTATACTTTTCTGACCTTACCCTTTAAGCACTTCCTTATTTTTATCAATCAGCTTGCAGATTTGGTCTACAGAAGTGTATGAATACAATCCGTCTTCGGGTGTATTGAAACAATAATCGATCATTTGATCTATTGAAGATACTGCAACGTGCATGCGGGTATCAGACGATGCATAATAAATATAAACCGTGCCATCTTCATCAGCAATCCAGCCATTCGAGAAGAGTACATTCGATACATCACCGATGCGTTCCTCTCCTTCGGGAGCCATAAAGTACCCGCCCGGAGAAGCAATTACCTTGGTCGGATCTTCGAGCGAAGTCATATACAAATACAAAACATAGCGTAACCCGGCAGCACAGCCTCTTACTCCATGAGCCAGATGTAACCAACCTTTAGGTGTTTTTATCGGATGTGGACCTTCGCCATTCTTTAATTCTTTGATCGTATGGTAGTGACGGGAGTCTATGATCTGTTCTTCGTTAATTACAGCCTTTTCCATGTTTTCAACCAACGCCCAACCAATACCTCCACCTTTGCCCGTATCGATAAATCCGTCTTGCGGGCGGGTATACAAAGCATATTTACCGTCTACAAACTCGGGATGTAGTACTACGTTACGCTGTTGCGACCTGGATTGAATATTTGGCAAACGCTCCCACTTGATAAAGTCTTTGGTGCGCACCACTCCGGCATTGGCACACGCTGAAGACAAGTCGCCTTCGGGTGCGTTCGGATCTTTCATTTCTGCACAAAACACTCCGTAAATCCAGCCGTCTTCATGCACGGTAATGCGCATATCGTATACGTTGGTTTCGATCTCATTATCGAGAGGAAGATCAATCGGGTATTCCCAAAAGCGGAAATTATCAAGCCCATTCGGACTTTCGGCTATTGCAAAGAAAGATTTACGATCTGCACCCTCTACACGCACAACTAACAGGTATTTATCGTTCCATTTTACGGCTCCCGCATTAAATGCCGCATTCATCATAATGCGTTCCATCAAGTACGGATTTTGTTTCTCATCAAAGTCGTAACGCCACGTAAGCGGAATATGAGAAGCGGTTACCACAGGGTTTTGGCAGCGATTATAAATACCATTTTCACTCTCAAGTACAACTTGAGATTTATTCAACAACACCTCTTGCTTTGCAAAAAGGAGCTCCATTCTTTCTTTGAAACTTTTCATCAAAAAATAGTTTTAGGGACTATATAAATAAAGTCCTACAAAGATCTGATTCAAAGCAGAAGTTCGCTAATACTTTCTTATCCGTTCGTGATACTTTTACTATTTTCAAAATGAAGGGTTGTACTTAAATCAGAATCTTCTTTTTGCGGAAGTTTTCTCGAAAGTCGGTCGGAGTGCATCCTTTATCACGTTTAAAAGTACGGTTAAAGTGCGACAAGTTATTAAACCCGCAATCGTAACAAATCTCGGCCACACTCTTTGTGGAGTCGGCTAGCATACGTGCTGCATACCCTAAACGGATTTCGGCAATGTACTCGGTAGGGTTCTTGCCGGTTCGCAACTTAAAGAAACGACTAAAGGCCGAAGGGGTCATACCAACCAACTGCGCTAAGTCTTCCAAAGCAATATCATCCATATAATGCTCCTTCAGGAAGTTCTGTACTTTTTGTACCCTTCTACTGTCGTAGGTAATATCGGCTTTTGCAAACGACGAACTAGACAAGGTTCTATAATCGTTTGTGATTGATAATTCATATAAAATAGACAGAAACTTGAGGAAGGTATAGAAACCTTGCGTTTCACTAACCATTGAATCGATAAGACTATACACCTTCATGATTGCCGGCATTGGAAAGGCGAGCCCGTTCTGGGCCTTCTCGAGCATAAGACGTATTGAGGCAAACTGATTCTTATCGATGAAACTTTTCGACAACAAGTCTTGTGAAAACTGAATCGTAATCTCACGGATTCGCGGTGAATTACATTCGGCTTGTCGCCAAGTATGCTCCAGCTCTTTTCCTGTAATCAAAACCAAGTCATACGTGCCAATTGTTTCCACGGAGTCTCCTACGATCCGTTGCAAACCGGTTCCACGTTCAATATAATTGAGCTCAAACTCCAAGTGATTATGAAGCGGATATGTAAACTCACTTTTATAGCGTTCTACAATGTAGAAACAATCGGAATCGGATAAAGGTGTTATCTCGCGCAAAATATGAGTTGTGTGTTCATGCATGGTACCAATTGTATTTAAAGAAGAACGAACTTACTAAATTATTCAGTACTTTTGTATTGAACCTAAACACAAAATGATGATTAGCAAAAGAAAACATAGACTTTGTCCTCAATGCAAGATCTCTGGATTTTACATCAAGAACGAGAATGGAGACAGACGCCTTGTAAAAGTTACTGCAGATTATGAGATTGTACCGGCAAAAGAAGGGGAAACTCTAGAAGGCTTCGACACGGAAACAATTTATTGCTTAGGCTGCTCATGGAGCGGAAGCGTAAAACGTACGGTTTAATACATTACTCAACAAATCTTTCAAAACAATATGCCATTAATTCAAGATAAGCCTTCTAAATTGGCCTCTCTTTCGTTTGAAGAAAAACAAGAAATCTATCAAATACTAAGCGAGTTCTGCACAGAAAACAAGCTTAGCCTTTTCGAAAAAAACATCAAGAACCGAACCAAGCACCTTACAGTTGTGCTGGAAGATATCGAACACCCACACAACGCTAGTGCCGTAATGCGCTCGTGTGACTGCTTTGGTATTCAAGACCTGTATATTCTCGAGCGCGAACACCAGTTTAAAGTTAGCCCAGGACCTACATCGGGTGCAGAGAAATGGATCGATTACCACCGTTTCGGGCCTCGCGACGGAAACAATCTATCGACACTCATTTCAACGCTAAAAAAAGACGGCTATAAAATTATCGCAACCATGCCTCACGAGCAAGACTGTATGGTAGAAGATCTGGATATTACAGAGAAAACGGCTCTTGTATTCGGAACCGAACATACAGGTATATCGGATGAAGTAATCAAGCATGCAGACGGATTTGTAAAAATGCCCATGTATGGATTTACCGAAAGCTACAACATCTCGGTTTGCGCTGCTTTGATGCTTTATGCAACAACAGCTAAAATGCGTACGAGTGATATCAACTGGCAACTTTCGCCGGAGGAAGAACTTGACGTTAAACTACGCTGGCAAAGCATGACAATTAAGAAATACGACATGCTTCTCGATCTTGCCATTAATCGCTTGCAAGAAAAATAAAGACTATTCTCTTTGTAAATTTTATATATCCTCAGCTAAAAAAAGAAGACTATTCTTAAATAAAAAACTTTGATATAAGGCCTATGTTATTACAATATTGATACTGAGTTAACACCATTAACATATGACTTTATTTAACACAAATGCTTTATGAAAAAGATTCTTTATTTACTAGGGCTAGTCCTATTAGCATCTGCTTGCGATGACGATGATTGTAACTGCACACTTAAGCCTGATCCGGGTGATACTGACGGAAAAGGAAATTATGTTGTACGTTTTAATGCCGGAGTTGAAAGTCAAAACCTATTGAAATCAGCAACCCCTTTACGTCAAAAGAATGAAGTATTTATATATGCTTATAATGACACCGTAAAGGAACTCACCGGAGCTCCAATTGCCTCAGGTTTATATCAGGCTAGTGCTCCTGGTATTCTTGCCGGAATGAATGGTTACAATATGTATCTGCCCAATAATACATATGACTTTTATGCCGTATCGAATAATAATGCTACAGATCCTGTAAAATTCACAGAAGGGAAATCTGAGCCGCTTAAAAACGGCATTGATTATCTCTGGGCGGTATCTGAAACAAAAGTTGCCTCGCAACCAACAAGTTGTATTTTAACACTTAATCACCGTGCAACTCAAGTTATCATTAATTTGACTGCTGGCACTGGTATTAAAATAAACAAGCTTGTGTCTGCTACGATTGCACCATCGACAGAAGGCGCAACGATGAATCTGCAAACAGGAGTCATCACGCCAGCTACAACATTAGGAACTCCCGCTAATATGGGCGTAGCTAATACAAACTGTCAATACACGATGCTGCCACTGACCTATTCAGGATCTATCGCTGTTACTTTTACAGTTCTTATCAACGGTGAAACAGCTGCACGTACTTATACCAGTGCAATTACAGCACCCTCGGGAGCTCTTAGCGCGGGCAACTCCTACTTATTCAAGGCTATTGTAAATGCTGATGAAATTGATTTTGCTGAAGTATATGTAAATGCATGGAATAATGTAGACGAAACCGGTAATCCGATCTATCCAATCCAATAGCACTCCTATTGAAATTTGACATACTAGGCAACTCTTCTTTTCAAATATAGATTGAAAAGAAGAGTCGCTTTTTATACATTTATGCTTGAATGCTTTATCTTCAATTAATTTTAATTAATATCTTTGTGATGCAACTAACGCATTAACATGATGAAACTATTTAAGCATTTCACTATCGGCATCTTGTTTGCTCTCGTAGGAACTATGAACTTGCAGGCAGAAGAGAAAGAGACCATCGTTCAAATCGAAACCAATCAAGGTAAAATAAAAGTCAAACTCTATAACGATACTCCGCAACACCGCGACAACTTTATCAAACTCGTAAATGAAAATTTTTACGACGGATTGTTGTTTCATCGCGTAATCAAGCACTTTATGATTCAAGGAGGCGATCCTGATTCGAAAGATGCAACAGCAGATGCAGAGCTTGGAGAAGGAGATCTTGGTTATACCCTTCCGGCAGAAATCGTATATCCGAAATACTTTCACAAACGAGGAATGCTTGCAGCAGCTCGTACGCCCGACGATATTAATCCGGATAAAGCATCGTCAGCATCACAATTTTACATTGTTTGGGGTAAGATTTATACAGACATGGAACTCGACAACATGATCGAGGAAGGAAAATTCAGTGGAGAGTTTACTCCGGAGCAACGTGAAGCCTATAAACTAGAAGGTGGTTCTCCCCATTTGGATGGTAAATACACAATCTTCGGAGAAGTGATCTCGGGTCATCGCACCATTGAGAAAATACAAGAACAAGACACGAACGGCTCTGATCGTCCTATCAAAGACGTGAAAATGAAACTAAAAATCGTAAACAAGTGACACAGATAAACAGACACGAACTGGCTAACGGCCTTCGTTTGATCCATTATAAAGATACAACCACACAAATGGTATGTATCAATACGCTATATGACGTAGGCGCAAGAGATGAAGACCCTGACCAAACAGGTTTTGCACACCTCTTCGAACACCTTATGTTTGGCGGATCCATCAACATACCTGATTTTGACGGTCCCTTGCAGCTTGCCGGTGGCGAGAACAATGCATGGACCAACAACGACTATACCAACTACTACGTTACCTTGCCAAAACAAAACGTAGAGATTGGTTTCTGGTTAGAGTCGGATCGAATGCTTTCGCTCGATTTCTCTCAAAAGTCACTCGACGTACAAAAGCATGTCGTAATTGAAGAATTCAAGCAACGCGTACTAAACCAACCTTATGGAGATGTGCCGCACTTGCTAAAACCGCTTGCTTACAAGTCGCACTCCTATATGTGGCCTACAATCGGTAAAGATCTTTCACACATCGAAAACGCAACACTCGATGATGTAAAAGCTTTCTTTTACAATCATTATGCACCTAACAATGCCATCGTTGCCGTTACAGGAAATATCGAATTCAAAGAAGCGGTACAACTAGCCGAGAAATGGTTTGGTCCGATTCCGCGACGCGATATAAAGGTTCGTGCTATTGCACAAGAAGCTCCGCAAACAGAAGCTCGCTTCCTTGAGGTTTACAAAGATGTACCTCTTGATGCCTTGTTCAAAGCCTATCACATGTGTTCACGTACCGATGCCGACTTCAATGCCTGTGATATGCTTTCGGATGTATTGGCCAACGGCCGCTCGGCACGTTTGTATCAAAACTTGGTGCAAAACAAACAACTTTGCTCCGAAGTAAACGCTTACATTTCGGGCGATATAGATCCGGGTGTCATCTACGTTACGGCAAAACCTACACCTGGCAATACACTTGAAACCATCAATGCTGCAATTGAAGAAGAGCTCGCAACGTTGAGTCAGGAACTTGTAGACAACAACGAGCTGGAGAAAGTGAAGAATAAGTTCGAATCCAATCATCTATTCTCGCACATCCACTATTCGAACATGGCTTCGAGTCTTTGTTTTTACGAACTGGTAGGCAAAGCCGAAGACATCGACACCGAAGTACTTCGCTACAGAGCTACCACTCCGGAACAAGTGCAAGCAACGGCTCGCAAAGTATTTGCCCCAACCAACTGCTCAACGCTGTTTTACAAAGCCAACAAGTAAGTATATTAACAACAATATACTGTCAGATATTTTTTTCTGGAGCTTAACGATAATGCATCTGTTAAGCTCCATTTTTTCTACTTCTCTTTTGTTTTTGCCGCGTGTTTTTCAATTGCTCTTACTATACCAACAAAAAGAGCAATCAGCCCCACTACAACTATAATTTCGACCACACTTAAGGTCCAGGCAAATAATAACATCCTATTTCTATTTTTAATCCATACTAAAGCTACCCATCCCTGTCTCAAGATCAATGTAGCCTTTTACTTTATTTGAGAAAGTTGCATTCACACCTAGTCGTTTCACAATACCGACTGATCCTAATGCGATAAAAGAGAAATCGACACGAGATTGGTTTTTCCCGGATTCGAAGTTATGCCACAGACCTTTTTGCTCGTAGTCATAAATCGTAACACCTTTGAGGTTAGATTTTAAAACCAAGGCTGTGTCGTTCATTACCGTTACCTGAATATCAAGCCAAGCTAAATTAAAAGCCCATTCGTTTAGTTCGGCAACCTTGATAGAGGTATCAACTTCAGATTTTACACTTGAGGCTATACGTTGTTCACTGCTACGCTTCGAGATCCCAAACAAGATGCCTCCCAGTAAAACGATTCCTATAAGAAGTAAAGCTGTTTGCAGTCTTTTTAATTTTGTGGTTCTCATCATCTAACTCGAATTGGTTATTCCACAAATGTAACTAACTAATAATAAACGACAAGTAGATCAGAATAAAACTTTATCCTCTTTTCTATCTATGGAATCGCTCCTCTTACATTAACAGTATTTAGATTCGCAATAGAAATAAAAACCGTAACTTTGCGGCAGATTATCCGATGGTGGAGGTCCGTGTGCTTGTATAACCACGTAAAAAACAAGAATAACAATGAAGAAACAAGTTTCAGTTACATTTATGTTGCTTGCAATCATATTCAACGTTTGTTTGATTGCAGCAAATCTTCTCGAGACCAAACTAATTCAAATTGGTCCTATCACGGCAACTGCCGGCCTTATCGTTTTCCCGATTTCTTATATTATCAACGACCTGATAGCCGAAGTATGGGGCTATAAGAAGGCGCGTCTGATCATTTGGAGCGGGTTTGCCATGAACTTCTTTGTGGTTGGTTTGGCACAAATAGCAGTTGCGCTTCCGGCAGCTCCTTTCTACGAAGGACAGGAAGCTTTTAAATCGATCTTTGCAATGACTCCGCGTATTGCCGTAGCAAGCCTTTGCGCGTTTTTGGTCGGCTCTTTCCTCAATGCGTATGTGATGAGTAAAATGAAGATCGCCTCGGGCGGACGCAATTTTTCGCTTCGTGCCGTTGTTTCTACCATGGTAGGAGAATCGGCCGATTCGATGATTTTCTTTCCGATTGCCTTCTTCGGCATCGTCCCTTTCAACGAACTACTGATCATGATCGGTACACAAGCAGTATTAAAAACAGCCTATGAGATTGTAATCCTTCCGATTACTAAACTCATCGTCAACTACATTAAACGTGTAGAACAAACCGATATATACGACGAAGATGTGTCGTATAGCTTCTGGAAAATCAGCGAGGTATAATCCCCCTTCTCTTTACTAGCAAAACACCGAAACACATCATAATCTAACGATAAAAGCAGTACTTTCAAATCAATGAAACGTACTGCTTTTGTCGTTTATAACCTTCCCTAAGACAACTCCTCGGCAGATTTAAGCCTGCTTATTGCATGCGTTAAGCTTAGACACGACCGTGTATACAACTTAGACAGGTATATGACAAGAATGCGTCACGTACGTGTACACATCTTAGACACGTACCTGTCTAAGCTTAACGTTCACGATGATATACCTTAACGCATGCTATCGTCACCATTAAACATCGAGACTTTCAATACTATACTTCATCTGGAATTCATAGTGTATTAACGCAAGAAATCCCCGTTTGAGCCCTTGATAAAAGAGTGTTCAAACGAGGATTTTTTATGTGATGTCTTATATCATTTTCGGATATAAGGTATTTCAAACTATTTGGTTACTGCCGTTTCAAACATTTTCCAAAGCGGATCGTTCGGAACCGGGGCTACAATATCAATTTGTTCTTTCGAAACCGGATGGATAAAAGAAGCTCTACGTGAGTGCAAGCTAATACCTCCATCTTTGTTTGACCGATCAAAACCGTATTTCAAGTCGCCTTTGATAGGACATCCCATCTTGGCAAGCTGACAACGTATCTGATGATGACGCCCTGTCTTTAGATCTACTTCCAATAAATGATAATTGTCGGAGCTCGCGATCAACTTGTAATGCAAGATTGCCTTTTTAGACTGTGGCTTCTCGGTAGGATAAGCATACGATTTGTTTTGCTTCTCATTCTTTACCAAGTAATGTACCAACTCTCCCTCCTCTTGCGGCGGACGGTTGCGCACAATGGCCCAATAGGTTTTCTTTACACCACCTTCACGAAACATTTCGTTTAGGCGGGTAAGTGCTTTACTTGTCTTGGCAAAAAGAACCAATCCGCTAACGGGACGGTCGAGACGGTGCGTTACGCCAACAAACACGTTACCGGGTTTGTTGTACTTTACCTTCAACCAATCTTTTACAATGTCAGATAAAGGTTTGTCGCCCGTTTTGTCTCCTTGCACAATCTCCGAACAAGTCTTGTTAACGGCAATGATATGATTGTCTTCGTAAATAACTTCCATGAAGCAATATTACATATTCATACCACCACAAACGTGTACTACCTGACCTGTTACATATGCAGAAAGATCAGAAGCCAAATAAAGTGCTGTGTTTGCAACATCTTCCGGTGTACCGCCGCGACGCATTGGAATTGTTTCTGCCCATTTAGCTTTTACTTCGTCAGACAATTGTCCTGTCATTTCTGTAATGATGAAGCCCGGAGCAATTGCATTGGCACGCACGCCTCTTGAACCAAGTTCTTTAGCGATTGATTTAGCCAAACCGATCATACCTGCTTTTGATGCAGAGTAGTTTGCTTGTCCTGCGTTACCAGACACACCTACTACAGAGCTCATATTGATGATGCTTCCTGTTTTTTGACGCATCATGATAGGAGTTACTGCGTGAACAAAGTTAAATGCAGATTTTAGGTTTACGTTGATAACCATATCCCATTGTTGCTCTGTCATACGCATCATCAAACCATCGCGAGTAATACCTGCGTTGTTTACAAGGATGTCGATACGACCAAAGTCTTTGTGGATTTGGTCTACTACTTTGTGAGTATCTTCAAAGTCAGCAGCGTTTGAAGCATAACCTTTTACTTTAACGCCCAATGCAGCGATTTCTTTTTCAGTTTCAAGTGCATTGTCGTCGATCGAAAGATCTGTGAAAGCGATGTTAGCTCCTTCTTGTGCAAACTTAAGCGCAATAGCTTTACCAATACCACGAGCAGCACCTGTAACGATAGCTACTTTACCATCTAATAATCCCATAATATCTTTATTTTTTAATCAAATTGAATCAAACATACGCCGGCCGAATATCCTCCGCCGAATACAGTAAGAACGATTTTGTCGCCCTTCTTATATAGATCTTTATTCTGTGCATATACCAATGCCGTACTAACCGATCCGGTATTACCAAGCTCTGCAATATTAGACAGAAACTTCTCTTCCGGCAAGTTTAGTTGTTTAGCAATATTGCTCATGATACGCATATTGGCTTGGTGGCCGATAAGGTATGAAAGATCCTCTAGTGTGTAGTTGTTTTTTTCTAGAATATCGAGTGTATTCTTAGCCATATAGGTACATGCCTGAATGAATACATCGCGTCCGTCTGGCATTACAATACCGCCGTCGCCCGGAAGAAGTTTTACTCCGTCTGGTCCCTTACCAATGTGGCCCAAACCTTGCGTAAAGATATCTACGATACGAGGCTCTCCTTCTTTTACTTGCTCTTTTGACAAGAAGAAAGCAGCAGCAGCATCGCCCCAAAGGTGTCCGGCTTTCGGATCAGATTCATTACTATAATAGGTGTTGTGATCAGCAGATACAACTAAAGCTTTCGATGCTTTACCCGTTGCAAAATAACCTTCTACAATTTCAAGTGCATTTAGAAAAGAGGAGCAAGCAGATGAGATATACACCACTCGGGCTTTGTCTACATTAAACTTACGCTGTACTTCGTGTCCAAATGTTCCTACAGTATCGTATGGAGAATAAGATGCAGCAATAATTAGATCTACATCTTCGATTGGATAAGGAAGAGTTTCAATAGCATTTTCAACAGCCGCGAAGCTCATGGTATTGATATTCTCATCTTCAGCTGCCTTTGATCGGGTTACGATCCCGGTGCGTTGCTGAATCCATTCATTGGTTAGTCCGTTAACGTCTAAGAAATAATCGTTATGAACTCTTTCTGAGGGTATATAAAACCCGGTTGCGTTGATAAACATGTGCTTATTTAATCTTTAGCCCGTTGAATAATAAGTTTATGACATTCTCTTTTCTGCGTTGTTTCATTTCCTGATCATCACCCAAAAGCCCTCTGATAAAAGGAACTTCTAGCCCTTTTACAGCATGATGCAGGATGGCAGCTGTAACTTCAGTATCTGGAACAAAAAATATTCCTTTTGCAACACCTTCGTCCAAGGTACGTTTCAAAATTTCAATTTCTTTCAAATCAAAGGTTTTTCGTACTTTCTCGACTTTCCAAATATCTCTAAAGAAGTCAGCTCTTAATGTACCATTACGCAATACGACACGCTTTACCGCTTCAAGACGAGTATAGATCAACTCGATCAGTTTCTTATCAGGAGCCAGATCTTTGCTTTCTACCTCAAGAAGAGCTGTATATAGTTGCTTGAGCTCAGACTCTACTACTGCAAGATATATTTCATTCTTACTTTTGAAGTAGGTATACAATGTTCTCCTACCCTTACCTGAAGCAATGGCAATGTCGTTCATTGTAGTGTTCTCCACTCCTTCACGGGCAAAAAGTTTTCTTGCCACATCAACCAACATTTCTCTCGTTCTCGAAACTGTCATATTCTTTATTCGTATTGCACAATTAACTTAGATATGTGCGAAAGTACATGAAAAGGCCGTACAAAACAAGTGAAAGAAAAAAAAGTTGCCAACAATTTGGTATTAAAAATAATTTAATTACCTTTGTACTGTAATCGAAAGATTACTGGTAAATATCGCGGGGTGGAGCAGTGGTAGCTCGTTGGGCTCATAACCCAAAGGTCGTCAGTTCGAGTCTGGCCTCCGCAACTATCGAGAGAGTATTCAGCAGAATACTCTCTTTTTTTATACCCATCCTCTACATTACCCACATCCTAACTTTTCAACAATATCAGCATCCATTCCATTCTAATACACCCCAACTAAAACAAGTTCCTAGAATAAAAAAACCTTTGCAACTTTGGTCGCAACCAAAACTACAAAGGCCTTATATCATCAAAAAGAGATTTACTACAAATGCTTCCGTATACGCGGAGTCAGCAATAATAAATAAGCAGCACAGATAAACAACACTCCTATTGCTCCGGCCTGACTATCTGTCGCATCCGAAGCAACCCCCATCAACATTGGAAAGATTGCACCACCGGTAAGCCCCATTATCATTAGCCCAGATACTTCATTTCGACGCTCCGGCTCCTCATTAAATGCTTCCGAGAATATAATTGCGAATAAATTAGAATTCCCCAAGCCCACCAATACTAAAGAAGCAAAAAGAACAACCCCTGAGCTAGAGATCCACAACCCAATAAGCCCACCTAACACACAGATTACACTTATCAGAAAAACCTTACGAGCAGAAACATGAGAGAGCACAAAAGCTCCGATCAAGCACCCTATTGTTCGAGACAGAAAGTAAAAGCTTGTTGCATAACTAGCCTGTTCGAGCGAAAAACCCAAACGCTCCATCATCAATTTTGGAGCAGTCGTATTAATCCCAACATCCGTGCCCACATGCATAATGATCGCTATAAAACACAACAATACCGTTGTATTGCGAAACAGACGAAAACTATCCAATATCGAGTTATTACGTCCCTCATCGAGCGACTCTTCAATATCTGTAAACAACAACCACACAGTTGGTGTTAACGTAACAAATGCAAGAAACGGAAATATCATCAACCAACTACCAAAGAAAGTTGCAGCCCAAACCGCAGTAATAGGAGCGGCAAAAGAAGCCAACCCTTTAAAGAACTGACCCAATGTAAGACTTGCAGCCAGCCGATTCGTAGGAAGTATATTGGATAAAAGGGGATTCAATGAAACCTGCATAAGCGCATTGCCAATACCTAAGAGGCCAAATGCAATCACCATAAGCAACAAACTATAGTCAAAAATTGGCACTAGCAACGAAGCAAACGTTATCACAACACTTGCAATCACCACATTCTTTCGACCAAAACGATTCATTAATGCTGCAGCAGGAATGGAGAGAATTAGAAACCATAAAAACACCGTCAGAGGAAGTATGTTGGCTACCGTATCAGACAAACCAAAGTCTACCTTGACATAATTGGTCGCAATACCCACAATGTCTACAAATCCCATTGTAAAGAAAGTCATCATTAAGGGTATGAACGCTAGAAATAATTTTTTGTTTTTCATAATTTCTAAATAAAGACGGGCAAAGTTAATACTTTTCGTAAAAACTTTGCCCGTTTCCTTAAATTATGTAGTCGAAAAGATTACTTTTCATTCACAGAGAATGAATATGGAGCATCTTCCGGCTTGATACCACGTGTTTTGTTTGGAGTATCTGTCATGTCAATATCAATAACAGCACCCTTCATCAAATCAAAGTGACCGTAATATGTTTTCGAATACTCTTTACCGTTTACAGTAACACGGTTTACATAGCGATTCTTGTCACTATTGTTCGGAGCATTGATAATGATCTTATTTCCATTCTCCAATGTAATTGTTGCTTTCTTAAACAAAGGAGCACCCATTACATACTGGTCAGAACCCGGAGTTACAGGATAGAAACCAAGAGCTGAGAATACATACCATGCAGAAGTTTGACCGTTATCTTCGTCACCGCAATAACCATCAGGGTTCGCATTGTACATTTTATTCATTACCTCACGCACCCAGTATTGAGCTTTCCAAGGTTCACCTGCATAGTTGTACAAGTAAATCATGTGTTGGATCGGTTGGTTACCGTGTGCATAGTTACCCATGTTCATGATTTGCATTTCGCGGATTTCGTGAATTACAAAACCATAGTAGCTATCATCAAAGTGAGGAGGAACACCAAACACAGAGTCTAGCATTTGAACAAACATCTTACGTCCGCCCATCAACTCGACAAGACCTGCAGGGTCGTGGAATACAGACCAGCTATAGTGCCAGCTATTACCTTCGGTAAAGTCACCACCCCATTTCAATGGAGAGAAGTTAGGATCGAAAGAACCGTCAGACTTACGTCCGCTCATCAAATTGAAGTCTTTATTGAAAAGATTCTTATAGTTATAAGCACGCTTCTTGTAAAGTTCAATCTCTTTCTTAGGACGTTTCAACTCTTTTGCAAGTTGGTAAATACACCAGTCGTTGTATGCATACTCCAATGTACGAGCTGCATTCTCGTGAATGTTTACGTCTGAAGGAATATAACCTAGTTTATTATAATACTCATGACCAAGACGACCAGTAGAACTAACTTCAGGGTGTACGTTGTTTGCTCCGTGAACCATGCCTTCATACATTGTTTTCACGTCGTCTACTTTCACACCTTTCAAGTATGCATCTACAAGAATAGAAGCGGAGTTGTTACCAACCATACAACCTCTATGACCCGGACTTGCCCACTCTGGGAAGAAGCCGCTTTCTTTGTATGCATTGATCAAACCTTCTTGAATTTCTTTGTTGATGCTTGGATACATCAAGTTCAAGAATGGGAACAACGCGCGGAATGTATCCCAAAAACCGGTATCTGTAAACATATAACCTGGCAATACTTCACCATTGTAAGGGCTATAGTGTACAATATTTCCTTTTGCATCATATTCGTAAAACTTACGAGGGAACAACAATGAACGATACATCGTTGTATAGAATGTTCTGAATTGATCCACTGTTCCGCCTTCAACTTCAATGCGGCCCAATGTTTTGTTCCATTCGTTTTTGCTTGCTGCCACCAACTGGTCGAACGAGTTGTTTCCAAGTTCTTTCAAGTTTAGCTCCGCTTGCTCAATGCTGATAAATGATGAAGCAACCTTCGCGTGTACCAATTCGCCACGTTTTGTCTTAAAGCCAACAACCGCACCTACGTGGTTTGCTTTACGCTCCAAATCATTATTCAAAATTGAATCACCAAACGTATATGTCAGTTCGATTGGCTTATCAAATGTGATTACGAAATAGTTTTTGAAGTTTGCAGGTACACCACCGCTATTTTTAGTAGAGTAACCAACAATTTTATTTTCTTCCGGAATAATCTTTACAAATGAACCCATATCGAAAGCGTCCAATACTACGAAAGACTCTTTTGCTTCTGGGAATGTAAAACGGAACATAGCCGCGCGGTCTGTTGTAGTCATCTCTGTTACTACATCATGGTCGGCAAGATATACTTTATAATAATATGGTTTTGCAACCTCTGCTTTGTGCGAGAACCAACTCGCTCTCTTATCTTGATCAAACTCAGGACCCGTTGTTACCGGCATGATTGAAAACTGACCGTAGTCATTAATCCAAGGACTCGGTTGGTGAGTTTGTTTAAAACCTCTGATCTTGTTGGCAGTATACATATACGCCCAACCATCGCCCATTTTTCCTGTTTGTGGCATCCAGAAATTCATACCCCAAGGGCGGGCAATTGCAGGATACGTGTTACCTGTCGAAAGCTCGAAAGTCGATTGAGTTCCAACCAGTGGGTTCACGTAGTCTACAGGATCAAAGCCATTAGCAGCTTTAGCTATCCCGACACTAGCCAATGCCATAGCCAGTACCGCGAACACTTTGTTCATTTTAATCTTCATACTTTTTACTCGTCGATTTAATTATTCTATTGGGTTTCTTTATTCTCATCCCAGAAGCAATACTATCTTAGCTTTTTCTGTCGGTGAAATAAACAAATGAGCCTACTATAGCATAAGCTCTTCCCCGCCTCTAAGATACAATCATCATCACACTACAAAATGCAGACTATCAATTCAAAAGATTTAAATATTCATTCAAATTGAGCGAACAAGATGCTCTGTGCTGATTCTTTTTAAGTTTTTACTCTGTTTTTATTGTGTTACGTTTTGCTTTACAATTGCAATAAACGCCTCGATATCTTCATCAGTTGTATCCCAGGAGCACACAAAGCGTACCACATCACGCGCTTCATCCCATGTATAAAAGAAGAAGTGTTCTCTAAGCTTTTCAATAATCTGTTGGGGCATTGAAATAAACAAAGCATTCGCCTGCACCGGATATTCTAATTGAAATCCATCAAAACCAGACAAAGCCTCTTTTAGTCTCAACGCCTGCTTATTAGCATGCGTTGCATTCGCAAGCCATAATGAGTTATTGAAGTAAGCATCAAATTGAGCTGTAAGATAGCGCATTTTCGACGCTAATTGAGCAGATTGCTTTCTAATAAATGCTAAATCAACTGCAAGTTCTGGTTTAAAAGCTATAACAACCTCCCCCATCATCATGCCATTCTTTGTACCTCCCAAACTTAGGATATCCACCCCGGCATCCACCGTACAAGCCTTCATGCTGCAACCAAGGGTAGCACAAGCATTTGCCAAGCGCGCTCCATCCATATGCAGATACATACCGTAGCTGTGAATCAAATCAGCAATTGCTCTAATCTCCTGCGGCGTGTAAACCGTACCTACCTCGGTCGATTGTGAAATATAAACCACTTTGGGTTGTGAATGATGACACTCTCCGAATCCGGTTAGTTTAGGAGCGATCAACTCCGGCGTTAGCTTTCCGTCTGTAGTAGGAATCGAAATAATATGACAGCCGGTCATTTTTGTCGGAGCACCGCACTCATCTACTTCAATATGTCCGCCCGTTGCAGTAATAATACTATGAAACGAACGCGTAGCAGCTTGTAGCGCAACACAATTAGCTCCAGTCCCATTAAAAACAAAAAAAGGAGATGCAGACTCTCCGAATTGTTGTTTAATAACTTCTACCGCTCTGGTAGTCCAGCAGTCATCCCCATACCCGATCGCATGGTTGGTATTAGCATTGAATATAGCTTGCATAATATCAGGATGTACTCCTGAGTTATTATCGCTTGCAAAACTTCTCATATAATTTCTATTTGCCACAAATATAAACTAAATGCTTGTTAATAAACATGCTGATACACCAAATAATTCCTATTTTTACATCAAATTTAAATAGATGGCAAAGACTAAAACAGTTTATGTATGCAGCAATTGCGGAGCCGACTCCCCTAAGTGGATTGGCAAATGTCCCGCTTGCGGAGAATGGAATACTTACGTTGAAGAAGTTTTGGCCAAAGACACATCTGCTAAACGTGTCATTGCCGGACTCGACACCCCAAAAGCAAAGCCTCAGAAGCTAAGAGAAATCACTTCCGGCGAAGAAACCAGAATCAATCTGGGCGACGAAGAACTCAACCGCGTATTGGGAGGAGGACTCGTTAAAGGCTCTTTGGTCTTAATTGGCGGAGAACCCGGAATCGGAAAATCAACATTGATTCTTCAAACAGCACTTCAAATGAAAGGGCTCAACACCCTTTATGTTTCGGGCGAAGAGAGCTATAAACAATTAAAACTACGCGCCGAACGCCTCAGCGAAGAAACCAGCGACTGCTACATCCTTTGCGAAACAAATCTCGAGCAGATATTTGCTCACACCAAACAACTCAATCCCGATTTATTAATTATAGACTCGATTCAAA
>JBOFPV010000108.1:0-24612 GCA_051660585.1 Tannerellaceae bacterium
GAGAAGAAATATTACGAAACAGGAAACTTATGATTTAATCAAACGTATTAGAGAAGAAGTTCCCGGTATTCACTTGCGCACAACTTTGATGGTAGGACATCCTGGTGAAACAGAAGAGGATTTTGAAGAACTTGTTCAATTTGTAAAAGATGTTCGCTTTGAGCGCATGGGTGCTTTTGCATATTCAAATGAAGAAGGTACATATTCATATAAAAATTATGAAGACAATATTCCTGCTGAAGTAAAACAAGATCGCTTGGATTATTTGATGCGTATACAAGAGCGAATTGCGACAGAGCAAAGTGATGCTAAAATAGGGAATTCTTATAAGGTTATTGTAGATCGAGAAGAGGAGGATTACTTTATAGGACGTACAGAGTTTGATTCTCCAGAAGTAGATCCGGAGGTTTTGATCACAAAGCAAGAGAATATAAAAATAGGTGAAATGTATCGTGTAAAGATTGTAAATGCTCAGGCTTTTGATCTTTATGGTGAAATTGTAGAATAAAATATAAACAATTATCTTTGTTGTTTGTATATTTTTATATAATATAGCAACTGTAAATTTATTCTTGAGAGTTTGAACAACAAAGATTTCATAGCAAGTTTATCGCAACAGCTGGGGAAGGATCCTCAGTCTGTTGCGAAAATGATAAATGAGTTGTCATCAACATTGGCTAAACGGCTTATTGATGGCGATAGCATTGCGATTCCGGGGTTTGGTCATTTTGAATCGAAAAAGAAAGCTGAGCGAATAACCATAAATCCGGTGACTAAGAAAAAATATCTTACTCCTCCGAAACTTACGGCTGTTTTCAAGCCATCGAGTGTTTTAAAAGCAAAACTTAAAGATCTTACCAATAATGAATAGCAAGCTGAATATTCAAGAACTCTCTGAGCAGATTTCTAAAGAGTTAGATATGAGTGTTGAAGATGTTAGTGCATTTCTCGATGCCATGTTTCTGCTTATTTATGACACTTTGCTTAGCGGAGAAGAGGTAAGAATAAAAGGTATTGGTGTTTTTAAGTTAGCACTTGTAGATAAGCGAGAAAGTGTTGACGTAAATACGGGTGAAAGAATTCAAATTCCCCAGCATTATAAAGTAGCATTTACTCCAGATAATCAATTAAAGGAGGCTGTTAATAAGCCTTTTTCTATTTTTGATACAATTGATTTGTCTGAAACGGCAGAAGATGTTGTTTTAGATACTCATGAGATCGAGTTGTTGGATCGAGTTGAATCTGCCAACTCTGAATCATCATTTGAGGAAACTGTAAAAGAGAAATCAAGCAATGAGTATGATATAGAATTAACTAGAGTAAAATCAAATAGACAAGAGCAGCCTGGGGATGATTTGTCAATTGTTAAAGATCTTAATAAACGCGAAGTTGCAGCCGATATAGTTGATTTTACTCCTTCAGAGTTGTTTCGAGTGAAGTCGGAGACGGTGATACCTGAAAAAAATAGCGAACCACAGATTTGTGACGAAAATTCTGATGATAAGATTGAAGTTGATAATCAAGGGCCAAATGTTTCAAATAAAGAGGTTTTAGTTGAAGAAGAAAATGAAATGCCTCGACTTATTCAAGATGCTATACTTGCTGCAAAGGCAGAATGGAGTAAAGAGCAATTTGAGGAAAAAGAATTGTTACCTAATGATCTTGCGAAGCCCATCGGAAATAGCGATCATGTTTGTAATTATCCCCGTTCAGGAAATTTTAGTATTTCTTTGCTGATACTATTGGCTGGATTTGCGATGGGTGGAATGTGTGTGTATTGTTACTTTCTAAGTAGGAGTCTGGAGGATGGAACTTTGTTAATCAATCAATCTGTTCAACCGCTACCCCAGGTTTCAACGTTAGTTTTAGATACGATTACAACAGAATATATTTCGAGTTTAATTGATACAACTGAGAAAGTAAAAGAGGAATCAATCAGTATCGCATCAGACATAGAGTCAAGAAGTGGTAACTTAAGTTCTGAAACGTTCGGTAAAACATCTAGCGAGAGCGAAGATTTATCTTTTCAGATAAAATTGAAAAAAGGAATGCGTCTAGCATTGCTAGCTGAACAGTACTATGGTAATAAAGTATTCTGGGTTTATATTTATGAAGCGAATAAAGGTATTATTAAAAATCCAAATATTCTACCTGTTGGTGCGTTGATTAATATTCCTGCTAAAAGTGCTTATTCTATAAATGCTAAAGATTCAACATCATTGGAGAAGGCAAAAAAACTACAATCAAAATTGCTTGGGGAATTTGAACGATAGCTTGTTTTATACATAAACACCTATTTTATTATATTAGCTTAATGTGTATTCTTCTTGTTAGCAATATTTAACTAGAATATCTCATCATCCTCTTTTAACATTTCTATTTTTGTGATACTATAAATAGAGAAATAGAATATTCAAAAATAGATTTTATGAGTCAAACAGTAGATATCAGAGAATTGAATGATCGAATAGAGCAACAAAGCTCATTCGTTAATCTGATTATTAAGGGAATGGACCAAGTTATTGTTGGTCAAAAACATTTAGTTGAGTCTTTATTGATTGGTTTGCTATCGGACGGACATATATTGTTAGAAGGTGTTCCAGGTTTGGCTAAAACATTAGCGATTAAGACGCTTGCCTCATTGATCGATGCAAAATATAGTCGGATCCAGTTTACTCCCGATCTTTTGCCAGCCGACGTCGTGGGAACTATGCTTTATAGTCAGAAGAATGAAGAGTTTCATGTAAAGAAAGGTCCTATTTTTGCTAACTTTGTTTTGGCAGATGAAATAAACCGTGCTCCAGCGAAGGTTCAAAGTGCCTTGCTTGAAGCCATGCAGGAACGCCAAGTTACAATTGGTGACACAACATACAAGCTTCCAGAACCATTCTTAGTAATGGCAACACAAAACCCAATTGAACAAGAAGGAACATATCCTCTACCTGAAGCTCAGGTAGACCGTTTTATGATCAAAGCGGTTATCAAATATCCGAAAAAGGAGGAAGAGAAACTGATTTTACGTCAAAATATTAGTGGGCAATCTTTTGATGTGAAACCGGTGTTGAGTAAGGAGGAAATTCTAGAGGCTCGAAAAGTGGTTCGTCAAGTTTACTTGGATGAGAAAATTGAAAAGTATATTGTAGATATCGTATTTGCTACTCGTTTTCCGGCTGAACATGGATTGCCTCATTTAGCAAGCATGATTGCTTTTGGTGCATCTCCACGTGCATCAATTAGTTTGGCATTGGCTTCTCGTGCTTATGCATTTATTAAACGTAGAGGTTATGTAATTCCTGAAGACGTGAGAGCTGTATGTCATGATGTGTTGCGTCACAGAATTGGCTTAAGTTATGAGGCGGAAGCTAACAATCTTACTTCGGAAGATATAATCAATGAAATTTTGAATAAAGTAGAAGTGCCTTGATTTACAAAATAAAATAGAAAGATAGATCAATCGTTGATCTGTCTTTCTTTATATATCTGATAATTTTCACGTATAAACAATATGGCATAGTAATGTATGCGTATATGATAGAGTTATATTTTCATGGAAACAAGTGAATTACTGAAACGAGTTAGAAAAATTGAGATAAAAACTCGCGGATTATCTCGTAATATTTTTGCAGGACAATATCATTCTGCATTTAAAGGGCGAGGTATGGCTTTTTCCGAAGTGCGAGAATACCAATTTGGTGATGATATACGTGATATTGACTGGAATGTTACTGCTCGCTATAATCGTCCTTATATAAAAGTTTTTGAAGAAGAGCGAGAGCTTACTGTTATGTTACTTATCGATATTTCGGGAAGTAGAGATTTCGGAACCGTGAATGTTATGAAAAAGGAGATGATTACCGAGATAGCAGCAACAATTGCTTTTTCGGCTATTCAAAATAATGATAAGATCGGGGTGATCTTCTTTTCAGATAGAATAGAGAAATTTATTCCTCCTCAAAAAGGTAAAAAGCATATTTTATATATAATCCGGGAGCTGATTGAATTTACACCGAGTGAGAAAAGTACAGATATATCACAAGGGCTAAAGTATCTTACCAATGCAATAAAAAAGAGATGTACTGCATTTTTGATTTCTGATTTTATTGATACAAATAATTATCAGGATGCACTCGTTATTGCAAATAAGAAACACGATATGGTTGCAATTCAAGTTTATGATAAACGAGAAACTGAGCTGCCATCCGTGGGATTAATGAAAGTAATGGATGCAGAAACAGGGAACGAACGTTGGATTGATACTTCTTCCGAACGAGTTAGAGAGGCATATAAGAATTGGTGGTATGATCGTCAAAATGTAATGAACGATGCCTTTAAAAAGAGTAGGGTCGACTCTGTTTCTGTCGAAACAGATGAAGACTATGTAAAAGCATTGATGACTTTATTTGCTAAACGTAACTAATTTCTTTTTGATACTTAATAATTAATCGTGTGAATAGTAGAATTAAAATATTGATATGTGTAGGTGGATTATTTCTTCAAACATTGTCAGCACAGAAAACTGTAGTCGAAGCATCAATTGATTCGGCTGCGATTCTAATTGGCGAACAGACGAAAATACACCTGTCGGTAACAACTCCTCAAAACGCATCAGTGCAACTTCCTTTTGTTTCTGATACAATTGTTGGAGGTATTGAAGTTTTAGATATTTCAAAGCCGGATACCATCATGTCTAAAGATGGATTGATGACAATCAAACAAGATTATTTAGTGACTTCGTTTGATTCGGCATTATACTTAATCCCTCCTTTTAAAGTTATAGAGAATTCAGATACACTTTTGTCTAGAGCTTTGGCTCTTAAAGTTTCGACAATTCCTATTGAAGAAGGATCTGAAGATTTTTTTGATATAAAAGGAGTTGAAACACCTCCTTTTGTATTGTCAGATTATTATCCGATCATAGGTTCTGTATTAGGGCTTTTTGCATTAGCAGTGTTGGCATATTATATTTATAAGCGATTGAAGGATAAGAAATCTTTGGTTCCGTTCAAAAAACCAGAACCACAGTTGCCTCCACATGAAAAAGCTATAAGTGCATTGGATGTCATTAAATCTCATAAATTGTGGCAACAAGGTCTTAATAAGGAGTATTATACACAAATTACAGATGTGCTACGTCAATACATTGAGGAAAGATATAATATCCAGGCGATGGAGATGACTTCAAACGAAATTCTAGAATTGCTGTCTGATAAACTTAAAACTGATCCTAGTTTTGGCGAGATCGAACAGATTCTTAAACTTTCAGATCTTGTGAAGTTTGCGAAACACTCTCCATTTCCAGATGAGAATGAAATAAGCATCCGAAATGCGTATGCATTTGTTGAGAGTACTAAAGAAATCGCTATTGTTGATAAAGATGTTCCGTCACAGGATAATGCCGATTCAACGAGTAACGAAATAAAGAAATAATGTATTAAAGGATAAAGAAATGACATTCGCAAATCCATATTATCTTCTGTTATTAATTGCATTGATTCCTATGGTTGTGTGGTACATCTGGAAGCTGAGAAATTCTCAAGCGACTGTTCAGATGTCGACAGTGCAGCCATTTGATCAAATGCCGGAAAGTTATAAGATAAAACTTCGTCATTTACCTTATTTATTGAGGTTGATAGCTGTTGGTTTACTTATTATTGTTTTGGCTCGTCCGCAATCTACAGATAGTTGGCAAAATAGCACAACGGAAGGTATTGATATAATGTTGGCAATGGATATTTCTGGCAGTATGCTTGCCGAAGATCTAAAGCCAAATCGCCTAGAAGCTGCAAAAGATGTTGCAGCATCATTTATAAACGGACGTCCGAATGATAACATCGGATTAGTAGTTTTCTCAGGAGAAAGTTTTACCCAAGTACCATTAACAACAGACCATGCTGTTTTGATTAATCTATTTAAGGATATTCATAGTGGAATGATCGAGGATGGTACTGCAATCGGTTTAGGTTTGGCTAACTCTGTCAGTCGGATAAAGGATAGTAACGCAAAGTCTAAAGTAATAGTTTTGTTAACAGATGGCTCAAACAATATGGGTGAAATAGCTCCATTAACGGCTGCTGAAATTGCAAAATCTTTTGGTATTAGAGTGTATACAATTGGTGTAGGTTCACAAGGAACTGCTCCTTATCCATTCCAAACCGCATTCGGTGTTCAATATAAGAATGTTCCTGTAGATATAGACGAGGGAACACTGGAACAAATTGCATCGTTGACCGGAGGACAGTATTTTAGAGCTACTGATAATGCTAGCTTAAAAAAGATATATTCTGAGATTGATAAGCTAGAGAAATCAAAGATTAGTGTTCAAGAGTTTAGCAAAAAACAAGAAGATTATCATCTTTGGGCTTTGATTGCATTGTTATTGTTAGTGTTCGAACTTTTGACACGTAATACGTTGTTGAGAAATATACCTTAAAACCCAGAATCGCATGTTTCGTTTTGCACATCCATCCTTTCTATATTTATTGCTTATACTCCCAGTTTTGATTGGGTTTTATTATTATGCTTATAAGAAAAAGCATAAAGCAATAAAACTATTCGGTAATCCAAAATTAATGTTTCAATTGATGCCGGATATTTCTTTTAAACGTCAGTTTTTTAAATTCTGGCTGTTGTTTTCGGCTATAACATTAGTTGTTCTAATCTTGGCAGGTCCACAATTTGGCTCTAAACTTGAGAAGGTCAAACGTAATGGAGTAGAAGTTATGATTTGTCTTGACGTTTCGAACTCAATGATGGCTCAAGATATAAAACCAAATCGTTTAGAAAAAGCAAAGCAAATGCTTTCTAAATTGACAGAAGGTTTGCAGGATGATAAAATCGGATTGATTGTTTTTGCAGGTGATGCATTTACTCAATTACCAATTACATCGGATTTTATTTCTGCTAAGATGTTTCTTTCTTCAATTAATCCTTCGATGGTTTCATCTCAAGGAACAGCAATTGGCTCTGCAATAAATTTAGCAATGCGCTCTTTCTCTCCAAAAGAAGAACTTGATAAAACGATTATTATCATCACAGATGGTGAAAATCATGAGGGGGATGCTTTAAGTGAGGCTAAAATGGCTGCAGAGAAGGGGGTGAGTGTAAATGTGGTTGGAATTGGATTACCAAAGGGAGCTCCGATTCCGATCGATAATGTTAATAATTATCGAAAGGATAAAGAAGGAAATGTCGTGATTACAAAGCTTAATGAAGTGATGTGTCAGGAAATTGCACAGGCTGGAAAAGGAATCTATGTAAGAGCCGATAATACAAATTCAGCATTAAGAGCTTTGGAAGGAGAGATTGATAAAATGAATAAAGCCGAAACAGAAAGCACTGTTTATTCAGATTATGACGAGCGATTTCAAACGTTAACATGGTTAGCTTTATTTATTCTTGTTGCAGAGTTCTTTGTGTTGGAAAGAAAGAATCGTGTGTTTAAGAAAATTAAGTTGTTCTCAAGAAGTAATACTGATGAAGCTAAAAATAAATAAGATATATCCGATTCTGTTATGTGTAATATCTACGTCTGCTTATGCACAGAAAGCAGAGCGCAGTCATATCAAGGACGGAAATAAATTCTATGAAAGTGAGAAATATACTGAATCAGAAATTGAGTATAGAAAGGCTATTGAAGTAAATCCCAAATCTGAGATTGGATATTACAATTTAGGAAATGCTATGTACAAACAGGGAAAGTTTCCTGAAGCTGTGCAAGAGTATGAGAAGATTATTCCTACAGTTGAAGATAAGGCTATGCTTGCAAGGCTATGGCATAATGTAGGAGATATACAGCTTCAAAATAAAGATTATGGAAAAGCAGTTGAAGCATTTAAGAGTTCATTAAGGAATAATCCGTTAGATGATGAAACTCGGTACAATCTAGCTTTTGCTCAAAAGAAATTGCAAGATCAACAAAACGAACAGAATAAAGACGATCAGCAGAATCAGGATCAACAAGATCAGAAAGATGAGCAAAATAAAGATGAACAAAACCAAGAGCAACAACAGCAAGATCAGAATCAAGATAATCAAAAGAATAAAACGCAAGAGCAACAACAGCAAAATGAGCAAATGAGTCAAGATAATGCTCAGCAGATTCTTAATGCGTTTCTGCAGGATGAAAAAGATACGCAAGAGAAGGTGAAGAAAGCTCAGCAGCAAAAACAACAACGACGTCGTACTGACAAGGACTGGTGATTTTATTCTAAACTTTAATAGAACATATATATATTATTACAATGAAGAAATTGATTTTCTTTTTTGCTCTTATCCTCTCTTTATCCCATGCTTTTGCCCAGTCTGACGTGACTTTTAAGGCTATGGCTCCGGGATCAGTTGCTATGGGGGAGCAATTTAAATTAGTCTATTCGATTAATGCACAAGCTCGAGATTTGCAAACTCCTGATTTGTCTGATTTTGAAGTGCTATTTGGCCCTGCTACAACGGAATTCACATCGATGAATTATACCAATGGAAAAGCTACCAATGAGTATTCTTTGAGCATGACATACACTCTTATGCCTAAGAAAGAAGGTACGTTTACTATTGGACCCGCAATGATAAAAGCTAAAGGTGCAAACTATTCATCAAATGCTTTGACGATAAAAGTTTTACCACCTAATCAGCCATCTCAAAAACTTGAAGAAGGAGCAAGTAAGTCAGATGTTAAAGAAGCGATAAGTAAAAATGGAATCTTTGCACGTGTTGAACTATCAAAGAAGAAAGTTTATGAGCAAGAGGCTATTTTAGCTACGTTTAAGCTATATACTTTATATGATTGTGAGATCACAAATGTGAAATTCCCTGAATACGATGGTTTTTTAGCGCAAGAGATAGAAAATCCAAATCCCCAATGGGTATTAGAAAATATCAATGGTCGTAATTATAGCACAGTTGTGCTACGTCAGGCTATACTTTATCCTCAGAAAACAGGATTAATTAATATCGAAGGAGGCAAGATTAATGCTAATATTCGAGTGCGGGTAGAACGGAAAAATGCTCCTCGAAGCGTTTTTGATTTAGATAGTTTCTTTGATCAATATCAAGAGGTTCAAAAAGAGGTTGTGGTAGCTCCACAGTCGGTTGATGTCATAACTTTACCAAGTGGAAAACCTGCATCATTCAATGGAGCTGTTGGTGAATTTACGATGATTGCTAAATTGAAAAATTCCGCAGTTAAGACAAATGAATCTCTTGTTTTGGATGTAAATATTTCGGGAAGTGGTAATCTTAAGTTGATTAAAGATCCAGAAGTCAAGTTTCCAAATGATTTTGAAATATATGATCCTAAGGTTGAGTCAAATATTAATGTAGGCAGAGGTGGCGCTTCTGGTTCAAAAAAAATAGAATACCTAGCAATTCCTAGATTTGCTGGTGATTTTGAGATTCCGGCTGTTGAGTTTTCTTTTTTTGATGTGAAGACAAAAAGTTATAAAACTCTTACACAAGGACCTTTTAATGTACATGTTGAAAAAGGGGAGAATGATGGAACTTCATCTCAGATTATAAATGATTTTACAAGAAAAGAAGATTTGAAGCACTTAGGAAGCGATATTCGTTATATTAAAATGAATGGGTTTAACTTCGTTGAAAGAGGTGCTGATTTATTTGGAACATTTACTTACTGGTTGATGTATATTATACCTACATTATTATTTGCATTATTCGTAATTATATATAGAAAACGAATTAAAGAGAATGCAAATATTGAAAAAGTGCGCAATAAAAAAGCGAATAAAATTGCTGTTAAGCGTTTGAAGTTTGCCGGTAAGTTATTACAAGAACATAAGAAAGAAGCTTTTTATGATGAGGTTATGCGTGCGTTATGGGGATACATCAGTGATAAATTGAATATCGAACAAGCCGATTTGACAAAAGATACTATTCAACAAGAGCTTATAAAACATGAGATCTCGACTGTAATGATAGATGATTTTGTTAATATTCTTAATGAATGTGAGTTTGCACGATATGCACCGGGGGAAGGTTCTGAAGCTATGGACAAGCTTTATGCACAAGCTTTAGACGTAATTGGTCGTATTGAAAATACTTTTAAAAAGTAACATGGTAACGAGATTCAAAATGAAAAAGATTTTATTTATTATTATAATTCAGATTTTCTCATTCTCTGTTTTTGCAGAGAATGAGATTGATCTTGCCAATGAAGCATATTCAAAAGGCAACTATATAGAAGCCATTGATTTATATAATCAGGTTTTAGAACAGAAAGGAGAATCGGCTGAGGTTTATTTTAATCTCGGTAATGCATATTATAAGGAAAATAAAACGGCTAATGCAATTCTATATTATGAACGAGCATTATTACTTGATCCATCGGATGCAGATATTCGTTTTAATCTGGAACTTGCAAAACAAAAAAGTGTTGATAAGATTGTTCCTGTAGGAGAATTTTTTATTAGTTCATGGGCTCGAGCTCTAAAGCTATCTGCAAACAGTGAAGTATGGTCTTTAATAGGAGTTGTTTGTTATATCTTACTCTTAATTTGTGCTGCGATCTTCTTATTTAATAATAAAATAATCCTTCGCAAGATATCTTTTTACTCTGCAATACTTTTGATCGTTATCGTTATTGTAGCGAATGTATTTGCAGCAGATCAAACTGATAAGCTTCAGAATAGAAGTGCAGCTATTGTTTTTGCTCCTACAGTAACCGTGAAGAGTTCTCCTGATAATAGTGGTAATGATTTATTCCTACTTCATGAAGGAACAAAGGTTGTTGTAAAAAGCCAGTTAGGCTCATGGTACGAAATCCAGTTAGAAGATGGCAATATTGGATGGATTTCGAAAGATAAAGTCGAAATCATCTAATTTGTAATTTATGCTAGAAAATATCCTGGAGTATGAACGCTCTCTATTTCTCTATCTAAATAGTTTCAAAACTCCTGTTGTTGATAACTTTATGTGGTTGTATTCAGGTAAGATTATTTGGATTCCTTTAATTATATTGTTTCTTTATGTTTTTATGAAGAAGCAAGGATGGCAACAAATACTATTAGTTCTTATTGCAATAGGCTTAGTCATTTTATTTTGTGATCAATTTGCGTCTGGATTCTGCAAACCGTTGTTTCATCGTTTTCGACCTACGCATCATCCAGAATTTATGGATCAAGTTAAAATAGTATTTGGATATAGAGGTGGGCGATATGGGTTTATTTCAAGTCATGCTGCTAATGCTTTTGGTTATGCAATGTTTCTAGCTCTAATATTTAAGAACAAACTTTTTTCAACTGTAATTTTTATCTGGGCATTTTTACAGGCATACTCAAGAATATATTTAGGTGTTCATTTTATTACAGATATTATACCAGGTGTTATTGTTGGATTGTTTTTCGGATGGTTCGGATATTGGATTTTTGGGAAGGTTATTAATCATTTTAATGGACTTGGTAATAAATTTCAGATTCATCCATATAACACAACTTCTGCAAATATATTATCATATGGTATAATAATATACATAACACTGATCTTTATTTTCGGAAAGCAGCTTGTCGATATATTGTATAATTTTTGATAACATTTTTGTGTTAGATATTGTTGGCCTCATGTGTAATGTTATATAGCATGCATATGGGGCTTTACTTTTTTATGGTTTGAATTGTTTTTGTAATAATTAATTCATACGTTAGTGACGTTAAACGATACTTCTAATATTAATTTAAAAGCGTTTCACCATGACTACAACAATTACATTCAATCAGTTGCGTAGGATTAAAGATAGCCTACCTGATGGCTCAATTCACAAAATCGCGAATGAGTTAGGGTTAAGAGTAGAGACTGTGCGTAATTATTTCGGAGGATATAACTTCCTTGAGGGTAGAAGTTGTGGCATACATATCGAACCAGGTCCAGATGGTGGAATGGTTGAATTAGATGACACCACAATTTTGCAAATGGCATTGGGTATTCTAGGTAAACAAAATGTTGAGGAACTTGATAATATAATTGTCTAAAGTTGCCGACAAAGGCCTAAAAAAGTCCCAATGCTATTTTTTTTGAACAAGCATTGGGATTTTTATGTTTCTTGTGTAGATATAAAACCAAATTATTATGGAAGACAAATTAGTTACTTTAGCCATTCATACTTTTGAAAAAGCTCAGATCCTAAAAACAATTTTAGAGAGTGAAGGTATTGAAGTATATATACAAAATGTAAATCTGATACAACCAACTGTATCTGCAGGAGTTAGAGTTCGTATTAAAGAAAGTGATTTACCACATGCTTTGCGTGTAATTGAAAATAGTAAATGGCTTCAAGATACAATTGATATGGAAGAAGATAAAGCTCTTAAAAGAGTATTGATTCCTGTCGATTTTTCTGACTATTCTCTAAAAGCATGTGTTGTTGGATTTAATTATGCAGCATCAATTAATGGAGAGGTTGCATTAATACACTCTTACTTCAGTCCGTTCTTTCCATCTGCTGTACCTATGGGTGATACTTTCTCATATGGAATGACAGAAGAAGAAACCATTCAATCGATATTTAAGAGAGTAAAAAAAGAAATGGATAACCTTTGCGCTACTCTTGATGAAAAGATCAAAGCAGGAGAAATCCCGGGCGTAAAATATACTTATGTCTTGAGAGAGGGATTGCCGGAAGAAGAGATCGTTTCTTACAGTAAAGAGTATAAGCCTTGTTTAATTGTAATGGGAACAAGAGGTAAAAATCAAAAAGAAATTGACTTAATTGGAACTGTTACAGGTGAAGTTATTGAAATGAGTAAAATACCATTACTTGCAATTCCAGAGAATCTGTCATTCTCAGATATTAGGCAAGCTAAAAACTACGCTTTTGCTACAGGTTTTGATCAGCGAGATATCAAAGCTTTTGATGAATTTATGTCAATAGTGAAGGATAACAATCCTAGTGTATATCTCTTCAAGATGACTACTAAAGATGCATCAACAAGTGAAAAACAATTGGCTGCAGTGGAAGAGTATTTAAAAAATATTTATCCAAATGTTACAATTTCGCATGTAGTTTTTGAAGGAACTGATTTATTGTTGAGTCTAGAAAGATTTGTCAGAGAATATAAGATTGATGTAATCTCATTAAATGTTCATAAGCGAAATCTGTTTGCAAGAATGTTTAATCCTAGTATTGCTCGAAAAATGCTGTTTCATACAGATACTCCAATGCTTGTTGTTCATGGCTAATTAAGTCATTGATATACAAATAAAGAAGGGATACTTTCGTTTTAACAAAAGTATCCCTTCTTTATTTGTCTGAAATTATGACATGAGCAGAATTAGATATAATGAAACAGGATTAGATAAGGCTGTTATGAGTATATTATTTGCATAGATATGAAACTGTTCTTACAAGTGTAAATAAAATATTAGAGTCGATATTATTCTTTATTAGCTCCCGTAATTGTTGCTATATTCTTGAAAATAGGCTTGTATATAAATGTGCGTGTTCAGGCTTTTTATTTCGTCAAATAGAAATATAGATTAATTGGTAAAGTTTAGCAAATCCAACAAAACACAGAGTATATACTCGTTGTTAAATAGTAAAAGAAATAATGAATTTATGCGTAGAGTTGACAAAATGACATACAGTTTTAATTGGCAAGCTAATTGTATGTTTTCTGAAAACAATTCGTATAAAATACAAAAACTAATTTCTATATGAATCTTAATAATTTTACTATTAAAGCCCAAGAAGCTGTTCAGCAAGCTATACTTCAAGCATCGCAAAGAAGCCAGCAAGCTATAGAGGTAGGACACTTATTAAAAGGAGTAATACTAACCGGCGAAGGTGTTGCTAACTTTTTATTTCAGAAGTTAGGTGTTAACCAATCAGCAATGAACACCGCATTGGATAAAGAGTTGAATTCTTATCCAAAAGTTAATGGAGCAGAACCTTATTTAAGTAGAGACGCAAATTCTGTATTGCAGAAAGCAATTGATTTGAGTAGTAAGTATGGTGATGAATATGTTTCACTCGAAATAATTCTACTTGCAATTTTACTTGAGAAAAGTTCTACATCAACAATATTAAAAGAAGTCGGTGTTACTGAAAAAGATTTACGAGCAGCTATAGAAGAGCTTCGTAAAGGTCACAAAGTAACAGAGCAGAGTGCAGAGGAAACATATAATGCACTTAGTAAATATGCGATTAATCTCAATGAAAGAGCAAGGGCAGGAAAACTTGATCCTGTCATCGGCCGCGATGAGGAAATCAGACGTGTGCTTCAAATTCTGAGTAGACGCACAAAAAATAATCCGATTCTTATTGGTGAGCCAGGTGTTGGTAAAACAGCAATCGCAGAAGGTCTCGCTCATAGAATTGTAAGAGGAGATGTTCCTGAAAACTTAAAAAGCAAACAGATTTTTTCTCTAGATATGGGGGCCTTAGTTGCAGGTGCTAAATATAAAGGAGAATTTGAAGAACGCTTAAAATCTGTTGTAAACGAAGTAACAACAAGTGAAGGTGCTATTATATTATTCATTGATGAAATTCATACCCTCGTTGGTGCAGGCAAAGGCGAAGGAGCAATGGATGCTGCTAATATCTTAAAACCTGCATTAGCAAGAGGTGAATTAAGATCTATTGGGGCAACAACTCTTGATGAGTATCAAAAATATTTTGAGAAAGATAAAGCATTGGAACGTCGTTTCCAGATCGTAAATGTAGACGAGCCAGACGAACTAAGCACAATATCAATACTTCGTGGATTGAAGGAGAAGTATGAAATGCACCATAAGGTTCGAATCAAAGATGATGCAATTATTGCATCAGTTCGTTTGTCGCATCGTTATATTACAGATCGCTTTTTGCCTGATAAGGCTATTGATTTAATGGATGAAGCCGCAGCACGCCTGCGTTTGCAAGTAGATTCGGTGCCAGAATCATTAGACGAGATTTCTAGGCGTATTAAACAATTAGAAATTGAGAGAGAGGCTATCAAACGTGAGAATGATACGTCTAAACTTGAGCAATTGACAAAAGAAATCGCAGATTTGAAAGAGGAAGAAAGCGAACTCAAAGGAAAATGGCAAAGCGAAAAAGATTTGATCAATCGAATTCAACAATATAAGAGTGATATTGAAGATTTGAAATTTGAAGCAGACAGAGCTGAACGTGAAGGTGATTATGGCAAAGTTGCTGAAATCAGATATGGGAAAATAAAAGAAATCGAAGGAGATATTGCAAAACTACAAGCGAATCTTGATAAAATGCAAGGCGTTTCTGCAATGATTAAAGAAGAAGTTGATAGTGAGGATATTGCTGATGTTGTATCACGATGGACAGGAATTCCTGTAAGTAAGATGATACAAAGTGAAAAAGAAAAACTTTTACATCTTGAAGAAGAGCTACATAGGCGTGTTGTTGGTCAACAGGAAGCAATAACTGCTATTGCCGATGCTGTGCGTCGTAGTCGTGCAGGGTTACAAGATCCTCGCCGTCCGATTGGGTCTTTTATTTTCCTAGGTACAACTGGCGTAGGTAAAACCGAATTAGCAAAAGCACTTGCCGAGTATCTGTTTGATGATGAAAATATGATGACTCGTATTGATATGAGTGAGTATCAAGAAAAATTTAGTGCAACAAGACTGATTGGAGCGCCTCCCGGATATGTGGGTTATGATGAAGGTGGTCAATTAACAGAGGCTATTCGTCGTAAACCATATTCAGTAGTATTGTTTGATGAAATTGAGAAAGCTCATCCTGATGTATTTAATATACTACTTCAGGTGTTAGATGATGGACGTCTTACTGATAATAAAGGACGCGTAGTAAACTTTAAGAATACAATTATCATCATGACTTCTAACATGGGATCTCATATTATTCGCGATAATTTCGAGAAGATCACTAATGATAATAAAGAGGAAGTTATCGAAAATACAAAACAGGAAGTTCTTGAATTGTTAAAGAAACAAATTCGTCCAGAATTCTTGAATCGTATTGATGAGATCATCATGTTTACTCCACTCTCTGAAAATGAGATCAAAGAAATTGTTGAACTTCAACTTGATTCGGTAAAACGCTCTTTGAAACGAAATGATATTTTAATTCAATTTACTCCAGCTGCAGTTTCATTTATTGCTGTTGAAGGTTATGACCCACAGTTTGGAGCTCGTCCGGTAAAACGTATGATTCAGAAATATATTTTAAATGAGTTGTCGAAACAGATTCTAGCTGAAAAGGTAGATAAAGATAAGACAATTGTCGTTGACTCTGTGGATAATAAGCTTTACTTTACAAATGAGTAACTATAAATGATAATTATAAAGGGAACTTTTTAGTTCCCTTTATTGTTTGTTTTGTAGAATAACAATACTTTTGCACGTCTTATTTTAATATAAAAAGCAAAAATTATGAGTAATCAAGAAGATCTATTCATCTACGACGAAGATGAATCTGTAAAGTTCATTCAAAACTATTTACCTCAAGAATTAAAAGGTAAATATAGCAATGACGATATCAATTATGTTGTAGATCTTATCTATGACTACTATGAATCAAAAGGTTTCTTAAACGAAACTGACGAAGATGTAGATGTGGAGATTGATGAAGATGACTTAATTGCATACGTTGTTAAAAACGCAAAGAAAGATCAAGTTGTAAAACTTGACGCTGACGATATTCAACATATTGTACAAGGCGAATTGGCGTATTGCGATTCAATTAATATTTTCGATTGATAGTGATTAAATTAAAATTGTATGAAAAATTTTAATCTTTTGGTAGTAATGCTATTGTGTATGACAATGGTGTTTTCTGGATGTGGAGCAAATAATACAGTGAAAGGTGCAGGTATTGGTGTTGGAGCAGGAACAGCTCTAGGCGCGGGTATTGGTGCTATTGCTGGTAATACAGCTCTAGGTGCAGTGTTGGGTGCAGCAGTTGGTGGAACAGCAGGAGCATTGATCGGAAAGAAGATGGATAAGCAAAAGAAAGAACTTGAAGCTACTCTTCCTGAAGATACTAAAGTTGAATCGATCAACAATGGCGAAGCAATTAAAGTGACGTTTAATTCAGGTATTTTATTTGCCGTGAATTCAAGTACATTAAGTCAAGCATCTATGACTGCATTGACTCAGTTTGCTCAAAGTTTAAATGAAAATCCTGATACCAATATCAAGATCGTAGGTTATACTGATAATACAGGAAAAGTTGATTACAATCAATTATTATCAGAAAAAAGAGCGAAAAGTGTATATGATTACCTAAGAGCTCAAGGTGTTGGTGCAAGTAGAATGACGTATGAAGGTATGGGTGTTCATGATCCTGTAGCAAGCAATAGCACAGAAGATGGTCGAGCATTAAATCGTCGTGTAGAAATTATCATCCTACCAAGTCAAAAGATGATTCAAGAAGCACAACAGGGAACATTGAAATAATATCGATAATCCTTCGTAATAATATAAAGTCGTCTTCGTTGTGTGGAGACGACTTTTTTTGTATTTTTGCATGTAGTTTGTTTTTCCGGAGTATTTATGAAATCAATACACGGTTATAAAGATAAAAAAGAGACAAAAATATTTTCGAGATGGCAAAAGAGCTAAAAGAACTTACACCTCGTAGCGAAAGTTACTCACAATGGTATCAGGATTTGGTTATTAAAGCTGATTTAGCAGAAAATTCAGCAGTGCGTGGTTGTATGGTAATCAAACCATATGGTTATGCAATTTGGGAGAAAATGCAGCGTTATTTGGACGATATGTTCAAAGAAACAGGTCACGTAAATGCATATTTCCCGTTATTTATCCCCAAATCTTTTTTGAGCAAAGAGGCCGATCACGTAGAAGGCTTTGCTAAAGAATGTGCAGTAGTAACACACTATCGTTTGAAGAACAATCCTGATGGTAGCGGTGTAGTTGTAGATCCGGCGGCTAAACTGGAAGAAGAGCTTATTGTTCGTCCTACTTCAGAAACAATCATTTGGAACACATATAGAAACTGGATTCAGTCACACAGAGATCTTCCTATCTTATGTAATCAATGGGCTAATGTAGTTCGCTGGGAAATGAGAACAAGATTATTCTTGCGTACAGCTGAATTCTTGTGGCAAGAAGGACACACTGCACATGCTACAGAAGCAGAAGCAGTTGAAGAAGCTCGCAAAATGCTAGAGGTATACGCTAATTTTGCAGAGCAGTATATGGCAGTACCTGTAGTAAAGGGCGTAAAATCTGCGAGTGAGCGTTTTGCCGGAGCTGTAGATACCTATACAATTGAAGCATTGATGCAAGATGGTAAAGCGCTTCAATCAGGGACGTCACATTTCTTGGGTCAAAATTTTGCAAAAGCATTTGACGTTACTTTTACAGACAAGAACGGTAGTCAAGAGTATGTTTGGGCAACCTCTTGGGGTGTTTCTACACGCTTGATGGGTGCCTTAATTATGACTCACTCTGATGATAATGGTTTGGTTTTACCTCCAAAATTGGCTCCATTCCAAGTTGTTATTGTTCCTATCTTCAAAGGCGAAGAGCAATTAAATGCGATCAACGAAAAGGTTGCCGAAATTACAGCAAAACTAAAAGCACTTGGTATCAGTGTGAAATATGATAACTCAGATAACAAAAAGCCAGGTTGGAAGTTTGCTGAATATGAATTGAAGGGAGTGCCTGTACGTTTAGCAATGGGTGCACGCGACATGCAAAACAATACAGTGGAAGTGGCACGTCGTGATACATTGACAAAAGAGACAGTATCTCTTGATAATATTGATGAGTATATCAAAAACTTGCTTGATGAAATTCAAGCTAATATTTTCAAGAAAGCAGCAGATTATCGTACCAACAATACTCGTACAGTTGAAACATACGATGAGTTTAAAGAGGAAATCGAAAAAGGAGGCTTTATTCTTGCGCATTGGGACGGAACACCTGAAACAGAAGAGCTTATTAAAACTGAAACGAAAGCTACTATACGTTGTATTCCGTTGGAGGGAGATAAGACTCCGGGGGTATGTATGGTTACAGGCAAGCCTTCGGCTCAGCGTGTACTTTTTGCAAGAGCTTATTAAAATATATAGCCATTCTGAGAAATCAGAATGGCTTTTTTTATATATAGAGCCTAGGTATTATTATTTCAATCTCAATAAGATAGAATTAATAATACCTTTTCAAAATCGTTAATTGATCATACTTCTATAATCGAGGTATACGTATTTTCGAATAAATTTGTATTTTTGTATCAAAATAGTAATATTCTCATAATTTATGAAAACTGATATTCAAATAGCTCAAGAAGCTACCATGTTACCAATCGTTGAAGTTGCTGATATGCTAAACATCAACCGAGACGACTTAGAGTTGTATGGTAAATACAAAGCAAAAGTTCCTCTAACATATATTGATCAAGATAAGATTGCACAATCGAAAATGATCTTGGTTACGGCTATATCTCCAACCCCTGCAGGCGAAGGTAAAACAACCGTATCAATAGGTCTTACACAGGCACTTAATAAGATAGGTAAACAAACAACTGTTGTTCTTCGTGAGCCTTCTTTAGGACCTGTTTTTGGGATTAAAGGAGGAGCTACCGGTGGTGGTTATTCTCAAGTAGTACCAATGGAAGATATTAATCTTCACTTTACGGGAGACTTCTCTGCTATTGAAAAAGCGAACAATCTTTTAGCAGCTTTGATTGATAATAATATTCAGAGCAAGAAAAGATCTCTGAATATCGATCCACGTACCGTAGCATGGAAACGTGTTATGGATATGAATGATAGAGCACTTCGTGATATCGTGATTGGACTAGGAGGTGCAGCAAACGGCATTCCACGTGAATCAGGATTTGATATCACGGCAGCCTCAGAAGTGATGGCGATCTTGTGTATGGCTCATGATTTTGAAGATTTGAAGAATCGTTTGGGCAATATCTTTGTAGGATATACTTTTGATAAGAAGCCAATCTATGCAAGAGATCTTAACGCACAAGGTGCTATGGCCGCATTGCTAAAAGATGCGATTAAACCAAATCTTGTACAAACACTTGATAATACACCAGCATTTATTCATGGCGGTCCGTTTGCAAACATAGCGCAAGGAACCAACACAATCATTGCTACACGCATGGGTATGTCTTTGTCAGACTATGTAGTGACAGAAGCAGGATTTGGTTGTGATCTAGGCGCAGAGAAATTCCTTGATATCAAATGCCGTGAAGCTGGTATTTCTCCAAAAGCAATTGTACTGGTAGCAACTATTCGTGCTTTAAAATTCCACGGTGGAATGGGAGCGAAGGAATTGAAAACTCCAAATGTAGAAGCTTTGCTTGCAGGAACCGAGAATCTTGCAAAACACATTGAGAATGTAAAGAAATTTAAGATTGAACCTGTTGTTGCAATCAACCGTTTTATCACTGATACCGATGAAGAAATTGCAGCGCTTGTAAACTGGTGCAACGAGCAAGGAGTTAAAGTTTCTCCTATAGAAGTTTGGGCTAAAGGAGGAGATGGTGCAATGGAGCTAGCAGAGATGGTAGTAGAAGCTTCAGAATCGTGCGCAAATACATTCGAACCAATCTATTCACTAGATCAAACACCAGAAGAAAAAATCTTTGCTGTTTCTACAGAAATCTATGGCGCAGATGGGGTAGATTATACATCGAAAGCAAAAACACACTTGAAGCGTATCTATGATCTTGGTTTGGATAAATTGCCGATTTGTATGGCGAAGACTCAGAAATCTCTATCAGATAACCCAAATCTAATAGGTCGTCCTACAGGTTTCAATATCACAATACGTGAAATTGAGATTGCAGCAGGAGCAGGGTTTATCGTTCCTATCACGGGCGATATGATGCGTATGCCAGGTTTGCCGGAAGAGCCTGCGGCAGAAAAAATTGATATTGATAACAACGGCGTTATTACCGGTTTGTTTTAAGATAAGAAAAAAAACCCATAAAGCAGCAGCGATGGATGGTCACGGCTATATGCCTGAGTTATCTTTTTGTTGCGTACCATAATATAAACCTCAAGTAAGCGACAACAGTTGCTGCTTGAGGTTTACTTGTTTATATTTCAGTTGTTATGTATAGTAATTTTGATCGTAATGTATTCTTTATTGATTGATCTCTTCTGAAGAAAGTGCAACCGTACGAAGCAACTGCAAGTCGTTGTCTGCATCAATAGTGTTGTCGGTAATTAATGGAATTACTTGTGTGTTTAGGTCAATAGAGTCTGAGTAAACAATTCTGTTTCCGAACTTGTATTCGATAAATAAATATTTCATACTTTCTGGGATGTCACGGTTGATGTATATCCAACCTCTGCTTCCCGAAATAAGAATATTTTTATCAATTATTGCACCTTTCGAATCCCGTAAATAAATCTCACCCGATTGGAGCACATAATTGTTGTTTTCTCCCGACAGATTTAACAATGTAGGTATGTTCAAGTATTCTTTGCTGTTCTTTGGAGTGTATGAAAACCCTAGTAATTGCAACTGCTCGGAGTGGGCCGGGAGCACCCATGTTTGAATATTGGGTTTCGAAAATGGTTCTACAACAAAGTATTTGCCCATGGCTTCTCCATCAGGAACTTTTGATATTATTTGCTCGTTACCATTTGCACCCAAAGCGATGATGCGTCCGTCGAGTGCCTTTAGCTCTACGTCGATAAGCTTATACCATCCCGGATTCATGTAGAATGAAGAGGACTTAAGGCCGGAAGGTGTCAAGTATATTTTGGCTCGGGATGTTTGTACACAGTCGTCGGGATTGCCGTGCGGACCTTTCACTTTTACATACGTGAGCATTACAGAATCGGGAAGCTCCGATTTCAGACTTTTCAAGAGCGGATTGCGCCAGGAGTCTGAAGCGGCTTCGGTCGTAATGTTAAAACCAAAGCTTACCTGAGAGGCGCCTCTTTCGTAGATCTCCTCAAGCTCTTGAGTTGTTTCCTTTTGGCAAGAGAAAGTAAAAAGAAGAATAAATATATATACTGTGTTTATTAATGTTTTTTTCATAGGATTCGATCGTTGTCTTTATGTATTAAACAAATAATAAGAGTAAGTAGTTTGTGAAAGCTTAATAAATAACTATGTTTTGTGAATCGAAAGTAATGATACAAATTCTTTAGAGAATAAACTAATATGTATTGATGCATAAATAAATTATTTTCAATTAAATAAACCAAGTTTACAGAAGTCTGTTTTATAAGTATAAATATTAAAGAATAAAGCTTGAATTTATTCTTGACCAATGATGATTTGTAATGTAGAAAACTATGCTTAAAATAATAAAAAGGCTTATTGTGCTGCTGTGCTTTCCATGTATGCTTTATTCGCAAGAACGAATACAGATTCTCGACTTCGATTCGTTGTGGAGTCTTGTTGAGCAACGAAATCCGTCGCTTGCGGTGTATAAGTTGAACGTTCAGATAGCGGAAGACAACAAATACGCGGCGCGATCTTTTCTTTTACCATCGATAACGGCATCGGCGTCGGGGCAGAATAATTTTAAGATTCAAACGACTGTAATTCAAGGGAAGTTTCTGGGGCAACCCAACGAGACCTTCTACGCTCAATTTAATAGTAAGATAAACTACGCGGCGGGGCTGACGCTGAATTATTCGCTTTTTGACTGGCAAAGCATTACGCGGAAGCGACAAGCCGAAAATTATGTCAACGTGCAAGAGGCGCAGGAGATGTATTTCTTGCAGACGCTGAAGAATCAAACGGCATCGCTCTTTTATCAGGCACTGGTGCTTCGCATGGCGTTGGATATAAGCATTGCAGATATGGAGCTTACCGATTCTATCGTGGCGATAATGCAGCGCAAATACGATGAGGGTGTAGTTGCGTTGATAGATCTCAATCAGGCCAAGATTAATAACAGTACGGTAGAACAAAACAAACTGACTTCTGAAAATCTGCTCGATTCGGGTATCAATCAACTCAAAATCCTGTTGGGACTGAGCGTGGAGGAAACATTGAGCCTGGATGTCGAGTTGCCGTTTTTGCCGGCAGGTACTTCGTTATTTCTTGGAGAAGATAAGCAGCTTTATACCTATCCGTTTATGATAAAGGATGCGGAGCATTCGTACAAGTCGCAATGGCGTCAGAATATGCCCAGGCTGAGCTTCGACGCATACTACGGGGCAAATATGTACAACTCGGCCTTATCGGGTTTCACCTTCAAGTCTTCACAGTGGCATCCGCAGCAATATATCGGACTTTCGTTGACGATTCCTGTTTTTACGGGACTCAATACATTGTATAATACGAAAGCGGCAAAGAAAAACGTTGATGTGATGGAGGTGCAGTACGATGCGGCACGCAAGCAAAGCGGCCTCAACGACCGGCTGTTACTGGAGTCTATCGTGAGGAAGCGTGCCTCGGTCGAAAAAGCTTATGAGTCGTTTCGATTGTATGGAGAGAACATTTCGCTCTACCACGCTCAGTTCAATGAGGGAGCATTGGAGTTAAAGGTATTTCTGACATACTTTCAAGACTATCTTACGGCTCAGAACTCATATTTGTCGCAACTATCCGATTACTACAACGATTTATCAATCATCATATCAAGAAACTAGCTATGAAACAATCTGTGCCTTTTCGTATGCTATGCAGTCTGCCTCTGATCTTGCTTATACTCTTCTCCTGTAAGGAAAACAAAGATATAAAACCGGAGCGTAAAGATATCATTGATGCTGTATTTGCCAGCGGGGTTTTATTTTACGAAGACGAATACAATGTGGTGAGCAATAGCAACGGGTATCTCGATAAGGTTTACAAACGGGAGGGGGATAGTGTGCGCAGTGGCGAGTGTATTTATGTAATCAGTAATGACGTTGCAAAGTCGCAAGTGGATATTGCTAAGTTTAATTACAAGGATGCTATTACGAAGGTGGCGCCACACTCTGCCACACTAAAGCAGGTAGAGGAGCAGGTGACACTGTCCGAAAAACAAATGATGAAAGATTCGATCGATTATGAACGCAACAAGCGCCTGTATGCTCTCAAGTCGATATCGACTCTCGATTATGAAAATGCCGAAATACAATATCAGACATCCAAGACAAACTACATCGTGCAACGAAATCTGCTTGAGACTACGCTGGAGAATTTAAAGTTGGCACGAGACAATGCAAAAAAGCAGCTGGATATACAGCATCAGGCAAACAATTACAATATGCTTTATGCGGCAATAGACGGAGTTCTCGCACAGTTGCTAGTCAATAGCGGTGACTTGGTTACGGTAGGAATGCCGATTGCTAAAATTACCGGCGGAAATCTGAAAGTGAAATTGTATATCGACGAGGGTGATATCAATCGCGTGAAGTACGGCGATACAGTGCTGGTAAGCTTGAATACGATGCCCGAAAAGAATATTGTAGCTATTCTTGATAAGATCTATCCAAACTTTGATAACCAGGATCAGGCCTTTGTTGCAGAGGCCGGCTTTATCAAGTTGCCGGAAGATATTTATTTGTTTTCCCAAACTCAGCTTCAGGCAAATATTATTGTGGGAGAGCATAAGAATGCACTGGTTATCCCGATTGCGTATATAAATAACGGAGAGGTTTTTCCAAAGGATAAAAAGCTGGGCGTAAAGGTGCAGTTGGGTATTGTAAGTGACAACTGGGTTGAGATTGTATCTGGTATCGATGATAATAC
>JBOFPV010000109.1:0-4290 GCA_051660585.1 Tannerellaceae bacterium
CATTTAAATATCACCGATTGGTAGAAAGAGAACCGCTAAATATCTCTTTTATCTAAATCGTAGCCATACTACGTATACAAAAACGAAACAGTACGAAACAACAAAAGCGTCTTGCGTGGATACCAGTGCTACTCTAAGCACAATCTCGGCAAGACGCTTTCTATATTTACTGACTTAAAGTATCTGAGTAATTACCTGGATAGACTCCAAGTTGGTAATCTTGAGTCTGTGATGCAGCTCCACGTCATTGCTTCTATCAAAATCAGCTTCGACCGAAAGATAACCCAAGTGAAACAAGACAGAGAATAAGTTTTCCATGCTTTGACACCCCCTTTTCAAGTCTACAAATTCTTTCAATCCCGATACCAAATGATCGCCTTCGAGCAGCGACTTGATGATTTCGATGGTAGAGAAAGGACACATCTGTAGCAACTCCTTGATAATGCTGTTGTCTTTTAGCGTATATACTTTGAGGTCGTGATCGCCGTTTTGCAAGCAACCAATCACCGATTTGGGATGAAACAAATGTCCCCTTCCCGAAACAAAACCTCCAAACCAATGGCTCATCGGTTCATACAACCATTCGAGCATACATTTATCGAGCAACTCTTTTAGTTCGCTTTCTGTAAATCCGAACGACTTATCCATCGTATCGTTGAGTAGCGTATCTGCCTGAAACGAATCGAATCCTCCCAATACCGTTTCGTCCGGAATCAGCAAATTACCACACACAACACCTCTAAAGATGATACTATTGTCGCGGAAAGCTGTTTCGAAGAATACCTGCAAAAAGTTCTTCAATTCGTCGTAATGCCCTCCTGTAAATGCTTGTTGCAACGGTTTGTCGTAGTCATCTACAAGCACTACCACTTTCTCATTGTGGAATTTGTGCAGCATGCGAATCAGCAAGTACAGAGAACTTTGCAATACAAAAGGCGAAGCGGTACGGTTTAGTATTTGTGTAAAGTCTTTACGATCCATCTCAAATGTATCGTTGTCGTTTGATAGCAGGTAGT
Organism: Tannerellaceae bacterium; assembly: GCA_051660585.1. Taxonomy (GTDB): domain Bacteria; phylum Bacteroidota; class Bacteroidia; order Bacteroidales; family CAMTPD01; genus UBA12018. The sequence continues at coordinate 1,017 of JBOFPV010000109.1, forward strand.
CGTGTCGTTCAAACTCGCGCGACATGATCTCTGCCAAACGTTTCATGCACATATCAAACGGACCTTTGCCAATATCGTCGAGCGAAATCGAAATCACCGGATACCTGTGCATGTATTTCTGATAGTCTACCCAGTTTGCAATGGTAAGATCATCAAAGAGTTTTGCATTCTCTTCCGTTACCATTGCATGCGCATTTACATTCCCTGCCGAAGCCATAAGACGGAAATACTCTTGCGGTTCGTCGAGCAGATGTTGCACACATGGCGGATAAGGCCTTTCGAAATAATATCGAAGCATCGATAAATTAAGCGTTTTACCAAAAGCTTGCGGACGTGTAATGATGTTTACTTTAGGCGCCTCGATGATCTCCCGTATGAAGTCCGATTTGTCTACAAATATATAGTTGTCGGTAATTAGTTCTTTAAAGTCTTTTATCCCGATAGGTAATCGTGTAGTTTTCATACAATAGCGTTATTTAGTGATGACTCTTATTTTTATAACAAACGATTCTTTTAGTTACAACAAACAAAAAGGCAGAATGATTAACGCTTTTACCCCTAACATTGCATATTCTTGCAACTGTACGGTGTTCAAGCATAGAGAATGAATAATTTCTTTGTATTTTTGAGGAGAAAACGATATATATCCTAACAAGTTCGACGTCTTGCATGAAAGAATTGATAAAAGTAAAGAAACGTACTTTACTACTACTCATTAGTGTTTTGTGGCTGATCGCGGGAATAAACATCTTTAAGATCGGAGTCTCGTTACTGATGGCTCAACACGATTACTTGGCACTAAAACTACTCGGTTCGCTCGTTATATTCTTCTTATTTCTGCGTTTCGTGTTTTTGCGCACGTTTCGCAAGCATGCCGAGCGCATTGAAAATATTCCCGGGCATAGCCATTACCCTTATCAAGTGATGGATGTAAAAGGGTTCTTAATCATGCTCTTTATGATCTTACTTGGTATATGCGGCCGCACGTTTCACTGGTTTTCAGATACATTCATCGAAGTATTCTATCCGGGCTTGGCTTCTGCGCTTATCGTGGGCGGATGTTTGTTCTTGATCAGAGCCCTTCGCACCAAAAGCATTTCGGAAGAATAAATACACTATCCCCCTTTTGCGCAAAAAGACAACATCCGCTTTGTGGTGTTCTTTTTAGCTTTTTAGGGCGATTTCGCGTGCTAGATTTACGGTTTTCGTTTATTTTTCACCTTCAGAAAACGAGGTTTTCAGCCCATTTGATTCAGATTTTACTCCAAAACCATGCTTGGTTTTTCCAAAAAGCATGCATACTTTCCAAAAAAAGGAAGTTTACTTCGTAAAAGAAGCAAACTTCCTTTTTTTTTGGACCTAATTACGTTTTTGTGAAGACCATTTTTACTCACCGTGAAAAGTATTTTCATTCTCTACGAAGAGTGAATTCAGTTATAACGAAGAGTGTAAATAGTCTTCGAGGAGAATAAATACACTCTTCACTATAACTTTTTGCACTTTCCACGATAACGCTGCCGCGTCAATGCGCTCACAAGCTTTTGCCTTGCTGCATGCTCAGGTTGGTATGCACAGAACGCACTCTGCGGGAGTTTAGAAAATACATCTTGTTGTTGCTTTCGGTGTATGGCAAACATTCTGCTACTTCTTTAGTAAGTTGTTGTAACGGTGCAACCTTTCGTGTAAGCACAAAGCAGTGTTTCCCGGCATTCTGTAAGTTGTATTTATGTTGCAAGGATGCAGCATCTAGCAAAAAAATCGCCCAAAACTGTGTGTTTTGGGCGATTTTACGTAAATGAGGGTTTCTCGTCTACATTTCTATTATTTACAATAAGTCTGAAAGCAATAAGTGCTTCAGCTTACGATTGCATTACTTGATAATGATCTCTTTGATGATTGGCCAGCAGGTATGTTGTCCTGTAATCTGGATCTTCACGGCTTTGATCGCTTCGCCGGTTAGTTTAGCTTTAGCCTCACCCAGATCGTTAAACGCTCCTACCTTCTCGTAAGTAGTACCGTCTTTCGAAACCAAAAGATCTGCCATTGTGATGTAGTCTTTAGAGTCGCCCGTTATCACTTCAATCTCTTTCGCGTTTACCGGTTCGCCAAGCAAGATCGTAAAGTAATGATCTTTACCAACCGATGTTCCGCCCCAGTAAAACGAGTTTGTGCGACCGTCGAAGGCATATTCAGGATGGTACGGAAAGTTTTGCGGGATGTTTGTCTCGATGTTAGCGTGACGTACCAAAGCTGGCTTTTCGTCGGTCGGAGCAAATTCTGTTTCATTTAGTGCATCGTCTTCATAGAAGTTGATCCCCAACGAAGCCATAATCGGATAGTATGCATTGATACGCTCGTAAAACGAATCCCAGTTTTTCTTGCCCTTCTCTGTCCACATTACTTCTGCCAATGCCGTGATACGTGGATAAAGCATCCACTCTACTCGGTCTTGTGTAGCAACGCGTTCTGTCCACAAACACGCTTGTACCCCTTTTACAAGGTCGTGTTTATCAGCCGTAATCGTAGAGTCGATTGGTTCCCATTCGTAGATCTTGCGTGTAGAATTACCCGCATATCCCCAGTCGTAGTAGCAACCGTGTTGCGGAGCCATAATGATAGGAATGTTGCGAGACAATGCGTGCTTTTGTTGCTCTACGCCATCGTTGCGCCACACCATCACCAGATCTTCGGGCGTAGCCACGCCACGCTCGTCGATTTCGTCCCATCCTACCATCGTTTTACCGTATTTACGAGTAAGATCAGACACTTGTTTTGTAAAGTAATCCTGTATTTGTCCCGGTTTGGTAAAACCTTGTTGTTTGTACAGGGCCATACACTTCGGACACGATTCCCAGATGGTTGTCGGTACTTCGTCGCCACCCATGTGAATGTATTGTGAAGGGAAGATATCTACCAATTCCTTGATTACGTCTTCTACAAAAGCAATCGACTGCGGATTTCCTACGCAGATCATGTTCTCGTTGCCGCGACGACGTTGATTCAGGGCCATTTCTTCCGGATAAGCTTCAAACGTACCGCCGTTGCACGACAGGTTGGGCATTGCCGCGAGCAAAGCCGTGTTGTGTCCCGGCATATCTACTTCCGGAATCACTTCTACGTTGCGAAGCGCCGCATAACGTACCACTTCTTTCAAATCATCTTTTGTATAGTATTTGCCCGAAAGCTCAGGGAAGTTTGCATAGAATGTACCTTTCTCGGTGAGTTCAGGATACTTTTCCATATACAGACGCCAAGCATTGTTGTCTGTCAAGTG
>JBOFPV010000110.1:0-9743 GCA_051660585.1 Tannerellaceae bacterium
TAGCAGCAGAAGCAGAAAGACTATTAAAAGATAAAGAGAGCAACGAATCTATTGACGAGTTATATGCATATGGAGGCTCATCAGGTGGTGCACGCCCAAAAGTATTTGCAAGTATCGATGGCAAACAATGGCTCGTTAAATTCAAAGCCACCTCCGACCCGTACGATATTGGAATTACGGAATATCAGTATTCTCTACTTGCCAAGGAGTGTGGAATTCGAATGCCCGAGACACGACTTATTGATGGAAAATACTTTGGAGTAGAGCGCTTCGATCGAGGTACAGACAAGCGAATACATACCATAAGCGCAGCCGGACTACTACATGCCAACTATCGTATCCCTAGTTTAGACTACTCAATACTGCTCAAAGTATGCCTTAATCTGACTAAAGATATGGAACAGGTGCATGAATTATTCCGCATACTCGTTTTTAATGTTATCATTTCCAACCGAGACGACCATGCCAAGAACTTCTCTTTTCAACTTATTGATAAAGAGTGGAAGCTATCTCCGGCATATGATCTACTGACAAGCAACGGTTTTAACGGCTATCATACCACAACCATCAACGGCAAAGGAGAGCCTACAATGTCAGATATTAAAAGTGTAGCTTCAGAAGTCGGGATCTCACACGTACGTGCAACACAGATTATAAACGAAATTTTAGAAAAATGTAAGCTGGCAAAAATGGCAAAATTTATAATTCAGCCGTGATAAAGCACAATACTACTTCTTTCATAGATGTATGCGCTATAGGATGCTACTTTCTGCCGTGGTTGGAGTTGGAGTTGGAGAAAATAAATTAGAAACGATCTGATACAAAAAAAGCCGATTCTAACGAACCGGCTTTTTTTGTATGTAATGTTTTATTTTAGTTTGTACCACCTCCGCTGTGGCTACCACCACCGCTGTGATCATCACACGATACGGCAGTGTTTGTACTCTTCACGCCCAAGTATTCAACAGACTCGATCGGAAGCTCTACCTTGCTACCCTTGTAGATCAAGTTAAACGCAAGCGTGATTGTACGTGTATATAAGTATGAATTATACACATTGATCGTACCCGGATTGATTTTCACAATACCCGAAGTCACGTCACGCTCTACTTTTCCGATAGGAGCATTAAAGTATGCATTTACCATACGCATCACCTCAGTCTCAATTGCTTTGGCTCCTGCGTCATCAATACCTGCAAACTTATTTTTCACTTCGGCAGCAACGTTGGTTTTCACCTCAAAGCCCGAAACTGTTTTTGCAGTTTGCTCCCACTCATACACCGAGTTTTGCGAGCATGCATTATCTACGGCAATTGTTTGGTATGGAGAGTTGTCTAACACAATCGCTCCGATATTTTCAACCACCTTGGTGTTCATCACATAGTTGCCAAACTGACTGATCATGAATTTATATTGATTCGAAGTTTCGTCGTAAGTTACCGCAATAGGCTCAGCTTTTGTAGATGAAGCCTTTGTAGTTTGCCCTTCGTCTTCCACCTGCGCACCGTCGTACGAAACATCAGCCGGCAAGTTATCCACAAAAGCCACCTCTACCGGTTCTTTAAGTTTTGTACCCCAAGGATGCAAATACAATGCCGCCACACTTGAGGCAGCAGGCGATACATAATTTACCGCATGCATGCTTGTAAGATCATCCGGAAGCACATTGGCCGGGAAATTTACCACCGCTGCAGGTGCACTATTCAATACAGGCAATTGCACAAAATTCTCTTGAGAAGGATCTACAGAGATCGCCTTCACCTCTTTCATCATCGCAACAGTCACCGTGCGTACTGCCGTTGTTATTTCGTCCGACTTTACATCCGCAACCACTGTATAAGGAAAATAACCATCACAGTATACCTTTATTGAAACAGGATTATTGTCGTCTGTAGCAAATGTAAACACACCATTCTCATCCGAGGTAGCTACTATAATATTGTTTACCGTAACCTCTGCCCCTTTCAAAGGCAAAAATGTAGACTTCTCATACACACGTCCAAAGACAGCACTTTTAACAACCTCTTCGATACCCGGCTCAGGTTTCAGATCATCATTACTACAACTAGTCATACCAGCAACCAACACTGATGCTGCAAAAAGAGAGATAAAAAATTTACTCTTCATATAAAAGATTAAAATTAAAAATTAATAAGGAGACTCATTGAAAGCTCCGGAACGTCAAAAACTAAAATATTATTCAAATATACGATTAATTGACAAAAAGAAGCAATTATATCCACATTTAATAAACAGCACCCACTACAACAAATAAAACCGACCCATGTAGGAGTCGGTTTTATTTGTTGTAGTGGACTGCTTTAACTTTCGCAGGATATTCCATTGTCATATAAATATTCCGGTGCTATATCTGCACCATTGGTCCAGAATATGGTAGAGTCTAGACCAAACTGGATAAATTGCTTCTCATCTTTGAGTTCTTCAAATGCGGGGTATTGAAGAAGTGGTGTAAGATCAACTTTTTTCTTCTCTCCGGTATTAAATGTACAAAGTAGAGTGTATTTACCCAAATAATCTACATCAGTAACTTTCAGCATAGTTTTTATTGACGTTAATTGTTAATTTTATTAATCTTCTCCCCTCTCTGAGCTTTCTCCCATATTTTCATAATCTCTGCCTCATTTTCGTCTATGAAGTTATTGACGATTTGTATCGTTTTTGATTTTGCTCTTCCTTCAACAATTCGGTCTTTTATTGTGATGGTAAATTCACCATCTCCGTTTTTTATGTGAATATGAGGTGGGTTATGATCAAATGCATAGATATAGATCATAATTCCTTGAATAACGAATATTGATCCCATAATGTATCGGTTTATATTGAAACAAATATAGTCAACAAATATATAAGTGGTATCGATTTCTGTTTTATTTTTTAGTACGATAAATTTATAGGCCAAAAAAATAAATATACTTGAATTCAGGATACAAATAAAACCGACTCCTACATGGGTCGGTTTTATTTGTATCTAGCCTAGATGATGGGGCAGTCGGCAGCAGGTCGGGCCCTCGGGCATTTACCAATCCACAATCCGAGCAAGGCCCAGATCAACTCAAGCAAAGACTTCATCTTTTTCATTCCATAGTGCTTTACGTTCTACATAACTAGCCGTATCTACTTTCGCGTCGTTGTCAAAAGGGAGATCCAGTCCGTGTTCCGCCACGATGTCGCGGATATCGGCCTCGATCGAGATCAGCATCTTGCGGTAGTGCTCGCGGTTGTCGCCGTTCTTCTCCGAGATGTATGCGCTGTAGGAGATTTCCTGAGCAAAGGCAGCCGGGAAATAACTCTTCTCCGCGGCGCGCGGATACTGCACCCGCAGCAGTCGGCCATAATCCATAAAGCCATCGGTAGCGGTAGCATATTTGCGAAAACAAAGTCCGTTGCTATTTACCGAGCTCTTAGCACCCTTCCAGTAAGCATTGGGTTTGCCACAGGCAATGATTCCAAAATAGTTGTTGCCCCGTTTGGCATATCCGCTATCCCCCCACCCTGTTTCGATGGCAGCCTGAGAGAGGATCATTGCCGGGTTCAGTTCAAACGCCCGGCCCGCTTCGCAAGCAGCCCCATAGAGCTGCTTTACAAACGAAGCCTTTTTCCCTAGAAATGGATTTCCTTTCTTTGCCATCCTTAATCCAAGCTATGGGTTTTGTCACACTCTACCGGCACCTCCACCGATTCGATCATCTCAAAGCGCGCGTCGCTTTGGATCTTGAGCAGCGATTTGCTCGCACGAAACAGCAAGCGCGGAGCCTTCATCATCGACACCTTAAAGTCTTCGGCATTCTCTACCCCGGTACTGCCCGCCTTGAGCTGTAAGTTGCCAAACCCGTCGATCACCACCGTTTCGCCACGCAGCATCGCCTTTTTCGCCATCAACACCATCGCGCTGATCACCATGCGCACATCGGGCTCGGTAGCCGAGCAGGTGTCGGTAATGTCATCACACATCTGCTGAAACGAATACAACCCCGTAGCTTTGGTGATCCCGTAAACCAATTTTGCCCCCTCGGCAGCACCTTTACGCATGTCTTTTCTCAAAATCGTTTTGTACTTCAATGCCATAATTCAATCGTTTTTTTTTAAAGTGAATAACTCGTTGTTTTTGATTACGATACAAATATACGTGGGGGCAAAAGCGGGAATGACGTCTTTGTACGTTCTTGTCTGTTTATGTACTTATTTGTCGTTATTTGTACGTATTCCCGGCCATTTTTAGGCGATTTTTTTGTATATTTATAGGAGAATCAACACCTGTCTATTATGAATAAAACGACTGATGCTAACCGATTTGAGATCCGCTCCTACTCCTTTATGGAGCTCGCTTGCATGTATAATCCGGGCAACAGTGCGCAATCGGCCTCGCGTACCCTCACCCGGTGGATCAGAGACACCCGGGGGCTCAAGCAAGCCCTCATCGACAAAGGGTGGCGACCCTATATGAAGATCCTTCCCCCGCTGCTGGTGGGGTGCATCGTAGGCTTCCTGGGCGAACCCTAAACCCTCGGAAAATCTCAAACTCTCGGGAAAACTCACCCCCTTGGGGGAAACGAAAAAAGTCTCCACGAATACCTGCGAAAGTATTCGTGGAGACTTTTTAAAATCTTCGTGGAGAATCCCGGGAAACTCCACAAAAACATTTTGCCATGTTCGTGAAAACTATTTCACCTCTTCAAGCTCAGCCTCTTCCCACCAGGCATTGTCCCAGTTGTTGGTTACCGAGGTGATGCTTTCGTAGCGGCCATTGTTGTAGTTGTAGCGCAACATACACTCACCGCCCACGCCCAGTTCGCGCCAACGGATCTTCTCTACCGTTACACGCACAAAGTTCTTACACCCCGATTCGTCTTCCTCCTCGGCGGCCGAGCGGTACACAATGATGCCCACATCGGCCCGGTTGTAGAAGTGAGCCGAACCGCTGATGTCGTACATCACAGGCTCTTTGTAACGTTTTTGCCCCTTGCCCGGATTGAGCACCTCCATTTTGCGGGGATGCGCCACCAAGAGCAACAGCACCGGATACTTGCGTACAAAAGCGGCAAACGCACCCAGCACCTCGTTGATAAACTCCGTTTCTACCATGCCCGGTATGCGGGGATACTCGAGCGTATTGAACGGATCGATGGTGATTACCTGCACCCCCTCGCGCACCACCAGCTCCTCGCATGCTTTGAGGATCTCGTCAACGGAGTTGATCAGAGGGTTGATGAAGAAGTAATTGCTCTTGATATCGCGGTAGATCTTCTTGAGATCGTCGGTATCCAGCGATTCGAGGTTAAACTTTCGGCCCGACATCTTCGAGGCCAACTTACCCATGTGGTATTCTACAGGCTGATTTTCGGGACTATATACCCCCACCTTCCAGCCATGCGTGCGGTTGAGACGCATCGTGAGGAAGTCGATAAACTCCGATTTGCCATGCCCGGGAATACCCGTTACCACCGCAAACGTACCCAAGCGCCAACGCACCACATTGTCGAGCGGATCAAAGCCCGCACGCACTCCGCGCATACCACCCTCGATCAGGTGCTTCTCGAACGAGTCGTAATTGAGCGTCAACACGTTCGGAATCGGAATCTCCACGGCATCATCCAACGCCTGCACCAAGGCTTCGGGCCCCTTTTCCATGAGCAACTGGTTGGCATCCTTGCACTCGCCGAAGCTTACTCTGCGGCAACGCTTGCTTCCCAACTCGGCAATCAAACTTACGGCCAGCTCGTTGCCCTTGAGGTCGTTGTCTGTCGCGATATAGATCAGCTCCACCTTTTCCAACTCCTTTTTGTAGGGCTCGAGCCATTTCAGCTCGCGCGGCCCGCCGCCGTTGGGAGCAGACGAAGCAGGATCGATACCCGCCGCCATAAACGCCAACGCGTCGTTTTCACCCTCGGTAATTACCCAATACCGAAACTTGCCAATCACGTCGGCATTGTAGGGGATTTGCTTGGCACCGGTAGGCATGGCGGCAAACCGTTTCACCTCCACTCCGCGGGTTTTGATGCTGTGGTCGAGCCCATTCTCGTGATACACAAACGCGATACTTTCGCTACCGTTGCGCTGCTTGAGACTAAACACCCCCTTCTGCCTGGCCACTTCGGGATCGATGCCCCGTTCGCTAAAAAATTTACAACCCATATCAGACAACACACGCACCTGTTTTGGAAACGTAGTGAGAAGGTAATCGTGTGCCGCTTGCGGATCACACATATTCGGAGCTTGTTGCTCCATTTGCACTTTTTGGTTCATAGGGTTATTGTTTTCCATGATACTCAAGATTTTTTAAGTTTGTATTTATAGTTAGAAAATAAATTCAATTTCAACCACCTCCATGGGCGGCTGCGGTTGCTGCTCGGGTTTGCGCATAGTGCGTAATGAGGGTCTGCCTCCCGAATGACACGTGTGGTAGGCCGTTCGGTCTTTGTCGTAAAACACCTCATTGCAGTAGTAGCAAAATCCGTAACCCTTTTCGGCATTCCAGCGAAACGATCGGTTTCGCTTGTCGGAACGTCTCTGGTGGCATCCCGGACAAAAACCGCGCGTTGCTCTTAATCTCCCCAAGTCGAAGCTGTACTCCGCGCCCGTCTGTTTGCTGATCAAGTTGATCACCCCATTTTTTTTCATTTCTCTTCATCCGTTTTTATACAGACCGATGCCGTTAGGAAAATCGGTCTGTTTATATATATTTATATATATAGGGATTTCACATATATATGTTTTTCCAATTTTCAGAGGCACTCAACCATTGAGAAAGTTATCGTGCATCGGGGTTATCACCTCTATCGCCTCCGATTTTGGCGCCTTTTTTAGGGCAAGAATCTTGCTCTTTTTGACAAGAATCTTGCTCTTTTCGGCATGATTTATGCTCTTTTCGGCATGATTTGTGCTCTTTTCGGTCAGATTTGTGCCCTCCTGAAAACTCTGAATTACCCCCTTGGAATAGCCCTCGTCGGCATGCAAATCTAAGGCAAACGTGTACCCTTGTCGGGTGGCAACGAGACCGATTTTACGAAACGCACGCCTCACCCTCACATCCAAATAAAAGAAGTCGAAACCATCCGAAATTACCGCTTCATCCATCACCTCAAAGAAATGAGCATCAAAGGCAACTTGCTTTTTGTCGCACCCCAACCACAAGTGAAACATTACAAGAAGTCGGAACTTGTTGGGCATGGTCAACTTCATATATTCCGGATGTTTACGGAAAGGAATGTCAGCAATTGTTGATTTAATCATAAAAAAACAGTTGAAATTGTTTATTAAATTTTTAGTTAAACTCTCGGGTACAAATGTAAACGTCGCAACATTAACACAAAAATCAATTTTAAAGGTTATTTACAATTAAAACATATTATATCACATCGCGTCTAAGTTGGTCTATCTGCGTCAATATGGATTAGTTTTGGGGCAAAAACAAAACATCCGCATTCGAGTTTTCCTCAAATGCGGATGTTTTTTACGTCAAAATAAGATTAAAAATAGTTCAAAAAAGGCTATTTTCTACCTTTTTTAACTGTATCCGAGTAATCATCGGGGTTAAAATCAGTAAGTAAGGCCATAAATTTACGCTCCGAAAAGTCGGGCTCGGTAAAATTACAGACAAACATACAGCACTTAACGATCAAATCGGGCGATGCATCCAGTGCTTTTTGGGCACGCAAACCATTGATTTCTTTGGCCAGCATACGGTAATCTGTCACATACAACCGCGCCTTGGGAAGCAACTTTAAGATTGCGGTAAGGCTCTTTTTCGCAGAATCGAGACTCTTGAGCAAGCTCACCAACTGCTTTTTGTTTACAGCCGCATCATCCGTGACCTTGAATTTTCGCAAAAGCAAGGTAAAACCATCACGAATACCCCCCACAACCTCTCTGGCCTCCAACACAGTAATGGCTACACGCTCTCGCATTTTCGACGTTTCTTTTTTTTAAAATTCAAATCATTCTTCATATTTTATAATATTAAGTGTGAATACACCCATATATTAATAAATATTTTTCACATTTACAACACCATATAAAATACAGGTTCGTTACATTTTTAACAAAAAAAGCCGATTCGTGAGAATCGGCTTTTTTGTGCATTATAACCAATCAAGAAAGTCGAAGCATCAAACTGCTAATCCTCAGCCTATCCCATAGTTTATCAATATAGATTGAGCACACAAGACTGACCCCAATGGTAGACAACAAAATAAGACTTGCATATTCCAAACTATACAAATACTTACTGAATATGTGATAGCAGAAATATGAATGACACAACCACATATTGGTAGAATGATTTCCTAAAACTGTCAAAGCACCTGATACCTGATTTGAGTATCTGATTTGCGAGCAAGCAAAAACAAAAAAGCTGCTGAAAAGGAGATTGAAAGCAGAAGTCGAGAAATTAAACTTGAAAACAGCTATCGAAAAGACCGCAGCCAGCAGAATGCTATTCCGATATCTAAAGTTTTGTATGGGCTTCAGCAAGTCGAACCTCGAGAGAATCATCCCCGCATAAAAAGGAGAAAAGCAAGATATTGTATTTATCGCGGCAATCGTTGCAATGTTTTTTGACTCAGCACTTAGCCACAATTTTACAATAACCATAGTAATCCCATAGACCACTGCCAGCAGTCCACAGTTTTGAATCAGCGACAATCTCCCCACCAACCTCTTTATCTGGTCCGAGAATATCAAAAGAATGATGTACGGAAAGATAAACCAGCACTCGCTATTGTACGTGGTATTCACCGCCAACAGATTCTGAACAAAAACAGAAAGCGAACCCGGATATTTCGCCGGATTAAAAAACATACCGAATGGCATAAACAGCAGCAGTATAAACCAATACCGGGCATACAACGAGAGTACTCGTTTTTTCGTATGGCTCACCGAGCATTGAGATAAATACAGCCCATACCCACTAAGGAGCAAATAGATCTGAACACAAAGCGTGGTAATGGGAACAAAAAAAGCAAACAATGGCACGTCATTGTACACAAAAACAGGCGTGATACCATTGGTAAGAACATCCCTGTTGAAGAGATGTAGGAACACCATCATTACGATAGCAATCCCTTTGATTTTCATAGAAGTTGTTTTGGTCATAAACTATAATTAAAGTTTGGTAAGGATCACGTCGACATCTTCATATTGATTATCAGGCATATTCTCATGAAACTCTCTAATCTGATCTTTAAGGTAAAGAAGCAAACTTGTGAGCGTATCATGTGCTGCAAACACCTTCACATCAAAAACAGAGCGGTTAAATTCGGCTCTAAGAGTGACTTCTAAAACGGCCTGAAAAAGAATGCCTAAAGCCCCTTCTTCCGGCACCTTGTAAACTCTATTATTATGTAAAGTTACATAGTATCTCGTTATACCATCTTGTATTTGATCGAGCAGCTTCGAGATCACCTCTTTGTCCTCATCAGTTGCGTTATCTGAGCATAAAACAATCTCATTAAAACATTTGATAATCATTATAGAGTCGCTACAACACTTCTTACAAGCAACCAATTGGAACTTTGCCAAGCTATTATTTCTCATGATATCGTATAATTATTAATTTACTAAAATATCTATTCTCTCAATTAAAAAACAAAGCCGATTCTCACGAATCAGCTTTGTCGCAAACCTTTAGAGACCACAAGGGTCTCATATATTAAAATATGAAAACAATCAATATAAATCGATGTAGAAAGCTACACCGGCCGTAACACTATTGAAGTGATACGTAG
>JBOFPV010000111.1:0-25453 GCA_051660585.1 Tannerellaceae bacterium
CCGACATATATAAGTTGATTGTATCTACAACGCGATCATTAGCGATACCTCCTTCAATATAATCGTAGGCACTAGATGGATTGAAGCCTTTACGGCTCGCAACAATGAATTCGAGCCATTCTTCATCGTAAGCTTTGAAAATTTTGTATCTCGCTTCTTTCATCAAACCTTCTTTGTCGAGCAAATAACGATTAATAACGGGTATGCCTTTTCTTTTTAGAGCCGTGAGGGTTGCCCATTTATCGGCTTGTTCTTTTATATCTGTTACATAAAACCCTTGTCCGAAATCAAGATTATTTCTTCCGAATGCACAGATCGGATTCTCTACTATTTCAGTAGCGCCGTGATACACCTTTATTTTTGTTGTTTCTCTTCCCATATTGTCAAACATTCTATCATGTTTTTTGTAATATTCTCACGACTTTCAGTATGAAGCATCTCGTAGTTTGCCCAGATATAATTGCGAATCATTCCCACGTATTTCATTCGCTCAAATATTTCCAAATATGGTTTATTCAATGCTCTGGCAGTGCTTTCGATGCAAGATGCAACAAAAGCTAATTTAATTTCTGTTTGAGATAACTCGATAAGTTGTTCCATATTGATTGAATATTATTTTATTTATGGTGATACATTATTTGCAACCTGACCCAAAGCGTTTCATTAAATGTAATGAAACAGTCGATTCGTTTTAATATGTGCATCGATAGAATATATTCCACTTGTATTGTACAAATATATTTATTATTCATCATTATAGTAAGCGGTTGAGTATTTGTTTTATAAAAGCTTATTTGTAATTATGTAGCTTATTCTATTGGGAATTAAAGCAAAAGAATACAATAACTATAATGGGGATGTTACAGAATGCTGTTATTGATTATCAGTGTTTTACGTCTTGAGAGGGCATGTTTGTGTTCGTGTAACTGCTTGTAGTATAGCGAGATGATGCTATTTGTGCGAAATGAGTTCAAAAAGTTTTCAATAAGGAATTTTGATGTCTGCAAGCCGAACAGTTCGTAAGTGTCTGGTAGGTAGTCGTGTGCTAGTAGTGCTGCCGCCCATTATATTGTAGAAAAAAAATGAGTTCGATATAACGTGGCTATTGCGGCGGTTACACACCCTAAGTCTGAAAACACAAACCGCTCAATCGATTCCTTTTCAGAATAGATTGAGCGGTTTTAATATATGCAAACCTATGAAGGGTAGTTTATTATTTACCGATACAGAACTTGGCAAAGATATTGCCGAGTACATCGTCGGTTGATATGTGCCCGGTGATCTCACCAAGGTAATGCATACACTCGCGGATGTCTTGACTGAGGAAGTCGCCGCTGATGCGCATTTCCATATCGTTGATTACGCGGGTGATGGCCTCGTGTGCTTTGACTAGTGCTTCGTAGTGACGAAGGTTGGTCACAATAACATCGTTGTTGCCGATTTCCGGGATGTGTGCTGCTTTGAGTAATACATTTTGCAACGTTGCCGTGTTTTCGTTGTTGCGAGCTGATATAAATACACGCTCTGCTTCAATCTGAGATAGAAGTTGTTTCTTTACTTCTAATTGCTCAGGCGTAAGTTCGTCTATTTTATTAAATACCAATACCAGTTGTTTGCCTTCTGCTTTGGGTACGATGGTTTGTGCCAATGCGTTTAATTCGGCTTCGGGGGTGTTGATGTCCATCACCCAAAGAATGATAGAGGCTTGATCTAGCTTTTGGTATGTGCGTTCGATGCCGATGCTTTCGATCGTATCTGTTGTTTCGCGAATACCAGCCGTGTCAATAAAGCGGAAGGTAACGCCACCAATATTCATTGTATCTTCGATTACGTCGCGCGTAGTTCCGTGAATATCCGATACGATGGCTTTGTCTTCTTGTAGCAACAAATTGAGCAGAGTTGATTTACCGGCATTGGTTTCGCCGATAATTGCTACCGGTATACCATTTTTAATTGCATTTCCAACGCTAAAGGATTCTGCTAGTTTGCCAATGATTTGTTCAATGTTATTTGCCAGATTCTTGAGTGCGCTGCGATCGGCAAACTCTACATCTTCTTCACTAAAGTCAAGTTCTAGTTCGACCAACGAAGTAAAGTCGAGCAATTGCATGCGTAACTTGGTAAGTTCGTTGCTAAATCCTCCACGCATTTGATTCAATGCCAACTTGTGCGAAGCTGCCGAAGTTGAAGCAATCAAGTCGGCAACGGCTTCTGCTTGTGAAAGGTCCATCTTGCCATTTAGGAATGCACGCTGTGTAAACTCTCCGGCTGTTGCCAGTCGGCATCCTTGTTTGATAAGCAATTGAAGGATTTGTTGTTGGATATAAACAGATCCGTGACAACTGATTTCTACCGTATCTTCGCCTGTAAAAGAGTGCGGAGTACGGAAAACAGCCACTACAACATCGTCAATAGAGATGTCTCCGTTGAAGATGGTACCATAACTAAGTGTATATGCTTTTTGCGTAAGTACACTTTTGCCTTCATTGAATGGGCGGTAGATGTTGTTGGTAATCGCAAAAGCTTCGGGTCCCGAAACGCGGATTACGGCTACACCTCCCGCACCCGGTGCCGTAGAAATGGCACAAATTGTATCTTGATTGTTCATGTTTCTGTTTTCTTTTGAATTGCAAAGTTACAAAACAGTTTTGATATTCCGGTTTTATGGGTGCGTGCTACCAATGTTGGCATTGAATCCAAATGGCAACAAGTCTGAGGCACTGTTGAGGATGCATACCTCGTGTAGTCCGGCTAGTAGTATTCGAAACGGATGTTTTTGACGGTGTTCTACTTCGGCCAATATCTGGCGACAGTTGCCACATGGCGAAATAAATTCAACGATATTATTGCCCGATGCTGCGATGATTGCTAACGCTGTAATGGCTTCGTCGGGATATTGAGCTTTGGCAAAGTTTACAGTATTGGCTTCGGCACAAGATCCGGAAGGAAAAGCTATGTTCTCTTGATTCGAGGCTTGTATAATTAGATTATTGGTAAGCAGAGCGGCGCATCCCACGTTGAAGCGAGAGTAGGGTGCGTATGCGTTTAACATCGCTTGACGTGCAGCTTCGATCAATTGCATATCAGTAGAGTCTAACTCTTGATATGCATAGGTTTTGAGCGTTGTAATTATTTTCAATTCTTTCATATATCAAAAACAGTTTTGCAAGTTGATTTTCTGTTAGTTGTCTAAATTCTTTGTTTGTTTTAACAGCAAAGCGGGTACGATGGTACTAAATAATAGAATTCTTTGATTAAATTGCGCAAAATATGTATTGAATAATAGTACTATGGCAAAATCGTTAAAAAATACACTAATCACCATGAATGAATGGATGGCGTTTCATCCATTTGATAAGCCGGAAGCAGAAGAGTTTGAGTACTTACGCGTGGCTCAGCAAATTTATAAAAAGCTAACGAAAACGATTCCTGAAGATCAAATGCCATACGAGACAATGAAAGCCTTGTCGCTTATGATGACGGCTTATCTTGAAGATGTTGTTTCGGATTATGGCCTTTGGGCAGCATTCAGACGTATGCATCAGACCATGTATGGACGCTTACTCCCTTTTGTTGATGTAGATACAAATGAATATATTGAGGATGAGATTAATCCTGAAGATGTGCAGGTGTTAGTTTGGATGGTACTTCAACACAATGCCGCTCCTAATGCGATTGTGCATCCGAGAGGTTTTGCAGTAGAAGGCGTGTCTGAAGTTGTTTATGAAGTGCTATTCGAGGCTTTTGAAACGGTTCCTGTAAATGAAAAGCTTGGCGAATTCTATCGTGAAGCAGATATTTATGAAGATTTCTTTGAATTCAGAAATGTATATAAAATCTTTTTCAGTACTTCTTATCTGTTCTTAGGTGCTGGTATGGGGATGGTATACGCAACGCTCGATTCGTTGCGTCGCTCGAATGCTTCGGAACAGTTTGCATATAGTGTGCTAGAGAATATTCACTTTGAGAACGTGTTGGGGCCACTGTCGATGTTTGCTCACCAATATTGGGCTGAGTTGATTTCGGATATGCCGAAAGAATCAGCAATGCTTAAAGCTGTGGTTTACCACAAACCGGCATTGTTTGAATACATTGGTAAAGATGAGCAAACTTATCAGTTCAAGTTGTGGAACTCGGAAGAGATCTTTAATGTTGCAGTAGACTCATTCGACTTAAATGAGAAAGCAACCGAACAACACTTTGTATTGACACAACTTGTTCGATTTAATGGGACATGGAATATCAATGGCTCTGTTGCATATATACCGAAAGATGAAGCAGAGAAATCTCCAATGGCACAAGAGGTGCGAGCTAAAGCTGAAAGCAAAGAGACTTATGAGCGCATGTTGAAAGCAAACGATAATTCGCCAGTCGCTTATATTGGGGAGGCTGCCGATTTGCAAGAGTTTTTAGGAAAAGTATTTGCCGATTTACCTCAGCAAAAGCTTCCGAATGATGTAAACAACGATGCTTGTTTTGTGGTGTATGCGACTCCTGAAATAGGAATCACATTTGTTCCGCAGTTGGCACGTATGATAAAAAGCTCGGATAATCCATTCTACGATGAAGCCTTTGCCGAGAATAATGCAATTTCTGTGATTGCAAGTAAAGGCTATTGTGGTAGAGAACTTCTACATTACATTATTGAAAATAAGATACTTCCCGATGCAATGCTAAATCCTATTCACGGAAAAGAGGCGGCGAAGGCGTTGGTGCAAAATAATATTGACTTTATAGCTCGTTTCTTTTTGCAACAAGATTATACGGGAAATGATTATTTGCATGCATAAGTATTAAATAAAATAATAAAAAGAAAGAGATACATGGCTATATGCGATGTATCTCTTTCTTTTTATATCTTTGCGTAAGTTATAACTGTATAGCCTTGTAAGAATGAAGACTATTCGACCTTTAATAATTGCAATATCCTTTCTAGTGTTGGCATGCGGGATGCAAGCCCAACGCCGAAACTCTTCCTATGTAATTTATATTGAGCAGTACAAGCACTTGGCTGTAAAACACATGAAGAAGTATAAAATACCGGCCAGTATCACAATGGCACAGGGACTTCTCGAATCTGGTGCGGGTAATAGTACGTTGGCTCGTAAAAGTAATAATCACTTTGGTATAAAATGTCATACCGACTGGAAAGGCGGACGCGTCTATCATGATGATGATTATCGTGACGAATGCTTTAGAAAGTATCGACATGTAGAAGAGTCGTATGACGACCATTCGAAGTTTATTGCATTGCGTTCGCGTTATGCTGTCTTGTTTGATCTGCATATTCGTGATTACAAAGGATGGGCAAGAGGATTGCAAAAGTGTGGCTATGCTACCGATAAAGCTTATGCTAATAAGTTGATAAAACTAATCGAAGACTACGATTTATATAAACTCGATTCGGGCAAAGGGCTCGAGCCTCCAAAGAAAATGGATAATGGCGGGGTAAATATCCCGATGCGTCAAGTATACAAATGGAAAGGTTTGTTGTACGTGGCGGCGCAACGTGGCGAAACTTATGATGATATTGCACGCGAGTTGGGCTTTAAAGCAAAAGACTTGTGTAAGTATAATGAAGTGCCCGGTGCTGATTTTCCGTTGAGTAAAGGTGATATTGTGTATTTGCAGAAGAAAAAGAGTAAAGCAGATAAGCCAACCTTCGAGCATGTGGTCGAAGTGGGCGAATCTATGCATAGTATATCTCAGCGTTTTGGTATAGAGATGAAGTCTCTTTATAAAATGAATAAGAAAGATCTTGAATATATTCCTGAAGAAGGCGACGTTTTGCGTTTGCGTTAACAAGGGAAATTGTGTAATTTTGCATCTCAAACAAATCTATAAATAATGAGCGATCAACGTTATAACCTGCGCGGAGTATCTGCGTCGAAAGAGGATGTTCATAACGCCATTAAGAACATTGACAAAGGAATTTTTCCACAAGCGTTTTGTAAAATCATTCCTGATATCCTAGGGGGTGATCCCGAGTATTGCAACATCATGCATGCCGATGGTGCGGGTACAAAGTCTTCATTGGCTTACATGTACTGGAAAGAAACCGGAGATCTTTCTGTATGGAAAGGTATCGCGCAAGATGCGTTAATCATGAACATCGACGACCTATTGTGTGTAGGTGCGGTAGATAACATTCTTGTTTCTTCTACAATCGGACGTAACAAGTTGTTGATTCCGGGTGATGTGATTTCCGCTATCATCAATGGAACAGACGAATTGCTCGAAGAGCTAAGAAGCATGGGTGTGAATGCTTATGCTACAGGTGGTGAAACTGCCGATGTAGGCGACCTTGTGAGAACCATCATCGTAGATAGTACGGTTACTTGCCGTATGAAACGTGCCGATGTGATCTCGAATCATAAGATTCAAGGTGGTGATGTGATTGTAGGTCTTTCTTCATATGGTCAGGCGACTTATGAAAAAGAATACAACGGTGGTATGGGTAGCAACGGTCTTACTTCTGCTCGTCACGATGTGTTTGCAAAATATTTGGCCGAAAAATATCCTGAAAGTTATGATGCTTCGGTTCCTTCAGATCTAGTATATTCGGGTGGCTTGAAGCTAACGGATGCTGTAGAAGGCTTGGGTATTGATGCCGGTAAATTGGTGCTTTCTCCTACGAGAACATATGCTCCGGTAGTGAAACAACTTCTAGATAAACTTCGTCCGGTGATTCACGGTATGGTTCACTGTTCGGGGGGCGCACAAACAAAAGTGCTTCACTTTGTAGAAAACGTGAAGATTACGAAAAATAATATGTTCCCAGTGCCTCCATTGTTCAAGATCATTCAAGAACAATCAGGTACCGACTGGAAAGAAATGTACAAAGTATTCAATATGGGACACCGTCTTGAGGTATATCTTCCTGCAGAACATGCAGAGGAAGTGATTGCCATTTCGAAATCTTTCGGAATCGACGCTCAAATTGTGGGCTTTGTAGAAACTTCTGATAAGAAAGAACTTGTTATTGAAAGCGAGTTTGGTCGCTTTGAATATTGATATAAAGAATTCCGCTTTTAAGCGGGTATGAGGAGAATAATACGATAAATGGCAGAAAATAAATTACTTGATAAACTCGACGGGCTTTCGAGTCGCTTTGAAGAGGTGCAAACGCTGATTACAGACCCATCTGTGATCTCTGATATGAAACGCTTTGTGAAGCTAAACAAAGAGTATCACGATTTGGAATTGATTATTGGCGCGCGCGACGAGTATAAGCGTATTTTACAAGGAATTGAAGAGGCTAGAATGATTCTGGATACAGAAAATGATGCTGATCTTCGTGAACTTGCAAAAGAGGAGTTAGAGACTTGTCAAACTCGTGTGCCTGAGTTGGAGGAGGAAATCAAGTTGCTTCTTGTTCCTGCCGATCCGCAAGATAGCAAAAATGCTATCGTTGAGATTCGTGGAGGTACCGGAGGTGATGAGGCGGCTATATTTGCCGGCGACTTGTATCGTATGTACGTGAAGTATTGCGAAACAAAAGGATGGAAGGTTTCGGTTTCGAATGTGAATGAAGGAACTTCCGGTGGTTTCAAAGAGGTCGTTTTTGAAGTGTCTGGCGAGAATGTATATGGAACCTTGAAGTATGAATCGGGCGTGCATCGTGTGCAACGCGTGCCACAAACTGAAACACAAGGTCGTGTACATACATCTGCTGCAACTGTAGCGGTATTACCGGAGGCAGACGAATTTGATGTTGAAGTGAAAGAAAGCGATATCCGTGTAGATACATTCTGTTCGTCCGGTGCGGGTGGTCAGTCGGTAAATACAACCTATTCGGCTATTCGTTTGGTGCACATCCCGACAGGGGTGACCGTACAATGTCAAGATCAGAAGTCGCAGCTTAAAAATAAAGCTAAAGCTATGATCGAACTTCGCTCTCGTATCTATAATATGGAGTATCAGAAGTATTTGGATGAGATCGCTTCGAAGCGTAAAACAATGGTTTCTACCGGTGATAGATCTGCGAAGATTCGTACCTACAATTATCCGCAAGGACGTGTTACGGATCACCGTATCAATCTAACGATGTATAACTTGTCTGCTATTATGGACGGCGAGATACAGGGTATTATTGATCAGCTTATTGTAGCTGAAAATGCCGAACGACTAAAAGAGTCGGAACTATAGAAGCCTTTGGTTGGCTCCCGATTATGTATTTTATTTTTTGAATCTATTTAATTATACGATAAAATGAATAAGCAGCAGTTATTTGAGAATATTAAAAAGAAACAATCGTTCCTTTGCGTAGGACTAGACACAGATGTAAAAAAGATCCCACAACATTTGCTAAATGAAGAGGATCCAATCTTTGCATTCAATAAAGAAATTATTGATGCTACTGCCGATTTCTGTGTGGCTTATAAACCAAATCTTGCTTTTTACGAAAGCTTAGGTGTAAAAGGGATGATCTCTTTCGAAAAGACTGTAGATTATATTCGTACAAACTATCCTGATCAATTTATCATTGCCGACGCTAAACGTGGCGACATTGGTAATACTTCAGAAATGTACGCTCGTTCTTTCTTCGATCACATGGATCTTGATGCGGTAACTGTAGCTCCTTATATGGGTGAAGATAGCGTAAAGCCATTCCTTATCTATCCTGAAAAATGGGTGATTCTTTTGGCTTTGACTTCAAACAAAGGTTCTAAAGATTTCCAATTAATGGAAGATAAAGATGGTGAACGTTTGTTTGAGAAAGTGCTTAAAACATCGCAAACTTGGGCTTCTGATGACCAGTTGATGTTTGTAGTAGGTGCTACTCAAGGTAAGATGTTCCTAGATATCCGTAAGCATGCTCCGAATCACTTCTTGCTTGTGCCAGGTGTTGGAGCGCAAGGGGGTAGCTTGAAAGAGGTTGCAGAGTATGGAATGAACGATACTTGTGGTTTGTTGGTAAACTCTTCTCGTGCGATTATCTATGCTGATACAACTGAGAAATTTGCAGAAGTTGCTCGTGTTGAAGCAGAGAAAGTGCAAAAAGAAATGGCTCAATATCTTGCAGAAAAAGGTCTTTGCTAATTAAGGAGAGACTTTATAAGAGCGGAACAGAGAGCGTTTTTTTATTGCGATCTTTAATGAATTTAGCTCATTATTGAGGTATTCAGAATATTTGGCCGTCGGTCTTTTACGTTGTTTTGTAAAAGACTGACGGCTTTTTTTGTATTTATTGTTCGATTATTGTTTCAAATCGGAATCGTTGTAGCTTTTTTGTAATATTTGATATATCAGTGATTTTGTTGATTATCAGTTGTAACCAAGAGGTTTTTGATCCTTTTCTAATTATTTAATCCCGAAATATCACTGAGTTTTTGAAAATTATTACCAAATTTGCAACCTCACGGAAATACCGTGGGGTAAATTGTATTTACCGACTTAAAGATAAACATCAAATAGTAATGGAGTTTACTGCTCAACAAATTGCAGCTTTTCTGAATGGCGTGATCGAAGGAGACGCTTCAGTGAAGGTTAGTAATTTTTCGAAGATAGAAGAAGGTAAACCGGGGACTCTTACGTTTTTGGCAAATCCTAAGTATGAGAGCTTTATTTATGAAACACAGGCTTCGGTTGTGTTAGTAAATAATGATTTCACACCTTCGCAACCCTTAACGACAACTTTAATAAAGGTACCTAATGCCTATGCTGCATTGGCAATGCTAATGAGCATGGTAGAACAGGCTAAACCAAAGAAAACAGGAATTGATTCTACTGCATTCATCGCTGCCACTGCACAGTTGGGCGAAAACCCTTATGTAGGAAACTTTGCCTACATTGGTGAGAATGTAAAGATCGGACATAATGTAAAAATATATCCACAAGTATATATTGGTGACAATGTGAATATCGGTGATAATGTAACTGTGTATCCACATGCTTGTATCTATGATGGATGTAATCTTGGCAGCAATCTTATTATTCATGCCGGAGCTGTGATTGGTGCAGACGGATTTGGTTTTGCCCCAGAAGGTGATGGCTATAAAAAGATCCCTCAAATCGGAAATGTAATCATTGAAGATGATGTAGAGATCGGTGCAAATACAACGATCGACAGAGCTGTAATGGACTCTACCATTATTCGTAAAGGAGTGAAGCTTGATAATCTGATTCAAATTGCTCACAACGTAGAAGTGGGTGAGAATACGGTAATGGCAGCACAAGTGGGTGTGGCCGGATCTGTGAAGATTGGAAAGCATTGTATGTTTGGCGGACAAGTGGGTCTTGCCGGGCACTTGAAAATCGGAGATAATGTAAACTTAGGTGCTCAATCTGGTGTAATCAGTAGTGTTGAAGGTAATACAACTGTATTAGGAACACCGTCTATGCCTGCAAAATCGTATATGCGTTCGAGTGCAATCTTTAGTAAGTTGCCCGAGATGTATCGCACGATGGGACAATTGCAGCGAGAAATAGAGCAACTAAAAGAAGAACTAAATAAAAACCGTTAACTTATGCAGAAACAGAAGACGCTCAAAGAGAGCTTTTCTTTGCAGGGAAAAGGTCTACATACAGGACTTGATATTGTGGTAACTTTTCTTCCGGCACCTGAAAACCATGGATATAAAATCAAACGTGTTGACTTAGAAGATCAACCTGTTATTGATGCTTTGGCAGAAAATGTAGTAGCTACGCAGCGAGGTACTGTTGTTTCTAAAAAAGGAGTACAAATTAGTACGATCGAGCACGCGATGGCGGCTCTTTATGCATATGAAATTGATAACTGTCTTATCGAAGTAAATGCTCCTGAATTCCCAATCTTAGACGGTAGTGCAAAGCATTACGTAGAGGAGATTGAGAAAGCTGGCATTGTAGAGCAAAGTGTTTCGAAAGATTACTATATCGTTAAAAATAAAATTGAAGTAAGAGACGAAGAAACAGGTTCTTCACTTATTATTCTTCCAGATGATAAGTTCTCTGTAAATGCTTTGATTTCATTCGATTCAGCTGTGTTGTCAAATCAATTCGCAACATTAAATGATTTGAGTGAATTCAAAGACGAAATCGCTGCTTCACGTACATTTGTATTTGTAAGAGAAGTTGAAGCTTTGATTCAAAATAACTTGATCAAAGGTGGAGACCTTGACAATGCAATTGTGATCTATGATCAAAAAATTAGTCAAGAAGACCTTGATAACCTAGCTGATACAATGGGTATTGAGCATAAAGTTGTGAATGAACTTGGCTATATCAATAACAAACCTTTAGTCTTTGTGAACGAGCCTGCTCGCCACAAGCTATTAGACATTATCGGGGATATTGCTCTTATTGGTAAACCAATCAAGGGTAGAATCATTGCAACACGCCCGGGGCATAAGATCAACAATCAATTGGCTCGTATGATTCGTAAAGATATCAAGCAGAATGAAGTACAGGCACCCCTATACAACATTTCCAATACTCCGGTAATGGATATCAATAAGATTAAGGGATTACTTCCTCACCGTTATCCATTCTTGATGGTTGATAAAATCATCGATTTGGGCAGCGACTACATCGTAGGTGTGAAGAATGTAACAACAAACGAACCGTTCTTTATGGGACACTTCCCTGAAGAGCCTGTTATGCCGGGAGTATTGCTTGTTGAAGCTATGGCACAAACAGGAGGTTTGTTAGTCCTTAATTCTGTAGATGAACCACAACGTTATTCGACATATTTTATGAAAATCGATGCCGTTAAATTCCGTCAGAAAGTGGTGCCGGGCGATACAGTAGTGTTCCGTCTAAACCTGCTTACTGAAATTCGTCGCGGATGTGCTTACATGAAAGGGTATGCATTCGTAGGTGAAAAGGTGGTTTGCGAAGCGGAGTTTATGGCTCAAATAGTTAAAAACAAATAAGTATTACACAAGATGAATCAACCTTTAGCTGCTATTCATCCCGAAGCAATAATTGGTAAGAATGTTACAATTGATGCATTTGCAGTGATTGATAAGAATGTAGTAATTGGCGACAATTGCCACATCTATTCGCACGCTGTTATTTTGGACGGAGCTCGCATTGGAAACAATTGTCGTATTTTTCCGGGAGCCGTTATTGCGGGTGTCCCTCAAGACTTGAAGTTTCAAGGAGAAGCTACTACTGCCGAAATTGGTGACAACACAACCGTACGTGAGTGTGTGACTGTAAACAGAGGTACTTTTGCAAAAGGAAAAACAGTAGTTGGAAAGAATTGTTTGCTTATGGCTTATTGCCATATTGCGCACGATTGTGAGATTAAAGACAATGTAATCATTGGAAACGCATCACAAATTGCCGGGGAGGTTGAAATTGATGATCACGCTATCGTTAGTGGAGGTACATTGGTTCATCAGTTCTCGCGCATTTCACTGCACACGATGATTCAGGGTGGTTCTCGCGTAGGTAAGGATATCCCTCCTTACACGCTAGTAGGTCGTGAACCTATTTCGTATGCCGGTATCAATATTGTAGGCTTGAGAAGAAGAGGTTTTTCAAACGAGCAAATCTTCCTGATTCAGGATATTTATCGTACACTTTACAACTCAGGTCTTAATACGACTGATGCTCTTGAGCGTATCGAAAAAGAATATCCTGCATGTACTGAGCGTGATGTGATTCTTAACTTTATCAAATCATCGAAGCGTGGTATTGTAAGAGGTTACATGGGCTAAGCACTGCTTTGAAAATGTATTTACCGCTTGTTGCGGTAACTGTAAAATAAATTCTCCCCTGTTGTAAGTAACATCCGTTATTTGCAGCAGGGGAGATTATTTTTTTATATATTCACGAAAAGTAAACAGCATTCGAAGTTATTATCGTTTGAAATATAAAATAAAAATAAGAAGGAATGATCATTTTGTATTAGTCGTTTGTTAATGAATTGAGAATAACATAAAGTGTCTCTCAATTGATACGCTCTTGATGAAAAACGATATTAGATAATACGAATAAAATTACTACTTTTGAACTCAGAAAACAGAATAACTATGGTATTTAGATTTTTAATCCTATCAGATGAGGTTGATGACTTTAAAAGAGAGATTCTGATCGATTCGGAAGCAACTTTTCAAGATCTTCAAAATGCAATATTAGCATCGGTTGGCTATGCAAACGACCAAATTACAACGTTCTTTATTTGCGAAGACGACTGGAGCAAACAAACAGAAGTTACGCTAATGGAAATGGATACCAATTACGAAGACGATACATTCGTGATGGACGTTACCAAGCTAGAAGAACTTCTTGAAGATGAAAAGCAAAAGCTATTGTTTGTTTTCGATATGATGGCAGAGAGAGCTTTCTTTATGGAACTTCTTGAGATCCTTCCGGGCAAAAACATGGAAAGACCTAAATGTTCGCTGAAAGAAGGTGACGCACCTGTGCAAGTTATGTCATTCGAAGAATTTGAAACAAAAGCATCTGCTGCAGACTTCGGTGAAAACTTCTATGGCGACGAAGAGTTTGACATGGATGAATTAGATCATGAAGGATACGAAAATCTATCGGACGATATGCTGAGTGAAAACCCATACGACGATCGCTATTGATGAAGTCGGTTGTAGTTTTACTCGGGCCTACCGGAGTGGGAAAGACTGAACTTAGCCTTAGGCTGGCAGAACACTTCGGTTCGCCGATTATTTCCTCTGATTCACGCCAAATCTACAAAGGTCTTGTAGTAGGAACCGCAGCACCAACTACCGAGCAAATGCAACGAGTTAAGCATTACTTGGTTGGAGAACTCGATCCTACAGACTATTTCAGTTCCAGTAGATTTGAAGAAGAAGCCCTTCGGTTGATCCAAGAACAGCATGCAACCAAAGATGTTGTATTTGTGTCGGGTGGCTCGATGATGTACATTGATTCACTTTGTAACGGTATTGATGATATACCTTCAATCGATCCGGAATTGCGTAAAGAAATGGTTCATTTCTATGAAACCGAAGGATTGGAAGCACTCCAACAGAGGCTAAAGGAGCTTGATCCTGTTTTTTACGAACAAGTAGATCTTAAAAATCACAAGCGAGTACTTCATGCTGTTGAAGTATGCATACAAAGTGGTAAGCCTTATTCGGAACTTCGTAAGAATAAGAAGAAAGAACGCCCTTTTCAGATCATAAAGATCGGACTGATTCGTGACCGGGAAGAGCTCTATGAGCGTATCAATTTGCGTGTGGATGAAATGATGAAAGATGGCTTGCTAGAAGAAGCTCGTTTGTTTTATCCCCAAAAGCATCTCAACTCCCTTAATACTGTAGGTTACAAAGAGATGTTTAAGTATCTTGATGGCGAATGGACTCTTGATTTTGCAATTGAAAAAGTGAAGCAAAACTCTCGGATTTATTCACGCAAGCAGATGACTTGGTTCAAGCGCGATCAGGAAATAAAGTGGTTTCATCCCGAGCACGAGGCTGAAATTTTACAATACATCGAAGATCAGATCAAAAATAAACAGTAATGCGTAGTGAATACGCAGTCATAAATAAAAAGCTCATAAAATCAGACACCTGATTCTATGAGCTTTTTCCATATATATCCGCCGCCAAAACCATGCATACTTTTTCTAAAAACCTTATTTGCTTTTCTCAAGAACCAAGCAAGCTTTTTTTATAAAGTAAACTAGCTTTTTTATATAGTGTTGTATAGTATAAAAATAACATGTATTTAACAAATTAGATCTATAAGTGTATTTATGATCGAATTATATTAAAAAAATATTTAGCAATGCTTGTGTGTGTGAAATAGTATTTATACTATTGCAATATGATTACAGTGGATTGGTGAAAAAACCATATAATATTGACCTTTTTATTAACTAATATACTATTTGAAAATGAAGAGAGACCTTAAATTGTTTAATCTGCTATGGTGCGGACTCGTTGCTTCAACGATGTTTATGGCATCTTGTTCAGATGATGACAACAACAAGACCAGTGGCGGAGGGAAACCGTATGATCCCTCACAGCCGATTAAGTTAGAAACCTTCTATCCCGACTCGGGAGGTATTGCTCAGAAAGTGATTTTAAAAGGAAGTAATTTCGGTACAGATCCTTCTCAGATCAAAGTTTATTACAATCAAAAACAGGCAGCGGTAGTAAGTTCAAATGGAGATATGATCTATGCGATTACGCCAAAACAACCTGGCGACACGTGCGATATCTCGATTGTGATAGGCAACGATTCTGTTATTTTTGATAAAAACTTCTATTATCGTACCATGGTAACGGTTACGACTATTGCCGGTAAACCAGGAACGGATAATATGAAAGACGGTACTTTAGCTGAAGCCGAATTTCACTCTCCGCGTTACTTATGCGTTGATGCTGAAAAAAATATTTTTGTTTCTGAATTTTGGGGTAGTGCATTACGACACATTAATGAAGAAGCTAATATTGTAAGTACGTTGATTAAAGACAATTTTGGTAACCCCAATGCACCAGGAACAGATCCAGAGGGTAAAACTGTATTTGTACCACTTGATGGAGGTGATGTTTTTTACGAATTTGATCCGGCTATTCAATGGTCTCCAAAACGGATCAAACCACGTCGAAAGGAAGGCACTCCAGAATTCAATATTGACTGGAAGCACGGTTTAGCTCCTCGTGTCTCTGATGGACATCTCTATACGCGAGCTTACAACGGACAGTTAATAAAAATTGAGCCACGAACAAAAGCTTCAGAGTTGGTTGCAATTGATTTGATGCCTAGTTCGGATAGCTATTTATGTTTTCATCCGAATGACGACAACATGCTCTATATCTGTTATGCAGCTAAGCATGTTATTTTTACTTATAATGTGCAAACAGGAGAGCATAAATTATTTGCCGGAATTCAAAATCAACCGGGCTATATGGATGGGGAGCGTTTAGATGCTCAGTTTAAAGAGCCTCGTCAAATCTGTTTTGATAAAGATGGTAATTTATACGTGGCAGATGGAGGTAATCATATTATTCGAAAAGTCGATGGAAATGGAATGGTTTCTACTGTAATTGGTATTCCTGGAGTTTCTGGTTACGTAGATGGCAATCCCGACTTTGCAATGTTTAATAGACCAGATGGTGTAGCGATCGACTCTGATGGCATTATTTATATTGCAGATAGAGAAAACGACTGTGTGAGAAAACTTGCAATTGAGTAAAAAAGGAGTTTAATGACCTTAAATTTCAGTTCATGAAAAAATTAAGTTTACTATTACTATTTATAATGTGTACGGTCTTGTCGATCGATGCGCAAAAGAAGGACCAATACATCATGGAAGGTATTGTCTATGATGATTTAGGTGAAACATTACCGGGGGTAAATGTATATCTCAAAGACAGACCTGGTGTAGGTACCAGTACCACTGTAGATGGGGTGTTCTCGATCAAAGCAAATCGGGGAGACGTTATGGTATTTTCTTTTTTGGGATTTGAAGATTTTGAATATCCAATTACAAAAGAAGACAAAAAAATTAGAGTGAAAATGCAAACCTCATCCATTCAGCTAGAAGAAGCTGTTGTTACGGCGATGGGTTCGCAACGTAAGGTGAGTGTAACTGGCGCGATCTCGGCTGTAGATACCAAAGATCTTCAAGTTCCGGCTACATCAATTAATAACATGCTTGGTGGACGTGTTGCCGGGGTTATTTCCATGCAAAGCAGCGGTGAGCCGGGTAAAAATATCTCTGACTTCTGGATTCGTGGTATCGGTACGTTTGGAGCAAACTCCAGTGCCTTGGTTTTGATTGATGGACTTGAAGGTAATTTAAGTCAAGTAGACCCTGCCGACGTTGAGAGTTTCTCAATCCTGAAGGATGCTTCTGCAACCGCAGTATATGGGGTGCGTGGAGCAAATGGTGTTGTTATTGTAACAACGAAGCGTGGACAAGAGGGGAAATTGAATATTACAGCTCGTGCCAATGTGACTCTTTCTCATTTGAATCGTATGCCTAAATATGTGGATGGGTTTCAATATGCGAATCTTGCAAATGAGGCATCAGCTTTAAGTGCAAAACCTATTCCGTATTCAGATATGGAGCTTGATTTGATTAAATACAACCTAGATCCGGACTTGTATCCAAATATCAATTGGCAAGATGAGATTCTGAATCGTACCTCGTGGCAGCAAACTTATTACTTAAGTGCACGCGGTGGTGGTAGTGTTGCTCGTTATTTTATCAGTTTGGGGATGTCGAATGAATCTACAGCCTATAAACTAGATGATACGAATCCGGATAAACCAAAAGTAGGTTACAATACCTATAATTATCGTTCAAATATTGATATCAATATTACTAAATCGACCACTCTGTATATGGGGGTTGACGGATATATCTCTCATAATCCGCTACCTGGGCAGTTTAATACAGATTTACTATGGGCAACGCAACAGATGTTGACTCCGCTTACTGTACCCAAAGTGTATTCGACAGGTCAGATGCCTTCTGTTGGAGCAGAGAATACAACCTCTCCTCATGTGCTGTTGAACTACACCGGACAAGCCAAACAAGAAAATTACAACAACATGATTACGTTGGCTTTGAATCAGGATTTCTCACAATGGGTTGATGGTTTGAAACTGCGTGTTCAGGGAGCATTAAATAACAATGCAAGCTTCTTTGAACGTCGTTATAAGTTGCCAGAATTGTATAGTGCAACAGGGCGTTCTACAACAGGTGAGCTGATGTTGGTCAAAAAGTATTCAGCAGTACCTGCTCAGTTCTCAAAATCAGAGAGTCAGTATCGTAAATACCACTTTGAAGCACAGCTCGATTATAATAAAGTAATTCAAGAGGACCATCGTGTCGGTGGACTTATATATTACTATATGAACAGTGCTAGTGATACACGTTATATGAATACGAGCATGCAGGCTATTTCACAAAAATATCAAGGTGTTTCGGCTCGAGTATCCTATGGCTATAAGGATACGTATATGATTGATGGTAACTTCGGTTATACCGGTTCTGAAAACTTTCAGCCTGGAAAACAATATGGGTTCTTTCCTTCGGTAGCCGGTGGCTGGGTTGTAACCAACTATGAATGGGTAAAAGATAAAATGGCTTGGATGAACTTCTTTAAAGTACGTGCATCTTATGGTCAGGTTGGTAATGATAGAATTTCAGACGATCGTTTCCCTTATTTGACAATTGTAGGGAACATTACTCCTGGATGGGCCGGAGAGCAAGGTATTGGTGAAACTCTAGTTGGGGCTGATAACTTGGCATGGGAGAAATCGACCAAATTTAATGTTGGGGTCGATGCGCGTTTCTTGGACGATCGCTTAAACTTTACAGTAGACTATTTCACAGATAATCGTGATGGTATTTTCCAAAAACGTACACAGGTTCCGGGATTTGTTGGTGCTGTAACCATGCCATATGGAAATGTTGGTAAAATGAAAAGTTGGGGATCAGATGGTAATGTGTCATTTACGCAAAATTTTGGAAAAGGCAATTTCTTTACCATTCGTGGTAACTTTACTTACTCAAACAACGATGTTAAACACTGGGAGCAAGCCTTTCCAAAGTATGAATACCAAGCTATATCAGGTCGTCCGTATAATGTAAGTCGTGGATATGTCGCAATGGGCTTGTTTAGAGACTCATTGGATGTAATGAGTAGTCCAAAACAATTTGGAGCTGTTCGTCCGGGCGATATTAAGTACAAAGACGTAAACGGTGATGGTGTGGTAAACTCTGATGACCAAGTGCCTTTGTCTTACTCTCCATTTCCTCGTGTGATGTACGGTTTTGGTGGTGAGGTGAAATTAGGAGATTTTACAATCAATGTTTTGTTTAAAGGTACCGGAAAATCAAACTTCTTTTATGGGGGTGCCGGCTATATCCCATTTATCGGTGGAAAAACCGGAAATGTGTTGGATTTAGTAGCAGACCAGAAGAACCGTTGGACTCCTGAATGGTACTCTGGAGATCCTTCAACTGAAAATCCTAATGCAAAATTCCCTCGTATGAGTTACGGTAGAAGCGAAAATAATGATCAAGTTTCTACGTTCTGGATGGGTGATGCCAAGTACTTGCGTTTACAAGAATTAGGTGTTACATATAACCTGAAAGTACCGGCATTGAAGAAATACGTAGGTATAAGCTCGATGGATTTACAGCTAATTGGTTATAACTTGTTGGTTTGGGATGATGTGAAAATATGGGATCCAGAATTGGCCGGAAGTAGAGGTGGTGTTTATCCAATTCCTGCTCGTTATGCGTTCCAGGTATATGTTAACTTCTAAAATTTAGAATCATGAAAATAAATAAGATAAAACATTTTGTTGTTGCATCAACTGCTCTATTCATGTGGGGTACAAGCTCGTGTGATTATTTAAATGTAGATGATTATTTCAAAGATTTAGTCAGTATCGATTCCGTTTTTGCTACAACAGAAAATGTAGAGCGTTACTTATGGGGCGCTGCAGGCCATTTACAAGATGAAGGTGCTATTTGGGGTAGTAACTGGGTTCCGGGCGTAATTGCATCGGATGAAGCATTTGTTTTTTGGGATCAAGATGAATATCCGGGATTAAATTTTACATTGGATAAACTTACGCCTGATTATTCGGGATATGGTTTTAGTCAATTAGATATTTGGAATCGAATGTACATGATCATTCGTAAGACCAATACGATTCTAAAACGGATTAAAGAGTGTCAAGACATGAGTACCTTGAAAGAACGGGAAATATTAGGTTATACTCACTTTTTGCGTGCTTATTCTTATTACCATTTATTGATGAGTTACGGACCTCCGGTGCTACTAGGTGATGAAGTTTTAGATACGAACCAAACACCAGATTACTACGTCCGTTATCGTTCAACCTATGATGAAGCCTGTGAGTATATTTGCACAGAATTTGAAACAGCGGCTAAGTATATGCCTGCATTCGTAACTGTGAATCAGTTTGGACGTCCTACACGTGGTGCAGCTTATGCATTGGTAGCCCGTGTTCGTTTGCAACAAGCAAGTCCATTGTTTAATGGTGGTTTACCTGCTCGTAAATATTTCTCGGGATGGACACGTCAAAGTGATGGGGCTGATTATGTGTCACAAAATTATGATGAGAAGAAATGGGCAGTTGCAGCACATGCGGCGAAGCGTGTTATCGATATGGGAATGTATTCATTACATACTGTAAAAGCTGATGAAAATACACCACAATTACCAGGTAGTGTTCCTGCTGCGGAATTCCCCAATGGAGCCGGTGGTATCGACCATTTAAAGTCGTATGCAGATATGTTTAATGGAGAGGCTATTGCATATAAGAATCCTGAATTTATATTTGCTCGTACGTCTTGGTCAGTTACTAATTATACAAAACATTCATTCCCAGTAGTGGGGCTTGGTGGTTGGAACGGAATGTCTGTACCACAAAAGATTATAGATGCTTACTATATGGTGGATGGTAAAACGATTGAAGATGCAAGTGAAGAGTATCCATATCGTGAAGACGATGATAGCTTTACAAGTAATAAAACGACGTTCTCCGGTTATCAGTTGAATAATAATGTATATGGAATGTATGTAAACCGAGAGATGCGTTTTTATGCTAGTATTGGGTTTAGTGAGTGTTTTTGGCCATGCTTATCTACATCGGAAAATAATAAGAAAAATAAAACAATTACGTATTATCTAGGTGGTACTGCGGGGAAAGATCAAACAGATGGAGACCTTCGTAACTTCCCTGCTACGGGATATGTAACTAAAAAGTACATTCACAAAGACGATGCATGGTCTGGTAACGATAGTGAAAGATTACCAAAATCGTTTCCAATAATTCGTTACGCAGAAATATTATTATCATATGCGGAAGCATTAAATAACCTGACTACTTCACATACAATTACAGATGAGGACGGTAATAGTTATACCTATAGTAGAGACGGTAATGAAATAGCTAAAGCATTTAATCAAGTACGCTTTAGAGCCGGTTTACCGGGATTGACATCTTCTGAACTTTCTTCGGCATCTACGATTCAATCCATTCTGGAGCGCGAAAGGATGATTGAGTTCTTCCATGAAAACCGACGTTTTTACGATGTGCGCCGTTGGGGTACAATCGCAGAAGAAGAGGCAGAGCCTATAATGGGTATGGATACAGAAAAACGGATAGATAATGGATATTATACACGTGTAATTGTGAATCACGCATTGGTCCGTAACCGTGTGTTTAAATCTAAAATGATATTCCTTCCTATCAATAGACAAGAGATACGTAAGGTGCCTACTTTGGATCAAAATCCGGGTTGGGATAATTAATAAACTCTCAAATAATAGAATAATACTATGAAATATACGAAATTTATAGCAAGTGGAGTGTTGGCCTTGGCCTCACTCACAGCTTGCGACAAAGATTTATTGAATGAAGAGCAATACAAGAAGGTTGTCTATGTATTGAGTCATGACAATAACAATGTATTTCCGATGTTGCATGCTTTTGAGGAGCCGGAATCAACCGGGTATCTAACAGTATATGTTAGTGGTACTTTACCTATTGATGAGCCTGTGACTGTAGAGTTTGAATACAATGATACGCTACTATCTTTATACAATCGACTGAATTTTGATCTTGATACGGCAAAATTTGCTCGTAGGTTAAAGCCGGAAAATTATACGATTGAGTCTTTAACTGTTACATTGAATCCGGGAGATGACGATTCTTATGCATTATTACCATTAAAAATTCGTCCGGAAGGTTTATCACCTGATTCGACTTATATGCTGCCTTTGCAGATTAAGTCCATATCAAACTATGAGTTAAATCCTAAAAAGTCGACGGTGCTTTATCGTGTATATGTGGAAAACAAATACGCAGAACAGATTAAAAGTACGATGTATTTTATGAAAGGTACCCGTTTGAAAGATGGTGATAACGTAGAAGCGGCTATTGCTTCGAACAAACGATTGAAACCAATTTCTGCTACGCGTGTGCGTTTATTCCCTGAAGCAATTACCTATAAGGATGAACTCGATTATATCAAACGATGGGCTATTTATCTAGATATAAATGACAACGGAACTGTAGATGTCTCTTCGGTAGATGAGGTAGAAGTAGAACAGTTGCCTGGTTGTAAGTATGACGCGGACAAAGAGTGGATTACCATTAATTATCGCTATAAGAATTCAGAGGATAGATGGTGTACTATTAATGAAGTTCTAAAACGAGTAAAATAAAGTGATTACAAAAAAAGCGAGTGATTATTCACTCGCTTTTTTTGTTCCTTCTAATCTGTGATTTCGATGTTTGCTCGTTTGTTTATAAAGTTTCCATTATTGTCTGTTCCTTCCAATTGTACTGTATATGTACCGGAACTAGCAGAGGAGTAGAATGTAAGAGTTGCTTTGCCGGATGAATCTGTTTTAACAATCGGTTGCCAATAGATTGTAGATCTAAAGTCCGAATCATGAAGCTTGTTGGGTTCATATTTGGGAGAATAGAATTCGCAAATGTGAGCAAATCCAAGCGGGGATATTTTAGCCGATGACGGATATAGGAACTTTTGTCTCCCTTTTTGATTCAGTTGCACATTGATGACATTTGTATAAGGTGTGAATGCCGGAAGAATACGCTGTGCTTCATAATCAAATAGAAACTCAATGGATTCAATGTCTTGTGGAGTTATTTTTTGCTCGCGACAATCTTCATCGAAAAAGAAGGCATCATCGATTTGTAGCATTGCTCTGCCTCCTCTGTAGTACCATCCCAAATTATTTGTTAACTCTTTAGAAGATTTATCATCTTCACTTTCGAATCGTTTGAATGTGATGTTTGGCAAGCATACCAATAACTCGTAAAGATTGGAGACGTTGAATCGAAGAAGACTCTCTTGATCCATTGTTTCTTTGTATAATGAATTTTTGGCAGTGGTTCCACGTTTGAAAGGTTTCCGGTTGGCTGTAACTACTACTTCTTTTAGTGCGATAAGACGTTCTCCTCCCTCATTGAAATATTTATTTTTAAATTGATCTAAGTACTCATCGAATTCCTCTGTTTTTGATGGCATAACCATCGGAACATTATTTATTTGAGGAAGTGCATCTTCATTTACTTGAATACTAAGTCTCCGTTCTTTGGGTACCCGCAATGTGAATTGTATAGAATCGGGAAAGAACATATTATTGAACATGAAGCGTCCTTCTTTGTTCGTGATAAACTCTTCAGAGATAACAGGATTGAATGAGGCTAACCAGACTGGGATATCTTCTTGTGGTTTTGCTATTACGTCTACTACACGGCCAAATATTTGTTGACTTTCTTCATGTGCATATGGGTGACTTGTGCTTTCTCCTTTTAGTAACTTGGTGTTCTCATATCGTTTCCACCCTTGGGTTTGCATTAATAAGTCGAGCTTAATTTCTCGTTTCGAGTCGTCTGCATAAAAGTAATACCCCGGATTCTCAATATAACCTTTCAGATCTGAGTTGAGTAGCATTTCTGTGTGGATTGTATTCGCAAATGAGTCAACTCGGATAAATCGATTGTCTGTAACACTCAGGGATAAATCAGCATTGGGTGTTGAACTGAGAGAGAGCGTAATAGGACTGTATGTTTTGTATGTTCTTTGGTCTGATACAATGTGAGTTGCAGAAGCTAACGACGAGTTGCTGTTTTGTATAAATATCAAACGTTCGCTCACAGGGGTATTATCTGAGTTGACTAATAAAAATTGAATCACTCCTTCGGGAAGTTCTTTAGAGTCAAAAACACAGTTGGGTTCTTCTGATGAGAAATCGATCACAGACAATGCCTTTCCCCTCGATAAAATTACCAATTTATATTCCTGATTTTGTGGAGCTGAAGAGATTCCATCCGCATTACAAATGATTTGGTTTCGATAGCGTTTAATACTTAATGCGATTTGATTTTTTTCGACAGGAGGAAGTGGAACGATAAGCTCTTTATCTGAAGTTTTAATAAGCGCATGATAAGTTTCATTTTCTTCCGGTGTAAAAGTGAAACTACCCATGCCTGCATGCTGCGTAGAGATCGATGCTACTTGTTCCTTGTTACTGTCTTGGATGATACCACTAAACTCACGCGAGTAGCCATCTTTTCCAATAGCTTTAAATGCGATTTGCTGAGTAATATTCGGTATGAGATGACCACCTTCGGCAAAGAATTGTATATCTATGGAGTCGATCTGATTTTGAGGATAAATTGTATAGGTATAGTCGTACTGATCCGGATCTAAACCAAAAACAATAGATGCCGGTTGTGAACCATCTTTTCCGTATTTATTGGTATTTATTGTTATTTCTCCTTTCTGATTCGTGGTATTTATATCTGATATAATCTTTTTGTCTGCTTGACTTGAACAGTTAACCAATACGTCGCTCAGAGGTTCTCCTTTTTTATTGGTGAAGATAATAGTAGCTTTTGTTTCACCATTTGAGTCTGTTGTATATTTAACATCAGACATAATATCTTCAAAAATAGAGTTGCCAATTTGAATTGGTTTATAAAAGAAGAAGTCACTACCTTGATTAATCATCCAGCGTGTATAGGCTCGAATACAATAGTTTCCTTTTTGCATGTTAGGCGAAATAGGAAATGCTCCATGAAAGCCATCGGGATTTCGAATAAACTTTTTACGACTGACAATCTTATTTGCTTTGTCAATCAGTTCGATGTAGATGAAGTTGCTTTTATTTGCTGGTAAGTGAGACTGAGCGTCGTTGAGATAACCTTTGAACCATATCGAATCACCAGCAGCATAATATGGTTTGTCAATATGCAGATACAATTTCTCTTGTGGATAAATTAAGTGATTTTTGATGTTTGTGTATATTTTGCTTTCATCTTCGGATGCTTGAGCGAACAACGAAGATGCGAAAATAGAGGTAACACAAATACCCCAAGTTTGGATTTTATGCATACACTTTAGATTAAGGTGTTGTTTATAAGAATTGTGGTTTTGCAAATATATCAAAATATCATTCAGAAATAGATTGTTCTTGTTAAAGAGTGTGATTGATCGTTTTTTTTGTTATTATTGTGTCGCAATATATTTTGAATATAAATGTAACCTTAAGAACCATGAAAATAATAGAGCTTACAGCTTATTTTTCTTTGTTGATGTTTCAGTCCTGTTTTTGGACCTCACCAACGAATAACTTCTCCGATCGAATAGTAAAACAAGAGTTTTCGATCCAATTAGATTCTGTATCAATTAATTCATATACTCTTGTCGATTCTTATTCAGAGTTTGGAAATGATTATGTCTATGCTTATAATCCGTATACGCATAGCTTGGATCTCATAAACCTGACGGATCAAAAGATTAGTCATCACATACCTTTGTCTGAACATGGAAGCAATAAGATTTCGAGGAGTGTTTTGAACTTGACGGTACATAATGCAGATTCTATATTTATTATTTCTGATCAGGAAGTTACATTGATAAATGGGGTAGGAGAGGTTGTGAGGCGTATGTTTCCGCTTGAAATGCCTCGGAGTACAGAACTACCGGAATCAATGCTACGAGGTAAAG
>JBOFPV010000112.1:0-35815 GCA_051660585.1 Tannerellaceae bacterium
TATGGTAATACCCGTGCCGGCTTTTCAGTTACCGGAAAATTATCACGCAAAGCATTCGGGCTTACTTGGAATGGTACACTTCCGGGCGGAGACTCGATACTTGCCGATGAGATTGCCATCAATTGCGAAATCGAAATTACCCATCGTTAAAAACGATATTGGTAAGGTCTGTATCGAAAGTAAACGAAGACTGAAAACAAACCTAGTGAAGATCAAATCGTCAGATGGCGGTCTGACGATTCAGTCTTCACTATAACAGAATCGTCAGGTCGCCATCTGACGATTCGATTCTCATTAAGAACAAAAAAAGGGAAAGCGTTGATGCTTTCCCTTTCTCGCTATAATTGAGGCTGTCTTTCTCAATGATGAATTTTCAGCGTATAGTTCAATCCCGACGCTGCAGGTTGAAAATCGCTGCCCACCATGATTATACTGTCTCCCATATATTTGAAGTTCATGATACTATCCGGCTTACTTG
Organism: Tannerellaceae bacterium; assembly: GCA_051660585.1. GTDB lineage: Bacteria > Bacteroidota > Bacteroidia > Bacteroidales > CAMTPD01 > UBA12018. The sequence goes on from JBOFPV010000112.1 coordinate 479, forward strand.
GATTCAGTTGATAATAAGTTGAGCCAGTTGCATCATCGGAAATTACTTTAAAATCTCCCGAAAAATAGAACGGATTCTCTTTTGTACCCAAATACTTTTGCGAAAGGTCATAAGTCCCAACATTGGCACTCTCCTCTTTCCAGAAAGCAACCTCTGTTTTGATTCCTTCGCAATCTGCCGCAGGAAGTATGCCTTCGTAACGCACTTTCTTCATATGGGTATTGGTAGGTTCTACGGTAAGTGATTCTACCTTTTCTATTTCCTGAGTTTTGATTGCATCGTTGCTGCTTTTAGTATTGCAGGCGAACAATCCGGCTGTAAGCGCAATTGAAACTATAAATACGTATTTCATTTGATTTTTGTTTAGTCTATTGCTATAACCAAGAAAACGAAGTTATGTTTGCCAACACGCCTACAAAATTCGGAATTCTTACAAGCTACGGCTTCTTCCTTCGCTTTTGTATTTCTCGAGCAATGCTTTCATCGCCGCCACTTTCTCCGGATATTGTTCACAGAGGTTGTTCATTTCTTGCGGATCTTCTACCACATTGTAAAGCTGTACTTGTGGTTGTTGCGCATCCTCGCCTTCACGCTTAGACCAGCCACCCGAACCTTTGCAATCGATATACACCCAGTCGCCTTGGCGTAATGCAAACTCTCCCGAAATGGAATGGTGTATTGTAGCTTCACGCAAAGGAGCTGAATGGGTTTCGCCCGTGAGTACTTTCCAGAAACTAAAGCTATCTTCGCCACTGTTTTCACGAAGCGGCACGCCAATCATCTCGGCACAAGTAGCCATTAGGTCTGTTGTGCAAATCACCTCGTCGCTTGTTTTGCCGGTCTTAATACCTTGTGGCCAAGTTACGATAAACGGAACTCGGTGTCCGCCTTCCCATACATCCGATTTCATCCCCGAGAAGTGTGCGTTTGCTTGATGTTGTGTAGCCGCGATATCTTCGGGAAGCCAGTGCGCACCGTTGTCGCTGGTGAAAATCACGATCGTGTTCTCTGCCAGTCCGGCTTGCTTCAACGCCTCTTGTACACGCCCTACCGCATGATCTACCATGCAGACAAAATCGCCATAAACACCCGCGCCCGATTTGCCACGGAACTGTGCCGATGGCAGCCACGGCGTATGTGGAGCCGTGAGCGGAAGGTATAAAAAGAAAGGTTTGTCGCTTTGTTTTTGTTTGTTTATGAAGCCGATAGATTTGTCGATAAACGTATCTAAAGTCTCTTCGTGCTTGAAATCATCTCCCGTATCGCCTTGACGGTACCACACACCACGTGCTTCGTCGCTTTTCCAACCGGCAGCACGATGAATGGTCGAAGCGGTCACCTTTCCATCTTCAATGTATAGATACGGTGCAATGTCGAGCGAGGCCGGCATGATGTAGCTGTAGTCGAAGCCGTGATCCTTGGGACCTCCGCCTACATAAGCCATATAGTCTGTGTTGTCTGTATTCTGTATATCCCAAAGATCTCCCTCGAAGAGTGGTTTCGATTCATCCTTCTTTGCCCAGTCGAGACCGAGATGCCACTTTCCCACACATGCGGTGGTGTAGCCGTTGCGTTGCAACAACGAGCCCACGGTTTCGCGGCCCGGCTCTATCAGCGAAGGTTCGTGTCCTACCAATACGCCGTTCTTGAGGCGACTTCTAAAGGTGTATCTTCCGGTGAGAATGCCGTAACGCGTTGGCGTACTTACGGCCGAATTGGTGTGTGCATCTGTAAAAGCAATGCCATTGTGCACCATACTGTCTAGTACGGGTGTGGGAATTTTAGATTCGGGATTCAATGCCTTTACATCGCCATAGCCCATATCATCGGCAAGGATGTAGACAATGTTGGGGCGCGCAGGTGTAGACTGCGTTCCCGATGTACATGAAACGAGTGCGCATGTACCGGTGGTCGCTACCAATAGCGACGTCAAATGATTGTTCTTCATCTTTATTTCGTTATTCGGGTTGTTGTGTCTTTCTAAACTTCATTACATACAATGAAACAACTTATTGCATGTTGTCTCGTTTGCGCTGGTTGATCACTTCAATCACTTTGCTTACCGAGCCATGCAAAACAAGTAGTTTTCGAGCTTCAGCATAGTCGATTCCGGTGATGTCGGTAATCATGTTGCAACCACGTTCTATCAGTTTGCGGTTGGTCAGTTGCATATTTACCATCTTGTTTCCTTTCACGCGTCCCAAGGCAACCATGGAAGTTGTCGAAATCATATTCAGTACCAGCTTTTGTGCCGTTCCCGACTTCATGCGCGTACTACCGGTAATAAATTCCGGCCCTACGATGATCTCTATCGGAAAATCTGCCTCTGCCGATACAGGTGCATTGCTGTTGCACGAAATAGACCCCGTGGCAATTCCGTTCTCCCTGCATTTGCGCAATGTAGAAATAACGTAAGGCGTGGTACCGGAGGCCGCGATGCCAACAACGATATCTTTATCACTTATGTTGTATTGTTGGAGTTGATTCCAACCGGCATTCTCGCTGTCTTCTGCATTTTCTACCGGTGTACGAATGGCTTTGTCGCCTCCGGCGATGAGTCCGATTACAACAGTGTCGGGCATTCCGAACGTAGGCGGAATCTCCGAAGCGTCTAAAATTCCGAGACGACCGCTTGTGCCGGCTCCGATGTAAAAGAGACGCCCTCCGTCCGAAAGCTTCTCTACCACTTTCTCTACGAGAGGTGCGATCTGCGGCATAGCCTCTTCTACGGCTACGGCTACCTTTTTGTCTTCGTTGTTTATGTGTGTAAGAATTTCCTCTACCGACATATCTTCTAAGTTGTCATACAAAGAAGATTCTTCTGTGGTGCGTTTAAAATTCATTCGTTTATGTGTTGTTTATGGTGATACATGATGAGTTTTGCGATCGGGTCTGCTTCTACTGCATCGAGGCACAGCCCTGTGTCGATAAGCGCATCGCGCAAAATCGTAGCAAAGTGATAGGCTACCGATCCTACAATACGTATGGGATACGATTCGTAGTTGTACTGTTTGAGATTGCGCACGGCATAGGCTATGAATGCTTCACGAATGAGATCGCTTACATAGTCTTCGTGCTTGTATTCGGAAAGAAAGGGCATAAACTGTGCGAGATACCGATTGGGAAACGGCGCACGGTATACGTGATCTAGAATGGATTCGCGCGTGAGTTGGAATCGCTCGAAGAAACTTTGGCTCAATAGTGTCGGCGCTTGATTCTTGAGGCAGTCGGCAACAAATTGCTTTGCAATTACGGCACCCGAACCTTCGTCTCCGAGTATAAAGCCCAAGGGTGAAACGTTTTCGATGATCTGGTATCCGTTATACACACCCGAGTTGGACCCGGTACCGAGTATACCAATAATGCCCGGCGCATCTTGAAACATTGCCCGGGCTGCTCCCAATAGATCGGATTCGATCTCTATCGATGCATCACGGCAATAAAGCTTGAAAGCGGTATGGAGGATTTGTTTTTTGTCGGCCGCCGCACAACCGGCTCCGTAAAAATAGATGTGCGAAACCTCGGTTGCTTTGAAGTGACAAAACAACTGTTGCTCGAGCAGGTAACAAATATCCTCATACGATTGATAATAAGGGTTGATTCCCGGCGTCGTAAACTCTTTTAGGTTTCCATCGGCCGTTAATATACCCCAATGTGTTTTGGTAGATCCGCTATCAGCAATCAGCGTTGCCCCTGTAACGGATCGTTTCAATGTACCGTTTTGCATGTATTCTTTCCGATTAGTAAAGCAAAGTAACAAAGTTTTTCGGATCAAACGTCGTATATCTGTATCTTTTCGTTGCGATTGAGTGAAGAATACAGTGCTTTACGTGCCTCAATCTCAAACGCCCGATAGGTATCTATCTGCGCAGCCTGCAACAGTGTCATAGCCCGATGCTCGTTTGTCTTGTTTTTGATAAACGCCGAAGTATACCCTGTTTTGTAATAACGAGAGAGCTTGAGTTGCATGGCGTATTGCGATGCGTAGTTGCAAACCGGAAAGCTAAACTTGCGTGCGGCCGGTGTGTAAAAAGCATAGTTGAGCGACGGATCAAAGGTACGTAGCTCGCTGTTTTTATTATTTTGTGTCTTGATAAGCTGATAAGCTACATCTTCGTCAAGCTCTGAAAGATGGCTGCAATTGATTAATGTAGCACAGTTTTGTGCATAAAATTCGTTGCGTATCTTCTCAAGCATATTGGTGGCGGTAAAGTAAGCATTGGGTTGTAGCACCACCAAGAACTTTCCGCAGCGCTCGTGTGTAAGTGCAAGGTTAAGGCAATAACCTTCGGTTCGTACGGTCTCATTCACTTCAAGATTGATCAAGCGATAATCCGAACTGTATTTACGAATCTGCTTTTGCAACATGGTATCGTTGCTGTGCGAAACAATCATCACATTAAACGCGGCAGCGAGTGATTGCTTCAACGCATTATCAATCATGGCTGCCGTATCCTCTATACTCGTGCCATGCAAAATAAGTATGGTCGCTTCGAATTCAAAGTTATCCCGATCGAAGCTGATCGTTTTGTATTCGGGGCGCAGATAGGCTTTAATATCTTGCAGATACTGCGTGCAGATCCGATTCTTCTCTAGTGTAAGCTCCTTAACGTGAAACTTATCGCGCAGTATTGTAATGTCGTTGTTGTCGCTTATTACCGTGTAAGTGTTTTCTTTCAAGTGTGCTATCCGGTCCTTTTGTGCAATGGAAAGACGAAGCAAGTAAAAGCCGTGCTTCTCGATACGATCACAAGTTCGCGGATCAAGCTCTTTGAGTCGGGCCGACTTGATAAAGACCATCACACCGAAATCGAAGCTATCACTGATGCTTCCCTCACTGTAGTCGTTGAGCTGAACCAACTGTGATTGAGACGACGACTCTAGTTCGAAGTTGGTATAAACCATACCGGGATTAATATCAGACATGATATCGAATACGCGTCGTAGTCCGAATGGTCTGAAACGGATTCTCGCAGCCCCCGAAAGCAACATAAAGTAATCAGTGGCTACATTCTCCTTTATAATCATCAGTGCATTCTGGCTCAAGAAGGAATCAACATAGTATGTTTCGGCTCCTTCGATACAGAAATTGATATCGCGTGAAAGGATGTATATTTTATTGATGTATGCTTGGTTGTTTCTCAACTCTTCTACGTTTAGTTGAGTAATGTGCTGATCTTCTGCCAGAAGAAAACAATCTATCTTTTTCATATCTGTTTTTACTTTATTGTACTCTTATAACAAGGTTAGAGGGAATAAATAATGCTAAAATGTCTGTTTTTTTATCTCTGAATCTTTTTAGTTGTAAAAATTTAATACTTTTACCCTTATTCCTTAAAACTATTACACATGGATTCGATTTATAAATCGCGTAGAAACTTTTTGAAGCAAGTGGGACTTGTTTCGACTTTGGCAGTACTTCATCCACATTGGACCATAGCAAAAACTACTCAGACACCTTCGGGCAATAGGCTTTTTGCGCCGAACGAACGTATCAACCTTGCTTGTATCGGAATCGGTAACCGCGGCGGAGAGATCACGCAAGCGCTGTATAATACCGGTCAATGTAACATTGTTGCAATCTGTGACACCGATATGGGCGCACCGCACACACAAAAGGTTATGGGACTTTTCCCGAAAGCAAAGCAGTTTCAAGACTTTAGGAAGATGTTTGATTCTATGAGCAATGAGATTGATGCCGTATGTGTGGGCTTGCCCGACCATTCGCACTTTCCGGCTTGTATGCACGCGATGGCACTAGGTAAGCATGTATACGTAGAGAAGCCAATGGCTCGAACTTTCTTGGAAAACGAGCTGATGATGCAGGCTGCTGCAAAGAACAAAGTAGTTACTCAGATGGGAAATCAGGGCCACTCTGAGGCAAACTATTTTCAGTTCAAGGCTTGGAAAGATGCCGGTATCATTAAAGATGTGACGGCTATTACCGCTCACATGAATAATCCGCGACGCTGGCATGGCTGGGATACCGGCATATCTAGTTTTCCGGTTGGTGAGAAGGTTCCCGAAACACTCGACTGGGATTTGTGGATTGCGGCATCTACCTATCATGATTATCACAAGGACTTTATCAACGGACAATGGCGCTGCTGGTACGATTATGGTATGGGCGCGTTGGGCGATTGGGGAGCACACATCATCGACACGGCACACGAGTTTCTCGATCTTGGTTTGCCGTACGAGGTAAATCCCGTAAAACTAAGCGGACACAATTCGTTCTTCTTCCCGATGTCTTCTACAATCATGTTCCGTTTCCCTGAACGAAATGGAATGCCTCCTGTAGATATTTCGTGGTACGATGGCGTGGATAATATTCCGTCTGTGCCAGAAGGCTACGGACAGATGGAGCTCGACCCGAATATTCCTCCTACGAGTGTGGGTAAAATTCAGCCGACAAAGCTGAATCCGGGCAAGGAAATCTATTCGAAGGAGCTTACATTTAAGGGAGGATCACACGGCAGTACGCTTTCGATCATTGGTGAAGAAAAAGCGAAAGCTATGGCAAATCAACTGCCGGATGTACCGCAAAGTCCGTCGAATCACTTCGAAAACTTCCTGCTTTCGTGCAAGGGACAAGAGACCACACGCTCTCCTTTTGCGCTGGCCGGACCGCTTAGCCAGGTGTTCTGTCTCGGCGTAATTGCTCAACAGTTGAATACTCCGATCAAGTTTGACCGCAATAAAAAAATCATCACCAACAGCAAGCTCGGCAATGAATTGCTCAAAGGCAATCCTCCACGCAAGGGTTGGGAAGATTACTACAAGGTATAATGAGGGGTGTATATAGCTTACCGGTTGAAACCTCGATCAGCTGAAGCCTTTCGTTTGATTGTATATAAATGGTTTATTAAACAGCAAACGGCCGAAGTAGTTACGCTTCGGCCGTTCGTATATTTGTCTTGTTTCAAAGCAACTCATAGTAGTTGTGCTGAGGAATGTTTCTTTATTTTTCTAGTTATTAAAGGACAAAGCAATGCCTATTGCTACACCAAACTCATTGTAATGTGGGTTGTAGGCTAAATGAAGTCGCAACGGGATCGAAAGTTGCTTCATTGTTCCTACCACATGTTCTGCCCGAAGCGAAAGGTCGGTTACCTTGAACCCGTTTGAGTCGGTGTACATACTTTTCCAAGGAGATACCCCAACCGAAGCAGTTAAGGTTACGCCTTTTACTTCTGCTTCATAGCTACATTCGAGATAACTAGAATAGAGTTGCTTGTCGGTTTCGTCGGAGTCTGTTTTCGAAAACACGGTAGACCAATTGACAGATAGCGGAAACCAAGGCAATGTATATCCGGCATTCAATTCAAAGTAGTTGTACATCTCTTTGGGATATCCATAAGAATAAGACATCTCTTCCGCAAACTCATTTCCCATGTATTGAATAAAGTAAAGCGTAGCATTGCTATACTCGTATCCGGCAGATAGTTCGCACATTGTCTCTCCTCGCTGATTGAAAAAACCCCATGCCGAAGCAAACAGACCTTTGTAGCTTATGCCGACAGTCGATTGCAGGTTTGGGACCTTCGAATAGTCGCCTCGCCACAGCAACGCACTTTGAAAGTCTATCTCAGCTTCGTAGCCAAACGCTTTTTCCTCTTCATTCTCTTGCTGAGCGCACAACGGCGTTGTCACCATCATTGCCGCAAGATACATCAAAAAACTCTTTCTCATTTATCTATTCTAAATTCAGGGCGCAAAAATACATCAAAAAAGAATAGAATCGATTGTATCCTGTAATCTGATGCACAAGAAGGAAAAACTTTAACTCGCTTTCGGATGTTTGTAAAATGATATTTGTATATACGCTTTGCTTATCATACCACTATGCAACAACCAGCTAAATCGATAATGAATCTCAATCTATTGATTCGCATTTGGATTTTCAGCGTCTCAGGCTTGAGTGCGTTTGTTAATATGTGCGGATTCTTGGCTTACGCCTACTCCCTTTCTCACTATTCCGGAAATTACATCTCTGTTATTGACGATTTATATCACCACTCGCTTCAAAATGCGGCATTATTACTAGTTTTCTGTATTGCCTTTGTTGCCGGAGCATCTATCGCCTCTTTCATTAATGTAAACAAGGACTTTCATTTGGAAAGTAAATATGGAGAGATTCAGTTTGCTATTGGTATTATTATCCTTTTCTTTTATCTCGTCTACTTCGATAAAGACCTTTTCATATTGTTTTTGAGTTGCGCGCTTGGCATACAAAACGGATTGATTCGCTCGTATCGCGGGATGGGTTTTAAGACAACGCACGTTTCGGGTACGTTTACCGACTTAGGCACCTACATTGGTTACTTTATGCGCGGATTGCCCGATATGGGTTGGCGTATCCGCTTCGAGTTATCGCTACTTTTTGCTTTCGGTACAGGTACAATCTCCGGGCTTCTACTATTCAGAGAGATACACGATCATGTATTTATAGTTGCAGGTCTCGGCTATGTTTTCTCCGGACTATTCTACTTCTTATTGCGCTATCTCAACAGACACAATCGGCAAGATTCAAAATAGGAATTCCATCAAATCAATAAAGCAACAACCCCAATCGCAGGTATTCAATACAAGAGCGATTGGGGTTGCTTGTTATTCTTGCGTATATACGTCGTTGCCCGTAATTTGATAGTCGAGGTTGGCAACACCGAGTGCCATAATGGCCATCACGGCAGCTGCCTGTTCTTGGTATTCGGGGATGCTTTTGTTGTACAAGTCTCGTTCCGTATGCCAAATCTCACCATAACTGAAATCGTATCCTTTTGAGTCGGCCGTGATGAGATGCATCGTAGGAACTCCTTCCACGGCAAAGACAGAAGCATCTGTGCCGCCCATTCCCTTGGGTTGCAGACGAGGCGTCATCGTGCCTACCTTGAAGGGGAAGTCGGGATTGAGTTTTCGTATCTGCACCGCAATTTTCTCGAAATCTTGCACCATGTTTTCAGGCACATCAATACCCACAGGTACCGTTGGCCCTCCGTCGCGATTGAATAGATTCGAGATTTTACCAAGCTCTTCTTTGTGAGTTTCTGTATAAGCTTTTGCACCCAACAGGCCAAACTCTTCTCCGGCAAAGAGACAAAACACGATGGTTCTGTCGGGTTTTGCTTTCGAAGCAGCCAATAAACGTGCCGCTTCCATGACGGGAGTCACGCCCGAACCGTCGTCGACTCCGCCCGTTGCTACGTCGAAGGCATCGAGATGCCCACTTAGCAACACATATTCATTGGGTTTCTTCGCTCCCGGTATTACGGCAACGATGTTGTGATACTTCACCGGTCCCATCTTGAAATGATTGCGGATATCAAATTCCAACTCGAACGAACGGCGCTCTTTCGCCATTTTGTAGATCCTCGCATACTGCTCTTCGTCGAGCTTAATATCGGGAGTAGTAGGCAGTTTGTCGAAGTTCATCGTCGGGTCAAACGCAACGTTGCGATCGTAAAGTGCGGTAAGCGGAACTTTAGCAGATTGGATTATACCTAAAATACCCGCGTCTCGCATTTCCTTGTAAAACAATGCCGGAGCATCTTTGTAAGGAAGCAACGGTTTGTCGGTGCCATTCTCTCTGTTCTCTTTGCGAATGGCTTGATTTTGTTTCTCTATTTCTTCGTTTTCGGCAATCAGAATGGCGCGCAGCGAATCCCCTTTTTCAGAGAAGTCTACCGGCCAACCGGTGCTATTGCCCGTAACCAATACCCAGGCACCTTTGAGGCGTCCTTTCATTTGGTCAAACTGGCTTTTGGTTTTCGGCTCTATAAGGACGTGTCCGCGTTGAAGCCCCTTTGTACCGGAAGTATACGACGGAGTTACGAAGTGCAGGTTCATTCCGTCTTCGGCCAGCAGCGTGCCAAACCACGGCCCGCGGTTGAAACCAACCGGCAATTGACCGGCTTCTTCTTTTTGCGCCTTTATGCCCCACTCGGCAAACTTCGATAAAGCCCAATCGCCTGCATTATCATAAGCATCAGACCCGATAGGTCGTCCGCCAAAACGATTGGTAAGCACGTCGAGATGCTTCATAACCTGGTTATCTTGTTGCGCTATTTCGATAATTTGCTCATAGGTTTTGTTCTGCGCATTCGTATATAAAACAGTAGCACTGAATAAGGATAGTAAAATCAGTTTACGTACGTTCATTTCTTATTTTATTGGTCATTGATAATAAATCTAACGCAAAAATAATAAAAATAAACATTCACTATCGTTCCAGTACTACTGATTTATAGGATATTTCTCAATAGAGCAAGACCGTAAGGCTTATTTCTCCTTGCGCGCCCGTAATGTGTACAGCTTCGATATCTGCCGTTGCCGACGGTCCGGTATAGAAGGCTCCGTAAGCCGCATCACGCAGATTGATCGTTGCATAAGCTTCGTGCATACTTCCTTCGATCTTCGACTTGTCGAGCAGTACAAACATATCTGTCGATAACAATGCGGCGGCAGCAAGTTGAAGCGACTTGTCGGTAAGCCACACAGATCCCGTCTCGGCTACACCAACAATGCCTTCGGTTACGCAGATATCTACAACATGCGCGTCGTGAGGTGTTTTAAAGTCGGAAAGATGAATGGTTCCGTCGTAATCAGGTACAGAGGAAAAGATCTTTTTAGAAGCGTCGAGCTTGGTGCGGAGGTAGTTGATCGCCTCCTCGCGCGATGCAAACTCTTCGAATTCGCCATCGAACGAAACCAAATTATGCTTGAAGGAATCGTGCTTATCGCCTGCAAAGGAATACATCGGCACATCGGGCAGTGGCTCGAGTTGCGGTTTTCCTTTCTTTATTTTGCTCATAATCACGGTACGTGGAGCATTGAATGTATCTGCCATAGTTGTTTTACTTTTTGCTTTCTTTGTTTTGCTTTCTATACCACTGTCTGAAGGTTTGTTCGGGCGGCTCAGGGTTCGTGTGCTTGATAGCCCATGGGTTGAGACGCGAATTGAGCAAGCTTTGCGGCATGTAACGAAGTGCCGAAAGCGCCAACTTCTCTGCAGCTTCGAGCGTATACTCTTTGCCCAATACCTTTGCTCCTACTGCCATTTCGAGCCTATGCGACAGTTGATCTTCTTTTTGCTCTACCAGAATCTTGCGCCATCTGAATACGTACTCAGGTATAGGTACTTTTACCGGACACACATTTCCGCAAGAACCACAGTGGGTACATGCGTATGGCAACTCGGCATACCTATGTAGATCGTAGCTTGGTTCGAGTACAATACCAATAGGTCCCATGTATGGTGCATCGTAGCTCAAGCCGCCACTTCGGCGATATACCGGGCAGGTATTGAGGCAAGCCGAACAACGGATGCACTTCAACACTTCCCAATAGCCGGGTGTAGAGAGACGTTCGCTGCGACCGTTGTCTACAATCACGATGTGCATTTCTTGCCCTTCGCGCGGACCGTGATAGTGTGATGTGTATTGCGTAATGTGAAAGCCGAGCGCACTACGCGACAACAGCCTTACAAATAGCGGCACATCTTTCTCGCGCGGAATAACTTTCTCGATACCCATGCTTGCTACATAGAGTGGCGGAACGTTGGCACTGATGTCTGCATTGCCTTCGTTGGTACATACAACGATACCTCCGGTTTCGGCAACGGCAAAGTTGACACCGCTCATTCCGGCATCTACCTTTATGTAATTTTTGCGCATGTCTTTTCGCATCACCGAGTTAAGATAATGCGGATCGTCGTTGTCGGGATCGCTATCCATATACTTGGCAAATAGCTTGGCAACATCGCCTCGAAGCTTGTGGATAGCCGGCATTACGATGTGCGATGCCCGCTCGTTGTCGAGTTGCTGAATGCGTTCGCCCAGGTCGGCCTCATACACTTCAATGCCGCGTGGTTCGAGGTATTCGCGCATCTCACACTCGTCCATCAGCATCGACTTGCCTTTGGTTACAACCTTTACGTTGTGCGTTTTGAATATCTCAAATACAATGCGGTTGTGTTCTTCGGCATCGCGAGCCCAGTGCACGTGAATTCCGTTTGCCGTAGCATTCTTCTCAAACTCCTCGAGGTAATGGTCGAGATTAGATAATGTATGTTTTTTGATTTGCGAAGCCAGGTTACGCATCTCTTCCCACTCGGGAATGGTTTGCGCCACTTTGTCTCTTCGCATTCTTGCTTCCCACAAATGTGTGTCGTGGCTTACACGATGGGCGGTGTCGGCTATAAACTTCGCGCCATTTTTCACCTGATTTACTTTTGTTGTGCTCATAGATCTCCGTTTAATATCTCTGCGATGAAACAAGACTTGATATTGATGCCGTTTTTCTTGGCAATGGCATCTTGGTGCAGTAAGCACGAAAAATCGGCCGAGGTTACATACTCTGCATTGTTGCGTACATAATCATTTACTTTGTCGATGCCCATTTGTCCCGAACACTCGACATCCCAAATAGCAAAAGTTCCGCCAAAGCCGCAGCATTCGTCTTTGCGGGTAGCGTAAACTACTTCGAGGCCGTCGACAAGACTAAGCAGGTATTCTGTTTTGGAATAATTGGGAATCATCAATTCGGTTGGCTTGGCATGGTGCAAATAGCGAAGCGAGTGGCAGCCGTTGTGCAAGGCTACTTTGTGCGGGAAGTGTGCCCACGGCAGACTTTTTACTTGGAGCACATCGTGTAGAAACTCTACGATATCATAGACTGCGCTACGTAGCTTCTTGACCGATTCGGTCTGTTCAATCGCGGTTAGCTGATTACGAATCTGATCGGTACAGATACCCGATGGAATCACAATGGCGTCGAAACCTTCAAACATGGATGCGAAGTTTTTTTCAATGGAGCACGCCTTGTGCTCATACCCCATGTCGGTAAACGGAAGTCCGCAACAAGTGGGTTGTTCTACATAATGTAGGTCGATATCGAAACGCTGTAACAGTTTGTAAGTCGATATGGCTATGTTCGGTGCGAGTGCATCGATGTAGCACGGAACAAAATAGGCAACTTTCATAAACAAAATGACTTATGGTAATTTTATAATAAAACCACCAAGAAGCCTTAATGTTGTAAATTCGAGTAATTGATATACACAATCCCTTAAATGCTCAATTTAATACATTACTCTATCTATATCCTTGCTTTTTTGCCCGAATATAATCCTTACTTTTGTAGCAAACTAACGATAGCATGAAAACAAAACATTTTGCAGCCCTTAGCTTCGGTTGCGCGCTTGTCGCAACTTCTTGCGCAACGAAAGAGGCAAAACAGCCTCAAAGACCCAACATCTTATTTATCCTTTCCGACGACCATACTTCTCAGGCATGGGGTGTATACGGTGGCATCTTAAGCGAATATGTAAAGAATGAAAACATAAAACAACTGGCGGCCGAGGGGTGTGTCCTTGAAAACGCCTTTTGTACCAACTCGATATCGGTGCCGAGTCGTGCTTCGATCCTAACGGGACGCTTCAGTCATCGTAACGGGGTGCGCACACTGAGCGACGCACTCTCTCCGGATAGTGTAAACCTAGCCAAATCGATGCGCGATGGAGGATACCAAACTGCGCTCATCGGTAAATGGCACTTACTAAAGAAGCCTTCGGGATTTGACTATTTCAATGTTTTTCACGACCAAGGAGAGTACATCAATCCGGTATTTAAGACTGAAGAAAATTGGGTAGAAGACAAAAACGTGGGCGATACCGTAGTGGGCTTCTCTACCGATATCGTTACCGACAAAACCATTAACTGGATCAAAAACAGAGATAAAAACAGTCCGTTCTTTATGTGTTGTCACTTCAAGGCAACGCACGAACCGTTTGATTTTCCGGAGCGTAACCGCAATTTGTATGAAGACGTGGAGTTTCCGATGCCGGAGAATATGATGGAGTTTTCGCAAGAGGAGTCGAACCGCACCTTTAGAGGACAACAGCTCGAGAATATGGGTTGGAGATGGGAAACTGCTTCGGCCGCGCCCGATAAATGGTGGTGCAAGTATCCCGAACTCCCTTTCTCTACGCAAGGAATGGACAGTGTTGCGGCGCGTAAAGCTATTTATCAAAAGATGATTAAAGACTACTTGCGTTGCGGGGCTACGATAGATCAAAACATCGGACGCTTGATGGCGGCATTGAAAGAAGAAGGAATCGACGAGAATACCATCGTTGTTTACGTATCAGATCAGGGATATTTCTTGGGCGAACATGGCTTCTTCGACAAGCGTATCATGTATGAAGAGCCGTTGAGAATGCCTTTCGTGATCAAGTATCCGAAGGAGATCGCAGGCGGTACTCGCAACAAAGATTTGATTATGAACGTTGACTTTGCTTCGCTCCTGGCCGACTATGCCGGCATTACTCCGCCTGATGGCGCACAGGGACGCAGCTTCCGCGAAAACTTGAAAGGCAATACGCCCGAAGATTGGCGCGAGTCTGTCTATTACCGCTACTGGACACATCACGAGATTCGCCCGGCGCATTTCGGCATTCGTAACGATCGCTATAAATTGATTTTCTTTTACGGCAACAAGCTCGACGCTACCGGTTCGGAAGACAAGCCTACTACACCGTCGTGGGAGTTCTTTGATTTGCAAGCAGATCCGAAAGAGAATCACAACAAATACAACGATCCGGCCTATGCTGATATTATCAAACAAATGAAGAGCGACCTAATCGAGCTTCGCAAAGAGCACAAGGACACAGACAGTAATTCGCCACAAATGCAGGAGATACTTGAGAAGTATTACTGGATGTAATGCAGTAAACGACTACAAAGTAAACAAAGTGTAATTACATTATATACGAAGAGAGAATCGTTTGATGGGCATCAAACAATTCTCTCTTCATTTGTTTTAAATCGTTCGATCGGCATCAAACGATTTATTCCTCGTTTAGTTCAAATCGTCAGATGGCGACCTGACGATTTAGTCTTCACTATAACGGAATCGTCAGGTCGGCACCTGACGATTCGTTTCTCACGATGTTTGAAAATACTTCTTGCAGTGCCGGTTCGAAACTATGCTAGAGTTTGACCGCGACCGCCGTGCCGGGAATATCCACATCTTGCATCGAAACAACCTTCTTCTTACCATCGTAGGTATACTGCATCGTTTTCAGACTTTGAAAAGGATCGGACAAACGCATCTCTACTCCGCCTTCACCTTCTGCTATCATTGCGATGGAGGGTTGATGGAACTGAATGCTTTTGCCGGAAGACAGCCTGATTTCGCACGGCTCATACACGACAACCCCCATCCATTCGCCCGTAATTGTCGTTACCACTTGAGCTGTAGCGTCGTTTCTCACAACCTGTATTTCACGGTTACTTGCCTTATATTGTGAGGGTTCGATGGCATACGCATAGGTCGCATTCGCTTCCTTGTGCGGGATGGTCAGCGAGAATACGCGCGCCGTTATGGGTTCGTCGGGATAGAAATCCATCACATCGTGCCAGTTGCCTTGCTTTTCGCCCAGAAATAGTTCCCATTGCTGCCGGTCGAGATTCGTATAGAGCAGGTCGTTGTGCGTAATATACTGATCTTGCGATGCTTGATCTGCGGAGGATTTTGGAGCAGACATTTGCTCCGGAGTATTGCCTTGTTGCACTTCACGTCCGTTGCATTGCTGAATGGTGGTTACAAGCGGGAGGTTGCGTTGCGTGCGAATATCGGCCCCTAGGCATACGACTTTATTGTCGAGAAAGAACCATGCTTTTCGGGCAAATAAGCTGTCTCGATTGAGGATCATTGCGGCCACTCCCCCAAGCGAATCCGAGGCGCAGCCGGCAAAGGCGCTTTGCACCTGATAGTTACTCATGGTGAGTTGGGGCAGGTTGTTATTGCGACGGTAGGTCGTTGTGCCCGGGATTTCAGACCAATTCCAGCATGGGAATACGTTTTCATACTCATCTCCGTGCACATACACCATGAGGGCACCGTCGGAAAGATTGTAGCCCAGTTTGTTGTCGCCGTTGACCGACTCGCTGCCGAATATACGGTCCGAAACCATTTTCAGGCTCGTGCTCCAGTCGTTGCCGCGAAAGGTGACAAAATCCGACGTAGGATAATACCGCACACCACCGAAGCCTTTTTCCATATTCGAAGCATTGCCATTGCTGAATGGAGACTGGTTTCTTTCCTTCTTATTACGCTCTACGCTATTTTCCTTCGCTTGATTTGGGCGCTGACTTCCCTTATTTTGGGCTGTATAAGCAGGTGTTGGTTTCGTTTTTACGGGGTTGTTGCTATCGAGAAACTGTTTGTATTGTGCGGCATGGTCGGGGTCTGCGTCGATCAGGTCGCAGGCCGAAAATGCAAGTGCAAGGTATTTCACGCGCGAAACATCCTTGCCAAATTGCCGTCCGTAGGCATTTACGTCGAGGTATCCGTTGTAGTTTACGTGCGCGAAGCCTTCGAGCATGAGTTTGCGTAGTGCTTCTTGCTGCGATTGGTCAAACGTGTGATCACCATCTTTGAATACAGCACTCCAGAAGGCCATATTGGCAATGTAGGCAAGACCGTAGTTGCCAAACTGTAACATGGGGCCGTGCTGATGAAACGAATAGTCGCTTTTGATTCCTTCGGCCTCTCCCACGCGTATTTCCGCAGCAATGGTATCGCGCGCCTGCTTGATCAGCGGTTCGTTTTCCTCAATCAATGCGCGCATCAAGGTATTGCCGGCCAGCCATACTTTGTTTTGCCCGGTCATCTTGATCTGCGATCGACGCATGATTTCAAGGGCTTTGGCAAGATCTGCTTCTGTCATTTGGTCTTTCATGACGAGATATACCGGCCCGAGGGTTTTGGGTATACCGATTTCATTATACCACCAGTTGGGACATTTCGGGTCGATTCCGTGATAATAGCGCAAGCCTTTCAGGATGGCTTTGTAGAGTTTTGCCTGCTCTTTGCCGTTTGCCGCAAACGAAGCCTGCGTGAGTGCGAGCAGTCGTGTCGCATGAATGCGTGGCTGCCATCCCGAGCGTTGCTGATCGTTATAGTCGAGATCGGGCCAAGAGCCGTCGTCATTTTGCGAAGCGAGTAGCTTGGTTTGTTCTGCCTTCGAAAGCGTAAGCCGCTGAAAGGTTTCGTTGATCATTTGATCGCCATTGTAAGGATCTTTGGCTATCTTGGCGAGCTGCTTCTTGAAAGGTTTTGTTTCTTCGCTCAACGAAAAGGTCCGCTCGATGAGATTCGCTTTTATCGCCGCTGTGTTTGATTGAGCTTGCGCAAAGGTTGTTGCCGCAACTAGGGCAAATGAATAGATGAATAGTGTTTGCTTCATGGTATATGTAAGAGTGAATTCATGGTTGTCTTCGCGTAATCGCTATTTGCCAAGATTTAATTCTTCGACCGAAGACTTCGATATTGCTGACTAATTTAAGGATGTTTGCGGGCTTGGCCAACTCTTTTCCCGTATTTTGGTAGTATAATTGATATTATCTGTCAACGCATAAGCCTTTTATTTCCATAACTCTTCTAAAAGTAGTACCTTTGCAGAAATAAGTATTTTAAATTAACATCTGATATGTTTGAAGTAAACGGTAAAGAATTTGAAACATTTGAAGAAGCACAGTTGGAAGTGACCAGAATGCAAGAAGAAGATAATAACAAACCTAATGCTGCATTTTTCGGCCTTTCTCCACGTAGAATGATGCAATTACTAACCCATCCTTTCGAAGAGGGCGGTTTGTTGTTTATTCAAGATCCTATCGAGGATGCTGTATTGAACAGAATGTTTTTTCTTACTACTGCTGAATCGCTGCTTCAAATGCTAATGGATAAGGGTAGTATTAAATTGACAGACAAAGGTGAACTTCCCGATGCGGTTGCCAAGAAGTTATACCCTACCGGTGCTTTTGTTGATTTCAAGATTGGAAAGAAACTCGTGGCCGGAAAAGCTTGTTTTGTTGAGGTTGTAAAGGATGTATGTCGCCTTGCCGGCCTTACAAAAAAGATCAAGGGTGAGTATTCGCTTACCAAGAATGGCGAAAAAGCGTTGAAGGGAAATGATCGCCTCGATATCTTGCTTCCTATTTTAGGTGCTTATATGAATAAGTTCGACTGGACTTCTAATGATGATTTGCAGAAAAACTGTACGCAGTTTATCTCTCCATTTGCAATATATATGCTTACAAAGATCTATAACTCTGGCGATGAGATTACTATCGAAGAAATGGCTGATAAGTTACTTCATGCCTTCCCGGAGATTAATACTCAGAATAGAGAAGAGCTTATGCTAACTTTCGCTAAGCGCTTTGTTTATGCATTTCTTTATTACTTTGGATTTATTGCATACAGTGAAGAAGGTACGGATATGTCAGAAAAGGCTTTTATCCTAAATGATGGTTTCGAGAAGACTTTCATTGTCGAGTTCTAATCATAACTGCTGCTATTTATTCGCAAAGCAGAAATCTCTTTTTAGTTAAAATCATTGATTTTGATTGTTTATGAGATATTTGTATCTTTGCATCATTATAACGAATTAATATACTATGAGCGAAATTTCAAACTGTCCTAAGTGCCAAATGGACAATACTTATTTTGACGGAACAATTTATGTATGTCCTGACTGTGGTTACGAGTGGAACGGAAACGATGAAGGTGAAGAGTCTCTAACTCCTAAAGATAGCAATGGTGCTGAATTGATGGATGGTGACGCTGTTACTGTAATCAAAGACCTTAAAGTAAAAGGTTCTTCTATGGTTATCAAACGTGGTACTAAAGTTAAAAGTATCCGTCTTACTGAAAACCCTGAAGAGGTAGATTGTAAAATTGATGGAAGTAGCATTGTTCTTAAGACTTGCTTCTTGAAGAAATAAAATTGAATAGGAGGAAAATGAAATATATTTCCTCCTATTTTATTTTGAAAAAAGACATGTATCATTTAAGGAATTAACGACTTCAAGCGAAGCGTTCGAAGGCATAAATCAATTTCATGAGTATCTCCTAAATGCTTACCTTCAACATCTGAAAGTTTAACAGTGTCATAAACTGGCTGTTTCGATGTTATTTGACAATTTACAAGCTTCATCACAATATTGCAAGGTTTTCCTCCAAAGTCATTAGTAAGATGAGTTCCAATACCAAACGAGCTTTTAATTTTCCCATTACAATAATCTTGAATACTTTTAGCCTTTTCTAATGTAAGCCCATCAGAAAAAATAATCGTTTTATGCATTGGGTCAATATCAAGCTCTTTATATCTTGATACCGCTTTATCAACAAAAACATATACATCTCCACTATCCTGTCTCACTCCATCAAATAGTTTAGCGTGTTTTCGACTAAAATTTCTAAAAAAGATATCACTTGTATAAGTATCTGTAAGTGTAATGCCTAAATCACCATCATATACTTTTAGCCAGTTTTCCATAGCCAAATAGTTTGCTTGTTTATAGCCAAAAATTGCGCCATGAAACATTACCCATTCATGAGGAAAAGTTCCTAATGCTTTTACATTATACTTAATTGCTAAATGCACATTTGATGTACCTTTGAAAGAGAGACAATTGTCTTTAAACGTTTTTACTACTAAATCATGTGCTTTATAAGAAAAACGGCGACGAGTACCAAATTCAGCTAAAGGTATTTCTTGATCTTGTGTAAAGATAGCTTTAGGCAAAGTTGATGCAACTATTACATCGTCTGAAACAGTTCCAGAGAAATGACGCATTGAAACTTCTGAAACAATCGCTAAAATAGGAACTTCCAAAAGCGTAATTTCATATAAATATCCAGTTGCAGTAATATTTAGTTTATTCTCTTCATCCAAAAAACATTGTATCTCTGTAGAGAAAAAATTGAGTCCCAATAAATATGTAAGATAACTAGGAGGTAAAAATCTCACTTTCTCTCTTAACGCAAAAAACTCAGTTTCTGTAAGACGTAAATGCATCATATACTCAATTTCGCGAGTAATTTCCGCAAGCATTTCCGTAGTATAAGTTCTTGATTCTCTATCAATAAACGCGAATTGCCCCTTTGCGTGGGGAAACAATTGCATATATGCATTAGAGACTGTAAACTTATATAAGTCATTATCTAGTACACTGTTTATAATCATACTTTATGATGTTTAATAAAGAATCACTCTTTATTATGTCTTTATACTTCGCATCTACTATATTAAAGTAGGATAGTATTGAATCGGTATGTTGAGTTATTTTTAATTTCTACAATTTCCATACCTACCATAACTCCAACACGTTTATTTTCACCAATCTGACCAGATGTATAATTACCTAGTGAATATATCACTAATGCATTATCAATCCATTCGATTGGTTGAAGTACATGAGGGTGATGGCCAATAACAATATCAGCACCAAAATTAATCAATAATTTGACAATATCTCGTTGTCGAGATGAAGGAGTATGTGAATATTCGTCACCAAAATGCACTGAAACTAAAATTAAATCTACCCCTGATCAGTATTTTTTTATGCCGGCCAACACCAAAGAATCACTATAAACGTTGAGTAAATATTCTTTTCCTAAATATCTTTTGCTAAACCCCTTCCCTAAAATTGAATTAGTGAGTTGAATTTAGGAACAATAAAAATAAAGACGCTCCCATCTCCAGTTCTGATGTTTTTTTTCTCATAATATATTCCTTTAATCAATACAACATGAGAAAAATAAAGCAACATATTGACATATACAACATGTTGCTTTATTTTATAATTTATGCAGCTAAAATAACATTCAATATAAATATAAAAATCGTTGTTCCTACCAATGGAATTACATTTCGCTTCACTACTTCAAATGGTGATATTTTTGCAATTGCAGAAGTTGCAATAATTAAACCTGCAATTGGGGATAAAGCTCTCCCCGTGCTAGCTGCAAGTTGCATCGTTACAATCATTCGTCCCGTATCTAAAACTTCACTTGGCGACGTCGTTAATTGCTGTACAATATCGGGAACTAAAGGACCAAATGCAAAAAAAGAAGCATTGCCACTTCCTAAAAGCACTGACGATCCAAAAATCATAGTAGTCATGATACCAGATAAACCAGTAAAACCAAAACCTAAATGCTGCGAAATGTACACTAAAGAATCAATGAAGCCCATAAGCTTTACTCCTTCTGCAAAAAACTCGGCACATATAATTAATGATACGACGGATGCAAAAACATCGGCAGCTCCATCCCAAAAACTCTTACTAGTCATCGCAACAACTTTAAAATCGCGAAGTCGTACCATCTCCACAATCATAGTAATAAGCATTGAGCTTATCATTGCAATTGGAGCATTAATATGCACTTTGGATCCGAACAAATCTGAAAATGCAAATAGCATTACAATAGGAAGCACTGGCAACAGGGCATAAAATGATGGTATATCTGCTTTTAGCTCTTCACCTTCAACCTCTTCTATCTCAAAATTACCTTTCTTATCAAAATATCTATTCACAAACAAATATAAAACAACCATCAAGCACATCGCTGGAACGGTAAGCGGCAATTGATAATTTACAAAATAGTCGATTCCACTCATCCCCGATAATGCAGCTGCCTGATGCACATTTCCTGAAGCCGGTCCCATATCAAAGATTGTACAAGCAGTAATCACAGCTACAGCACTAACCTTACTAATACCTAGTTGAATAAGCAAGGGATAAACTGCAACCATTAATAATAAAGATAAACCTGCAGCTGAAGGCGTAGCCATAAATAGGAATTGCCCAATTGGAATAAGCATAGCAGCAGTCAAATACGGAAATCTACGAAATAACTTCAACGGCTTTACAGCAATAGCTACCAAAGCCGTACTAGCACCAATATGCTTCATGTAATTTACAAAACCACCAATCGACATTATTAAAAGTCCAATTCCTGCCAGCTTTGATGCTGCAATCTCTTTAAACAATGAGATCAAATTGAATACCGTAGAATGCGTATCTCCTTTACCTATGTTCGCAAAAACGATATCTTCACCCTCTAAAAATAAAGCAGCTGTTATTAAAATTAACCCACCAATAAGCAATACAGCTTGTGCATAAAAATTTCGAAATAAGAAAAAGGCTACTCCTCCAATAACTAATAAGGAAAGCAAAAGACCAATAATATTCATTTGTAAAAAAAGGATTAGTATTTTATTCGTGTTTTGCACAAAGAAACAAAAAAGAGATAACTACCACAAATATTGATCTTATTCTCTTGATTTATTACTTTATTGTATAATTATTATCTAGACATCTTTTTTGCGAAAGTTTTTTGTGATTTTCACAACCTTATCTCTACAACTCGACGTTAGTTTGATAATTAATTATTTAATAAGCCTTTTCAAAGAAAATATATACATTAAACTATTGGATAAGTGTATTCATATATTTATTTTTGGTGTCAGATTGTTTCCAACAATCGACCAAAAGTAATAGATTAAAAGAACATCATTAATTCGCTTTATCCAATAAGCACGCATCAACAACTTAATTACAGCGTATATACATGGAAACAGCCTTAAACTTAATGCCTGACATTAAATTGATGGACAGCATTCTGACAATGAGCTCACAGAATAATGTCGCTCATATTTTTCACGTAGGCGACGAATGGTGCGCATACGACCGTTCTCTTTATTTTCTTTCACAATTGTATCCTGACACTTTGATCTACAATGAAAAAATAGAAGATCAAGTGATTGTATATGGCCGAATAAATAAAGCTACAGTTGTGAAGATATTAGACGAGATGCCTATAAAATCTGTTGAAAAGAATCATTACTCTGTACAAATCGACGAGTTTGTCGATTGCTCAGAGTCAATACAATGGTATTATGCCTGGAAAGAGTTTGTTTCAAGCGAATAAAATAATAAAGCCGGATTAATGCATGGTTAGTCCGGCTTTATTATTTTAAATATTCGACTCAGTTTATTCGCTCATAAAATGGGAGTCTATTAATTGGCACTTCAATTTCTAATATTTTAGGACCTTTAAAAACAGCACCTTCATCATCTCTCCATATTCCTTTTGGTAGTCTTACAATTCGTCGATTACCCGAAGTTACAACAGGAGCAACTAAATAATGAGCACCGAGCATAAATTGATTGGTACATGCTGAGAAACCTTGATTTGGAAAGACCTGATCCATATGCTGTATCATTGGTATCTTAGAGTCAAACGAATGTAAAGCCAACTGCAATAGATATCTTTTCATTTGCCCATGAAAACGAAGATATTGTCCACAAATAGCTTTATATTTTGGATCTAGGACATTCAATAAAATCAATGGAAATTGAATTATTGGCATCATGGATTGCATTTGACATAAGCGCACCATTGATTTCTGATCAAGTGAATCTACATTTGCTGTGAAGCAAGAATCATCTATTATATCGGGAAAAGCAAACATTTGCTGTAAATCCACATCTATTGTTTTTGATATCAAACAAGACAATAAATTCCAGGTATTCCCCTCTGTATTTAACTGAATATTGAAAGATGCATCTTCATATCTGGCTAAGCACAGTGGTGAATTTGATGATTGTATCTCTCCTCCTTCTCTTTTATTCTGAGTCATAAACTCAGAATAAATTTTCGAATCATGCAGTAAGTATTCGATATCCTTTAATGATTGTTTACCCAGATCAAATAAGAAACCATCAAACTTATATTCTGAATAAAATTTATCTAATCGAGCTTTTAGATCCTTCTGTATTCTATTTGATTCTGTGAGTGGACATATTCTTAACATGACATCAAAGCCCATTATATGCAAAGAGTCCGTAATCGCCATCACCTTATGAAAACCTGAATTATCAACTCCCCTATCCTTTTCATCACAAAACACAGTCTCATCCAGTATAAATATCCCTGTTGGATAATTATTATCAATGATCATACGAGCATAATTCAAAAATCCTTTATTATTGTCATCAGACTGCTTTTGGTTATCAATAAAATATATTGGTTTTGTGAAGAATATTTCCTTAGGCAAATTGACAAAAGAAGGAAAAAAGAACACCCCAGCATCACTACTTTTCGCATGAATAGAGTCTATTGAAGCTTTGGATATTGGATGAGCAACACCGCATACAAAAGAAAAAATATAAACTAAAACACCTGATTTACTTCTCATATAAATATAATTCAAGATCATGCTATTCGTAATCTGCCTTTCAGCACAAAGTTATATAAATACAAGATCATCGAACCACTTCGTTAAAATATTATTTATCTATCTTTGCTATTAAACACAACGATATCAACCATGAACAGAACACTACATTTCTTTATCTATTCGCTCTTCGCGTCGAGTACATTTGCTCAAACACAGTGGCACAATCCGGCTATTCAAAAGCAAACTGTTATAAATGGAAACAGTTTTACTCCCGATGCTGCGAATACGTTTCTACGCATTCAACCTTCTGAGCAAACCAACCTACGTGAGGCTGTTTGGAACTTATCTCAAAATACAGCCGGACTCTATATCAATTTCATCACCAACTCTCCCGATATAAAAATCCGATATCAAGTAAAAGGAGGTCTATCAATGCCACACATGCCAGCAACAGGTGTTAGCGGAATAGATCTATACATGCGCGATTGCAATGGCAAACAGATCTGGTGTGCAGGCAAATATGCTTTTGGGGATACCATTACATATAATTTTCCGGTTGTAGAGTACACTAATACCCATAATAAAGGTAACGAATTCACTCTTTTTCTCCCGCTATATAATGGTGTGAAATGGATGGAAATAGGAGCAGATGAATCTTCAGAGTTCAAATTTGAAAATAGAAGTAATCAACTTCCTATCGTAGTATATGGAACATCGATTGCTCAAGGAGCTTGTGCTTCACGTCCGGGAATGGCATGGAGCAACATCTTGCAACGCCAACTCGATATGCCAATAATTAACTTAGGATTCTCAGGAAATGCTTTTCTTGAAAAACCAGTATTGAATATCATCAACACAATCGATTCCAGGTTGATTATACTTGATAACTTACCTAACCTCATTGGCAAGAAAGAGCTATCCATTGATTCGCTTGTAGAAAGCAGTATATCATCAATACGCCAAAAGAGTAGTACTCCAATCTTACTTGTAGATCATGCCGGATACCCTGATCAGTTATACTCTTCGTCAAGAAATAAAGAAGTCGAAAACATCAATAAACAACAATATACTGCTTATCTTAAAGTAAAAGATAAATACGATCATATCTACTATTTATCGAAACAAGATATAAATATGAGTAATGATGGTACCGTAGACGGAGTGCATCCTACAGATCTTGGTATGGTTGAATATGCAACGGCATATGAAAAAGCAATTCGCTCTATTCTAAACTTGCAAAAGGGACAATGCAAAACTACAATTGCATGCCGACAAAGACGTGAGCCTGAGCTTTATGAATGGAATGAACGATATGAAAACACATTAAGTCAGATAAAAGAAGAAACTCCGGAAGTAATCATCATAGGCAACTCTATTCTTCATTACTGGAATGGAATACCTACAGCTCCTATTGTGACTGACACACTTGGTTGGAAAAAAGCATTTGGAAACAAAACTGTTCTAAACATGGGATCGGGATGGGACAAGATAGAAAATGCACTCTGGAGAGTACAACATGGAGCATTATCAGGCTATTCGGCCAAACAGATTCTTTTGAAGATCGGAACAAACAACCTAGAAGAAGATACAAATGAAGACATTGTCGAGGGCATAATCAACCTGGCACAACAGATCAAGGCCTTACAACCTGAAGCAAAGTTGACCGTATTGGGACTACTTCCTCGCAGAGCGATGGAAGATAGAATACAAACTATCAACACTCTTCTTGCTTCTGAATGCAATCGTCTCAACATTCTCTTTGCAGAAGTTGGTTCGGTATTATTAAATACAAAAAGCAATACAATCAATGAGGCATTGTTTAAAGACGGACTACACCCCAACGAGAAAGGATATGATAAACTGGGGCTTCAGCTCAAAAAGGTGATTGATTAAACATACAGTCGTAACTCTGTTGAAATCGAATTGCAATCTATTTTATATTACTTTGTCTTGTAAAAAAACAGAAAACAAACACATGAAGCTAATTCATTTTTTCTCTTTATTTTTGGGATGCTGCACCACAATGTCGGCACAAGTAAAGCTGCACTCACACAATGATTATGAGCAGGCAAGACCATTCTATTTAGCCTACGAACATAAGTTTGCCTCAATCGAGGCAGATATATTCCTTGTAAATGGAGAATTATATGTTGCTCACGACAAGGAAAAGATAGACTCGACTCGAACATTCAAGGCTCTTTATCTTAATCCGATTGTTGAATTGATGCAAAAACAAAACAATCAGATTTATTCAGATGGCACACCGTTGCAACTATTGATCGATTTGAAGACCGATCATGAAAGCACACTTCCCGTTCTTGAAAAGCAATTATTAGAACATAAAGCTTGTTTCGATAGCAACAATAACTCAGGCGCAGTAAAAGTTGTTATCAGCGGATCAATACCTCCGGCAGATCTTTTTGACAAGTATGATTCGATAATCTTTTTCGACGGTCGTCCTCAACGAAGTTATACCCCAAAGCAACAAGAACGCCTCGGAATGATTAGCGATTCGTATGCAAACCATGCCAAATGGCCTGGTTATGGAGCTATACCGGAAACGGATAAGCAAAACATAGAAACTTTCGTTTCCAATGCCCATCAAATGAATATTCCGGCACGACTGTGGGGATGTCCCGACAACGAAGCAGCTTGGGATCAATTTATAACGCTCAACTTCGACTTTATCAATACAGATAAAATACAGCAACTTCGTCAGTATATCGACACAAAGAAATAAATCTATTATAAAAACTAAAAAAGCCTCCCACCCGATCAGTTTTAACATAAGTGATTCGGATAAGAGGTTTTTTTATTATACTATCTTTCAGCTATAAAACGAAGCTGCTCTTCAATCTGTTCTACCTTCTTCATGTGATAACCCGAAGCTTTAGCTACTTCTACAGGTACAGTATAAATATATCTGATTTCCATTGCTCGTTTGTGATCAAAATCAACTTTCATACTAGGGGCATACGGCTTCATTTTATCGGTCATTGCCATCATTTTGTCTGCATACGTCTCCTCTATAGCTACACCTGTGACTTGTGCACCTTTTATAACTTCAAGCATTAAATCATATACCATCTTTCGGGATGATTCATTCTTCATCAGTTTATCTGTCAAAGCATTGAGCACTACAGTAGGACCATTAAAAGCGATATTCCATACAAGTTTTTCCCAGCGAGCACGTTGCAAATCGTCAGATAATTTAGCCGGTATTCCTGATTCATTAAAATCAGCAATAACCTGTTGCAACAGTTCATTTCTCTCGAAATTGTATGCACCAATCATAATACGTCCTAAGTCTATATGTTTGATAAACCCTTTTCCAATTTTAGTTGCCGCTATAAATGCTAATGCACCGCACACATGTAAATCCGGCAACCAGTTTGCAAGATCACGCTCTACTCCCAGCCCATTTTGTATCATAATTACAATACTCTTACTATGTGTGATATGTGGAAGATAATCTTTCAACACCTCATTTTGTGTAGTCTTCAATGCTACCAAAATCACATCACACTTAGGCATTTGCCCAATATCATTGTATATATTGGGATGCTTAAGTTCAAAATCTCCATCACACGACTCTATTTTGAGCCCATTGTTTTTTACATGATCATAATCACTGTATAACAAGAAATGTACATCTTTATTGTGTTGCGCCAATTTGGCTCCATAGTATCCACCGATTGCACCGGTCCCAATTACTGCGTATTTAATTTCCATGAAGTGAAAGTATATCTTCTTTTATGAATTTCTAAGGCAAAAATAGAGCTTGTAGACAAACTGATGAAGAAAAAACACAAAATCTTTCAGTCTCAAAGTAAACAATTTGCTAATTTTTCAAATTATAAATATATTACGACCTCTCAATAACAACTTAAAATAATACTTTATGACTAAAAGCTTCTTGACACTTCTCGGCTCATTCATACTAATTACTGCTGCAAATGCAAGCACAATTGATGGGACATATTATACAGAAACTTCCGTATGCATTGTATCAGAACATTTATCAAATGATCCGTATGCGGCAATAAACGACACCGATACAGATGAGCAAAAACTAAGCGTAGCGCGACAATTGTCTACCCAACATTATTTTTCAGTAAATGAAATCAGACAATTGACTACTTCTATCACTTGTGAGAAAGCTAAGCTAGATGCATTTATCTCACTTTATGATTCGTGTATCGATAAACATGCATTCTTTACATTGTCAAAAAACCTCGACTCGAAAGATTTGAAAACAGAGTTAATCCATTTCGTAGACAATTCAAGTATTCACGAGTTTTGAATAATTTGATACAGATAACAAAAAAGAGGAGATCCACTACGAATCTCCTCTTTTTTTATATACTATGAGTGTGAAACGAATTACTTCGTCACAACTTTGATCTTTGCACTTTTCAATCCTGGAGAAGAAGCTTCGAGCTCCATTGCTCCGCTATCTTCCGAGCTTTGAATCAATGCTGTAAGTTGGCCGCTGAATACCTTCATCTTAGGCTCTTGGAACGATTCCAAACTTACCGGATTACCGTTAGCTACAGCTTTAAACGCACCTTGTCCTTTTACCTTGAAACGGATTTGGTTTGTAGCATCCGGACACAAATTACCGTCTTTATCTACAACTTTCACATTAATAAATGAGATATCGCGACCATCTGCCTGAATTTCATTTCTATCAGCCGAAAGCTCGATCTTATATGGTTTGCCAGCAGTATGTACTTCCGTCTCAGCTACTGCTTTGCCATTTTCATCGTATGCAACAACCTTTACAGTTCCCGGCTCATAACGTGTATCCATCCACATCAAACGGTAACGCTTTTGACGTTCAAATGATGCTTTTGCTTCGTCAGTATATGAACCTTCAAGCTTCACACTCAAATCTTTTGTTTTCTTACCTTGACTTTTGCCATTGATAAATACTTCGGCCGAAGGATAGTTTGTATATACAAAGATTGGTGTTACTTCACCTTCGCGACCTGTCCATGTCCAGTGAGGAAGTACGTGAAGTGTTTCTTCGTTCTTGTTCCAGTGACTTCTATACAAATAGAAGCGATCTTTAGGAATACCTGCTAAGTCGACGATACCAAACAGCGAACTGTGACTTGGCCAGTTTGTGTAGTATGGAGTTGGCTCACCTAAGTAATCAAAACCAGTCCAAACGAATTCACCGATGCAATATGGTAAGTCTTCGTGCTGGATAAAATCATCCTCAGGAAGATTAGACCAAGAACAGTGTTCCACATCATACGAAGAACTTTGGTGATCGTCGTAGGTTTTCATAGCCACGCGTTCTACCGGAAATTTATATACTCCACGCGAACTAACAGTAGAAGCAGTTTCACTACCTAAGATAATTTGTTGTGGAAGTTTGCTATAGTTCTCCGGATACATATGAGGGCGATAGTTGAACCCTGCAACTTCCATCACAGCCGCGAAGTTGTTATTGATAACCGCATGCGGATTATCCATACCTTGCGTAACCGGACGTGTTGGGTCTTCTCTGTGACAAATATCTTGAAGGAAACGTGCCACTTTCTCCCCATTTGCAGTATATTGCTCTGGAACCTCATTTCCGATACACCACATTACCACACTTGGGTTGTTGCGGAAATTATGGATAAGGTTTACCATATCTTTTTCTGCCCATTCATCGAAGAATAAGTTGTAACCATTGTGTACTTTTGGTTGCTTCCATTCGTCGAAACTCTCACACATCAACATCATACCCATTTCATCACAAGCTTTTACAAGCTCTGGTGCCGGCATGTTGTGTGACGTACGGATAGCATTACAACCCATATCTTTCATGATACGAATTTGACGACGAATAGCTGCTTCGTTTACAGCTGCGCCCAACGGACCCAAGTCGTGGTGATTACATACACCCTTGAATACAGTCTTCTCACCATTAAGGAAGAAGCCTTGGTTAGGAATAATTTGAACCGTACGAATACCAAACGTTGTATTGTATTCGTCTTTCAAGTCTCCATTTTCATACAACTTAGTCTCTGCTGTGTACAAATGCGGATTATCAAGATCCCATAGCTGTGGCTTGTCAACAATAAGCTGTTGTTCCACGCCATTACCGTCGTACTTGGTCAGTTGTTGTTTCGATGTAGCTACCACTTCTCCATTCGGAGCTTTAATTGCTGTTTCGAGTGTATAGTTTGAATATGCTTTGTTTTCAGGTTTAGCAACCTTTGTTTGAATCTTTACTTTCGCAAAGTCTTTGTTTACCTCTGGAGTAGTAACGTATGTACCCCAAACCGGGATATACGCATCTTCGGTTACGATAACATGAACGTTTCTATAGATACCTGCTCCGGGATACCAACGTGAAGACTCGGGCATGTTTTCAAGACGAACTGCCATTGTGTTCTTTTGTCCCGGTTTAACATATGGAGTAATATCAAAATGGAATGTATTGTATCCGTATGGCCAAAAGCCTACTTCTTGTCCGTTGATATATACCTTGGCACGGCTCATTGCTCCGTCAAAAATTACAGTAGCTTTCTTTCCTTCTGTAAAATCGGGCAACTCAAATTCGGTACGATACCAACCTACTCCTACAAACGGAAGTCCGCCTGTGCGACCAGCATGTTCCATCGCATCTTTTTGTCCGTCTTGAGCAATGGCGACATTTTGCTTGTCGTTCTGAGCACTAAATGGTCCGTAAATAGCCCAATCGTGAGGTACTCTCACATTTTGCCACTTTGCGTCGTTAAATGTAGGTTGAATAAATTCAGGATTGTCTTCACGGGTAAACTTCCAGTTCTTTTCAAGAAGCTGTTCTGTACGCTGCGCCCAAAGAGAAGTACTAAGAGCAAAACATCCCATCAAAGACATCCAAAGTTGTCTGTTTTTCACTTGCATTTTCTATTCTATTAGTGTTGTTCAGTTAAAGTTATTACAAACATACTGAATTTTTATGAATTTACAGTAACGATGTCAATAACTTTAGTGATATCGGTATTTTTATGATATTTGTTTTCTGTAAAAATAAACATTTTGAATAAAACATCCAATCCGCTACTACGAAAATCAGCACCTTGAGCTGAACCTTCTATTGCAATTATTCTCAGTCATTGCAGTGGCACAAATGAATCATCTCTATGGGTTCTGATCTGCTCCGCTTTTATGATATAGAAAACAAGTGAAGATTAAATCGTTTGATCGGCATCAAACGATTTAATCTTCACTATAACAGAATCGTCTGATGGCGGTCGGACGATTCGAAGTTCACTATGTTTGTATTAATAGTTTATGGAAAGGGTATTTGATGTTTCTTTCGCTCTTGGCTCGTTCTTGTTACCGGCATAAACGATTGTTGATAAATCGACTTCATTAAAACGCGAACCATCGAAACGAATGTATACCGGAAATGTATTGCCCGAAGAGGCCATTCTTTCAAATCGAAACACAACCGAGTTATAACGGTCGTTTACAACAATTCCCGAGAATTCTCTTTCGTATCCGTCAATTGCAGACAATTCATCACGTGCACTTACATATTCGAGATCTGCATTCTCATACGTATAGCATGAATCTGTGTCAATATTTTTTGATAACAAATAGATTGGCAATCCTTTTTGTTTGTCTTTACGTCCTAAAATAAAGAAGTGGGTTTCGCCTTTTATTTGATGAGCAAATCGATGAATAATCGTAAGCTCTTGTACTGAATCAATTAATTGAAGATATTTTGTGGGACTTCCCGATACAACATAATCGACAAAACGCTTTGAACTTGCAGTTCTTTGTTTAAGTGCTCCTTTTGCGTCGAGCAGAAATTCAGCACTATCTATTTTTTCATATAACGAATACAACGTATCATCTGCCACACAAATCGGAAACTCCTCTATAAGTGATATATTCTTTCTTTTCAACGAAGGATCTGCCTTCGTAATAGAATCTGTAACAACAACATAACGACCTGAGCGATTATAATATCGTTCTATTCTATTCCCAAAATTGTATAGCGTAATTGCGACTATAAATCCGGCAAGTACCAACTTTATCAGGCTCTTCATTCTATTTATTCTCTTAATGCACTACAACGAATCTTTTGACGCCGCTAATGAAGGATAATTAAATCTCTGTTTAGTTTGACTCTTCGAAAGTATATATTCTATTAGAATAGAGCAAACATATATGTAATAATTTGTATCTATATGTTGGAGTAACACATATAGATTATCTGCTTGAATGGAAAAAGCGGTCATTTACTACACAAACGAAGTAAATGACCGCTATCGATTCTTTATTTGATACGAACCAATGTCATGTTTTGATAATCTTGTTCTCCTCCACTTTCAAGCTCGTTGAGTTGTTGAATCTCTTCTATCGAGTCTTCTTTCAATTCGCTTGTATGGAAGAACGGAACTTTCTCATAATGTGTATGAGAAGGATCTAGTCCGTATGATTTACTTTCATTTACAATGGTACGCTTGATCAGGAAGTAATAATTGACCATGATTTGCTTTAAGAAAGATAATACATAATCTCGCTCAGGCTCCACTTCTATCATTATAAATACCAGATCGGTCATTACATTGTATTTCTTCAACGAGGGATATGTACTAACCATATTGATCTCATTATCAGCAATCATATCGTCTAGGATCTTATTAAAATAGAAATTGACCTTTGTCGGAACTTTGTATCCAAGATACATGTTGATACGATATAACTTACCCGGCTCGATCGCATCAACACTATATTCAAGTTTATGCGGATCATCTTCGGCGATCTCTACATGCACAAACCAATATGTATCTGCTCGCTTAGGACCTTTGCGCAAAATAGAATATAAGATCTTATTTTCTACTAAGCCATCACTAGCCGATTCGCTCATATATATCAAGTGAGATGCATACTTTGGCACTGTTTCGTCGTTGCTCAGCGCAATCAAGATATCTTTAAAGCCTGAGAAGCTTTTGAATGCCATGTATTTAGAAGTAAATATTCCTCCCTTATACCATGTATACATGATTGAAGAAAATACCATTGTAAGTACAATTGTAAACCATCCACCGGAGAAGAATTTAGTAATATTGGCCGTAAAGAATACAATCTCTATCGTAAAGTAGATCACGGCATATAGAATTGCCCAATGTATCGATAGCTTATCTTTTATATATAATGTGAGCAATACCGATGTCATAAGCATTGCAATGGTGATGGATACTCCATAGGCTGATTGCATTGCGTTAGAGTTCTGGAAATAAAACACAACAAAGAGGCATAGAAGATAAAGTGTCCAATTGATCAATGGAATATACATCTGACCTTTTATATTGGTAGGATAGTTGATACGGATCTTTGGGAAAAACTTGAGCGAGATTGCTTCACTAACGACAGAAAAAGATCCTGTGATTAATGCTTGACTGGCAATAATCGCGGCCATTGTAGAAATAATGACTCCTATTGGAAGGAACCAATTGGGCATAATGGAAAAAAATGGATTCACATTGCCCGGAGCATTTTCTAATACTAAATGTTTCAAAGCCCATACTCCTTGACCAAAATAACTAAGCAAGAGTGTTACTTTCACATAAATCCATGAATAACGAATGTTTGCATACCCGCATTGTCCAATATCAGAATATAGTGCTTCTGCGCCCGTGGTACATAAGAACACTGCTCCTAATAAAACTAGAGCTTGGGGGTAGTCTGTGATAATATGATATGCATAATATGGATTCAATGCTTTTAAAATAGAAGGCATTTCAATTAATTGTATAAAGCCGAGAACTCCGATCATTGCAAACCATAGCACCATAATAGGTCCGTAATACTTTGCAATAGAAACTATTCCAAATTGTTGTGATGCGAAAAGAACTGTTAATATGATCAGCACAAAGAATACGACATGGGTTGAAGGTGCGAATATCTTAACCCCTTCCATAGCTGATGTAACGGTTATGGATGGTGTGATGACTCCATCTCCTAATAAAGCACAAGCTCCTAATATCCCTATAATATAGGTCCATCTTCGGTTTTTCTTTACGAGTGTAAAAAGTGTTAGGATACCACCTTCTCCGTTATTTCGCGCTCGAAGCGCAATAAGGACATACTTGACTGTTGTTTGCAATGTAAGCGTCCAAAAAACACAAGAAAGTGCTCCTAATACAAAATTCTCATCAACTTTATTGGTTGCGTTAAGTATTCCTTGCATGGTATATAGTGGAGAAGTACCTAAATCTCCAAAAACAACACCTAATGTAAGAATGATTCCATAAAGACTGAGATCGGTGGTTTTTGCTCCTTTAAGTGGTAATAATTTCATAATCCGAATGTATGTTATATTAGTATTTCTTCATTTTAGCTAAAGCTAGATTTCGTAGAAGAAGTGTCTACACATAGATCTACTCTTATAGAACTTTACTTTGTAGCCCACTCTAATACAGTTTCACTTCGAACATTTACCCCAAACTCTGCAGCTTTACGAATTATATTTCTTGCTAATTCTGGTTTGTTTTCATCAGGACAGTATCTAAAATATGATTCTGCCGCTCGAACATGAGCTGCATCCGGCATCGGAAATGCACGCTCCTTTGGTAATCCAAACTCAGCATTCGTTAATTCTCGTCTTTCTTCTGTATCGAGCTTATCATGCTCATAACTCTCTTTGTTCATCATAATCGTATATTTTATCTTTCAACAATTTCGCCTATAGCCGCCGTTACCTGATCGACACTTAGATACCCATGCATTATATGCACTTCGTGCGTTGCAGATATAAACATGGTTGATGGAAAAGTGTATATCCCATATGCTTTTGCAATATCAGGTTCTTCATGCACTGTTACTTCGTAAGTTCTCAAATTCGGATATAAACTGTGTAGTGGATCATAAATATCTCGTAGTCCTTTGACGAATATGTGTTCATTGTTTGTAAACAAGATCAACATAGGATCTTTATTCTTAAACTTCCAGAGATTCTCTTCTCGATAATCGGCTACATACCGAATAAATCTTTCAGGTGACAGATGTACTAACATGGCTAAACATTTTATTTAAAAACATCTGCTATCTTCAAAAGTTGAATATAATGAAGTGATAAATACGATATAAATGAGGATTGCTCTTTCTAAAGCATATTATATGGCTCCTTGTATAATAGCTTTTTTATTTACTAGAAAAGGATTTTCCCAATGTAAAGGAATTGTATAAATAAAAAAAGCAGCACTTTCGATGCTGCTTTCTGCACGGGTTGAGAGACTCGAACTCCCGACACTCGGTTTTGGAGACCGATGCTCTACCAACTGAGCTAAACCCGTATCTCATTTGGA
>JBOFPV010000113.1:0-4096 GCA_051660585.1 Tannerellaceae bacterium
CCTTTTGGTTACATTTGGATGTTGCATCAAAATGTAACCAAAAGGATCAGTGAACAATGCGTTCGATAAACAAAGCATCGGAACTTCGGTTACAGGTTGTATGACTGTGCACCCCGAAGATGTTGCACGACTAAATGTCTGTTGTATATCCGAGACGTAGACGTTGATCCATGAAGACATGGGGGCTCCGGCCTTTGGTGCAAACATCATGTAGTCCGGGTTCTCATCAAGTAAGTGAAGTTTCGTGTCGAATATAGAGAAGAGTACCTCATTGCTCCCCTTTTTTAAGTTAGTTTTCTGTATATTCTCCACTTCAAAAATAGCCTCGTATACTTTGATCGCTTCGAGACAATCGGGTACAATCATATTGATTTCAACTCCTGTTATCATGGTGTATGCTTTAGATGTTTTGTTTTTTATATGGCACAAAGATCGTACTATTACAAGGGAAGTCCAATCAATAAAGCAATCTTTTCTTTTAGAAAGAAGAAGAAAAAATACAACAGAAGCATGGTTTCTTTGAGTTGATAGGCAGATCGGAAATAAGATATCATTTATATTTGTAGCAAACCAGATACAGTTATACCTTAAATTGAAACGCTTTGAAAATGAAATACAGAAGACTCTTGAAAATAAGTATCCTATTCTATTGTTTCTTTACAGCCAGAGTAATGCAGGTGATAGCTCAAGAAAGCAAATCACTTCCTTTTGATGTCATGTTCTACAATGTAGAGAATCTTTTTGATTGTCGCGATGATTCGCTGCATGCCGACGAAGAGTTTACCCCGCGAGGTTTGCGCGGATGGAAATACGACCGGTATAAAACCAAACTCAATCAGATTGCAAAAGTAATTGCTGCTGCCGGAGAATGGGATACGCCGGCATTGATCGGATTGTGCGAGGTTGAGAACAATGCTGTCCTTTCCGACCTCCTTCGAAATACACCCTTGCGAAGCGAATTGTACCAATCCATTACGGCCGAGGGGAATGACATGCGGGGAATCAACTGCGCGCTTATTTATCGGCGAGATCTGTTTAAGTACATTGCTCATCAGGAGTATGTAGTACGGTTTTCGGTGAAAATGAAGCGGACTACGCGTAACCTGCTGCACGTTTCCGGGGAGTTGCTATCGGGCGATACACTCGACGTGTTCGTAGCCCACTTTCCTTCCCGATCTGCAGGACAAAAGCAGACAGAAGTACTTCGGTGCGATGTGGCATCTTTATTGCGAAGTAAAGTAGATTCGATTTGCGCCATACGAACCCATCCGCAGTGTATAGTAATGGGAGACTTCAACGACTCCCCTGCCGACAAGTCCATGACCAGCATCCTTCAAGCTCAAATACCGGAGCCTCCATTCTCGCCACAAGTATTGTACAATTTGTTTGCCGTGCAGAATCCCCATCAACATAGCGGAGGAACACATAAGTTTCAAGGAGAATGGGCGCAACTCGATCAAATGATTGTGACGGGAAACCTGCTTCGTGGTGATAATCCTTTGCGGGCAAAGATCCCCAAAGGAGAGGTGCTTTCATTTCCGTTTTTACTTACGCGCGATGACACGCATGGCGGGAAAAGACCCTTTCGCACGTATCACGGATACAAATATGAAGGAGGGTTTAGCGATCATTTGCCAATAATTGCCCGTTTTTCGATATATTTGTAAGAAACGTAATAGAAGAGAACACTATATGAATTTAAAATATGCTGTTTTTGTACTTGCAATGGCCGCCGGCGTTGCTAAAGGACAAAAGCAAGACTACCAAATGCCGTTGAACATTCCGGCATTGCTAAGTGGTAATTATGGCGAGTTGAGAGCTAATCATTTTCATTCAGGTATCGACTTTAAGACACAAGGGGTAGTGGGTAAACCCGTATTTGCCGTAATGAACGGATACGTATCGCGTGTATCGGTAAGTCCCTGGGGATACGGCCTGGCCATTTATCTCACACATCCCAACGGTACTACGTCGGTATACGGACACTTGGATCGTTTCAACAAAACCATCTCAAAGTATGTATCGGATCATCAGTACAAGAACGAGACATTCTCTGTAGACCTTACCCTGAAACCAAATGAGATTAAGGTGGAAAAGGGCGAAGAGATTGCCCGCGCCGGAAACTCGGGAAGTTCGGGAGGGCCGCACTTGCACTTCGAGATTCGCAATACCAAAACAGAAGAACCATTAGACCCTTTGGCTTACTTGCCCGCAGTGTTTAAAGACTCAACCAAGCCGAAGTTGAAGTCGATCGTTGTTTACGCTAAAGAAGACGAAGGTGTGGTAAACGGACTTGCTACACAAAAGGAATTCCCATACGTAATACCGCAAAAGGGAAAAGGCTCTCCACATATCAAAGGACCCATTAATGCTTGGGGTGAAATTGCTTTCGGCGTAAAGGCCAACGACTACATGGATGGTGTGTCAAATATATTTGGTGTAAAAAATATCGCACTGGTAGTAGATAAAGATACCGTATTCAAAAGCAGTATCGACCGTTACCGCTTCGACGAAACGCGCTACCTCAATGCTTGGATCGATTACGACCTTTGGCGCACCAACCGCTCTTTCGTAACCAAAAGCTATGTAGAGAACGGAAACAAGCTTCGTTTCTTGAAAGCAAAAAGGCAAGGTTGGGTAAAGATAGACGAAGAGCGTCCGTATGACGTAACCTATGTCTTGTCCGATTACTTTGGCAATACCTCGAAGGTGAAGTTTACCGTGCAGGGAAAGAAACAAGCCATCTCGAAAGAAGAGCGCACGTATGATAAAATTTTTAAATACAATGCCGATAATAACTTCGGAAATAAGAAGGTAAAACTAGACATTGACAAAGGCAACTTGTACGACCATGTTTACTTTACTTACAAAGAAAGGCCCGATACGGCCGGTTATGCATCGGTACATGTTTTGAACGACAAACCCATTCCGTTGCACAAGTCGGGCACGGTGCGCATAAAGGTAGAAGACGACAAACTCGAGAACAAACGCGCCTATGGCATAGCTTCGGTCGATAAAGGACGTAAGCGCTGGATAGGAGGAACCTACAAGAATGGTTGGGTAGAGGCTTCGATTCGCGAACTCGGATCATTTACCATCATCGCCGATACGGCAAAACCTTCTATATCGGCCGTAGGGAAAGATAAATGGGCTGCAAACAAAAAGATTACCCTCAAGATTGGAGATAATCTCAGTGGTGTGCAAGACTACAAATGCAAGATCGACGGGAAGTTTGTTGTTTTTGCGCTCGACGGAAAAACGGGGTTACTTACTTACAAGATCGAGCCTGCACGCGTAGCTCCGGGCAAACACGTACTAGAGGTATGGCTCGTAGATCAATGCGGCAATGAACGTATTTTCAAACAAAATTTTGCTTATTAACTTTCGTTCAGTAATATATAATACTTCGGTTTTGTTACTTAATATGAAGATTCGAAACAGAATGTATATTTGTTTGTTGTACGATGATAATTAGTTCTTATCTTTGTTACGCTATATTTTTAAAGCAAAATTCATTAAATATGGAGAATAATACATTACTTACTCAGGTAATAGGTAAAGCGAAATCATGGCTTACAGAAAGCTATGACGCAGAAACCAGAGCTGAGGTTGAACGCCTATTAAACAATGAAGACCCGACAGAACTTATCGAATCCTTCTACAAAGACCTAGAATTTGGTACAGGTGGATTGCGCGGTATTATGGGCGTAGGTTCAAATCGAATGAACATTTACACCGTTGGAGCAGCTACTCAAGGATTGTCAAATTACTTGAAACAAGAATTTGCGCACCTTGATCAGATTAAAGTTGTAATCGGTTACGACTGTAGAAACAACAGCCGTCGCTTTGCTGAGATCTCTGCTGATATCTTCACCGCAAACGGTATCAAAGTTTACATCTTTGAAGACTTGCGTCCTACACCGGAAATGTCTTATACAATCCGTACATTAGGATGTCAAAGTGGTATTATCCTTACTGCATCTCACAATCCTAAAGAATACAACGGATACAAAGCATACTGGGACGATGGTGCTCAGGTAATTGCTCCTCACGATAAAAACATCATTGCCGAAGTAAACAAGATCAGATCGGCAAG
>JBOFPV010000114.1:0-9826 GCA_051660585.1 Tannerellaceae bacterium
TGCCCGACTATGGCTCAAAATTAACCTCTCCGGTTTATATCCGCGGTATTGGATCTAAAATCAACTCGCCTTCCGTCGGATTGTATGTTGATGGAGTTCCATACTTCGAAAAGTCAGCCTTCGATTTCGACTTCGACCAAATTGATCGAATCGAAGTATTGCGAGGTCCTCAAGGCACCTTGTATGGTAGAAATACCATGGGTGGTATTATAAATGTATATACCAAATCGCCGTTTCGTTATCAAGGCACCAACATACGATTGGATGCCGGAAGTTATGGAATGGTGAATGCTTCCGCCTCAACATTCGGAACACTTGGTTCGAAGACCGGTTATTCTTTGGCCGGAAGCTACAAGCACCACAACGGATATTTCACTAATACTTATTTAGGAAAGAAAGCTGATAAACTAAACTCTGCTTCTGCCCGAATGCGTATCAGCAATCATCTTACTGATCGATTAGACATGCACCTTACGGCTTCATTCGAGCACATGAAACAAGGCGGATATCCATATGCTGAATTCGATACCTTAACGATGAAGCCCGGAGCTGTAAGCTATGATGAATACAGTTCGTACAAACGAAACATGGTAAACGCCGGATTGACATTTGATTACAAAGGAAATGGTTTTAAGCTAAATGCTCAAACATCATTTCAACACACAAACGATGATCAAAACATCGACCAAGACTTCTCTCCTGCTCACCTCTACTTTGTGAATCAGTCACAACGCATCAATACCATTGCGGAAGAGATCAATATCAAGTCTGCTACCTCGTCGCACTATCAATGGCTGTTTGGATGGTTTGGCTTTTACCAAAAAAGCGATAACGGTGTAACAATGGATTATCACAAGCAAAATATGCGTACGTATAAAACGTATGACAACCCCACTATCGGAACAGCTTTGTATCACCAATCTTCATTCAATGATTTTCTTATCAAGAATCTATCATTGGTGCTTGGTCTACGATTCGATTACGAACATGCATCGTCAGACTATATTGCGATGAAGTATACACAAGACAAAAACGAACAAACAGATGCTTTTGATGCAAGTCTTAACTTTACCCAATTACTTCCAAAGTTGGCATTGCAGTATGCAATTACCGATCAGCAAAACGTCTACGGATCGATCGCAAAAGGATACAAAACAGGAGGATTCAACACATCATTTGTTACCGACGATGAAAAAACGTTTAAGCCAGAGCATAGCTGGAATTACGAAGTAGGGTATAAATCAGACTTCCTTGACAATAGACTAAGCTTGGACTTTTGTTTGTTCTACATCGACTGGAGAAATCAACAAATCTACCAACCCTTATCGACCGGAAAAGGACAACTTCTCAAAAATGCAGGCAAGTCATCAAGTAAAGGTATTGAGCTAAGCATGCAAGTACGTCCTATACGCTATTGGAACATCAATGCAAACTATGGATATACCCATGCCTCATTCAAAAAGTATCAACGCAACGAAACCACCGATTATGCCGGAAATAAGTTACCATTAGTCCCATCACATACACTGTCATTAAGTACAGATTATTCACTAATCATGGACAGCCATTGGTGTGACAAACTTGTTTTTAGTGCTCAATGCAATGGCGTGGGCAAAATATATTGGAACGAAGACAACAAAAACTACCAACCATTTTACGCAACTCTTAATGCGAAAGTCGCCTATGTAAAGTCGTTCGTAACACTTGAGCTCTGGGCTAAAAATATTACAAACACGCACTATACGTCATATTACTTCGAATCACAAAACAAAGCCTTTGCTCAACGAGGTAAACCATTTACGTGTGGAGTTAATGTCGTATTAAACCTCTAAATACCATACCGATATTATGCTATCAGCAAACACAACTAAAAAACTGGGTATCTTCTTTTGCCTGTACATTGCACAAACAATACCGATGAGTTTTTTCTCAACGGTAATACCCGTATTGATGCGACAGGAAAATTTCTCGCTTGCATCCATCGGAATGTTGCAATTGATTAAGCTCCCATGGATCCTAAAGTTCTTATGGTCTCCGTTTGTAGACCGCAGTTCCACGACTCTAAAACATTATAAGTATTGGATCTTCTCATCGGAGCTCATTTATGCATCTATCATCTTTATGGTTGCTTTTCTTAATTTCACGACAAACTTTTATGTGATACTCGGACTTATTATCACGTCATTTATCGCATCTGCAACACAAGATATCGCAACCGATGCATTGGCTGTGCTTTCATTTAGTAAGCGAGACAAATCACTGGCAAACAGTATGCAATCGATGGGTAGTTTTGCCGGGACAATGATTGGTAGCGGACTATTACTTCTATTGTTTAAGCAATTTGGATGGGAACGCATTTTGCCCTTTTTAGCAGTGATTGTATTGGTAGCACTTATACCCCTTTATTTCTATCGAGGAAAAGGAATTGATACCGGAGCGATGAAGCAAAAAGCAAAGAAAGCAGACGTACTGTTATTCTTCACACAAAAAGGAATCGGCAAGCAGATTCTCTTTTTATTCTTCTTCTACTCCGGCCTTATAGGTATCCTCGCTATGTTGAAACCATTTATGGTCGATCTTGGCTATGACATGAAAAAGATTGGTGTTATGTCGGGGATTGCAGGAACTTCTATCGGATTTGTTTGTTCGTTTGCAGGAGGTTTTATCCTTCGCAAACTTGGGTTATATAAAACTCGCATCACTTTTGCCGGGCTCATTCTAATGACTTGTGCCTACTTCTATACAATTAGCTTGTACACTCCATCCACAATCCAACTTTATATAGGAATCTTCCTTTTGTGGGGAAGTTATGGAATGGCAACAATCGTAGTGTATACTTCCGCTATGCTGAAAGTAAGACCCGGACGTGAAGGCACCGACTTCACCATTCAAACCGTTATTACCCATCTCAGTGGCATGTTTATGGCAATCATCGGTGGACGCATCGCCGATCATTTCGGATACAACGGATTGTTTCTTATCGAAACTTTCATCGCAATGATATCTTTAGTCTACGTTACTGTTGTAATGAAAGAATCCAAACAAGAAGAAACATCAGACATAGAGTCTACGAATTGTACATTAATCGAAGCTATTCAAGAATAATTATGAAGAACGAACTTATCGAAAAATACAACATACCGGTACCTCGCTATACGAGCTATCCTCCGGCCAATTACTTCCATACCGATTTTGCGGCAACAAACTATTTGCAAGCGATCGAAGAGTCGAACCATCAACAGCCTGCAACACTTTCATTTTATATACATATACCATACTGCAAGCACCTTTGCTTTTATTGCGGATGCAACTCATTCGCTATGGCATGTAACGAAGAAATAGAACGTTACATTACTGCTGTAAAAAAAGAAATAGCGCTCGTTTGCCAACGAATCGATAAAGCCAGAAAGATCTCTCAAATTCATTACGGCGGTGGTAGCCCCACAGCCATACCTGTACATTATCTAAAAGAGATCAACGACTTATTACTTTCGAAGTTCGACTGCGTAGAGAATCCCGAAATTGCCATCGAATGTCATCCGGGATATCTAGACAACGCTGCTTGGGTAGCCCTCACCCAAGCAGGATTTAATCGCTTTAGTATCGGAATACAAGACCTGAACGAGCAAGTACTTAAAACCGCCAATCGCAGAAAATCGCTCCTTCCACCGGCAGAGATCTTTGAAATCCTTCGTGCGGCAAACGCAGGAGTCAACATGGACTTTATTTATGGATTGCCTCATCAAACCGTAGAGTCGTTTGCAAATACCATACAACAAGCCATCGCTTTGAAGCCCGACCGCATCGTCACCTTTTCGTATGCTCACGTCCCTTGGGTAAACAAATTACAATTGCAGCTCGAAAAGGCTGGACTTCCTTCTGCGCAAGAAAAAAGTGCGATCTTCGATACAGCCAAGCAACTACTCGAAGAGGCAGGATACAAGAGCATCGGACTCGATCACTTTGTGCTACCAAATGATGCACTACATAGAGCAACAGAAAACCATGAACTTCATCGTAACTTTCAAGGCTACTGCACTCGCGAAACTACTGGTCAGGTATATGCTTTTGGCGTAACAGGAATCAGCCAGCTCGCCGGTGCCTATGCGCAAAACACGAAGAATATTGCCGAATACATAACCACTGTAGAAAACGGAGAGCTTCCTATCTGCAAAGGGTATCGCCTCACTACAGACGAGCAACTTACACGCGAGGTGATCACATCTCTTATGTGTAACAACCGCCTCAACTGGGAAAAACTGGCACAACAACTTCACGTTACTACCCAACAATTAAAGGCTGCGACGGCCTATTCCGAAACAGCATTAGCCGAACTTGCTTCAGACGGAATTATTGCATTCAACGACGAAGAGATCACTATGCACCCTGAGCAATTGGTCTTTTTGCGCAATGTTGCCGCAAGCCTCGATAAATTGATGATCAACAACAGCAAATCTTTTTCGAAACCCGTATAAACAAGAAAGATGGAAACTACAAATCAAACTACCGATGTGGTTGTGATCGGAGCCGGACTTACCGGACTTACCACTGCTTATATGCATGCTCAACAAGGTAAACAAGTTGTTGTGATCGAAAAGGAAGAACGCATTGGAGGACAAATCAAAACCTTACACGAGAATGGATATACCTTCGAGGCCGGACCAAATACAGGAGTTTTGTCTAATATAGAAGCAATCAATCTATTCGAGACGTTAGCAGATGATTGTGAAATAGAGATAGCCAATCAGCAGGCAAAGAAACGATTGATCTGGAAAGCCGGTCAGTTTCACGCACTTCCTCATAATCTTTCTTCAGCCATCGCTACCCCCCTTTTTTCATGGTACGATAAGTTTCGTATACTTGGCGAGCCATTCCGATCAAAAGGAACTGATAAGAACGAGTCGGTAGGCGCTTTGGCTCGTCGTCGATTGGGCAAAAGTTTTCTCAACTATGCTGTAGACCCCTTTCTATCCGGCATCTACGCCGGAGATGCTCATCAGCTTGTCACCCGATTTGCGTTGCCTAAACTCTACAACCTCGAGCAAAAC
This sequence comes from Tannerellaceae bacterium, assembly GCA_051660585.1. Lineage (GTDB taxonomy): Bacteria > Bacteroidota > Bacteroidia > Bacteroidales > CAMTPD01 > UBA12018. The sequence goes on from JBOFPV010000114.1 coordinate 5,049, forward strand.
CATGGCAGTTTTATTCGTGGAGCAATCGCCAAAAAGAAAACACAAACCGAAGCTGATAAAAAGGTAACCAAAGATGTTTTTTCAGCAAAAGGCGGACTCGAAGCCATTGTAAAAGCACTCGCATCTCAGCTTCCTTCGGATGCGATACAGCTGGGATGTAGCAGTGTTACCATTATGCCCGATGGTGATGCATGGAAGGTTTCCTTTATGTACAAAGGCAAACCGCAACACATCAAAGCGCAAAAAGTAATAACTACCGTGCCCGGTTTCGAACTCGAATCCCTACTTCCTTTTGTAGACAAAACAATGCTAGAGCCGATTTCTAGTCTGGTTTATGCACCCGTAATACAAGCATCGGTTGGTGTAAAAGCAACAAACCAATCACAGTTCAATGCCTTTGGCGGACTCGTTCCTTCGATCGAGAACCGAAACGTACTCGGAATCTTATACCCTTCTGCATGCTTTAGAGAAAGAAGTCCCGAAGGCTCTGTACTCTTTTCCTTCTTTATGGGAGGAGTAAAACACCCCGAAACACTAAACAAATCGACCGGAGAGATTCGCCAACTGATCTACTACGAATTGGAGCAAATGCTTCATCTACGTACTGAAGACATTGAAATGCTACATGTTTTTAAGTACGAGAAAGCAATACCTCAATACCGAGCAGACTCAGAGCTTCGCTATAAAATGATATACCAAATCCAACAACAATACAAAGGGTTGATTCTAGCGGGAAACATTCGAGACGGAATCGGAATGGCCGATCGCATCAAACAAGGTTGCACTATTGCCTCATTATAGTTCTGTACACATTCTTAATACTTGGTAACTCAAACCAAGCCCATGCTCTTTTTGTTAGATGTAAAAGAAACATCCTATGGAATTACATAAAGACAAACTCGGATTGGTAGGCCTTACCGCTATTGTTTTCGGCTCCATCATCGGCGGAGCCGTATACAATCTCCCTCAAAACCTAGCATCGGTATCTGCGATCGGACCTTCCATCCTTTCGTGGTGCATCACAGGTGCAGGTATTCTTTTTCTGGCATTAACGTTCAAGATACTTGCAGACAAAAGGCCCGATCTAAACTCCGGTATTTATCAATATGCCGAAGAAGGCTTCGGAAATTACATCGGATTCAATATGGCTTGGGGCTATTGGATGGCTGCGGCAATGGGTAATGTGGCCTTGGCCGTGCTACTCAATGATGCTTTTGGCTACTTCTTTCCGGTACTACTCAATCATGGAATCGAAACCATTCTTTTCGGTTCGTGCTTTATCTGGATTATGTTCTTTATCGTTTCGGCCGGTATCAGAGGAGCTTCTATTATCAATACCGTCATCTCAATCTTGAAGTTCCTTTCCATTACTCTCATCATCGGCATACTGCTTACACACGATAAAATCCATTTGTTTGAAGGAGACTTTTGGGGCGAAACGCAAAACATTGGTACCATTGCCGATCAAATTCGCAATTCGATGTTTATCACCCTTTGGGCCTTTATCGGTATTGAAGGAGCCGTAATTGTTGCAAACCGAGCACGCAAAAAGAGCGACGTTGGTAAAGCTAGCGTCATTGGCTTTCTTTGTTCGCTTGTCATTTATTTGCTCATCAGCACACTCTCTTATGGTGCACTCCCTCGGGCAGAAATGGCAACATTATCCGATCCATCGATCGGTTATGTACTCAAAGCCTTGGTGGGACAATGGGGAATCGTATACATTGCAGGAGCAGTCATTGTTTCATTATTGGGCGGATGGATTTCATGGACCATTATTGTGAGTGAGGTACCTTCTACCGCAGCACGATTGAAGATCATGCCGCGTTTTCTTGCTCATGAAAATAAAAACGAGTCACCTACCTACGCACTCTTTTGCTCGAGCATATTAATGGAACTGTTTATGATCATGGTAGTAACCGCGTCGAATGTATACATCGCCGCTATTACATTAACCGGCGTAATGATTCTACCCACTTATTTATTTAGCGGACTATTCTTACTTAAAAGCATACAAAACAAAAGCATTACTTTCGAAAGTCGCAAATCAGCAATCGGAAATAGTGTGATCGCCATCATGGCAATCGTTTTCTGTATCTGGCTGCTCTATGCCGCAGGCTGGCAACTGATCATGATGTCGTCTATTGTATATACCATCGGACTCATCGTATACTTGGTTGCACGAAAAGAAAATACATCACGCATCAAAGACCAACAACTCGAGAAAGCACGCGTATTTACAATAACTGAGTTTGGCCTAGCGTTGGTATTGGTTATATTGGCGATAGCCTCTGCAGTACTTCTTTCAACAGGAGTATTCACGATATAACAAGAGATTCTTTTTCTTAGAAAAACTTATTAAACTTATCATCGAATTTCACTGTTTTTATACAAAGTACATTCTATCTAAAAGAATAAAATTTACTTACTTTGACAAATTATTGAATATAGCGGAATATTGAAAACAAATATGTGATTATGGAAAACAAAAGACAGATTATCGTACAAAGTTCTCTGGGGTCTATGTTTACTTACCAAGGAGAAGAAGAACTAAGAGAACTATTGGCCGAGGATGATCATCTGGTAGCATTATCAGGTCGTATTAATAAACCCGGAATATACCGTGTTTCTGCCGGAACCACATACAAAGATTTATTAAACTTTGCGGGAGGAATAAAAAACAATAGACAGCTAAAAGCAATGCAATTAGGGATTCCTTTTTGCGGATTCATCACTCCCGACATGCTTGATAAGCATGTAGACTTGAAGCGATTCAAGGACAATCAAATAAGAAGTATCATTGTATTATCAGATGAAGACTGTATTGTACAGTTCTCAAAGTTCTACATCGAGTTTATATCCGGTAAACTTCTCAACGGCGACTACTTCGGATTTAAAGCCGTAGAGTACGAACTTGCCCGCACATGGCGCATCCTTGACCGCATCAGTAAAGGCAAATCAAACAACCGCGATATTTACTTGCTTCGTTACCTCAACGAAAACATCAAAACAAAGCTCAACCAAGAATACAACCTTGCGCTTGCTGTAATCGACAACTTCTATGAAGAACTCGAGGAGCATATCGAAGAACACCGCTGTTACATGGGCGAATGTCCGCAGTTGGTGAAGCTTCGCATCACAGACAAATGTATTGGTTGTGGCGCATGCAAACGTGTATGTCCGGTATCTTGCATCAGCGGCGAGAAGAAAGAACGCCACTTTATCCATACCGACAAATGTACCTATTGCGGACAGTGTATACAGGCTTGTCCGGTCAATGCTATTCATGCGGGAGACAATACCGTACAGTTTCTTCGTGATATTGCAACGCCAAACAAAATCGTTATCGTGCAAGTAGCCCCTGCTATTCGTGTAACCATTGGTGAGGCCTTTGGATTCGAACCGGGCACCAATCTAGAAAAGAAACTGGCCGCGGCACTTCGTATGATTGGAGTTGACTACGTATTTGACACATCGTGGGCAGCAGACCTTACCATCATGGAGGAAGCAACGGAATTCAAAGATCGTCTCACCCGTTACATGGAAGGCGACGATACCGTAAGTCTGCCTATTCTTACGTCGTGCTGTCCGGCTTGGGTGAAGTTTATCGAACAAAACTATCCGGAGATGCTAAACGCACCATCGTCGGTGAAGTCTCCAATGCAAATCTTCTCAACGATTGCCAAAGACATTTGGGCAAAAGAAAATGGCTACGTACGTAATCAAGTTACCAGTGTTGCCATTATGCCTTGTATTGCCAAGAAGTACGAAGCATCGCGCGTAGAGTTTTCTCGTGGCGACAACTTCGATACCGACTATGTACTTACAACCCGCGAGCTGATCAAGATCTTCAAAGAATCGGGAATTGACCTCAACGACATCAAAGACGAAGACTTTGACAATCCGTTTGGACAATACTCGGGTGCCGGTGTTATCTTCGGTAGAACCGGTGGCGTGATTGAAGCAGCCGTGCGTACAACCGTAGAGTTGCTTACCGGAAACCGTATCGGACAAATCGAATTTGAACAACTTCGCGGTTGGGACGGATTCAGATCGTGCGAAGTTCCTGTTGGCGACAAAACGTTACGCATTGGTATTGCACACGGACTCGACGAAGCAAGCAAGATGCTTGACAAGATTCGTTCGGGTGAAGAATTCTTCCATGCGATCGAAATCATGGCTTGCAAAGGTGGTTGTGTAGGTGGTGGCGGACAGCCAAAACCTCAAAAGCGTCAAGAGACATTGGAAAAACGTGCAGCCGGACTTAATGGTATCGATAGCGGATTAGAAATACGCCGTTCGAACGAAAACCCATTTGTTCAAGCCATCTACGAAAAGTATCTCGACTATCCGATGAGCCGCAAAGCGCACGAGCTTATACATACGAAATACTATCCTAAAATAAAGTTTGCGAAGAACCGCTAATATAAAAACCTCTTGCCTGCATGTAAATTACATGGGCAAGAGGTTTTCTTCTTTATGGAGCCAATCGTTCAATTTTCCAATGACTATCTTTGATTAAAGTATAGCGAAGGCGATCGTGTAGCCTACTTGGGCGCCCTTGCCAAAATTCAAACTCTATCGGCTTCACTACGTACCCTCCCCAATAGGCCGGACGCAGGTTTTGATATTCATTGGGAGTCAACTTGAGTCGTTCGAGTTCTTTATCTATCCACCCTGGATCAATCACCCTACTTTGCGGCGAAGCCCATGCTCCTATTCTACTTTCGGGCGGACGCGACAAGAAGTATTTATCACTCAACAAAGGCGATACCTTA
>JBOFPV010000115.1:0-13356 GCA_051660585.1 Tannerellaceae bacterium
CCCCGGCGGGTATCGAACTATTGGTTACATCTACTTATGCCAACCTTACCGAAGACGACTGGGGAGCCAGTCCGATGAACTGGGTATTTGGCAGCATTTACGGAGGCGATGCCAATAAAGGATCCGACTCGGGCGACCAACCTCCGGTCAACTTCTTCGAAACCTATCAGCTATTAGCCAACAACGACTACCTCAATCAAAAATGGAACTGGATATACAAAGGGGTTAACCGTGCCAACAATGCACTTAAAGTCATGAAAAAGACAACGCTTACACCCGAGTTTGCGTTGCAAAAAGAAGCTGAATTACGTTTCCTTCGCGGCTATTTCTATTTCGACGGTATCCGCATCTTCCGTATGATTCCGTGGGTAGATGAAACCATTATGGAAAACGACCCTAAGGTACGCAACGATCAAGACATCTATCCAATGATAGAAAAAGACCTACAATTTGCAGCCGAGAACCTAAAAGCCACACCCGGTCAACGAGGACGGGCCAACAACTACGGAGCCAAAGCCATGCTCGCAAAAGTATACATGCAACAAGGTAAATATGCCGAAGCATTGCCACTACTCAAAGATATAATCGATAACGGTGTTACGGCAGACGGACAGCGCGTAGCTCTCGAAGCTAAGTATGGCGACAACTTCCGCATCGCAACCGAAAACGGACCCGAATCCATCTTTGCCATTCAGTTTTCGGTAGATGACAATCAGAATGCAAACTCCGGAATCTCCATTGCCTATCCACACAACTCGGGGCCTGGGGGATGCTGCGGCTTTTATCAACCCTCCTACGAGTTGATGAACTCCTACAAGGTAAACGCCAAAGGACTTCCCCTACTCGATCGCAGTTATCGCAACGGCTCATCAGTTTGTAGCGTAGGCAAAGATAACGCAAGTGGTAGTTCAGACCTAACCATTGCCGTAGACCCACGCATCGATATCGCATTAGGACGCTTTAACGTGCCTTACATCGACTGGGGAGTACCCAAAAATGACTGGGTACGCGACTATTACAACGGCGGACCGAACCTTCCGAAGAAACACGTATTCAGCAAAGAAGAACAAGACGGAGGCTTCAAAGGCGTTCCCAATGGCTGGGCCCCCGGCAGTGCACTCAACTTTGTCGTAATCCGCTATGCCGACGTACTCCTCAGTTGTGCCGAGTGCCTGGTACAAACCGGAGGCAGCATGACCGAAGCGATGAACTACGTCAATCAAGTGCGTCAACGAGCAGCCAATCCGGCAGGTTTTGTCAAAAACGGCAATCAGCCCGCAGCCAATTATCAAATCGGGCTCTACACCATAGATGCCTTTAGCGATAAAGAGGCAGCACTAGACATCGTCTTCTTCGAACGCAAACTCGAGTTTGCGATGGAAGGACACCGCTACTTCGACATGGCACGACGCGGTTTTGATTACCTATACAAAGAAATAAACGAGTACGTTAACTACGAAAAAACGAAGATTGTGAAGTTCAACTCCGCAAGCTCATCGGGTCTTACCGCAGACAAAATGTACTTTCCTATTCCCGAAAACCAAATTCTAAGTATGGGTATAGACGAAAACGGTGTCAATTATTTACAACAAAATAAAGGCTGGTAAAAACAAACACGTCTACAACTCAACACTTCTTATTACCAACACATTAAACCAATAGGCGTTTTCAGTAAAGAAGCTGTCTTTTCACAAGGCAGCTTCTTATATTATATGTAATAAATATTAATTCTTTATTTATTAAAAATGAACTCTTTATTTTTATACAATGTTTAATTAGTAAAACCTGTAATAAATATAATATGCATTTAATTCTTAAACGCGTACTACCTGCTATAACATTACTAATGGGTATCGCATTCTCTTCGTGTTCTACATCAAAAAACACACAAACATTTCTTATCAATAGTGAGAAGGTTGACTGTATGGGCGTAGCACCTATGAAGTGTCTTCAAGTAAAGAAGCTAGACAAGCCAAATGCTGAGTGGGAAAACATGTACACCAACATCATAGGATTTGACTATGAGCCGGGCTACATTTATAAAATCAAAGTAAAGGTAAAAGAGCTAGACAAAAAACAAGTACCGGCAGACGGATCATCCATCGAATACATACTTGAGAAAGTAGTATCTAAAGAAGCAGCAAAAAAATAAAAGAACCAAAAAAATCCACACAAGATGAAATTTACGCTACAACTATCTACATTACTACTTTGCTTATTTTTATTCTCATGTAGCAAAAGCGACAACAATTCCTACATAAATGTATCGCCTGCCGAGATTCAAGTAAATGCAAACGAGAGCGCAGCCTCTATTCATATCAACAGTTCGAACAGATGGCAAGCCACACTCAATGCCACATGGTGCAAACTCGACAAGATGGAAGGAACTACCAATTCGGATGTAGTTCTCACCATCGAAGCCAACGATACACAGGCCTCACGCACGGCACAAATCATATTTACGTCAGACGGAGAACAAACAACCGTATCAATCACACAAAACGGCCCCGAGAACTACTCGTTACCAATCATCTTCCACGTATTATATAAGTATCAAAACGATCCTACACAATACGTAAGTTCCGAACGCTTGGCCGAGATACTTGAACAAGTTAATGCACTAGTAAAGAAAAGTTCAGATGCTTCAAGCGTGCAATTCGAATACATATTGGCAACAACAGACCCTAATGGCAAAACACTCGCCACTCCGGGAGTCGAATACATTCCGTTCGATCAAATCCCAATGAATCCCGAAAGATTCATGAACGACAACACGAGCAAGTATACATATCTACTTTGGGATCCGAACAAATATATCAACGTAATGATGTATCAATTTTCCGACAATCAAACCCTAGGCATCTCACACCTTCCATTCACCACAAAGGGAGATTATAGTCTGCCTGGACTCAACGAAACTACCTATACAACCCTATCACTTAGCAACCTCAAATTCCCATACAGTGTATCCATCAACAGCAGTTACATCAACTCTCGCACTACAGATTCTAAATATGACGAGGGAGACATCGTTGTCACGCTGACACATGAATTAGGGCACTATTTAGGATTACATCACGTTTTTTCTGAATCAGATAATAGCTGTGACGACACCGACTACTGTAACGACACCCCTAGTTATAACAGACTAGCTTACGAAAACGATGTGCGCAGCATGATGCCAATCAACAGCATCATAGAGTCATGGTCCAAACTAGTTGCACGCACCAATTGCAGTGGTGGTTATTTTGAATCCAACAATATTATGGACTATTCATACAGTAACTTCAACACCTTCACAGCCGAGCAGTACAAGCGTATACACAACGTTCTCAACTACAGTCCGCTTATACCGGGACCCAAACTCACCAAAGGTCTTACTCGCACTACAGCAGAAGGACCTATTGATCTTCCAATACAAACCATCAAATAAAAAAGTAAAACAGTCCGACCATCACCTAGCGTGACAGTCGGACTGTTTTCTTTTACTCACAAGTATCTTTATCTATTATTTACCGTACGAAAGAATAAACTTCACAATTTCAGGATCTGTATGCGCAAAGAATAAACTTTCAGCCTTATCCAGCGTAGCAATCTGAGACATTTCCTCTGCCGACAACTCAAAATCAAACACATCAAAATTCTGCTCCATTCGCTCTTTGTGTGTTGATTTCGGAATCACGATAATATCACGCTGAATCAGAAAGCGCAACGCAACCTGAGCAACCGACTTCTGATGTCTTTTACCAATTTCAGCCAAAACCTCATTCGTAAAGAAATTGTTACGACCTTCGGCAAACGGCCCCCACGACATCACATGCGTACCATACTCAGCCATCACCTTTTGCGACACAACCTGCTGATTAAACACATGCGTCTCCAACTGATTGATCGCAGGTTTAATCTCAAAATGCTCAGCCAAATCCACAAAACGATCCGGATAAAAATTACTCACACCGATAGCTCGTGCCTTTCCCTCTTTGTAAGCCTCTTCCATCGCTCTGTAAGTACCGTAGTAATCACCAAACGGTTGATGAATCAAAAGCAAATCCACGTATTCCGTTTGCAGTTTGCGCAAAGACTCATCAATCGAAGCCTTCGCCTTTTCATAACCGGCATTACTCACCCAAATCTTAGTAGTAATAAAAAACTCCTCACGTGGCACATCACATTTGGCAATCGCATTACCCACCTGCTCTTCATTATAATAAGCTTGCGCCGTATCAAAAGAACGATAACCTACCGAAATCGCATCCAGCACACACTTTTCACATTCGTTCGGCTCTATTTGATACACGCCAAAACCCAAAATTGGCATTTCGATGCCATTGTTCAATTTAATCGTTTTCATAACTGTATATTCCTAATATATTATTCAATAACACAAAAGTAAAGAAGCATCAGCAAATTAAGACTAAATTATTTACGGATCAATGGATACAAATTACGGATACTTACTACTTTTGTCATTACAAAAGAAACTCACATGAAGGATATTCGCAAATACAACAACATTGATGATTATCACAAAGAAATGGGAATTGAAACACTTCATCCGTTGGTTTCAATTATCGATTTCTCAAAAGTACAATACAACAAAGAATATCCCGATGGACATTGCTTTGGCTTCTACGCCGTATTTCTAAAAGATGTACACTGTGGAGATATGAAGTATGGCAAAAACTACTACGACTATCAAGAGGGAACCCTGGTTTTTCTTGCGCCCAACCAAATTGTAACCATCGAAAATCGCAAATCCCACCAACCAAAAGGGCTGGCACTCCTTTTTCATCCCGACTTTCTTCGTGGCACCACCCTCGGACAATCTATGAAAGATTACACATTCTTCTCCTACGAAGTATCTGAGGCTCTTCATATATCCGAACAAGAACGCGCTACCATACTCGATTGCTTTCGCAACATCGAGACCGAACTGCATCACAACATCGACAATCACAGCAAAAAACTCATTGCGTCAAACATCGAGTTATTTCTAAATTATTGCTCTCGTTATTACGACCGTCAATTCATCACCCGTAACCATGTAAACAGTGATATACTCAGCAGATTTGAAGCCCTGCTAAATGATTATTCCAGATCAGACGCCTATCAAACCAAAGGCCTTCCAACAGTCAAATTTTGTGCCGAAAAGCTCAATCTATCTGCAAACTATTTAGGAGACTTACTCAAGAAAGAAACCGGAAAATCTGCGAAAGAACATATCCAACTAAGCCTCATCGAATTGGCAAAAGAGCGACTATACGATACCAATCGTTCGATAAGCGAAATCGCCTACGAACTCGGATTCGAATATCCGCAATACTTCAGTCGTCTATTTAAGAAACGCACAGGCATGACCCCAAACGAATATAGATCAAGCTAATACAGATTAGCCTTCATCGTTCTTTCAAAAAACAAACTATAAGTTTTACTGTTCTAAAGAAAAGACCACATTTATGGACACAAAAGAATATTATACATTTACACTAAGTGACAAAGTAAAAAGGCAGCACGTTCGTTATAAGAACCGATACGGTATAACTATTTCAGCAGATATGTATATATCTAAAGAACTAGACATTGCAAAAAAACATGCAGCACTAGTGATCGGAACACCTCATGGAGGAGTCAAAGAGCAAGGAGCCGGTATCTATGCCCAAACCATGGCAGAGAGAGGATTTGTAACCATTGCCTTCGACGAATCATATAATGGAGAAAGCGGTGGAGAACCACGACACGTTTCATCTCCAGATATATTTACCGAAGATTTTTGTGCCGGAGTAGACTTCTTTGGGACATTAACTTTTGTAGATCGCGAACGCATCGGAGCAATTGGAATCTGAGGAAGTGGAGGATTTGCACTAACAGCCACTCAAGTAGACAAACGAATCAAGGCAGTAGCCTCCACAAGCATGTACGACATCAGTCGCCTCAATCACTACGGATTCATGGATTCAATGGATACGCAGCAACTGCAACAACATCTGGCAGATCTCAGCGATCAACGTTGGAAAGACGTAGACAATGGTTATCCTGCGCTTACACCCCAATTCCCCAAAGGAGTGCAAACAACCATACCGGACAACTTAGATCCCATTTCACATGAATTCTTCGAATACTATACACTCAAGCGCGGATATCACCCCAATTCGATCGGAGCATTTACCATCACAAGTCAGATGGCACAAATCAACTTCCCACTCATGGAATACATCGGACTTATCTCACCCCGACCTATTTTATTTGTAATGGGTGAGAAAGCACATTCCAGATATTTCACCGAAGATGCCTATAAAAAAGCATCTCAACCCAAAGAGTTAGTAATCGTTCCGGGTGCCAGACACATCGACCTATACGATCGCACAGACATGATCCCATTCGACAAACTAGAATCCTTCTTCAAGGAACATCTAATATAAGAATGCTCACAAATAGCAGCATACAACTAATCCGACTCCAAAAAGGGTCGGATTTATTTATTATAAGAATATTCTAAAGTAGACCCGATGCTGTTAAGATCAATCTATCAAATACATTATAATTGCTTATACACCTCATCATTTACAGCCTCAAGCCATTCGTTTCGAGTTTCCTCACCCGGCACTTCTACTGCCAAATGAGCAAACCAGCTATCAGCAGCAGCACCATGCCAATGTTTCACACCCGCCGGAATATTTACCACATCTCCGGCATTCAACTTTTGAGCCGGCTTGTTCCACTCTTGATACCAGCCCGTACCGGCTACACAAATCAAAACCTGTCCACCGCCCTTCTTTGCATGATGAATATGCCAATTGTTACGACAAGCAGGCTCAAAAGTAACATTATAGATACCTATTTCAGAGATCGAGAGAGGAGCCAGATAACTCTGACCGATAAAAAACTTTGCATACGCATCATTGGGATGTCCAATCGGAAATATCATTTCACGCTCAAAAGCAGCTTTTTCATCTTCCTTACCTTGCACATCTTCATTCCATACTTCCTTAGCCAAATGAAAAGCAGCCCAAGCTTTAGGCCATCCGGCATAAAAGCCAATATGAGTCAAAATTTCAGCAATTTCAGTACGTGTAATACCATTTTTTTTGGCACTCTGCAGGTGATATTTCAAAGATGAGTCCGTAATACCCATACTCACCAAAGAAGTTACCGTAATCATACTCCTATCTCGCAGTCCCAATTTATCAGTTCTGCTCCAAACTTCCCCGAAAAGAACATCGTCATTTAACTCCGCAAACTTAGGAGCAAATTCACCAAGTTGCTCACGACCTGCTGTCTGTTTTATCTTTTCCTGACCACTCATACCCATAGATGTTAGTAATAATAAAGCTATTGTATAACAATTAACCCCCATAACACGCCACTAATTTATGTAGTTATTAATACACAATATTACATGCAATAAACTACAATAGAGGAAACAAATTACGGATAAACTAACCCATTTTACTGATTCTCAATTCTGAGTTTGTATTTATCGAGCAAACGCAATGCCCCCTCGGCCGAAAGGCGCGCACCCTTTACCCTGTTCTGCTCCGGGTCAAACGAATACCCTACCGCCGTACGCAAATCACACCCTTCAAGATTGGTATAATTAAACACCGCCCCCGTAAGGTCACATTCCTCCAGCACAGCCAGCGAAAGATCAGCCTCCGAAAAATCAGTCTCATGCATCACGCACTGCGAAAAGCGCGTCTTCTTCAACTTCGTAGTATAAAACGACGCAAAGCTCAACTGGCAATTGACAAAACCAAACGACAGCCCAAACTGGTTGCAACTGTCAAACTGCAAACCAAGCATCTTGCAATCCGCAAAGCGCACATCTCGAAACGACGTACCACCCAGTTTCACCATACTCAAGTTGCAATCCGTAAACTCGCAATCAATAAATACACAGTTGCGCAACTCCCCATTCGAGAAGTCACAACCCTTAAACACACAATTGTCGTACTCCCCCTCCGGCAAGAACGCCACCGTACAATCCTGCTTCTCAAACAAAGCATCTTGTTCTATCGTCTTTTTCATTGTTAGATGAATTTATCTATATCATTCCCATCGCCTTAAAAGCCGCATCTACAGGACCTGAATAAATAGGAAGACTCAATTTATTGGTAATTATTATTATTTCTGCAACTGTTTTAGTTTTTTGTTCAAGTACCAAATAACAATTCCATTGTATGGCTTAAACTTTCCATTAGATCCTTTATTACTCCAAGCTTCTATCTTTTTTCGAATATCAGAAGCTTTCCATTGTTTACGTTTACTCAACTCCTTGACCACTCCCAGCAACGTTCTTCTTCTATTTTCCTTCAACATAGAGTTGTTCAGATTGAGCATCTTATTCATCTGATCGTCCCAATCGTCATTTTCACATTTGATTGCCCCGGGACAACAAATCACCATATTCGAATAATCTAGTTGCAACTCTTCATGTTTTTCACGACTCAAAATGTGATCAATACGGGTAGTTTCATTACTATTACCATCGCGAGCAGGTATTTGTCTCATGCAATAAGCACATAAATAACCTTGCTCTTTTAGTAGTGATTCTGCCAAATCTCCCGTGCGCTCATACTGTGCATTAGGAGTCAATCGATACTTGAGCCAAGAAGCAGGTTCAGCCCCTTTTTCAATCTTCCTCATCCTCTTCGATCTCAAAGTTCAACATCGCCTCCATCTCCGAAACTTCCGGTATAGCATCTCCATACTTTTCTCGCAATAAATCAATCAAAGGTCTTGCTTCATTATAACGATCGGCATTAATTAGCTCCCAAACCGCATCCAGTTCTTGCTGCACGGCACGTACGCGAGGAACCTCATTCATCTGAGTTTTTATAATCATCGAAGCATCCAAACCATACGTGTGGGCAGGGGTCGCTGTATATCCCCTTTCTTCAGAATAAGCCAATTTATAGATTCGGTTTTCTGCCGTAGTCTCAATACCAGAAAGCACCATTGGTGCATGAGTAGATATGATGAACTGAAGATTCTCAAACGTATGCTTCAAGCTATTTACAATTTGCGATTGCAAGGTAGGATGCAAGTGCAAATCAATTTCGTCAATCAATACCGTACCGATGGTATTTTTGCAAGTATCCTCACCCAAAACAGCTCTATTTAAAATAGCACATCGAAAGGCAAGATCTATAACAATGTTTGCAAGGCGTTGATAGCCATCTGAAAGGTGTTCTGCTTTTACTTCTCGACCATCCGATAAAATAAAGTAAACATATCCCTGGTGAGGTCGAATCACAATATCGCGAAAAATACCACATCCTTCGGACCCCAATACTTTTCGCAGCGCATTACGCACAATTTCTATTTCTTGCAGGTTCTTCTGCCCTTCAGCCAACACAATTAAACGTTTGATCCAATAATTGAAAAAACCTTCACCTTGTAAGCATTCATAATACCCAAACGAAGGTTTGTGAAAATACTCCTTAAATATGCGCGAATCAATTTTACGCGAGCTGTGTATATCTTCTGTAGAAAACGAGGCAAACAACGGTAAAGCATATTGCTGCGTTTTTGTTTCATGATCAAACAATGAACGATAAAGTGACCCTGCATAGTCTTTTAGATGCTTCAAACCTCCGGTCTTGGTACGCGATCCACTTCCTGCCTTTTCAGACTCCAAGGCTAAAATACCCTTTGATTCTTCATTTTGCCATAGCGTGCCCATTATCTCGGGATATGCCAACAGGTCGGCATAAATGAATTCGATTTCAATAGGAGGTGAATTCAATACCACACCTTCGCTACTGATCACTTCCATAAAGTCATCTTTCGATAAGCCCAAGAATTTTGTATATGTATCACTGTATCCGGTAAAAAAAGAACTAAGTGCTGATCTTACACCTCTGATAACGGTAGTCTTACCACTTGCATTATCACCTATCAAGATATTCAATCCAGACTTAAACTCAAGACTTAGAGATTTGAGACAGCGATAATTGATAAACTTAATTTGTTCCATGTTCTACTTTTTTACAAGAATATTTTCTTCTCTTCATGAATAATACACATACTCTGCTCTCAGTTTGTCGAAATATTTCTTCTGTTAGAAGTCTCATACGCTTCAAACTCATCACAAAACGTAATCTACAAATTTATAGAATTTCTACAGTATATATTGACTTCTAAAGATAAAATACACCATACACCTTTACAACTGCCCTCCTACACCTTTAAACTTCTCAATAAAAGAAGTGATTCGTTGAAACACCTTCTCTTTCAATGTAAGGTACTTCGGATTGAGCGGACTCATTTTGGGCAGTATGCTATTGAGTTCGGTACCGTTTTCCGTAGCATACTCGCGTCTCAGCGACGTGGTGATGTAACGCTTTGCCTCCTCCTCGTTTAGGTTCTCCTCGGCAATCAACTCAGAAGCCTCCGCTTTTTGTTTACGCTGCGCATATACAAAGAAAGCTTCAATAACATTCGCTTTGTCCGTGATTGTATCCAGGTCGGTTTCATTGATAAAATCAACCACCAGACTCTCTTTTGCGCGATTGCCTATACTCGCACGAATCGCCCTACGCACTTCCTCCACCAGCGCATCCTTATCTTTGCTCTTTTTGTTGTGCTCAAAAATCAACTCTAGGATATAATCTAGGTTGATTTCTTGCGACTTGAGCAAATCAATTTCAAAAACCACGTCATCCCAATCAATGGCAGACGCATCCGGATCTTTGCCATTCCTTTGACGTCTCAGCCAATCGGCAATATCGTTATAAGCAGACTTAAAATCCTGAATGGTGCGATCGGCCAGCGTAGGCACCTGTTGCATAGCAGCAATATCCGCGTCTGTTACAAAATACGTCTCCTTAAAAGCCTCAACCGCCTCAGCATCACCCATATCAATATCCTGAAGCGCCCTCACACGCGTAAACTCATCGTAGTTTTGCAAGATATTCTCAATACGCAAATACTCACCAAAAAGTTTCGAAAACTCCTTCTTATCTTGCTCCGTAACGATAGCATCCGTATCCGGAAACCTCTCGTTCAGCTCATTTACCACATCAATATACCCCCTACGCGCTTTGCCCGTAGCGATATCCGTAAACCCTTCGAGATACTCCTGATAGCTCTTCTCCAGAATCACGTTTCTGGTATTCTTATCACCAAACAGCGTAATCGCATCTACCGTAGCACCTTCCAGATCACGGAACGTAACAATATTGCCAAACGTTTTTGTCGCGTCAAAAATTCGGTTGGTACGCGAAAAAGCCTGCATCAACCCATGATAACGCAGGTTCTTATCCACAAACAACGTATTCAGCGCCGGCGCGTCAAAACCGGTCAAGAACATCCCCACCACGATAATCAAATCAATCTCTTTGCTCTTCACCTTTTGAGACAAATCGCGGTAATAATTTTGAAACTCCTTGCTATCTACACCATAACTCGATTTAAACATTGCATTGTAGTCGTTGATCGCTTTGGTCAAAAACTCCTTGGCACTGCTATCCATGGCAGAAGGCTCAAACGTTTCATCCACGATATCACCAATGGCATTCTGCTCTTCGTTGGGCGCAAAAGAGAAAATCGTAGCAATCTTCAGCGGTTTGTCACACCCCGCTTGCTGGCGGTTCAATTCCTCATAATAGCACTTAGCAGCATCCACACTACTCACCGCAAACATGGCATTAAACCCCTTGCCTCCCCCTTGCGCACGATGCGTTTTCAGTCTGAAATTCTGCAAGATATAACGCGAAATCTCAGCAATACGAGCAGGGTGCAGCAACGCCGTTTTGTTTTCGGCAGCACTCAGCTTCTTCTCATCCTGTTCGGTTTCAAACCCCTTAAAACGAGGACGCACATCGTTGTAATCCACCTTAAACTTCAACACCTTTTCGTCGCGTATCGCATCCGTAATCACGTAAGCATGCAACTCCGAGCCAAACACACTCGCCGTAGTTTCGGCACCCAAGGCATTTTCGGGAAAAATAGGAGTACCGGTAAAGCCAAACTGATAAAACTTTTTAAACTTCTTCTTCAAGTTCTTTTGAGCCTCACCAAACTGAGAGCGATGCGCCTCGTCAAAGATAAACACCACCTGTTTTTTATAAATCTCCAAATCACCCTCACTCTTCATCAGATTGTTGAGTTTCTGAATCGTAGTCACAATGATCTTGTTATCATCCTTCTCGATATTGCTTTTCAGTCCGGCAGTACTATTTGATCCGTTCACGCTATCGGGCGAGAAACGTTGATACTCCTTCATCGTCTGAAAGTCGAGGTCTTTACGGTCTACCACAAAAAACACCTTATCGATAAAGTCGAGCTGCGTAGCCAATCGGGCAGCCTTGAAACTCGTCAGCGTTTTGCCCGAACCGGTCGTATGCCAAATATACCCCCCGCTCTCCACTTTCGAAGCAATCTTCAACTCATACGAACTCTTGATCTTCCACAAGATCCTTTCGGTTGCTGCAATCTGATACGGTCGCATGATCAGCAGCGTATCGCTCGAGTCGAAAACCGAATAAGTAAACAACACATTCAGCAAGGTATGTTTCTGAAAAAACGTAGCCGTAAAGTCTTTCAGGTCTTTGATGAGGGTATTATCAGCCTTTGCCCAATTCATGGTAAAATCGAAGCTGTTTTTATTGCGCTCTATCGTATTGGCAAAATAGCGACTATCGGTACCATTCGAAATCACAAAAATCTGTAGGTACTTAAACAGCGAGTTGGTACTGTTGAAACTCTCCTTCGAATAGCGATGCACCTGATTAAAAGCCTCACGAATGGCAACACCCCGTTTTTTTAGCTCCACCTGCACCAACGGCAAACCATTCACCAAGATCGTTACATCGTACCTATTGGCATGCGTACCCGTTTGCTCAAACTGCGAGATCACCTGCACCTTGTTTCGAGCCATATTCTTTTTATCCACCAAATAGATATTCTGGATATGACCGTCGTCAAACACAAAATCGTAGATGTAGTTATCGTGAATCTTTCGAGTCTTTTCTACTAGGTTATCGCTTGGTCTATCCAGAAACTCCTCCACAAAGCGAGCCCACTCACCATCAGAAAACGTCATCTCATTGAGAGACTCAATCTGCTTCCTCACATTGGCAAGCATCGCCTGGGGCGAATTGAGATGAGCAAGATACTCATACCCCTGATTGATCAAGTCCCTAATAAACTCACCCTCGAGCGAAGCCTCCGTTTGATACACCAGAGGCTGGTCGTTCACCATCGAAAACTTGGTGTAATTATCAAGAACAATAAAATTGTTCGATTCTGCTATCGTTTTATACTGTTTCATGCTGTTCTAAATTCAGGTATTTTTTATGGTTCTGTAATCAATGAGTGGGCTTATCGCTCAACATTAGTCTTTCGGAAACGCGA
>JBOFPV010000116.1:0-26616 GCA_051660585.1 Tannerellaceae bacterium
CATTACAACACAAGCTTTCTATTACAAGTCGTGAATTTATTGAGTAGATAATAATTACACTTCATGATCTATAATTCTATACACATGATCTGTTTTTAACAATTTACTCAAGAATAAGATTATTCGACAAAGAAATATATTTAACCAACAATAACCAAATTAATAGTATATTTTTTACAACTTAATATAATTGCAACTATAAATTTACTGCCTATATCTAAAGAATATTTTAGAAGGTTACATCTCGATGCGAGGTGTTATGCGCACAGTTGCTTCTGCACGAGTTGATGAATTTTAGTTATTGCGGAGTTTAAAAAAGTTTTCACGAAGATTCTGAAAAGTTTTTGTGGAGATTCTGAAAAGTCTTCGTAAAGAATTCAAGAAATGTTCGTGAAAACTTTTCGCATTCTCCACGAAGAAGTAAATGAGCTTTTTGCATAAAGTATGAATGCTATAAAACGACGAATGGTAAAGCCGAGTTCATTTAACTCCCGCTTTACCATTCCGATGTTATGTTGTTTCGATTAGAATTCGAAATCTACACATGATCTGTCTGCCTTAACTGCTCCGATGATTTTTGCTACCGCAACATGATCGGGATGTTTAGCGTAGATATCAAGATCGGCTAGTGAGTCGAATTCTGTAACCAAAGCAAAATCAAATGTTTCATTTGGGTTTACATTGATTCCTACTTCGATAAACTTCAATTGTTCAATCTTGTCTTTCAAGGCTTCAAGGCCAGACTTAATTTCGTTAAGCTTTGCTGTTTTCTCTTCTACCGAAGGAAACTCTACGAGTTTGAATAGTACAATGTGACGGATCATAGTCTGTTTTTTATGCGTTTGAGGTTTTATAAAACAATACTACCCACATATGTTACATAATAGCAGCATATATGGGTAGTGTAAACATGATTGATGTGGATTAAGCTTTTTCAATCTTAACCATCAAATGTCCTTTTGCAACACGCTCGCCCTCTGTAACGTTTAGCTCAGTGATAACACCGCTAATCGGAGCAACGATTCTGTTTTGCATTTTCATCGCTTCATGAATCAAAAGCAAGTCGCCTGCCTGTACAGTATCGCCTGCTTTGCATGAAACCGAAAGAACTGTGCCCGGAAGGTGCGAACGCACTTCTCCTTGTACAGGTGCAGCCCAAGTCTTTCTTGCTTGATATTTCTTTGTTAATAGAGTTTTGTATGTACCCGAAAGTATCTCAAAATCTACATAATTCTTCTCTTCCATAACGAATTCGTTAGTTGGTAATTGAATATAAACGTCTGATTAATTAGAATGGAGGTACTCCGTGTTTTCTAGCAGGACGCTCTTCGTGTTTGTATTGAGATATCTCAAGTGCGTGAAGCAGATATTTTCTTGTTTCGCTTGGCTCAATTACAGTATCGATAAATCCTTTTGATGCTGCCACGTATGGATTTGCAAATTTGTCGATGTATTCTTGTACCTTTTCTTTGCGCATTGCGTCTTGGTCTTCTGCTGATGTAATTTCTTTTCTGAAGATTACGTTTGCAGCACCTTCTGGTCCCATTACTGCAATTTCAGCTCCCGGCCATGCAAATACGAAGTCTGCACCAAGGTGACGTGAGTTCATCGCGATATAACCACCACCGTATGCTTTACGAAGAATTACTGTGATCTTTGGAACGGTTGCTTCGCTATATGCGTAAAGCATCTTAGCTCCGTGGCGAATTACGCCGGCATGCTCTTGGTCGATACCAGGAAGGTAACCAGGCATGTCTTCAAGAGTTACGATAGGGATGTTGAATGCGTCGCAGTAACGGATAAAGCGTGCTGCTTTGTCTGAACTGTCGCAATCAAGTACACCTGCTAGTACCATTGGTTGGTTCGCTACGAAACCTACAGTTTTACCGCTAAGACGACCAAAACCGATAACAATGTTTGCAGCCCAGCTAGCTTGGATTTCCAAGAAGTCGCTATCGTCTGCGATGCATTTGATTACGTCTCTTACGTCGTATGGTTGTGTTGCATCTTCAGGTACGATTTCTTCAATCTTAAGATCTGTTGCCGGAGCTTTTGGCTCAACAGCTGGAATCGGATGTACGTTGCTGCTTGGGATAAGGCTGATCAGTTTTTTCACTTGGTCGAAACATTCTGCTTCGCTTTGTGCGTAGAAGTGTGTGTTACCAGTGATTTCTGAGTGTACACGTGCACCTCCAAGATCTTCCATTGAAATTTTTTCTCCAAGTACGGTTTCGATTACACTTGGTCCGGTAATAAACATTTTAGAAATGTTTTCTACTACGAATACGAAGTCTGTCAAAGCCGGAGAATATACTGCGCCACCGGCACATGGGCCTAGGATAAGCGAAATTTGAGGAATTACACCCGACGCAAGTGTATTGCGGTAGAAGATTTCACCGTAACCGGCCAAAGCTCCGATACCTTCTTGAATACGTGCGCCACCCGAGTCGTTGATACCGATTACAGGCATTTTAAGTTTAAGGGCGTGATCCATAATTTTGGTGATCTTACGAGCGTGTTTTAGTCCTAGTGAACCACCGGCTACACTGAAGTCTTGCGCGTAAATTGCAACAGGGGTGCCGTTGATTGTACCTGTACCGGTTACAACTCCGTCTCCGTGAAGCACTTTCTTGTCCATTCCGAAATCTCTTCCGTCATGTTCTACAAAAAGATCATACTCGTGAAATGAACCTTCGTCAAGGATAGCAGTAATACGATCGCGGGCAGTTAGCTTGCCGCTTGCTCTTTGTTTGTTTAGAGCATCTTCACCACCACCCATCTCAACGATGGCTCTTTTTTGGCGTAATGCCAAGACACTTTTCTTCAATGATGTCATATCATTCAATTTAAAATATGGTATTATATCAAGTTTCTAAGGGTTATTTGCCGCCGATAGGTTTAATTCTATAGCTGCAACGGATAGAACCTTTTACAATATTGTTAAGTTTTGATTTGATTAGCTGCTTACGTATTGGTGACACGTGGTCGATAAATAGTTTTCCGTCTAGGTGATCGTATTCGTGCAATACAACACGTGCTTTAAAGCCTTCGTAAACTTCATCGTGTGCTACAAAGTTTTCGTCTAGATATTGAATTCTGATTCTGCTTTTACGGGCAACTTTTTCGTGAATACCCGGCAAGCTTAAACAGCCTTCTTCCTGACTTACTTCTTCGCCGTCTTCTTCAATTACGTGGGCGTTAATCATTACTTTTTTAAATCCTGCAAACTCAGGATAGTCTTCAACCAATGGCTCAAGGTCGATTACCAACAAACGAATGTCTAAACCAATTTGAGGTGCTGCCAATCCAATACCTTCGGCATTGTACATCGTTTCAAACATATTTGCAATTAGCTTGTCTAATCCCGCATAGTTTTGATCAATATCTTCGGAAACCTTTCTCAATACAGGCTGTCCATACGTGTATATAGGTAAAATCATATCTGAAATTTTTTATTATTATTCGCTAGTTAAAATCCTCTCATTCTTTTGCTCTCTAGGTATGATTGCAAAATAATGACTGCACTGATCTCATCAACCAATGCTTTGTTTTGACGTTGTTTTTTACTTAACCCACCATCGAGCATGGTTTGATGCGCCATTACAGAAGTAAAGCGTTCGTCTACATATTCTACGGGGATTGTTGGGATGGTGCGTGACAGGTGTTTTACAAATGCTTCAACGTATTTCATATTTTCTGAAAACTCATTGTTCATTTGCTTGGGCATGCCGACTACAAACAAATCGACCGGTTCTTTCTTTATGTATTCTTGCAAATACTTCACAACATCACAGCTTGGTAATGTGGTAAGACCATTTGCAATCATTTGAAGTGTATCGGTCACTGCAAGTCCGGTACGCTTACGCCCATAATCAATTGATAATATTCTTCCCATGTGTGCAAATATAGGAAATTATATACACAAATAGAACTAATCTGTGCAATAGATATAAAAAAAGAGGTCTTCTTTTCAGAAGACCTCTCATATACTTAAACTTAGTCTAGTAAAATTAATGCTTATTCAGCTTGCATGATTACCACACGGTTCCATGCGTTTTCGTTAGCATAAGGTTGTACTTCAGCACCTTTCCATTCTACTACGATTTGGCTTGATGGAATACCATATTTTTCCATAAGTTCTTTCGCAACGGCTTTCGCACGTTTTTCAGAAAGTTGCATGTTGTATTCTGCAGTACCTGATTCTTTAGAAGCATAACCTACAACTTTAACTGTTGCGTTGTTATTCTTGATGAAATCAGCTGTGTTGAATACGTTGATTTGTTGGTTTTTGTCGATCTTCGCGCTGTTAAGACGGAAGTAAACAACATTGCTAGCAACAATAACTTCTTCGTTAACGATAGCTTCTTCACACTCTGGACAAGAAATTGGTCTCTTGCTCAACTCTTCGTTTTCAGAACGTAGTCTGTTGATTTGACCGTTCAAGTCATTCAACAAAGCGTAATCCATAGGTTCGATAACTTCGAAGTCAGTTTTACCTAGTTTGAAAGTCAAACCAGCTGACAAAGATGCCATACCGCTGAAGTTTTTAGTTCCACCAGGAATCTCATCAAAATATGATGGGAATGCAGCAGCTTGAGCTTCAACATTGATGTCGATACGTTTGCTTACACGGAATGCTGTCAAGATACCAGCGTTCATTGTAGGAACGTTAGATGCTTTGTAACCTTGGTTTTCGAAACGGTGCATGTAACCAACACCCACCCATGGGATAAATCTAAACAAACGATTTTCGTTGTAGTTACCAAAGTAGTTAGTAACATCCCACATCAAATCTACGTGACCACCAACAAATTTGTTGTTCATCTGACGTAAAGCTCCTGTTACAGGATTGCTCAACGTATAACCGTGCAATGAACCACCGTTGATTTGAGCACGGAATCCTGTGTAAGGATTAAACCATTTACCAAATGATACAGATGGCATAAAGTTTAAACGCTCACCAAAATCAGCTCTTTGTGAACCTTCATTGAAAAGAATACTAGCGCCACCTGCTACAGAGATAAACCAGTTATCTTTTGCAGCATTCTTTTTGAAATTAGTTTTAGCGCCGCTTTCTGTGCTATAACCAACCATTGGTTGATACTCTTGAGCAGTTGCTGACAAAGTAGCAGCCGCTAGCAAACTGAACATTAAAGTTTTTGCTCTCATAAAGACTTAAAATTTAAAATAAATTCATATTTAACATCACTTACTCTCTAACAGACTGATGCGTGTAACTCAGTAACACTTTCTATATCAAAACAACATTTGTTTGAAAATTGTTTTCAATTGCTTCAAACACCAATCATTTGAATAACATTCTGACTTTTGATTTGTTCGCAAATCTGTTTACATAAAAACCATATTCAACAAAAGTTGTTCAATACATGCCAATAAAAAGAATCAAAAACTTTTACTTCTTTTCCGCAAGCATTACCAAAACATTAATCACATTTCAGTGGGAGCAAAATTATACAAACATTTCTATTCTAACAAATAAATTTAACCACAAAAAACAAAATCGGCTTATTTTCAGTATAATAGAAGCTACTTTTCTATATATCCGATATGTTTTTAAGCATAAAATACGCCCAAAACAGCTATGAGAAGTTCTTAAATATTACGTCGGAGATCTTATCTCGAAGCAAAATCTAATATAAATTTGTAGCTTTGCGGAAATTCAAAATAGAAGAATATAATGAATAATCATAAATGGCTAGTGGCATATACGACTCCCAGAGCTGAAAAAAAAATAGAAGAACAACTCACCAAAAACGGAATAACTTGCTACCTGCCTCTGCATTTATCTAAAAGACAATGGAGCGATCGAATTAAATATATCGAAACGCCTCTTTTTCCTTCATATATTTTCATCTATACTGAAGAAATTAACATGTACTCCCTTCTTTCTTCGATACGTGGCCTTGTCAAATTTGTTTATTACAATGGAAAAGCTGCGGTGTTATCTCAAAAAGAAATTGATGATATTAAAGAGTTTCTAGAACTCTCACAAAAAGAAAGTCTTGAAATAAAGCCTTTGCAAGAAGTTGAGATTGAATTTGGCTCTTTCAAAGGAAAAACAGGCATCGTTAAACAGGTGAGAAAGAAAAAAATATTTCTTATCCTAAAGCAGCTTGGCATTACTGTAGAAACAAATATCGAAATGGTCAAACCTGTAAAAAAGGAAGTATAAATAATATATATATATAGTAAAGGGGAATACAGCTAATCTATGATTATTGCATTCCCCTTTACTTTTTTTGATTAGGCCATTATTGAATAGCCTCTGATAATATCAATTCAGACTCTTCATTTTCTTCAACAGTCTCTACTTGTGGAATTTGCTTCTTTATCTTAAATCCAATTGCAGCAACAAATAAAGTCATAATTGGGCTCAAAATATTGAAAAAGCAATATGGCATATATGTCATTGTTGCAACACCCAATACGGCAGATTGAGCCATACCACAACTATTCCATGGTATAAGAACAGAAGTTACAGTTGCAGAATCTTCCAATGTACGACTCAACAACTCTGGCTGATAGCCTTTTTCTTTATATGCTTCTGAAAACATTCTTCCCGGCAATAATATTGAGATGTATTGATCGCCTGTAGCAAGATTCAAGAACATGCACGACATGGATGTAGATGCCACAGTTGAAAATGTATTTTTCATCAATCCCAACATCTTATCTGTTATTGCTTTTAACATACCACTAGCTTCCATCGCTCCTCCAAAAGTCATTGCACAAATAATCAGCCATACTGTATTGAGCATTCCTTTCATTCCTTTTGTAGCAACCAAGGAGTCTAACATTTCATTTCCTGTAGCAATTGAGACCGGCCCGTATATTGCTTGGATTATACCTTTTGCCAAAGTTTGCACCTTTCCTAATCCCGGTTCTACTAATTGCTTACATAAATCTGGTTGAAATATAACTACACCTATAGCTCCCATCAAGACTCCGACAACTAGAACTATTAGAGCAGGAATGCGCTTCATGATCAATATAAATGTAACCAATGGTATAACAAAAAGCCATGGGGATAAATTATAGTTTTGTTGTAATGCAAGACTTAATTCATCGGATCTTACCTCTGACACTTCAACACCAAAGAAGCCATATAATAAAAATATTAGCAATGTCAAACTAAATGATGGCACTGTAGTTATCATTAAATATTTTATATGCGAGAACAAATCCGCTCCGGCTACGCCCGACGCCATATTGGTTGTCTCAGATAATGGCGAAATCTTATCACCAAAGTATCCTCCGGAAATAACTGCACCTGCTACCCATCCCGGATCAATTCCAAGTGCCTTACCAATACCCATCAACCCTACTCCAATGGTCGCAATAGTTGTCCATGAACTACCTGAACTCACAGAAACAATCGCTGCAACAGAACAGGCCGTTGCCAAAAATATAGTTGGATTTATAAACTTTAGCCCGTAGAAAATCATCGCTGGAATCACTCCGCTTAGCATCCACGTGCCGGCCATCGCTCCAATAAATAACAATACTTGAATAGCTGATGTAGACCCTGCTATACTTTTTACAAATCCCGCTTCAAATCTATGCCATTTTGTACGTTGTTTCCACATCGAAAGGGCGACACAAATAATGGTAGAAAATAACAATACGATTTGGATAGATCCGTCAATAGCTGCATCTCCAAACAATCGAACATTTATAACTAAAAGGGTTATTAAAGATAATACCGGTATCAACGATAATTTTACCGACGGTAAGTTCTTACTAGTAGCTTGCATTTACTCTTTTTCAACAATAATGAGACATTAATATTCATTCTTTATGCTGCAAATTTACTAAGTATATTCATAAATATGGAATAATATACATAATTAAATCTTAAAATGCATACTTATGCATATATGCATAAAAAAAGAGATCGAACAAATACTGTTCGATCTCTTCAAATGATGTATTAGCTTTAAGGTTATAAGTAATGGTAGTAAGGTTACACAGCAAACATACTACAAATATTACAAATAACCTTAAATATATTTTATATTGTAAAACATATTTACACTATACAATCGATGTGCGTTTCGTAAACTCGATAATCTCATCAATATAACCAAATACCAAGCCTGTTACTGTATCTGCTGCTCCATAATACACAGCAATTCGCCCAGTTTCAGGGTCATGCAATGATGCACATGGGAAAACAACGTTTGGCACATCACCCATACATTCGTAATCTTTCTGAGGAGATAGTAAATAAGGTCCCGAACGGAACTTCACTTTCCATGGTTCATCAATATCTAAGATCGCTGAACCAAAACTATACACAAAACCATTACATGATTGAAGTACGCCGTGATAAAGAACCAACCACCCTTCTGACGTTTCAATAGGAATTGGCCCTGCTCCAATCTTGGTACATTGCCAAGCACTAACCTCAAAAGGTGCCGGAGCCATTACATGTCTATGTTTTCCCCAAAAATCAAGATCCGGAGATTCACTATAAAAGATATCCCCAAATGGAGTGTGACCGTTGTCACTAGGACGGCTCAACATTGCGAAATTTCCATTGATCTTGCGTGGAAACAATACGCCATTTCTATTAAATGGCAAAAATGCATTTTCTAGTTGATGAAATGTTTCGAAATCGAATGTATACGCAACTCCAATAGTTGGTCCATGATATCCGTTACACCATGTCACATAATAACGATCTTCAATAAAACAAACGCGAGGATCGTATGCATAAACAAACTTTCCGATCTCTTCATCATTGCATTGAAATTCTATTTTATCTTCTTTAATATCCCAATCGATACCATTCTTACTAAACCCAACGTGCAAACGCATGCGTCTATTAGTATCATCGCAACGAAATACACCTGCATACCCATCTTTAAATGGAACAACAGCACTATTGAAGATACTATTTGATGTAGGCAGCAAATCTCTTGGAATTACCGGATTTGCAGAATAGCGCCACATCACATCTTTGCATCCTTGCGGACGTTCTTCCCAAGGCATAGCTGGAAGTGGACTCCCTTTAATTTCAATCTTACTCATATACTTTTATTTATGTTGGTTATTTATTCTCTGGCAAATCTAACTTTTTCATCAATTCGTCGTACTCTTTTTCTTCTTTATTCATCTTGTCATACCAATTCTTTTTTAGAATTAGAGTTGTAATAACAAGTACCATAATTGATGAAAACAATGGCATGCCTTCTTTGATAACAATATACATCGGTATGATGGTAAGAGAACTTTGCCACACAATACCAATAAAGATATTAAACATATCTCTTTTGAAGTTCTTATTAGCAGGTACTTCCGGATATACTTTTGCCACCTTTTCTTGAACCGGCTTCCATAACCCCCAAGGACGTACTCGAATATAAAAATTCATCAACGTTTGATCGTCTGTTGGTTCTGCACTAAATGTACCGACAATGCATCCTATAAACGAAACCACTAACAGGATTGGAAAGTAATACAATGGCAATGTATCCGGAAAGAATTGAGGCACGATCATTGCCGCCACTACACCAACTGTCATCCCCCAGAAGTATCCACTTCCATTAAAACGCCACCAATGCCACTTCAAAAAGTTTGCTGCAATATATCCACCATAAAGTGCTGATACAATCCACTGAAGCACTGAATTAATATTCTCAACAAAGAAACCAAAACATGTACTAACAACTACAACTAAAACAGAAACCAAATAACTTGCGCGTATTTGAGTTTTTGCAGATGCAGATGGATTAATGTATTTCAAATAAATATCATTTACAATATAGGCAGGTGCTGCATTTACCGTAGAAGCAAATGTAGACATAAAAGCAGCTAACAATCCGGCAATAAGCAATCCGGCCAAACCTACAGGTACAAATTCACTTATCGCACGGGGTAAAATTGTTTCAAAATCAACTGCACTACCCATCGCTTTAAAGTCCTCACTGAAGAACACAATAGCAAGAACCGTAAAGCCCATAATCATTAAATAACGAGGAATTAACAATACAACCGGCACAGATCCACTCATCAAAGCAGCTTCTCTAGGTGTTTTACAAGATAAAACTTTTTGCATGTCATAATTTGGTGCAGGACCTGCCATACTCATAAATATACCTTTGAAAAGCATCATCATTACAATGATCGTAAACAGCCCGTATTGATCTTTTGCCATTCGTTCCGTAACTGCCGGAAGTATCGCAGACCAGTCTAAATCCAGCTCCCAACCAAAGAAAGGTGTATCCCATCCTACCGGGACATGCATTGATAAAACTTCAGGCGAAACTTTGGTCATGGCTATAAATGCGATCACTAACCCTGAAATAGTCATGATTGCAAATTGCACTACGTCTGTCCATACGATACTAAGCATTCCCCCAAGCATAACATAAAATGTCGCTATTGATGTAAATACTATACCATACATATGAGGAACATATTCAGGCGGAATATTCAAAGGAATGTATTGAGACACTTCGCTCCATGGAAAGAAAATCTCCATAAACTTTCCGATGCCGATAAAGCCATAACTTAAAAAGCCTATTACACCAATGATTGCATATAACACCACGATCGTATGGGATAAATTTGCTCCTTTACCGTATCCAAATCGTGTTCGAATCCACTCTGCGCCTGTCAGCACATTGGAACGACGCAACCAAATAGATAGATAAATCATCAAAAATATTTGATTAAAAACTGGCCATAACCATGGAATCCATAGACTTTTGAGACCATAAACAAATGCCAAATAAACCATCCACATTGTCCCCGAAATATCAAACATTCCTGAAGCATTAGACAATCCCAGCATATAAAAAGGCAGCGATTTACCTCCTAAAAAGTAAGAATCTAAATTCTTAGATGCTTTCTTTTTCAATATCAATCCGATTACTATCATCACAACTAAATACATAGCGATGATGACAATATCAATTAATTGTAGTTTCATATATATTAAGGTATAAGGTTATTGAACTGCAATGGTTGAGATCATCCCCAGATTATCGTAATCATGAAGTTCCCAAATTTTTTGACCGTTTGCGTCAATTTCAAATACTTGAGCATTTGTATTTCGTAGTGATTTATCGGCATGACCAGGCCAATTGCAAACATAATAGCCTTTGTTTGATGACGGGTAAAGTTGAGCAACAAAGAACAATTGTGTATTCTCAACATCTTTCTCTCCAACTCTTTTCACCACTTCACCTTTTTCAAAATCCAATTCAACCCAAGAATGAGCATCTCCACATGCTACAATATAATTCCCGTTTGGCAACTCTAATGATGAAAAAGGATTCCCTTCTACAGTCACCTTCTTTAATAGATTCCCATTAGGTTCAACTTCACATAATTCTGACGTTCCAAATAAAGGAATCATATAATTCCCTTTTTTATTTTTTGTGATTTGTCGAAACTGAGAGTGTGGACCTTTAATACCTGTATCAAACGCTGTTTCTGATACAATTTTTCCGTTATTATCTACTTCCATAATCTTGGCGGGATTTCCACACCACGCTATCAATGTATTTCCATTATCCAATACTGTAGCTGTTTGCATTTCCGTTCCTTCGGGACTTTTAATATCCCAAATTACTTTCTTTTCTGGTGTTATTTTTGAAGCACCTTTTGCATAGGCAAAAACAATATTTCCATCTTTATCAAAACCTAGTGAATTACATTCAGTTCCTTTATCAAGAATATATTCCCATTCAATATTTTTTGATTGCTTATCTAGCATTACGATCTTATTCCAGCCCGACCCACTGAGCAATAATTTAGAGTCTGATTTAGATTTTTCATTACATGACGCAAGTAGTGCTACAGCAAACAATGCGCTTAATACTTTTAATTTAATTGTTCTCATGGCTATTTATATTTAACATAAAAGCTGCCTCGCCTATATAATAATATAAGATACGAGACAGCTTTATTTTATTTAAACACCTTATAAAAAGGCATTCGTTCAAATTATTTATTTTTCAAGTCGTTGAATAATTCAAAAGCTTGATCAGGAGTTAAATTATCGTGAATAACACCACGTACCGCCTGAATCATAGCAATTGGATCTTCTGATTGGAAAACATTACGTCCCATATCAACACCAACAGCACCCTCATTGATTCCATTGTAACAAAGTTCTAGTGCTGCTTTTTCTTCTAGTTTTTTTCCTCCTGCAATTACAATTGGAACTGGACATGAATTCACAACCTTTTCAAAACCATCACAGTAATATGTTTTTACGATGTTAGCTCCATTTTCAGCACAAATACGAGCAGCTGTAGAGAAATAACGAGCATCGCGAGCCATCTCTTTACCTACTGCTGTTACACCCATTGTAGGAATTCCGTATTTATAACCGTAATCTGCTGTCTTAACAAGATTCTCGATAGTTTTAGCCTCGTATGTTCCGCCCATTGATACCATTACAGCCATACAAGAAGCATTCACACGAATTGCATCATGTGGATCAAGAATACATTCATTATTTAGGTCTGTTAAGATTGTTGTACCTGCTGAGTATCTTAAACATACCGGTTTGTTTGCTGTAGCTGGAACTACAGATCTCAATGCACCACGAGTACACATCAAAGAGTCTGCATATTCAATTAGTGGAACAATGCTAAGGTCTAGACGCTCCAAACCTGATGTAGGACCCATAATATAACCATGGTCGAATGCTAGCATTACTGTGCGACCAGATTTTTTGTCAAACATTCTGCTTAGACGATCTTTCAATCCCCAATCACAGTTGTCTAATCCTTTTAAAAAGAACGATTGATTTTTTACTGGAACACCAATTCCGTAATCTTTATCTTTATTTGCTAAGATTCCATCCAAATCTGCCATTTCTATAATCTTTAAATGCGTTATGTATTACTTTTTATTTAAGAGAAGTTGCGAATGCATTGAACATACATGCCCAAGAAGATGCACCTGAATCAGCGTAACCAATTGAACGCTCACCATAATTACGAGCACGTCCGAAGTTTGCCTTCATATCTACAGTTGCCAATGCACCGGCACTAGCAGCTTCTGCACCAGCAGCCATAATTTCACGAATATCGTCAGACGAACATTCTGAAATCGCTTCAACAGCTGGAATCAACGCATCCATCATTGTTTTATCACCGCGTAATGCTTTAGTTTGTTTCTGTACGCCGGCTAGTCCTCCTTTAAACAAATCTTTCACACCATTAGCATCCAAAGATTCACCACTTACGGCATCGCTCATCCCTAAACAGAACGCGCCCAATAGTGTACTTGTAGAACCACTTGTCTGTAACATTACATTAAAGCCCATATCATTAAGCATTTGCTTAAACTCTGTGCCTTGTTCTGCAGAACTTAAAACAGCAGAAAGTGCTGTTACAATTGCCTGACCGTGATCACCGTCACCAATTACTGCATCTAATTGAGAAAATTCATCTGCTCTTGCCTGAATATCAGCAAATGCAGTTCTCATCATTAATTTGAAATCGTTAATAGTTAGCTGTTGCATAGATATTAAATAAACTGTCTGTGCCATCAGACACAGACAGACATTAAGGCTTTATTATTTACCAATAGTAGTCCAATATGGAGCGTCTGCACGCTTGTTTTTCAAATAATCTACATGATCATCATCCAAACGAGCAAGAATCATCTGAAAACCAGCTTGTTCTTGAACAGTAAGAATCTCTTGAATTCTACCATCAACAACATCAAAACCTTTTTCTTTCAAGATTTGGTATGCTTTTCTGAATACAATGCACATTTCCATATGAGTTGTTGCACCTACACCATTAATATATAGAAGAAGTTTATCTCCTACAGTTGGTTTCACTTGCTCCAACAATCTGTTCACCATGATCTCTGCTGTTTCATCTGCCGAAACTAACATTTGACGGCCACCGCCACCTTCACCATGCTGCCCCATACCAATCTCCATTTCACCTGGAGCTAATGATGTAATTGTTGCACCATTTTGTGGATGAGAACAAGAACCCATTGCTACTGCAAGAGTTGCAATATCTTTATTGAAGCGTTCGCCAATTTCGATCAGCTCGTCCAAAGTCTTACCTTCCTCCGAAGCTGCACCTAATATTTTGAACAAAGGCACACATCCGGCCAAACCACGACGATCATCTGTGTTGATATCGATACCAGCACTAATATCATCATGAGTCATGATACGCTTAACATTAATCCCTACGCGTTCTGCAAGTTGACAAGCCATATTTGCGCTCATCACATCACCGGAGTGATTCAACACAACAAGGAGGATACCTGCCTCACGTTTAAACATTTGCAGAGCTTGAAACAATCTTTGAGCACCTGGAGCTGCAAAGATATCACCAACTACAGAACAGTCGAGCATACCTTCACCAACAAAACCGCTTAATGCAGGTTCGTGTCCTGCGCCACCCAAAGTAATAACAGCAACCTTGCTTTCATCTTTTGGATTCGCTCTCACAACAATATTTTCACCACCTAGGGCTACTTTATCTTTATATGCCAAAACATAGCCCTCTAGCAATTCGCTTGTAATTGCTTCTGGTTCGTTCGTAAATTTAGTTTTAACCTGTGTCATCTCTATTAGGATTAGTTGTTAGCTTTTATTTTTTGAAACACATTAATTCTACCGGAATGCCTTCTTCTTCGATGAAAGCAATGCTCAACTGATCATCAACATCGGCAGGACCGAAAATTACGGTTTTACCTTCTAATGCAGTTGTCAAACATGGCACTTCGTAAGCAATGTGTGCAACTTTTTGAATCAACTCAGGCATACAGCTGCCTTCTTCAAACTTCAAATGTTCAATTCTATTTTCGCTGTTCGTATAATCAGTAAGCCATACACGAAGGCCATCGTTAAAAACAGCTTCCTCTTGCTTATTGCATGAAGGAACACCAAAGTGATTGAATTTTCTCATGATATAAGAATTAAATAGGTTGTAATGATATTAATTTTAACACTATAAAAACTGATTATTTCTTTAATAATTTACCCATTCGCCCATACGAAAGAAATGACAAAACAGATAATATTATTAAAACGATATAAAGATAAAAAGAAATTCCATCAAAAGCATCATTTTTACCATAAGAATGCATTCCGCTTAAGAAATAATTAACACCTAAGAAGGTCATCAAAACAGAAGCAAAGGAGTAAACTGATAATAAATTAAACCAAAATAATATGTTTATTTTACTAATCAAGCGAAGATGTGTTACAATAGCATAAACAACCATCGTTATCAATGCCCATGTCTCTTTAGGATCCCACCCCCAATAACGGCCCCATGACTCATTAGCCCAAACTGCGCCTAAGAATGTTCCCACTGTCATTAGAATTAACCCAATAAGCATAGACATTTCATTTATTATTGTGAACTCTTGAATTTTAGGCATTAAAAGAGCCTTTTGCTTTTTGCCAAAGCACATCAAGATCAGATTAAACAATCCTAACAGAGTCGAAATTCCGAAAAAGCCATATGCTGCGACTATCACAGCAACATGAAACATCAACCATGGAGATTTCAATACAGGCACCAAGGCATTAATCTGTGGGTCCATCCAATTAAGTCCGGACACAAACAATATAACCCCTGTAAATAATGAGGCTAATGCAAATGTTATTGGCGATCGACGGATAAACAATAATCCACCAAGCATAGTAGCCCATCCCACATAAACCATAGTCTCATACGAATTACTCCATGGAGCATATCCACTTACATACCATCTCAAGCCCATTCCAAATGTATGCATAACGAAAACAGCACCAACTAGGAATGCAAAAATCTTAAATAGAAGATTATATATAGATTTCTCTTCAAACATTTTTGCAAGAGAAACTACTAGTAAAATCCCACCTAATATTAAGTACAACTTAAAGCAATGTCTGAAAATATGCATTTTATTGTAATACGATTCCCATTTCAGCTTTGATTCGTCAATTTGCAGTGTATTGTTTTTTGCATTTTGATAAGTTGAGATCATACTCAAAACCTCATCAGTTTTTGACCAGTCGCCTGATTTAACAGCTTCTGCAACTTCTTCGGTATACCAATCAAATATTCGAGAAACAAACATTGAGTCTTTTTCTGAAAAAGAAGATAAATCGTCTCCTGAAGCAAACCATTTGTGATTTTGATCATTCTCTAGTGGGAATAGATTTAATAATCGCCCATTAATAAGCTGATAGAATATGTTTATTTTTTCATCTAATTTGAGAAGGTCTTTATCCATTTGATTCCTCTCATTAGGCATCTTATTATAGATTTGATCAATCTCGCTTTGTAATTTATAATTTCCTTGTTGGTCAAACAAATCAACATATGCACACATCTTTCCATTCAAAGCATAATTCTTTACGATTTGCTTATTGGGAACTTCAATCAATGGGATACGCGTCCAAATCTGCGGAAATGTAAGAATACCCAATAAAGCTTGATCTGCCGATTGATTATTATACATTTCATCTTTATGTAACTTTCTCATTACCTCATTCGCAAATGTATTTACCGGCACCATTCGTCCATTATACATCTGCATTGGCATCAAACCAAACTTTTCAGCCTCGACCTTCGGAATTGCCATTGACTCAGCAACCTTTTCAAAATTCATAGACTCATTTGCAAGCATACTGGTTGCACCCATAAACGCCATAAGCAAAAAGACTGCTGCCTTATTCGAATACGTTTTTAAACGATTATTCAAGAAACGCAAACGGCTATTCTTTCCAATTAATGAATATATGAAACCTATAACGAGCAGCAAATACCCCAAGTATGTAACATATCTTCCTGCAACATCTTTATTCACAGACAATATTGTACCTTTTTCGTCTTGATCATAAGATGCTTGAAAGAAACGATAACCTTCCAAATCCATTACATTATTCATAAAAACCTTTTGATCAAAAGTTTTACCGTTATAATACACACGAAGTAAACTTTCATATGAAGATGGACTAGAAGAACCCGGATAGCGATTTAAGGAAAAATCGACAAGCTCAATTTCAAAAGGTAACGAATGAATTTCTGTCCTATCAAATTTTTGAATAACAAGTTGATTTGTTTTTTGTCCTTCTCGTATATGAACCATTCCTTCTTCACCAAATACATGTGTCACAAACGCACCTATAAGAATTACAATAAATGCAATATGCGAAATCAAAACGCCCCATTTTTTCTGACGAAAAAGCTTGAGACGACCAATTGCGCCTATAAAATTGAGAATCATTGCAAACTGCAACAACAATAGCACTGGTGAATAGTAAACATACTCTTTAGCGACAATTGTACCATGCAGCTTTTCTACAAATGTTGCACCGCCCAACAGTATAGCATACAATGCTAGCAACACAATCGTAGATCGTGGAGAGGATATAATCCGTGTGAGATTATTATACATTTTACTTGTTTAGTTAAGAGTTAGACATAAAAAAAGAGAGGCAGTAAGTTTATTTCTTACTGCCTCTATAAAAATATAAATTAATCTTCAATAATTACACGGAATCCAACATTTTTAACTCTTTGCCATGCATAGTATGCTTTACGTATGTATGACGTCGAATTCTTAGGTCTCTCATTCCATGCTCCACCTCTTACCACTCGGTGCTCAGATACTTCCTTCGACTTCTCATTATATGGATAATCTAGGTAAGAACTTCTAGTCCATTCAGCAACATTACCATGCATTGCGAACAATCCAAAAGGATTGGCTTTATAAGCTTTCGCATCTGCCATAATCATGTTCCCATCATCAACACTTTCAGCTTTTGGAATAAAGTTATAATATTTGTACCAATAGCTATTTTTTGACATCGGCACAGGGTTTACACCGCTAACTGCCATTTTAGATAGCTGACTATCTGCCATGTTATCGTAAGCACCAAAGTCAGAGTTTGAATTACCAAACCAGAAATCATCGTCAGAGCCAGCTCTACAAGCCCATTCCCATTGCGCTTCTGTTGGAAGCGTAATATTCATTCCTGTTTTCTCGCTTAGCATCTTACAATAAGCCATTGCATCTTCCCAGCTCACACGAATAACCGGTTGCTCAGGTTTATTAGCTGCATAACCCGGAGTTGTATGATCTTTCCAGAATTGATCCACAAATCGGCTATCATGTTCTGGAACCAATGCATTGTATTGAGCATTTGTCACTTCTACCTCAGCCATCCAGAATGGTTTGTCGATTTTCACTTTCGACATTTGTTTGTTATCAGCATTTCCTTTAGAACTACCCATCACAAACTGACCAGCCGGAACTTTTACAAATTTCATCACAACACCTGGAGCCAATTCTATCTCTTTAGAAGTTTCACCATCTTTCGGCAAAAGAGCTTTTGCTTGATCAGCAGTCATTGGCCAACCTTTCAGTTTAACCTCTTTGCTCTTTTTCTCTTTAAGTGGCTCTGGTTTCTCAGGAGTAATTGCTCCTTTCGATTTCAGAAACTCTCCATAAGATTTCAACTCTGCTCTCCAGTCATTCTTCACGCCATTATACTTTTCAGACAACTCCATACGGCGAGTATACTGATCAATATTGCCTTCTAGAATATTTGTTAAAAACTCACCTTTATCAGGCGCATTCATATCTATCCAAGTATAAAGATCGCTCCACTCTTTATCGGTAAGTTTCACATTGAAGTGTCCTTTTTTCAACATTCTCACAAGCTCACTTGTTGAAGCATGATATTCATATGGTTGAAGCACATACATCTCAGCCTCCGGACCTTGTCTGTTGATATAAGGATGAAAGTTTAGATATGACAAGCCATATCCTGTTTTCTCATCTTTTCTACCTCCGGTAAAATCAATCGAACCATTTTCTCCATTATGACAAGACACACAAGCTCTGTCAAGAATTGGCTGAATCTGATAATCGAAAGTCATTGATCTTACACCACCTTCAGGTGCCTGAATTGTATGAGGAGTTTTAGACGAAGCGATTACTTTCTTTGGAATAGGTATCTTGTTTTGATCTTCGTGACAACCTACACAAGAAACAACCTCACCAGGCATACCCGTCACCCAACTTCTCATCCACTGAACAGCTCTACCATCCGAGTCAAGTGGCTGCATCGAGATAGGTGTATTTGCCGGAATTTTGAAAATTACCGAACCATCCTCTTCAACCGGAACAACCCCAAGCAAACGCTTAATATCCCATCCACTTTGAATACCATGAGCATTATGGTCTGACCTTGAACGCAAATAAGCATATTCATATGCAAATAAACGCAACGCTTTTACAGTACCGCGAGGTACACCTCTCAAACCTTCTCCTTCATAAATATCCTGAATAAACACTGTCGATTCTTTATCATTCAATTTTACTTTATCAGGAATTACAGCCGGAGCTGGTCTTTCTTGAGCTAAAATAGGAGTAATCAAACCTTCTCCTTCATATTCAGCAACAAGCGTTACATTATCAAAGATATCGACCAGATAAATACCCCAAAGCGATTCCGGGCTCATTTTAGCTGAAACCAAGAAGTATTTATCATTCAACGGCCAAGGCTTCACAAATTGAGGCCAAACGCCATCCACTAGTTCATCCTTAATAATAGGCTCAATAGGTCTATTTCTAAAAGGAATCTCTTGAGTCATACCTTTCTCCTCCTTACGACTCTTCATCGGATCAAACAACATCATTCGCCCAGATCTTACAGTCCCGTGGTGACCTGAAATAATGCCGACAAACGCAGAAGAATGTCCCGGAAGGGGCTGCATATCAAATGTACTATTCGGGAAATAAGATCCACTACCGTACAAAGCTTTCACCTCTGTACCATCCGGATTCATGTGCATTACGAATCTTGAGAAATAGTGCGTCAAATCGGTGTATTCCCAACGAGTATACATTACACGACCATTTTGCAAAACAACCGGATTCCAGTTTGCATCTTGGTCAAATGTAAGACGTCTGATACTTTTATCTTTCGGATCGTATAATACTGCATTACCCACAGCGTCATCACCACTTACACATGGCACACCATGATAACCAATATTTGAAACAGCCCAAATTTTACCGCTTGGCAAATATGTTGCATCGAAAAATTCTAGATCTTTCTCTACAGTTTCAATAAGAGGTTTTGCTTCACCACCCGACACAGGAACTTCAAAAACATTGAATCGGTTGTCTTTTGTCAATGAAGTAAACATGATCTTAGATCCGTCCCAATGTAATTTAAGATCCGAAACCGCGCCTGTTGTCGAAGGTTTGAAAATAGTTCTAGTTTGCACATCCCCTCTAAGGTTAGACAGCTCTGCAATTTCCGCATCGAAACCAACGCGTCTTGCCGAAGTTTGATTACTCCAGTTATTTGGCTGAGTACCTAGTTCATGCGTATTGATATTTCTTGCATTTGCTCCAATCTTATAACGACCCACGATAATCTTATCCACATCTAGAAGTGGATTTGACATCAACAAAGCCTTCTTGAGTTCTAATACACGATTAGCATCTGTGATTGCCTGAGCATTACCAGCATATATCCCTTTAAAACCTTTTTTATTCAAGGCAACGATTTCATCAAACAAAGGTTTGTTTTTTGCAACATCAAACCCTTTTGTTTTCTTCATATCGTTATAAGCAAGTTCAATCGATTCAATATTGAACCATGCCAATTGATCTTGAATTTTCAAAATCTGATTAGCTTGATCAAATAACTGAAGATACTGTTTGATTTGATCATCAAGATTAGAAACACTACTAATAGCTTCTAATTGCTTGCTGAAATATGCCTTATCTTGCAACTTATTAACGACACCTTCTACAAGTTGTTTTTCTACAGAAGCATCAACCGTTGTCAACCAAATATCAAGTCCTCCATCAATACTAGACCCAATCACACCAAGATCTTGAGGATATGTATTGCGCAATTGATCAGCATAATCTTTTCCAAAAATATTCTGAACTCTGAAGAATGCACTTCCCACAGGTGAATTGTCATCAATACCTACTTCCGACTCAAAACGGTCAAACTTCTTATCCAATTGGAAAACAACTACACCATTAGCGTGTACCAAAACACTGTGATCGTATTTTGTTCCTGCTATAGAAACCGGTTTACCTGAAAAGTTTGAATTAAACTTAGGTGTACCGTGCGGTGCATCTGTATATATAGGCGTAAGCTCATCCAACCAAACAGCAGAACCATCGCTAGCAATTAGTTTGGCATTCGCCCATGCAGCATGATCCCAATCTGATCCGTCAGGACCACCGGTTGTGATTAAAACTAATTTATCTTGACCTTTTACGTTAGCAACAATCTTTTCGGACTTCTGCTTTGCTTTCATCCACTTTGACTCTATAGGCATACCCGCCTTTTTCAACGCATCACGCAAGGTTGCTTTTTGCTTTACAGAGGCATCGATCCAATTCGAAGCACCCTTTTGAGCATATGAATTATGCGCTGCGAGACAAAGTAGTAATGAAACTCCAATACCAAATTTTCTCATTAAGTTTTGTATGTGTTTTTCTAATTAAAGAGCAGTCTGACATGAATAATCAGACTGCTTATATTTTATATCTTGATAATTACTGTTGGCTTAGGCAATCAGTAAATACAACATTAGGATTAGTAAAACGAAGACCATCACCATCGTGATAAGTTGCATATTCTGAAACAATAGCGCCTTCATCACCAGCCAATAGGAAGTGAGGAGTTTCTAGTTGTTTCAATGGAACCATTTCGTCTACCTTTTGAATCACGAAATTGCTTACTGTGATATAATCTTTTTGGCTTTCCGGCAGCTTCGGTCCATTAGGTGTAGTTTCGCCAACTGCATAGTTATAAACCCATCCGTGACGTGGCACCCAAGCCTCATGCTTAGCTGCATACTTTGTAGGAAGGTGTTTGTGCTCAACAATCATTTGTCCAGGCAACAAATAGATTTCATGAGCAAAATAGTTATGCTCTGCATCGTTAACCCAGAAAATACCACCCATACCAACGTTTTCGAAATCACCTAATTCAAAATCAGTAATCCAAAGATTCTTTTTTAGATTTTCTGAATAAGGAACACCATAAAACTCTAGCATATCAAGATACGCAGCCAAAGCTACATCAGCTTGTAACTTTCCATCTTTGTAAAAATCCGCATTTGTGTACTTCTTTTGATACTTCATAGCTTTATTCGTTTTTAAATTTGATTCACAAGCATTTGTACAAGACTCAGATCCATTTGCAGTAGTATTGGCAGCATTACCACCTGTACAAGCAATAAAACCTGCACTAATCGCCGCAAAACAGATCGTTTTAAAAAATAGATTACCTTTCATGATTAATAATTAATATGTAGCTATACCTTCAATTTCAATTAATAATTCATCTCGACATACGTCGGCCAATAAAAAACTCATCGGTAAACTCGGAAACATTCTTTGTAAAAGTTCTTTTGCCTCGTTTACAAATTTGTCATGTTTTAGATATACGCGCAACAATTTATATGAACGTGTACAAACATCAGACATACCTGCATGGTTCAGGTTTTCATCGCCAATCAAATACTCGATATTTTCGACAGTTGTGACCAACTGCTCCTTCAACGTTGCATTATGCAAGCTCTCTTCACCTCTGATTGCCGCAGTTCCTGAGATATAGATAACACCTCCGTCATCCACAAAATCGACCGCTTTCGCACGCTCAAATTTAGGAGTCGTTTTATTCTCCACATCTGAAATCAACAACCGTTTTGAGTATTCATGTGCTGCAATCTGAAGTTGATTATCAATCGGAACAATAGACAACACCTCTTTACTGTATCTTATCGCATCAATATCAACAATCACACCACCCGATTGCATCCCAATACCAGTTGCGGCAGGATAGCCCTCATTCCATTTTCCGGCAGCATAAAACGTCGTTCTAGCATCGTTGAAAGCCTGATAATGTTGATACTCATTCTCGAAATCAACAATTCTTTCCAAGTAATTCCATTGCCTTACTATGTCACAAACGTCGAAACCTTCTTTTTCGAAAACAGCAGCAACTGTATCAAAAACATCTACAGATTGCTGACGAAACGAAACATTGATTACATCAGATTGAACACCCGATATATAAAGAGATTTAACCTGTTCGTTCTCGTATACAACGTAAGGTGTGTTAGCAAAAAGATCATATCTCAATTCATTAGGCTCACCATCAAAATACTGCACTTCCGCAACCAAATTGCTAGCTAGAGGAGCTTGAGCAATTAAGCTGAATGTAGGCACAGATGACGGATATATGCTAAATAAATGATCTTTCAATATATTATATTTACGAACATAATCTTCATTATTAAAGATTGCCGCAAAAATATTAATTCGTATAATCGGATTAGCCAAGTTCCATGATTCGGAAAGAGAAAGAAGCGCACTCTGAAAGTCTTCATCCTCTGTACGAAAGATAGAGTAATTTAAGTTCTTCATGTTACTATTTTCGGGTTATTATAGGGAATTTACATATTCCACTAATTGATCAATCTCTTTATCTGAAACTTTCTTTTCCATGATACCATGTTTGTGTTCTGAAAAAACTGATTTCAATGTTGCGGCTCTACCATCAAACAAATAAGGAGCAGTGCGCCAAACCTCAATCAATGTAGGAGTATCCCAACCTTGCTCAAACTCAATATCATCTCCAATACGATGCATTTTCATATCGGTATAATACGGTCCGCTATGACATACATCACAGCTCAATTTTTCAAAAACCTTGCGTCCTTTCTTCGCTTCCTCCGATAGTTCACCATCAACAAGAAAAGGACTTTTCAACGGCTTTAAGCTTTTCAAATACAAATCGACATTCAAAGCATCTTCTTCGGGAACATCGTGAAACTGAATAAACTTAAAACCGGCGCGCACAGCAATCTCTGCGTTTTCACGAATCCCGGAAATCATATTCGGCGCCGTAACGTGCGAAAGCAATAAGCTTTTACAGTTTTTCGGATTCCCTACTCCATCGTTCATCAAGTCCCAGTTCATACCATCGGTACGAGCTTCTCCGGGGTGACAGCCATTACAACTTTGCCAGTTTTGAAAACAATACATAGCATCGTTAAATATACGTTCCCCTTTATTCTCATCCGTCTCTATGCGATCCGGATTTAATGCCAATCCTTTCACAGTACTAGACGGAACATTATACACATTTAGAATATCAGAAAAGTAAGTAGGAATATACAATGCATTATTTGCATATATCATTGCACGCGGACCATTACCTTCTATCGGTATACGTTCCCTCATTCCATACAAGAAGTGGAGATCATAGCTTAAATTTTCCTTTTGAGAATAACTTTCAAACTTTTCTCTAAACTTCTTATGATCTATCTTACTAATCTCATGCGTTCCTGAATGTGTGATAAATATATAGTCATTATCACAAACAATATCCCAAACACCAGCGGCTCCCCGCTCAGGCTCATCTACAAGAACAGCACCTAAATACTCTAACTTTTCAGCATCAATCACACTAAAAGCACTTGTATTCATCCATCCTTGCTGCAACTGAGAAGTTGGCACTTGAAAGCGACCTAGGTTGTGAGAAACATACACATATTTACCATCAGGTGTCACACACATGCCTCTCAGTGCATTACTACCGTTTGCTAAACGAATGTTCTTCTCCACCTTGAAATCGCTTGTATTCACAACCGACAATTCCGATGCGACCTCATCGACATCAGCACGCTGTGCCGGCAAGAAATTGGTAACAAACATGCGTTTTCCATCATTGCTAAACACGATATTATTCGGTTCACGCAACACATCTGCTGTTCGTGTTACTTT
Source organism: Tannerellaceae bacterium (assembly GCA_051660585.1). Classification (GTDB taxonomy): domain Bacteria; phylum Bacteroidota; class Bacteroidia; order Bacteroidales; family CAMTPD01; genus UBA12018. Next base: position 24,787 of record JBOFPV010000116.1, read on the forward strand.
TTTTGAAGACAAATCAATCTCCGAAACAGAGTTCTTATAGCGATTACAAACATAAAGTTTTGAACCATCTGCTGATAATACCGGACTACAAGCCCCCATTCCAACCGGAATTTCCGCTTCAATAGCTCCGCTTTGCAGATTAATTATATAAACTACACCTTGTAGATCTGATGCTGTAACAAATAAATAATCTTTGTTATTTGCCAAACCAGTTGGAGCAAATTTAAGATCTATTGATTTAATCACGTTACCACTTTGAACATCTATTAAGTCAACATTTGATTTGCCTTTGTTTGATATAGCCACAATATTCTCTCCGATTTTTTGAATCGAAGTCGGGAAATTAACATCTGTCGCACTTAACGACAATACGTTAATTGCTGCAAGCAGCAAAATCTTTTTTGTATTTGATATCAGTGTCATTGTCAAATGTTTTTCTATGGTAGAAGCAAAGATACACTTTTAGACGTAAGATTATATATTATTTAGACAGCTGGTTTGATTAAAAATAATTAATACAATCTATTTATCAGCCATAGGTACACTTAACACTATCTTCTCAATTATCGTGCACACTGAACGCATTCAAAAAGACTAGTCTACAATCTCATTAACCACCTGTCCATCAAACAAATTAATTGTTCGTTTGGCATAACCTGCATCATGATGTGAGTGAGTAACCATAACAATAGTAGTACCTTCTGCATTTAATTCTGATAAAAGCGCCATTACCTCTTTACCATTTTTCGAATCTAAATTCCCCGTTGGCTCATCGGCGAGAATTAACTTTGGACTTGCAACTACCGCCCGAGCAATTGCAACACGTTGCTGCTGACCACCCGACAATTGCTGTGGAAAATGCTTAGCTCTATGCCCAATATCCATTCGCGTCATCACTTCTGCCACACGTCTTTTACGCTCAGACGCAGATACTCCCATGTATAACAAAGGCAACTCAATATTCTCAAACACATCCAGCTCATCAATCAAATTAAAACTCTGAAAGACAAAACCAATCATTCCTTTCCGCAAATTAGTACGTTGAGCCTCTGTATAATGAGCTACATCTACCCCATTCAAAAAGAATTGCCCACTGGTCGGATTATCGAGTAACCCTAATATATTAAGCAATGTTGACTTACCACAACCAGAAGGCCCCATTATTGCAACAAACTCACCTTCTTTGATATCTAAATCAACTCCATTCAAAGCCCAAGTTTCAACTTCGTCTGTACGAAAAATCTTCTGTAAATTAATTGTTCTAATCATAATTGTATGTTTTAAATGATATCATTCACCTCTCAGCACATCTGCCGGATTAATACGCACCGCTTTTCGTATTTGCCACCAAAGTGTACAAAAGGAAATAAATGCAGTGATCAGAATTGCAACAATAAATATCCATGCATAGAGCGGAGCTTTATTCGTATAACTTTCCATATATTTTTCAATCGCAATGTAACTTAGACTCGATGCTACAATAGCTGCAAAAAGAAGAGTATATAAATACTTTCGAAGCAGTAAAAGTGTAATCACTTTTACTGATGCCCCATTTATTTTACGTAAAGCAATCTCTCTGTAGCGTTGACGAATATCATACAATGACAAACCAAACAAGCCCAAGCAAGAAATCAAAATCGCAATGATTGCAAACGTTACATAAATCTTTACTGCGCGCGCATCTTCTTTATACAACGCTGCAATCTCATCATCCAGGAAGGTATATGTAAACTCCCCTTCACCATTAATCTCATGAAATAAATCCTCCAAAAATGTTATTGCTTCAGCACGTTTGTCCGGAGCAATAGCTACCATCAATTTATCACGTAA
>JBOFPV010000117.1:0-2676 GCA_051660585.1 Tannerellaceae bacterium
TTGAAGAAATTCAAGCATCAAGTACAGGATTAAATAAAGGTGAGTTGGGGCAGTTAATTGAAGAGCATTATTTTAAGTATGCTTGTAATAGTGATCAAAGAGCAGATTTTCATAAGGTGGGAATAGAGTTAAAGGTAACACCATTTCGAATAAATAATAAAAAAGAAAAAGTTGCAAAAGAGCGATTAGTTTTAACAATGATAAACTATCATAACGTAATTCATGAGAATTTTTATGAGAGTCATGCATGGAGTAAAGCGAAGTCATTATTATTAATTTATTATTTCCACGATGAAAGTATTACAAATTCTATAGACTACAAAATACATTATGTTAGTCTATACCAGCCATCGAAAGAGGATTTAAATATTATAGAACAAGATTATAATAAAATTACGAATAAAATAAGACTAGGATTGGCTCATGAATTATCTGAAGGGGATACCTTATATTTAGGTGCAGCAACAAAAGCTTCTACGGGCAGTGTAAGAAAATCGCAACCAAATAGTGATTATCCTGCCAAACCTCGAGCTTTTGCATTAAAGAATTCATATATGACCTATGTATTAAATCATTATGTAGTAAATAAGAATCAAAATATTGAGCAGATTTATCTAAAGAATGAAAATCTATCATTTGAAGAGAACATAGTAAGAAATATTCAAGCATACGCAGGTAATACATTATCAAATATCTGTGATATGTTTGGATTTGATTCTTCAAAAAAACCCAAAAATATTGAGGCGCTTTTAACCTATCGTATCTTGGGGATTAAAGGTAACAAAGCCGAGGAATTTCAAAAAGCGAATATACGTATAAAGACGATTAGGATTGGATATAACGGTAAGATTAAGGAAAGTATGTCATTTCCATCGTTTAAGTTTTTGAGCTTGGTTAATGAAACGTGGGAGACTTCTGAATTTAGAGAATACCTTGAAGAGAGTAGGTTTTTATTCGTGGTCTATCAATATAATGCTGAGAATGAATTAGTATTGAAGGGTTGTCAGTTCTGGAATATTCCTTATTCTGATTTGCATGATGAAGTGTATAGGGTATGGAGAAAAACCATTGATGTTTTAAAAGCAGGCTTGGTGGTAGAGGAAAGAAATGGTATTAGATATACAAATTTTCCAAAAATGGTTGATAATCGAGTTAGCCACGTACGCCCTCATGGAACCAATAAGGAAGATACATATGAACTTCCAGATGGAAGGTTTTATACAAAGCATTGTTTTTGGTTAAATAGTAACTATATATTATCTCAAATTAGTAGTGAACTAATTGATAAAAAAAATTTGATCTTTACAAAGTTATCCATATAAGATAAAATAGGAATAGACAATATTTTATGTTGGTGCGTATATAGAAGGAGAATTTCAATGAAAAAAACAGTATGTGAACTATTTGCTGGTGTAGGTGGATTTCGATGTGGGTTGAATAATATCACTAGTTTAGAAGATTTAAATAAAGAAGAAAAATGGGATACTGTTTGGTTTAGTCAATGGGAACCTGCAGAAAAAAATACCCAGTATGCACATAATGTTTACGAATATAGATTTGGGTCTAGACTTGATTTAAAAGGACAAAAAACAACAAATCATAGTATTGAGGATGTAAATAAGGAATTCATTCCAGATTTTAATTTGCTAGTTGGAGGATTCCCTTGTCAAGATTACTCTGTTGCATCGTCACTGGCTACTTCAAAGGGTCTAGAGGGTAAAAAGGGAGTCTTATGGTGGTCAATTCGAGAAGTTTTAGAGATAAAAAAACCACCATTCGTTCTGTTAGAAAACGTCGATCGCTTATTGAAATCACCTTCAAAACAAAGAGGTAGAGATTTTGGTGTTATTTTGGCTTGTTTCAGAGATCAGGGGTACAATGTTGAGTGGCGAGTAATTAATGCCGCGGAATATGGATATCAACAGCGACGTAGACGTGTATTTATTTTTGCTTATAAAAATACTACGAAATACTCCCGAAAACTTGGTAAGGTTTCTGATGATAAAATTCAAAAAATGTTGGAAGCAGATTCCTTCTTTGCTAAGGCATTTCCAGTAGAAAGCTTATCTGAACAAGTTCTAAGAAAAGAACAGATGCCGCTTTCAATAGGAGAGGTTTCAGATAACTTTGAATTTAATTTTGAAAATTCGGGTATTATGCATGATGGTACAATTTATACTGTAAAAACTATTCCAAATTACAATGAAAAGACAACTACGCTTGGTGAGATTCTTGATAGTGGAAAGGTAGATTCATCCTATTTTATTCCAGAAGAAAGACTTTATTACACAAGTAGAGATGTAACTAGTAGTAATGAAACGGAAGAAAGATTGCCTTTAACTGATAGAAAAACATGGCAATATCTAAAAGGTGGTAAAAAGTTGTTACGTACAACAAAGGAAACTGGTTATCAATATGTATTCTCTGAGGGTCCCATTGCAATGATAGATGCTCATGACAAACCAGCGAGAACACTTCTTACTTCTGAAGGTGGATTTAACAGAAGCACGCATATTGTTGTTGATAAGCTGACAGGTAAAATTAGAATGATTACTCCTGAAGAAGCGGAACGAATTCAAGGGTTTCCAACGGGACATACAAAAAATTATCAAAAAGATAATGAAATTCTAGAAGTACCAGCATCTAAAAGAAAATTCATGATGGGAAATGCTTTAG
>JBOFPV010000118.1:0-79901 GCA_051660585.1 Tannerellaceae bacterium
ACAGCTGTACGTGGAATAGAACTTATCGTTAAAGATAGAGATCCGAGAGATGTCTGGGCCTTTGTAGGACGCGTATGTGGTGTATGTACGTCGGTACACTCACTTTGCTCGGTAAGAGCGATGGAGGATGCTTTTAAAATTATGATTCCACCAAATGCCGAAATGGTACGTAATATGATGAACGCTGCATTGTTTATGCACGATCACGTTGTACACTTTTATCAGCTACAAGCATTTGACTGGGTAGACGTTGTTTCGGCATTGAAAGCAGATCCGAACGAAGCATCGGCCGTTGCCCGTAATATGTCAGACTGGCCAAACTCTTCTCCGGGGTATTTCAAAGATATCCAAAAGAAAATACAAGCATTGGTCAACAGCGGACAGTTGGGGATTTTTACAAATGGATACTGGGGACACCCTGCATATAAACTAAACCCGGAGCAAAATCTTGTGGCCGTTGCTCACTATCTAGAAGCACTGGAATGGCAAAAAGATGTTGTCAGAGTTCAGACTGTATTTGGAGGTAAAAACCCACATCCAAACTACCTGGTTGGAGGTATGGCTTGTGCAGTCAACACAAACGGAGAAAACGCGATTAATACGGAACGTTTGTCGTACGTACTAGCTCGCCTTCAAAATGCCCATGACTTCGTGAACAAAGTCTTCTTACCAGACTTGAAAATGATTGGTGCCGCATACAGAGGCGAATGGTGGAAAGTTGGTGGTGGAGTAACAAATTATCTTACTTGTGGTGACTTTCCTATGTCGGGTTATAATGTGCCATCGTCGTATAAGATGAAGGGGGGCGTTGTATTAAACCGAGATCTTAGTAAAGTATATCCTCTTGATCCGAACGATCCTAAGGGTATTCAGGAGTTTGTTACCCATTCATGGTACAAATATGCTGGTGGCAATGATGTGGGCCTTCACCCATACCAAGGCGAAACCGACTTGAATTATACAGGGCCAAAGCCTCCATATACGCATTTGAATGTTGAAGACAAATATAGCTGGATCAAAACTCCTCGCTGGCATGACAAACCAATGGAAGTAGGTCCGCTCGCTCGTCTTATCGTAAACTATGCAGCAGGCCAAGAAGAAGTTGTAGCTCAACTGGATCAGACATTGAAAGATCTTGATCTGCCATTTGATGCTATCTACTCAACACTGGGACGTGTATCGGCGAGAGCATTGGAGTGTGCTTTGATCTCAAATTGGGCATTGGAGTTTCACGAACAACTTATCACCAACTTACAACATGGTGATATGCGTATGATGAATAATACAAAGTGGGAGCCTAAATCATGGGACCCTGAATGCCAAGGCATGAGCTTTACGGAGGCTCCACGTGGTGCATTATCTCACTGGGCTGTAATCAAAGGCAAAAAAGTTAGCAACTACCAAATGGTGGTACCTACAACTTGGAATGCTTCTCCTCGTGACCCTCAAGGACAACGCTCTCCATATGAAGCATCGCTGATAGGAACTCCGGTTGCGATACAAAATCAACCGTTAGAGATTTTGCGTACCATCCACTCATTCGACCCATGTCTTTCTTGCTCTGTACACTTGTATGATGAAGAAGGATCGCATGTGCATCAGGTAAAGACAATGTAATCTAAAAACATTTTATCATGGCAACTAATTTTAGATTGAGAAGCAGAAATAAACCACTTCGAGAGGTTTATGTATGGGAGTTGCCTGTACGGCTGTTTCACTGGATCAATGCACTATGCATCCTCATATTATGCATTACCGGATTTATGATTGGTGATCCACCGGCGTTTCAAAGTTCGGGTCAGGCATATAATCAGTACTGGTTTGGTGATATACGTTTTATTCATTTTGCTACGGCGTTTATATTTACCTTCAATTTCATATTCCGTTTGTATTGGGGATTTGTTGGTAACGTATTTAGCCGTTGGTATAATTATATACCATTACACAAATCTCAATGGATACAGATGTATAATGTAATGCGTGTAGACGTTTTACAGATTAAGAACAGACCGGTTGCTACCATCGGCCACAACTCAATGGCTAGTACCATCTATTTCTTGCTTTTCCTTGCATTTGTTGCGCAGGTATTTACAGGCTTTGCCCTCATTGCTCCGATGAGTATGAATTATTTTCCATCGTGGTTATTTTCATGGGTAGCTCCACTTTTGGGCGGAGATATGATGGTACGCCAAATACATCACTTCTTGATGTGGTTCTTTATACTGGTAGCTGTTGTGCACGTATATTTGGTAATTTACCACGATTACATTGACAGCGAAGGTATAACCTCATCAATGATTGGTGGATGGAAGTTTATCCCTGAGAAAGAAGTTGAACACTTCGAAGCTGAAGAGTCGAAAGGAAAGAAAGCTGTTCTTGAAGACCTGGATCGCTTAAAGTCTTAACTCAATTGACTTCATATAGAAAAGTCGTTTGGACTTGCTTCTCAACAAAGCAAATATCCAAACGACTTTTGTTTATTCTATATTCTTCAACTTACCAGTCTGCTCTAAGCGTTACAAACCCCATAGGCGAAACAGTGATCTCTTGATCTACAAGATTACTCCCCTCTGCCTCTTCATACAAGTTGCAAACACGAAGCGCTTCTGGCTTATTTCTTAACCATTTCAGACATGCGGATTGCTGCTTATCAGAAACCGATCGCAGTCGCACTATGGTACTCTTGCCTTTGTTTATTGTTTTTACAATCGAAATCATAATTGAAGGATCCGACTCCAATTGAAGGTTTTGATCAAAGCTGAATGTATCGTCGATATTGAACGCTACCAGTGGTTGTATCTGCTCTACGCCAAATTGATTTGACTTTACCGGACAGAACCCGTGCGCATGTGGCAATAGTTTATAATCGAAGCGAATGACCCCTTCTTGCTTAAGCGGGAAATTTGTGTGCCAATGATTATTCAAAGCCCAGGATATGATAGTTGCCGATTGTGATAAATTACGCATCCATCGTGGTGAATTTGTTGCTCCTCCCAAGATATTAGCAGTAATGTCTCCTACTTCAAAAGTCGCTGCATTGGGCGCACACCATGTAATACTTTTGTCACTGTCCGACACATTGAGCCACCGCTGAAACGCAATCCAGTTGCGATTGCCCTCGGGAAACTGATCTTTTTCCAACTCAACGACAGACCATGGCATATCGGCTTTAATAACCGGAGTATCCATGTTGAAGGCAAAACCGAAATGAATGCCTTCTTTGTCTAATATCGGTTGTTTTTGAATGTTGTTACTGATCAGGACTTCCGGTGTGCCGGCCAGGATAGTCACGGTTCGTTCAAGAAGATCACATCCGTCGGCATCTGAGGTTACTAATAATGACGCGAGAACCGGACCGTCTTCTTTTACACAGATCTTGACATTGCTTGCCTTTGTGGCTTTACCCGGCGAATTGTCTCCGCGCAGGTAACGAAAGCTGTTCGCCGAATAAGTAGATTTCGGATCAACATACTCCTGATTCTTATACTGCAAACTGGTCAAATCGCCAGTGTATGGATCTAACACTACGCGCACAATTCCATTGTCGAGTATATTCTCTTTGGCAAAACTAGTTGTCCGAGATTGCTTCTTTCCTTTGCTAAGCTTTATTTTTGCCATCCCTAACGCAGGAACATCGTGAACATAGAACACCAACTCTCCACCCGACAAGCGTTGCGACGGAATCACCACTCCTTGTTTGTCCGTTACACAGTCAAAATCACGGCTCTGAGAGGAACTTAACTTAACCAGTCCGCTTTGAGGCCAAGAATGTGTATTGAATATGGCAATTACGTTCTTTTCAGCTACTTCCGGCACTAATTCTCCTCGCAACACACGGCTAATGCTGTCGGCTGTTTTGAAGTAGCCTAGCTTTACGCCCAATATTTGATCTTGTAACGGTTGACGATTTGGGTCCATAAAAGCCCAGGTATGTTCAGTTCCTAACAACACATTCTGCCAAGCCTCTTCAAGCTGATCCCGGGGCGCAGGCTTACCGGGATTGAGCATACTCCAAAGTGTTTCTGTTTGAATAAGTTCTTCTTTTACCTCACGATTGCGACCGGTATGCTTCGCCTCGGAGCCTAAACCATCTGTCCAGTATTCGGTAAAGTCTCCTGACCTTTGAGGAATCTGTGCCCCATATTTATCATCAAACGCTTTCATTATATCTGTTGCCGTACAAATTTGCAGTCTCGGATAAGCATACTCTTCATTCCAGCTTTTTACCGCTTCAGGCAAGTCTGCATCAATCGGTGTATTATCGGCCATACACCAAGTCATTGGAAAGATATCGTAAGGATAATAATCGGCCTTTCCCAGCTCTTCTAATTTTGGCCATAAATACGCATCAATAAAGTCTGCACGGGGATTATCAGTCTTTACAATGGTGAGAAGTTTATCGGGATCGGTTTGCCCGGCCATTTTAGGCCAAAACTTTCCTCCTTTTGCATGTGCCCCCGGTGTATATGCTCCCGGTTGAAGGAACAATACTTTCGACTTTCCGTCTTGCCCGATCCACCAGAATGGTTTAAAACTTAACTCCATTGACTTACCCACGCGATCGCCACCGTTATTCATCGACATAATATACTTTATGCCCATTTGTGAAGCAACCGGAACAACGCCCCACGACATTCCGGGAATGTCTATCTGCACCATCGTTTGAATCGGTTTGCCGGTAAGCGCTTCTATTTTCTTTGAATAACGAAACAACTCATACAGCTCTTCTTCTCCTGCTGCCGTTGTATTTGTATGAACAAGTCCGGCCTCTACGCCGATTGCTCCCTCTTTAATAGCCCGGAGCAATCGGGCTTGTTTCTCTGTCGGCTCTGTAGCCAAGTATCTTTCTACAGGCCAGGTAACCTCTGTATTCCATACAAAACGAGCTCCGTCGGGATAGTCTTTGGTTTGCTCGTGAAGCACCATGGCCGTATCTAAATTACGCTTATGGATTATTGCAACATTCTCTTGTGTGTTGGTGTATCCTATATCTACATGCGAGTGCGGATAAATAAAAACAGTCCATTTACGTAACTGCGGTATCGGCACTACTTTCTCTACACTTTTGTTTTTACCCAATTGCAGACGTACGCATATTGTGTCGCTCTGCTCTACGCCTACATTCGGAGGAAGTAAAAGAGTCATCGAATGGTTGTTGAAGTCGCTCCAGGAAGACACCTCTTCACCCGTCGATGTCAACAACTTTATTTTAGCTTTTTGCAACTGCTCTTTTCCATTATATATAAGTTTAACAGCCCTGCCGTCATCACCGTTACTCCTCTTTTTGTAAAAGGGCAACACCTCAACCGTCAATGACTCTTCTGTAAATTGAAGATTTGTTGAATCCTTTGCAACGCCGCGTTGTACTATAAATATCGCAAACAACAAATATCCCCAAAAAGCACACTTATTGCATAACTTACGTCTTGATTTACTCATCATCATTCTATTTTATTGATTTATTTTCACCGCAAAGTACAGACATCAATGATGATACAACACGTTAAATCTTATCATTTAGTTGCACTATCATCTCACCACCCTCCCTACTTCGTCCAAAACTCACGGACAAACTTTTCCTGATCGAAGTTGAGAATCACCTTTTCTAAAAATAAACTTACCGTAGTATATTCTTTTGAAGTTGTATCATATTTACTTTGCAACATCGTAAAGTCTTTTACAGCTTGATCCAGACTGTCTACAAACACATACACAAAAGCCCTATTAAATATTAAGCCGAAATCGTTGGGTTTTGATTGAATTGAGTCTGTAAATAAGTTGATTGATTGTTGATAGTATAACGCTGCGGAATCTTTTAATCCGGCCTTCTCGCACAATAATCCTTTTGTAAATACCACAAATGGGTTGTGTGGATATAATTCTAATGCTTGATCAAGGACGGTATTTGCCTCTTGAATGTCTCCTAGTTTAGTCAAATACTCAGCCTTATAATTGTAGGCATTCATATTTAACGAATCCAACGCGATCGCTTCATCCAACATACTGATTGCTTTTTTAAGGGTGTCTGCATTTCCCAATGTCTTTACATTTAGAAGCGTTGCTTCTGTTACGATTGCAGCAGCACTGTTTTGCCGCGACACATTGTCAACCTGATTATTTTTCGTTTTGCCGCATTGGCTAAATATCTGTGGCACGAGTAGCAGCAGAAGTATTCTTGTATTCATTTGTACAACTAAATTAGAACCATTAATCAACTAATTAACAAAACATTCCAAAGCTATTTATTTTTCCTCGTCTCCACGCTATATCAATACTTTATTTTTTGATCAAAACAAAACAGATGTAAAAAGCGTTATCACAAAAGAAATAAACACTACGATATGAGTATATTGATTTTGGGTATCGGCAATTTATTATTGTGCGATGAGAGTATTGGTATTCGTGTGGCTACTGAGCTAGAAAATGATCCAGCTCTTGAGGGTATTGATGTTCTTGATGGGGGTACAGGGGGATTTCACTTGATGGGAACTTTACAAGAGTATGAGGATGTAGTTTTGATAGATGCTACGCTTGACAGTATGCCTCCCGGAACTATTCGAGTTTTGAAACCAAAGTACTCTACCGATTATCCATCACTGATGAGTGCGCATGAGATTGGATTGAAAACAATGATCGATGCCATGATTTTAAATGGTAAAATACCACGCATGCATCTTGTTATTATCAGTGTAAAAAAGGTCGATGACTTCGGAATGGAATTGACACCCGAGGTTGAAGCCGTAATTCCGGAAGTAAAAGATGTAGTAAGAAAGATTGTAAAACAAATAAAACAGGGCGAAACCGTAATCGTATAGATATATGGCAACATGCCTTTGGTTTAATAATAAAGAAGAAAGGAGATCCCGGTTAAATCGGAGTCTCCTTTCTTCTTTATTATATGTCTGATCTTTTAATTAAAGATATCATCAATATGTGACGGTTCATTTGGCTGAGTTGAAATATGTCCTCTCGATGAGCTACAAGGATCGGCATACTGCTCAGGTATAACAAACTTAGTTGTGTCTGAGTAGCCCAATTCTTTATCTGCAAAAACACGCTTAAAGAATTCACCATATATAGGTAGTGCCATACTAGCACCTTGTCCGTCGGCTGTGCGATCGAAGTGAACCGAACGCTCTTCTCCTCCTACCCAAGCTCCTGCTGCAAGATCGGGAGTAAATCCGATAAACCAACCATCAGAGTTGTTTTGAGTCGTTCCTGTTTTACCACCCATTGGCGCTTTGATATTATAAATACGACGAATACGTCCGCCGGTACCTCCATCAATAACCCCCTGTAGCATATCTAGCATCTTGAAAGAAGCTTCTTCACTCAACACCTCATGTATACGTGGTGAGAATGTTGCAATCGTATTGCCATAACCATCCTCAATATGTGTTACAATCAATGGCTCTACACGAATTCCTTTATTTGCAAAGGCTGTATAAGCTCCAACCATTTCTCGCACTGAAATATCAGGCGTACCCATACACATGGATACAACAGGATCAATATGACCTTGCATACCATACGATTCGAGCAAACGCTTAAATGCATAAGGTGTAAATTGCTTCATCAAATAACCGGTTATCCAGTTATTTGAGTTTTGAAGTCCCCATTTCAACGTAACCATTTCTCCTACGTTTTTCGAACTTTCATTCTTTGGTGCCCAAAGAATTCCGTTCTCATCAACTAGTTGAGGTTGTACATTGAGTGTTTGATCACATGGTGTATAACCATTTTCCATCGCAAGCGAGTATAAGAATGGTTTGATCGTAGAACCTACCTGTCTGCGTCCGTCACTTACCATGTCGTATTGGAAATAATTATAATCAATACCACCAACATAGGCTTTTACTTGACCATCTTTCGGATTCATCGCCATAAATGCCCCACGAAGGAAGCTTTTATGATATCTGATTGAGTCCCATGGAGACATCATTGTATCTCTCACTCCATTCCAAGAAAACACACGCATTTCGATTGGCTTCTTAAACTCAGCCATAGCTTCTTGCTTGTCCATTCCTGATTTTATCAAAGCTTTATAACGATCGGTTTGAGCCATTGAGCGCATGATAATTGTATCTGCTTCCCCCGGAGTTATATCATTTGAGAACGGAGCATTGCGACGTCCGCGCTTTTCTCTATCAAATTGCGGTTGCAATGTTTTGGCAAAATGTTCTTGCATTGCATCTTCCGCGTACTTCTGCATCTTAGAGTTTAGCGTTGTATATATCTTAAGACCGCTTGTATACAAGTTATAGTTCGTTCCATCAGGAAGTTTATTCTTGTTACACCATCCATACAACGGATCTGTAGCCCAAGCAATGGAGTCGTCTTTAAACTTCTGCATCTGCCATCCTCTGTAGTTTTCTTTCAAAGGCTCTTTTGCAGTCATGTACAAACGAAGATGTTCTCTAAAATATGGAGCTAAACCATCTTTATGGTCAATCTTTCGAAAGTTCAGTTTGAGAGGAAGAGCTTGCAAAGAGTCTTTTTCTACTTTAGAGATATAACCGGCTTTATACATTTGCTCCAATACCACGTTACGACGACCTCTGGTACGCTCGTTACGGGTTTTAGGATTAAAGTACGATGGATTCTTACACATCCCAACTAGCGTAGCAGCTTCTTCAATCTTCAAATTTTTGGGAGTAGTATCGAAATAAGCACGTGCCGCAGACTGAATTCCTACAGCATTGTTTAGGAAGTCGAACTTATTTAGATACATATTAATGATCTCTTCTTTTGTATAGAAACGTTCCAGCTGCACAGCAATCACCCATTCGATCGGTTTTTGCAACGCACGTTCCAACTTATTATCGGCACTTGGCGAGTAAAGCTGTTTGGCCAACTGCTGCGTGATGGTACTACCACCTCCACCTGACTTATCTTGAAGAATCAAGTATTTGACAACGGCACGCGCCACCGCTTTAGCATCCACACCTGAGTGCTCTGCAAAGCGAACATCCTCGGTTGCAATAAGGGCATTCACCAAGTATGGAGATAAATCTTTATAATTTACGTAGATACGGTTATCCTTACTATAGTTATAAGTTCCCAACAGTTTAGAGTCGGATGAAATAATCTGAGAGGCAAACTTGTCTATCGGATTTTGCAAATCCTCTACAGGTGGCATATAACCTATTTTACCTTTAGCAATCAGAGTAAACAAACCGAATACCGATAGCACGCCTGCTACAAACAGTACCCAGAAAGCGATGATCAATCCTTTCTTCATTCTTAATCTCTTTTGTTCAACAACTATGTGTTTGGTTTTAATGATACAAAAATAACCAATTTGATTGATAAATGAAGTTAACTGAAAAAAGTGTCGCAAAAAAAGGTTTTTTGAAGAATCGTATATAAAAATTTATCTACATTTGTGATCATAAGATAATCCCATTATGATGAATAAGAGTTTAGTTTCTATCGCAGAATATTCGAAAGAAGATATTTTGCGTATCATAGAGAATGCACGCAAGTTTGAGGAAAATCCCAACAGAGATCTTCTAAAAGGTAAAGTTGCCGCAACTCTCTTTTTCGAGCCATCTACTCGAACTCGTTTAAGTTTTGAAACGGCGGTAAACAGACTGGGAGGTCGTATCATTGGTTTTACCGATGCTTCAACAACCAGCTCGTCGAAAGGTGAAACGCTAAAAGATACGATTATCATGGTAAGCAACTATGCAGATCTTATCATCATGCGTCATCACATTGAAGGGGCTGCTCGCTATGCCTCGGAGATTAGCAAAACCCCGATTATCAACGCGGGAGACGGAGCTAATCAGCACCCTACACAAACAATGCTTGATTTGTATTCAATCTTCAAAACACAAGGAACTCTCGAAAACCTTACGATCACACTTGTTGGAGACTTGAAGTACGGACGCACTGTTCACTCCCTTATTCATGGGATGTCACACTTCAATCCGACTTTCCATTTCGTTGCACCGGAAGAATTGCGAATTCCAGAAATTTACAAAACGTTCTGCGACAAGCACGGTATTAAGTATTATGAACATACCGACTTCTCTGAAGAAGTTATCAATGATTCGGATATTATTTATATGACTCGTGTACAAAGAGAACGCTTCACTGATCTTGTTGAATACGAAAAAGTTAAAAACGTATATATCCTTCGCAAGAAGATGCTCGATAATAGCAAAGATAACTTACGTATTCTACACCCACTTCCTCGCGTAAATGAGATCTCTCAAGATGTAGATGACAGTCCGAAAGCATACTACTTTGAGCAGGCTCAAAACGGACTTTATGCCCGCCAAGCAATTATTTGTGACGTGCTAGGTATCGAAGTTGAATAAATCAGTGTTTGTGTAACGTAAAAACCAAAGAGACATGTCTAAGAAGATTAAAGAAATGCAAGTTGCCGCACTAGAAAACGGAACTGCAATTGACCATATTCCATCCGAACAACTTTTTAAAGTTGCATCCTTGCTGGGTATTGAGCATCTAAATAATCCTATTACAATAGGGAATAACCTTCAAAGTAAGAAAATGGGATCAAAGGGACTAATCAAGATCTCTGATAAATTCTTTGAAGAAGCCGATATCAATAAGATTTCTCTTATTGCTCCCAATGTGATTATGAATATTATTCGCGACTATGAAGTTGTAGAGAAAAAGCAAGTAACGCTTCCGGATGAACTTATTGGTATTGTAAAATGCAACAACCCTAAATGCATCACCAACAACGAACCGATGAATACCCGTTTTTATGTTGTTGATAAGGATAAGGTTGAAATCAAATGCCATTATTGCGAACGAAAAATAGACAAAGAAGATATCGTAATTTTATGAAATTAGACTGGAAACCTGGAACAATGATTTACCCACTTCCGGCAGCCATGATTAGCTGCGGGAGTGAACCATCTGAGTACAATATTATCACCGTTAGTTGGCTTGGTACAATTTGTACTAATCCGGCAATGTGTTATATTTCTGTACGCCCCGAGCGCCACTCCTACCCGATTATAAAAAAGAACATGGAGTATGTTATTAATCTTACAACCGAAGAACTAGCCAAAGCTACTGACTGGTGCGGAGTTGTTTCGGGAAAAGATTATAACAAATTTGAAGAGATGAATCTCACTCCCGGCAAAGCTTCTGTTGTAAGTGCTCCGATCATCGAGGAAGCCCCTATCAGTATCGAATGCCGAGTAAAAGAGATTATCAGTCTTGGCTCTCACGACATGTTTATCGCAGAAGTAGTAAACGTGAAAGCTGATGACAAATATCTTGATCCCGAAACCGGTGCTTTTGATATGGGGAAAGCGAATCTTTTGGCTTATTCTCATGGTAAATACTATGGCTTAGGTGAAGAAATCGGTAAATTTGGATGGTCTGTACGTAAAAAGAAATAAGCTTATTTTAATATGAAAAGAAAGTGGTGTTTAATCCTCCTTGGATCTCTATTTGTTTGTTTTATGTCTAATGCGCAAATTGCACAATTTGCCGAATATCCGTACAAAAAACTAAACATCGGACTCAAAGCCGGATTCAACACCTCTTTTCTTAACACGAATAATATTTCTTACAACGGAACTTTAATCACCGACATTGATGTTACCAATAAAATAGGCTATCAAATTGATGCCTTTTTGCGTATCAACTTTAATCGAACTTTTTTACAAACCGGACTCACTTGGCACTACTCTCAAGGTAGTATTAGTTTCCTTCCAATCGAAAACAATGAAGATGGCGAATCAATAAATTCGACTAATGTTGTTGATTATAATTTCACAAATAAAGCTATTGATTTACCAATTTTGTTCGGTTATCACCTCGTACAAGAGGGGCCATACGGATTGAGTCTAATTTTAGGTCCAAAAGTAAGATACGCATATAGCAATGATTCTGATTTTAACAACATGCGAAGCTTAGTTCTTTCTCAAGACTCCCCGATTCAATTAAGTGCTACATGTGGTGTCAGTTTTACCATTTGGCGCTTATTCTTTGATGCTTTCTACGATTATGGTATTCTTGCAAATACGGTATTGCTCGGACATAACTCTTCTGGAACAGAAGCTAGTTCAAAATTAAAAGTCAGTAAACGAATCAACAGCATGAGTTTTACAATTGGAATGCTTTTCTAATTTAAACAAATTCATTAACCAAAATACATTATGGCACACAACCATGGCCACAACCATACACACAGCCACTCTGAAAAGAATATCCTATTCGCTTTTTTTCTAAATTTATTCTTTGCCATCATCGAAGTTTTAGGTGGAATATATACCAATAGTGTGGCTATTATTTCAGATGCAGTTCATGATTTCGGAGACTCAATATCTCTAGGAATCACTTGGTTTTTGGAAAAGAAGTCGAAACAAAAAAGCGACAACCGATTTACTTATGGCTACCGACGCTTTTCTCTGCTGGGAGCTATATTCATCTCGTTTGTACTTATGATTAGCACTTTTTTTGTCATTAGAGAAAGTATTGAGCGAATTATTAGTCCTGAACCTGCAAATGCGAAAGGGATGTTCTTATTCGCTATATTCGGATTAATCGTAAATGGAGCGGCTGTTATCAAACTCAAAAAAGGCAACTCCTTTAGCGAACGTGCTGTAATGCTACATCTACTGGAAGATGTATTAGGCTGGGTTGCTGTATTGATTGCAAGTATTGTCATGTATTTTGTTGAGATCCCAATTATTGACCCGATATTATCTTTATGCATCAGCTGCTGGATACTATATAACGTATACCGTAATCTCAAATCCACCTTCTCTATCCTACTACAACAAATACCCGCTGATATAAACTTAGAGTCGATACAATCTGAAATATTAGAACTACAAAGTATCGTATCAATACATGATGTACATGCTTGGTCGCTAGATGGTGAACACAATGTGCTAACATTGCATGTTGTAGTTCCGCTTGAAACCCCTATTGTACGTATTGAAGCCTTAAAATGCGACATCCGCACCATCTGTAAAAAAGGAAGCATTGATCATGTTACTATCGAAATGGAACGAGACAATGAAAATTGCGGTATGGATAATTGCGGAGCACTACATTAATAAATAACTTTTCGATCGTTTGACTGTTTTCTATATGAAAATCACATCAAATGATTTATAAGCTTCTGAAATATCTCGCAATTGCAGCCTTATCTTTAGTGCTTCTTTTAGCTCTACTATTTGTAATACTCGGAACTATTACAAACAGCTCCCGCTTTGATGCCATTGCAAAAAACATTTTAAATACCCACATCGACGGTGTGATGGAGTTTGACTCGCTGCGTATCAATATGTTTCGAGACTTCCCATCCTTTCATGTTACTGCCTCCAATGGTATGGCGCGAAGCGGTGTTGCAGATATAAAATCAGATACTTTAGCAACATTGGATAAGCTTGATGTAAAAATCAATCTATTCTATCTATTATCCGACTTTGAGCTGCACATTTCAGAGGCTAAGATCACAAATGGCAAGGCACAAGTTTATATTGAAGCTGATAAAACCAACTCGTGGAGTATGTTTCGTTTCAAGAAACAGTCGAAAGAAAAAGACCCCCACAAAAAGAAACACCACAAAAAGATCAAATTATACATCAACAATGTAACACTTGCTCAAGGAGCGGACTTCACCTATTCGAATCAACACAAAGAAATGTTTTTACATGCTTCTACTGACTCGTTACGCCTATTTGGAGAGGTTGCCATCGATTGGGAAAAACTCAATGCAACACATTTATATATGCATGGTGCCGAGTTCGACTTAAAGCTTCCTAAAGAAAAAACGTTTGTTAATTGCATGATAGACAGCTTAAAGATAGACCAACCCGGACATCAACCAGGCGTACATACTATCTCCTTGAGCACAGAAAACGATATCATCTTATTAAACAATGAATTGATCATTAATAAGATTGCTATAAATCTTGACGGTAAGATAAAAACAGATTCAATATACCATCATTTTGACATTGAAAAACTCAACCTGCGAATCAACAAAGACATTGATCTGTCTTTGCAAGGGAAGATGCACAAACTCAATGGCGACAAAGGACAATTAGTCGATCTAAACTATACCGCCGATATTGGTTCCATACAATCGGTATTTAAGCTATTGCCTTCGAAGCTACAAAAATGGAATGACAAAATAAGGCCAACTTGTACTCTTTCGTTGATGGGAAGTATTACAGATACATTAATACCTCAAAAGCATATCTATCCGGTTTTGCAAGGTTCTATTCTGATCAAAAACGGAAGTCTGAATAAGCCATATAACCAACCATCTATTACAAATCTCAATTCAACAATTCGATATGCACTTAATCTGCAAGATAAAGAAGCTTCGAATCTTTATATCGAGCAATTGGGTTTCGAGATGCTAAACTCTTCGGTTTTGGCTCGTGGCTACATCAATAAAATACTTAATAATCCAACCGTTGATCTTTATATCAATTCTAGAGTTAACCTCATGAGTCTCGCTAAATTAGTTGGTCATCAAAAAGCCAATCTAATCAAAGGAAACGCATCCTTGAACACTCAAATTAAACTAGAGACAAAAACCAACGATCATCATAAATTATCAGCTTTGAACGTAATTGCTCAAACTTCAATACCTTCGTTTACGACCTATTTGGATAAAGACACATTCAAGGTTTCAGCAACGACCTTTGATCTAAAGTTAGCTGCAAACAACTCAACAAGAAATAAAAACACGCTTGATGGTTCATTACTAATCAAACCAATAAGTGTACAACGAAATTCGTTTGAAACAATGGCGATTAATGGTTTACAACTCTTTTCGAAAGGATTCTTCCTCAAAGAGACTCAAATTGGGCAACTCTATACGGACTTCTCTTTTGGAGAAATTCGATTAAAAGACAAACTTCAGCATGATTCAATCACCAATAAAATAAACGGAACAAGCGGATACTTCAATTTCTCTCAAGAAAATGATAACATAAAAACAATCAGTACTGCGATTAAAACCAATCCAAGTCAGCTGCACCTTCCGGGACTTAATTTACAGACAGAAAAAGCATATTTTACGCTAGAGGGAGATTACAAACCCAAAATAGACACAATGAATCTAAATGGCTTCCAACGGTTTGTAAACAATTGGAATTTATCAGGAGCTCTACTATTAGAAAAAACAAAGCCTAACTCTCCATTTCTGCTACTTGATAACACGGTAGAAAAGGTTGAAATATTATACACCCCAAATAACGTAGAATTAAAAGAATTCAACCTCAAGTCTGGTGCATCAGACTTATTGGTTAGCGGTGCAATAGGGGGACTTGTTGATTCAATCGTACAAAACAAACCTCTTTCAATGAAGCTAAATATAAGTTCTGATACAATTAATTTAAATCAGATCGTTCCGGCTATTGCGAAAGGAGTACTTACTCTACAAGAATACCCCAATGAAAGTGTTGACTCTATTGTAGGCATGATATTTCCTCCCAAATTGATGCCAATCGGAAAAGATACAACTAAGAAGCTTAATCAGCTAATCTTAATACCTAAAAACTTATCTCTCAATGTAGATATAAATACCCATAATGTTCTTTATGAGAATCTATTGATAGACTCGTTTATCGGGAATATTCTTGTGATGAATGAAACCCTTCAATTAGATAATTTCAGGATTTCATCAAACGACGGCAACTATACGCTCAATGGTATGTATGACACGAAACTAGGTACGCATGCATATACTGCTATTGGTATTGACATCCAAAAGTTCAATATCGGCAAACTCATTACCATTGTTCCAGACTTGAAGCATTTGGTTCCGATTCTTCAAAACCTAGATGGAGACATTCACTGCAAAGTAGAAGCAGTAGCAACCATCGACTCTACCATGTATATTAATATGCCATCAATATATGGCACCTGTATCTTAAACGGAACCAACATGTCGTTGAACACAAAAGACCTTATTCCTCGCTTTGTTGATCTAATTCTTTTTCATGGGGATCAAACCCTAAAAACTGATTCGGTTTCGATACGTATGGTTGCAAAAAATGGCATGCTTCATGTATATCCATTTCTACTAGATATTGAAAAATACAAAGTAGGAATCACAGGATACCAACAAATGAATGATGAGCTCTTTTATCACTTCTCTGTACTCCATTCATTTATTCCTTTTAAGTTTGGATTTAATATATCAGGGCGTCCCCACCACCTTCATTTTAGACTCACAAAAGCCAAGTTAAATGACAACAATGTATTTGAGAGCACTGTTGCAACAGATCAATTAAACTTAGGACTAGGACAAAATCTACGTGAGGCCATCGAACAAAGAGCTGTAAAAATTGAACAGGCCGAATTGCTCAAAGCAGAAGCTATTGACAGCACAATTCATACAGATAATGATCTGCCAGAATGGCAGCGTAAACTTATTCTCGATCAACTATCGAAGTTTCAGAAATCAAAATAAATGAATTTTTATCGTGATTTCTTTTGCTTTAGATTTTTAAAATCACGATAAGATCCGTTGATAAACTTTTAATCCATACGAAACGTTTATTTAGAGAGTAGCAAAACAATAAACCATCAGGTTTTATAAATTATAAAATTCAATATTCGTTTAATTCTTAATTGGAGGACATACATTATGATGCCTATTCGAAAATCTCAAAATTGGTTGCCTGGAATTTTTAATGACTTCTTCGGAAATGAATGGATTGAAAAAGCAAGTGCAAATGCTCCTGCTATTAATATTATTGAAGATGATCATAACTACAAGGTAGAGGTTGCTGCACCGGGGTTAACAAAAGATGATTTCAGTTTAAAAATCGGACAAGACAATCAGCTCATTGTCTCGATGGAAAAAAAAGAAGAGTTCAAAGAAGAAGAAAAGAATGGCAAATATCTTAGAAGAGAGTTTTCATATTCACACTTTCAACAAAGCATGCTTCTGCCCGATAATGTTGATAAAGATAAGATAGAAGCAAAAGTTGAAAATGGTATTCTTTCCATTCAGATACCGAAAAAGGAACAAGCTCAACAACCACCTAAAGCTACAAACATCGAAATTAAATAAAGCCTTTTAAAAAGCAAAAGAGACCGTCTCAATCACGAGAAAGTCTCTTTTTTCGTTTAGGTTTTGGTTAATTAAAGGATGAATGTATAATACTAAAATTATAATATAAATATATATATTCTAATTAATTGAAAAGAAAACACCCATTTAAAAAGTATCATCATTTTTTAATCACACAACAAATTTAGGCTAATATGCATCAATCTGCAACACTAAATAGGCCTTTTACAAACAAACTGCAGCATTATTACAAACAAATCAGAAACAAACAAGTATTAACAGCCTCAACACAAGCCATCTAATAGATATTTAATTTTATCAAAACTACAGCTCTTTTACAAGCATTTTATACAACCAAAAACTCATTCTATCCAATATTTCATATACGTTAAGCCATCTTTATGCCCTAAATCGTCTATTTTTTCGTTACTTTGATAATAAAATCAGTCTATTAATAGCAAAATAATATGCCCAATCTTCAAATTATTCGAGAGATTCTCGAAGACAAAAATATTTCAATTAAAGACTTTTGCAAAGACATTGCAATGTCTGAAGCGGGACTCAAACGCATCATGCGTATCAACTCAACCCGCATTCAAACCTTGGAGCTTATTGCTGAAAAATTAAACGTTCCAATTCAAACACTATTCAATGGGAACTATAATATTGCATCGCAAAACAAGAACCTAAAGCCACATATACCAACATATGCATTGGCAGGGTCCTTGTCTGACTACACACAGAGCTTTGACAGTGAAATGTGTGAAAACAATCCACGCGTTCCCACATTTGGAGAATACGATTTCACCATCGATGTAAAAGGAGATAGTATGAATGACCTATATCAGTCTGGAGACATTGTTGCTTGCAAATTTATTTCGAACCCAAACGAAATAAAATACGGGAAGGTATACATCATAGACTCTGCACAAGGAGTAATTATGAAACAAATAGAGAAAGTCAAGAATGACCCGTCTCAATTACGTTGCATATCTTTCAATCCAGATTACCCGGAATTCCTTATTCAAGTAGAAGATATATATACGATGTCTCAGGTAGTAGGTGTAATTAAAAGCAACGTATAACTCGTTCGCCGTCTATTATAAATAACAAAACATCCACATCTTGTATAATCATGATTAACGAATCATCATATACAAAAGATATGGATGTTTGTCTATAATACCTTTTAAGCTGCCTCAAAAGGTATTACTATTTCAAAATCTATAATTCATTCTCGATCATCACCACTCGGAAGCCTACATTAAAGACTTTTTGATACGGACGATAAGCTTGACGGAATGAAGAGGTTGCTTTATGCGGACGATCATACCAAGATCCACCTCTTACAACCTTACTAACTTTTTCAGCTACATCATTACGTCCATCTGTCTCATTGTATGGATATGGCTTGTACGACGAAAGTGTCCATTCGGCAACGTTACCATGCATGTCATGAATATCCCAAATATTCGGACGATATCTTCCTGCATTTTCAGAGACAAACCCTCCATCATTAAACGTCGTATCACGAGGAATCCAGTCATCGTATTTGTTTGCATCATCAATCACACGAACACTTTCATAAAACTTAAACGAGCTACATGAAGCAAATTCTTTGAGTTTAATATCACCCAAGTTTGCATAGTTGGTAAAGTCTGCACCTAGCTCTCCAAACGAAAAGTCGGTAGCAGAACCGGCACGACAAGCCCACTCCCACTGCGCTTCGGTTGGCAGAGTAAAGGTTTTGCCCGTTACATCCGAAAGCCATTTACAAAAGCCCATTGCATCTTCCCAAGACACACGTACTACGGGTTGGTCCGGTTTATTAAGAGGATATCCCAATCGACCAAATTGATACCCGTGACGATGTTCGGTGCGGCTATCATGTTGCGCATCGTATAGTGCATACAACTCATTCGTTACCTCAAACTTCCCAATCCAGTACGATTTATCAATTGCCACAGCTGTTTGCGGCATTTCATCAACCTGATTTTTACTACCCATCACAAACGAACCTGTAGGCACCTTGATCAAATCTATCGAAATCTTCTCTGTCAATGGAATATTCAATTGATAGAAACCAAGTCCCAATTGTTTGTTTGAAGCAGGACCATCATACAATACTTTTTTATTCGGATGATGGAATGGCCAATCTTTAACCACGGGAGTAGCTGTATCTGCTTTCAACGGCACAGGTTTCACCGCTGTAATTCCCGAAGGAAGATCAGGAAGATATTCGATATCCGCAGGTTTAACACCTAACATTGGTTCGTATTTCTTACGCATATCTACGCTAGGCTGCGCATCACAGTACTTTGGAATATCAGTACGACGACCGTGGAATTGTGCATTAAAGTCGATCCAACAAGCAAGCTTAGCGATTTCCTCTGCCGACAACTTCACACCCTTATGTTCCTTATTTAAGATCTGCATCAATTCAGTCTGATCGGCATGCACATCCATCGGTACAAGCATATCCATATCACTTTCAATCCCCGGACGACGCACATAACGATGCAAGTTTGCATACGATTGCGTAAAATGACCTCCATTGCCATTCCATGCGCGTCCTGCAATCTGACTAGACCAGTCATCAATCCATTTAACTCCTTCAAATGAAGGAATTGATTCATTCTTATCATTATGACACGATACACAGTTCTTATCTAGAATCGGCTGAATCTCGTGACGATAACTAAAACCACGTTCTTTCCCGTAAAAGTCTTGCATCATCTGCGGTTTCTTGCGTGAAGCCATACTTGCTTTAGGAACCGGAACCGTATTCTTATCTTCGTGGCAACCGATACAAGATACCGTTTCGCCCGGCATACCGGTAAACCAACTACGCATCACTTGCAAAGCCTTTCCATCTTTATCAATCGGCTGTACAAAAACTGGTGTATTAGCAGGAATCACAAACATAGCTGAGCCATCTTCCTCAACATCAACCTCTCCAAGAATACGCTTCACATCCCAAGGTCCATCCATACCTAGCGTACCCAGAAGACCTCCTTGTCCCCATGGACTAAAACTATACGAACCGATACGAAGCTTCTTCACTTCACCTCGAGGGATCCCTTTCAATCCTTCACCGGCATATACATCTTGTAAGAAAACAGTTGATGTGGTAGCCTTCGTATCTACTTTGCTTGGTATTACTGCAGGAGCGTTTCGTTTTTCAAGAACAAAAGGTTCGAGAATCGCAGCATCTTCCTGCATATATAGCGGAATCATATTATTAAATGTATCGACAAGGTAAAGTCCCCACAACGATTTTGAGGTAGGTTTCATTGATACAAGAAAATGAGTATCGCTCAACGGGTATGGATGTAAAAACTGAGGCCAAACACCATCGGGCAAACGGTCGCGCACTTGTGCTGCTACAGGTTTTCCTGAATTTGGAATTTCAGCAATCACCCCTTTAGCTTCTTTCCTACCCTTTGCCGGATCAATAATCAACAAGCGACCACTGCGTGAAACACTGTGGTGACCACCCGCTACACCAACCATTGCTGTAGCATGTCCCGGAACCGGTCTTGCATAGAAGAACGAGGTAGGAAAGTACGATCCTGTATTATAGTAGTTTTGCTGAGCTGTTCCGTCTGGATTCATCGTAAACATCATACGAGAATTCGAGTGTGGAAGATCGGCATATTCCCAACGTTGGTACAATACCGTACCATTATTCATTACAACCGGCCCCCAGTTACTATCTTGATCGAAGGTAAGCTGACGTGTAGTTCCGTCTTTCGGATCATACAAGAAGAGACCACACATTTTGTTTCCTCCATCTGTACAAGGCAAGCCTAAGAATGTTGCAGTTGCACAGAATAGATACTTTCCGTCGGGAGTATAACAACCGTCAAAGCTATCAAAGTCTTCGTAAGCTGCCGGCGTTAATTGCTTTGCCTCTTTGCCTTGTTTATCAACTTCGAACAGATGCCATCGATTGTGTGTTCCGATCGAAGAGTACATAATACGTTCTCCATCAAAATGCGGCTCAAGATCTGTAATGATTGTCTTTTCAGTAGGTTTATACAATACGTCGACCTTCGGAGATGTTACGTTTGTAATTTCAACAATCTCATTGTCCCACCCCTTTAAAGGATTTCCAATCTCCGCATTGTTTTGAAAGTTTGAAGGAGCAATACCTAAACTTCCACTCATTCGCCCTCGAGCATTATCAAAGTTTCTACGTATCGCTACAATTTTTTTGTCCTTGATCAATGGATTTTGCAGCAATACATTATCAAGCGAACGAAAAGCTTTCGCCACTTTCTTCGCTACATCCTTGTTGCCGGCAGCCAAATCTGAAATCCACGCATTCTTATTCGAATCTATTTCAGATAAAGCAGAAGCATAGTTTCCGGCTTTAAACTTTCCGGGAAATTGCTTTTCTAACTTATCTACTGCTTGAACATAGTTTTTTGATTCAAAATTCTTTAGCCTAAAAATCAGCACATCGTTATCAACCGGAACATCTGCAGCTGACGCTACAAAGGTGTATGCTCCAAACAATAACGCAAATAGTCCGACTCGCATATTTCTCATATCTCAATGGTATTATTTATTAGCAAATATTATTTTGCAAAAGTAATTTTAACGATATTCGCGAACTAACATAAAAAAGAGAATAACTTTACTAAATCCGAGATCATGAGAAATTCGTCCGACAGTATTGGACTTCGACTGCATTTGTTGCATACAGGGAAATGTCAGGTCGGTAATTGGTGGAAGTACAAAAACGTACTTAGCCCCTTCAACCGTATGTATTACATACACAGTGGTGAGGGCAAAGTATTTTTAAAAGGAGAAACTTATCAACTCACTGAAGGAAAGATTTTTTTAATTCCTAAATTCATTCCGCATGCTTATCAATGTGATGAGTCGATGGAGCAAACTTATATCTGTTTTACGGATGAGCTTATCGGAAACAGAAACATCTACGATTTGGTCAATTTCTCATTACTCAAGGATGCGGATCATCTAATAAAAAGTTATTTTGATCGAATTGTAGCACTCAATCCCTACAGGACCTTGAAAGCGTATGATCCTAAAATTTACGATAACAATAAAGAGCTGCTGTTTGGCTCTTCGTCGAGTCGCAATATCAAGGCGAATATCGAAACAAGTGGCATTCTGTTACAATTATTTTCCACCTTCATAGAAGGCAACATTGATAACAAGGAGTCACAATTAATGAATAAGCAGTTACGGCTCAACAAAGTATTGAATCATATCGTAAATCATTTACACGAAAGAATCACCGTAAGTGAGCTCGCCGAGTTAATGTGCCTGAGCACCGACCACTTCTCGATACTTTTCAAGAAGATCATGGGGTTGCGTCCCAACGAATACCTACAGCTAAAACGAATAGAACAAGCTCAAATCTTGTTGTCGACAACAGATATTCCGATACAGGAAATAGCCCGCAAAGTTGGTATCGAAAATCCTTCTCGCTTTTCGACACTATTTTCACAATACAACCACATGTCGCCGGGACAATACCGAAAGACATCGCAGGGATAACACCCGCGCACCAGAGATCTTACATTACAACCAACCAGAAAAGTGATGAATATATCTAACAAAAAAGCATGCATGGTTCTTACAAAAAGCTAATAAGGTTTTTGCAAAAACCTAACTAGCTTTACAGAAAAAGTATGCATGGTTTATTTTTAGAGTTCGTATATAATAAGGAAAGGACCTGTTTCGGATGAAACAAGTCCTTCTTATTCTAAAAATAAACACACATATAAACCTGGAAAATGCTGCTTAGAAAACAGCCATCAAGTTAATTTCGTATTATATAGTTCTCATCAGTAATGGATGAGTTTTATATATTCAATTCTTAGTTTACAAAAACAGTTGGGAAATATTCTTCGAATAATTCTCTTGCCTGAATCAACTGTTCGGGAGTATTCTCTTTTACGTCTTCCAATTTATAAGTCATACCAAGGTGTTTGAACTTATGTCTGCCAAGCGTGTGGTAAGGAAGGATCTCGATACGTTGAATCATTTTGTAATCTTTGAAGTGCTCTCCCATCGCACGAATATGCGCTTCGAAGTCACTTAATCCGGGCACTAGCACGTAGCGAATCCACATCGGAATTCCTTGTTCTTCGAGCCAAGCCGCAGTTTGCAAAGTAGTTGTATTATCTCGCTCTGTGATTACTTTGTGCTGGTCGTTATTAAACTCTTTAATATCGAGCAATACCAAGTCTACGAGCTTAAACAACTCTTTTGTTTCGTCGGTAAGGATACCGCCATTGCTATCAAGGCATACACTGATACCCTCTTCTTTCAATCGCTTCACCAATGGAATAAGCGCTTTAGCCTGCATTGTAGGTTCTCCGCCCGAGAAGGTTACCCCCCCACGTTTTCCAAAGAAAGCTTTCTGGCTGATGGCCATCTTTACGATCTCTTCCGGATCAGTTGGCTTTCCGCCTTTCACACTTATCGTATCTGCGTTGGCACAATAAAGACATCTGAAATTACAGCCTTGCAAGAAAACGACGAGTCGCAATCCGGGTCCATCGTGCGTACCCATTGATTCATAAGAGTGAACTTGTAACATAAAGTATAGTTTGTTTGCAATAAAAAGAAACTGCCCCGAAACCACGGGGTAACGGAGCAGCACTGTATTGTAAGCTTTCGCTTCGCTTTTAAAGGATTACTTTTCGAGAAAGTGTATGTTATTACATTCTTTCGAAGAAGCTTCTAGAGATAACTTCCAACTGTTGGTCGCGTGTAAGGCGTACGAAGTTTACTGCGTAACCTGATACACGGATTGTAAGTTGTGGATAGTTTTCCGGGTGTTCCATCGCGTCACGTAGAGTTTCGCGGTTAAGCACGTTTACGTTAAGGTGGTGAGCGCCTTTAGAGAAGTAACCGTCCATCATACCGATTAGGTTTTCTACGCGGTCTTCCGCTGTATTACCCAATGATTTAGGAATGATAGAGAATGTGTTACTTACACCGTCTTGAGCTTCTGCATAGTTGATTTTAGATACAGAAGACAAAGAAGCGATCGCACCGTTTTTGTCACGTCCGTGCATTGGATTTGCACCCGGAGCAAATGCGATACCTTTAGCACGTCCGTCTGGTGTAGCACCTGTTTTCTTACCGTACATTACGTTTGAAGTAATTGTAAGAATAGACAATGTTGGTTCTGCATTTTTATATGTTGGCAACTCTTTCAATAGATTATTGAAGTAAGAAGTAAGGCCTACTGCAATTGTATCTACATCGTCGTTGTCATTACCATAACATGGGAATTCGCCATCGATTTCGAAACCTTCTGTCAAGCCGATATCGTTACGTTTTGGAGTAACATTAGCAAACTTGATTGCAGAAAGTGAGTCAGCTACGATAGAAAGACCAGCTGCACCGTAAGCAAGGTTGATGTGAGGATTTGTATCTACAAGCGCCATTTGAGCTTTTTCGTAGTAATACTTGTCGTGCATGTAGTGGATGATGTTCATCGAGTCGTTGTATACACGAGCTACCTCTTTCAATACTTTCTTATAGTTCTCCATTACTTCGTCGTAACAAAGTGGAGTTTTTGTCAATGCAGGAATACCTTTCACTACAGTTTTACCTGTAAACTCGCAACGACCTTCGTTCAATGCAAGAAGAAGAGCTTTTGCAAGGTTGGCACGAGCACCAAAGAATTGGATGTGTTTACCAATTTCTTGGAACGATACACAACATGCGATACCGTAATCGTCAGAGTGACGAGTTGCACGCATCAAGTCATCGTTTTCGTACTGTACAGATGAAGTATCGATAGATACTTGAGCACAGAATTGTTTGAAACCTTCAGGAAGTTCAGGAGACCAAAGCACAGTCATGTTTGGTTCTGGTGATGGCCCTAGGTTGTATAGTGTTTGCAAGAAACGGAATGAAGTCTTTGTAACTTTGTGACGACCGTCGTTGAAACGACCACCGATAGCTTCAGTTACCCAAGTTGGGTCTCCTGCAAAAATTTCGTTGTAAGAATCCATACGTAGGTGACGTACCATACGTAGTTTGATTACGAACTGGTCGATCAACTCTTGAGCAAAAGTTTCGTCGATCAAACCTGCTTGTAGATCGTGTTCGATATAAATATCAAGGAATGAAGAAACATTACCCAATGACATCGCAGCACCGTCTTGCTCTTTTACAGCAGCAAGGTATGCCATGTATACCCATTGTACAGCTTCTTGTGCAGTGTGTGCAGGACGAGACAAGTCAAGACCATAGTACTCACCCATTACTTTCATTGCTTTAAGCGCTTTGATTTGCTCAGCAACTTCTTCGCGAAGGCGGATACGATCTTCAACCATCGGACCTGTAAGGTTGTTCAAGTCTTGGTTCTTAGCCTCGATTAAGCGATCGATGCCATAAAGAGCCATACGACGGTAGTCACCAATTACACGACCACGTGCGTAGTTATCAGGTAAACCTGTTAGGAAACCTAATGAACGATAAAGTCTGATTTCTGAAGTATACGCATCGAATACACCATCGTTGTGACTCTTAACGTAGTTATAGAAAATCTCTTTTACTTTTTCGTCTACTTCAAGACCATGCTCAGCACAAGCCTTTTCAACAACTTTGATACCTCCGTAAGGTTTCATTGCTCTGCGAAGTAGCTTGTCAGTTTGTAAACCAACGATCAGTTCGCTTTCTTGATCAATGTAGCCAGCTTTGTGAGAAGTGATCGTAGAAATTAATTTGTTATCGATTTCACGAACACCATTGTTCTCTCTTTCCTCTTTGATAGCCTCACAACACAAAGCCCAAACTTTCTTTGTTCTTTCTGTTGGTCCTGCCAAGAAACTTGCATCACCATCGTAAGGTGTTACATTTTTCTTTACAAAGTCGGTTACGTCGATGGCTTCCATCCATCTTCCTTCATTAAAATTCATCTTCTGATCCATATCGGTTAGTAAAGTTTTCAATTTTAAAATCGATACAAATATAGGAAGTAATTACGGAAGAAAATCTTTATTGAGGCAAAAAAACATGCTTTACAGCATTAATTTGCGCAAACTACCGTAAACAAACGTTTCATTCAGAGAATATTTGTAAACACAACACCTTGAATTGTTAAAGAAAGAGCTCGATTCAAAACAGAGATAAAGCTATCCATTTTGCAATATACACATTACAAAATAAGCACTTACAATTTAAAAGCAACTTCAAGAAAGCAGTCCTGAAACGTTAAATTAGACAGAGGTAAAAAAAGCATGATTTACCTCTGTAAAAATGAAAAAACGAAATATTCATGCCTGCTTTCTTACTCATACATTGCCAGAATGCAATTGACGGATCAACTAATCGAGTAGATACGTTACACTGAACTCTTTTTTTTTCACGCTGCGTGACGATTTACAACCTATGCAATGCTTCTAAATTTGATAGTCAATACCTTTTTCTATTATATAATATAAAAAGAGTCGTATATTTGGGATTATTTATATGTGTATTCTAAAATTCACCAAATAGAGAATACATCAATTATCAAATGCTATAATTAACCCATAAAATAGTTTACTGTGTCACACATCGAAAACAAGAAAAACGTAGGACTTCCCGAAAATGCATATCGGGAACTAAAACCGGGCGAAAAGTATGAGCCTATCTTATCTCCAAACAAAACCTATCCTGAAGTAACCCCTTGGTCTGTTACGTGGGGATTGATTATGGCAGTTTTATTCTCTGCTGCCGCAGCTTATTTGGGCCTTAAAGTAGGACAAGTATTTGAGGCTGCCATCCCAATTGCCATTATTGCCGTTGGATTATCAAACGGAACAAAGCGCAAGAATGCACTGGGCGAGAATGTCATCATTCAATCGATCGGTGCAACATCGGGCGTAATCGTAGCGGGAGCAATTTTCACACTGCCTGCATTATACATTCTTCAAGACAAATATCCGGAAATCACGGTAAACTTTTTCGAGGTTTTCTTTAGTTCATTGCTTGGTGGTTTTCTTGGTATTTTATTATTGATTCCATTTAGAAAATATTTTGTGTCTGATATGCACGGTAAATATCCTTTCCCGGAAGCAACCGCGACTACACAGGTTCTTGTTTCGGGCGAAAAGGGAGGCAACCAAGCCAAGCCGCTTATCTTTGCCGGACTTATCGGTGGTCTTTACGATTTTATTGCCGGAACTTTCGGTTGGTGGAACGAAACCGTAACAACACGTATTTGCGAAGCGGGTGTACAGCTTGCCGATAAAGCAAAAGTAGTATTCAAGATAAATACCGGAGCGGCCGTATTGGGTCTTGGCTTTATCATCGGATTGAAATATTCGTTTATCATCTGTGCCGGATCTTTCTTGGTTTGGTTCGTGATCATCCCTTTCATGTCTTTCTATTTCAGCGACCAACTGCTTACATTTGGCAATCCGGCAATCACGGAGCTTGTAGGTAACATGAGCGCAGAACAAATATTCAGTACTTATGCCCGTAACATTGGTATCGGAGGTATTGCTACTGCCGGTATTATCGGAATTATCCGTTCTTGGGGAATCATAAAAGGTGCGGTTTCCCTTGCTGCAAAGGAAATGGGAGGCAAAGCCAAAAACGTAGAAAAATCAGAACTACGCACTCAACGTGACCTGTCGATGAAGATCATTGGTTTCGGTTCTATCATTACGCTAGCCGTGATCTTTATATTCTTCTACATGGGTGTGGTGGAAAACCTGAAACTAGCCATCGTTGGTTTACTTATTGTTGCCGTTATCGCATTCTTGTTTACAACGGTTGCCGCGAATGCAATCGCGATCGTTGGAACTAATCCTGTATCGGGAATGACATTGATGACGTTGATTCTGGCTTCAATCATTCTTGTTAGCGTAGGACTTAGCGGTACAGCCGGTATGGTCTCAGCTCTTATCATCGGAGGTGTTGTTTGTACGGCTCTTTCTATGGCAGGTGGATTCATTACCGACTTAAAGATTGGTTACTGGATTGGTAATACACCTGCTAAACAGGAAACATGGAAGTTTCTGGGAACACTTGTTTCGGCAGCTACCGTAGGTGGTGTTATCTTGATTTTGAATCAGGCTTATGGTTTCTCAAGCGGTCAATTGGCAGCTCCGCAAGCAAATGCGATGGCAGCGGTGATTGAGCCGTTGATGTCCGGAGCTGGTGCTCAATGGGAAATGTATGGTATCGGCGCAATCCTTGCCATTATTCTTACATGGATGAAAGTGCCGGCG
This sequence comes from Tannerellaceae bacterium, assembly GCA_051660585.1. Taxonomy (GTDB): domain Bacteria; phylum Bacteroidota; class Bacteroidia; order Bacteroidales; family CAMTPD01; genus UBA12018. The sequence goes on from JBOFPV010000118.1 coordinate 28,255, forward strand.
CTGGCTTTTGCATTGGGTATGTTTATTCCGATGGAACTAAATACACCGCTTCTTGTGGGTGGTCTTATCAATTGGTATGTAAGTACACGCAGCAAAGATGCTGAACTAAATACGGCTCGCGTAGAAAAAGGAACATTATTGGCATCGGGCTTTATTGCCGGTGGTGCTTTGATGGGTGTAGTGAGTGCGGCTATGCGATTTGGCGGACTTAACTTTATCGACGAGGCTTGGTTGGAAAACAGCCTATCGGAAGTGGTTGCTCTTGTCGTATACATCGGCATCATCATTTACCTTACTGTTAGCTCGATGAAAGCAAAAAAAGAAGAGGCTTAATCAGCTTCTGATCGTTGATATATTACTATACATTAGTGGGGACTTACGTTGAGTAGTCCCCTTTAATTTAAATATTAAATGAAAACAGATAGTTTAATCTTTGATATGGACGGCACCATTTGGGATGCTGTCGATACCTATGTGGCGAGTTGGAACAAGGGTGCCGAAATATATGGTCTTGAAAAACGCTTTACGCGCGAAGGTCTGGAGAAACTAATGGGACAGGAAATTAAGAAATTGCTCGAAGCTACTGTCCCCGAACTATCGGAAGAAGAACGCTGGCGATTCTTTCACACGGTAGTAGACCAAACCGACGAAGCTTTTGCCGAATTGGGAGCCAATATCTATCCCGGTGTTGTGGAAGGAATGGAAAAACTATCGAAAAAGTACAAACTGTTCGTATTGAGTAATTGTGATAAAGGGGGTATCCCACAAATGCTAGGGATTACCGGACTTTCGCCTTATATTACCGACTACTTCGAATATGGAATGAACACGATGCCTAAAAGCCATAATATGCATTTGCTGAAAAAAAAGCATAACTTACAGCACCCTGTATATGTAGGCGATACCGAAGGCGACAGCTATCAAACACGCCTTGCAGGATTTCCGTTTGTTTTTGTTGCTTACGGACACGGAAATACAGAACATTTCGACATCAAGTTTGATTCGTTTGATCAACTAACGGAGTATTTTATGAACTTATAAAACGAATATTATGAGCAGCACGCTAATCCTTTCGATTATAGTCGGCTATTTTGCACTATTGGTTCTTATCTCATTCATTACCGGTTATCACAATACTGACAACGATGCCTTCTTTCGCGGAAAAAGAAAATCGCCTTGGCCTATTGTTGCAATTGGTATGGTGGGTTCTTCGCTTTCGGGAGTGACTTTTGTTTCGGTTCCGGGCATGGTACGAGGGATCGATATGACTTATATGCAAACCGTGCTGGGCTTTTTCGTGGGTTATCTGATCATTGCTCATGTTTTATTACCGTTATATTATAAGCTAAATCTAACTACGATTTATACTTATCTGGACGAAAGAATGGGGCGCAATGCTTACAAGACAGGTGCTTCATTCTTTCTTCTTTCGAAGACAATCGGAGCTGCTGCCCGATTATATCTCGTTACCTTGATCTTGCAAAACTACGTTTTTTCCACTTGGAATATTCCATATATTGCAACCGTTGCATTTACGTTGCTGCTTATCTGGCTCTACACCTACCGAAGCGGTATTAAAACCATCGTATGGACAGATACGCTGCAAACTCTTTGCCTACTAGCAACGCTTGTTATTATCATCTGGGAATTATCTGAAGGACTTGATCTCGATCTTAAACAAACGGTAGATACAATCACCTCAAACGAGCACTTTCGTATTTTTGTCTTCGACGACTGGCATTCGAAGCAGAACTTCTTTAAGCAGTTTTTTAGTGGGATATTTATTACCATCGTAATGACCGGACTCGATCAGGATATGATGCAAAAGAATCTGTCGTGTAAGAATCTTATCTCGGCCCAAAAGAACATGTATTTCTACGGGTTTGCATTTACGCCCGTAAACTTTCTATTCTTATCCTTAGGCATATTGTTACTCGTTTTTGCACAAACAAAAGGGATAGCTTTGCCGGCACAAAGTGATGACATCTTACCCATGTTTGCAACCTCCGGAATGTTAGGAAATTCAATGCTGATCTTCTTTACTATCGGAATTATTGCAGCAGCTTTCTCGAGTGCCGACTCTGCTCTTACTGCTCTCACTACATCCTTTTGCATCGATATATTGGAAGTGAATCATGAGAATGAAGTAAAGGCTAAACGTACCCGATTGGCTGTTCACTTTATCATTTCAATATTATTTGCAATTATTATTGTTATCTTTAAGGCCTTAAACAACACAAGTGTGATTGATGCAATCTATATTATTGCGTCGTATACATACGGTCCTTTACTCGGACTCTTCGCATTTGGTTTGTTTACCAAACGACAACCAAACGACAGGTTCATTCCTTATATTTGTATCGCATCACCGTTTGCCTGCTATGCACTAGACTATATCGTCTCTGCTTATACAGGTTATCGTTTTGGCTACGAAATGCTAATGATAAACGGATTAATCACGTTTGTTGCGCTTTGGCTAGTATCGAATAATAATTGTAACTATGGAAATAAAAGACGCAAAGTTTGTAATCAGTAACACAGACTATAAAAAATGTCCTGACGACGGAAAACCGGAATATGCATTTATCGGTCGCTCAAATGTAGGCAAATCTTCACTGATCAACATGCTTACCAACCGCAAAGGATTAGCTATGACTTCATCAAAACCGGGTAAGACTCAATTGATCAATCACTTTGAAATCAACGACGAGTGGTATCTTGTCGACCTTCCGGGTTATGGATATGCACAACGCGGAAAAGAAGGTAGAGAGATGATTCGCAAGATTATCGACAGCTACATCTTGAAGCGTGAAGAATTGACTTGTTTATTCTTACTGCTCGACTGTCGTCACGATCCGCAAAAGATTGATATGGACTTTATGGAGTGGTTGGGCGAAAATGGTGTTCCTTTCTGCATCGTATTTACGAAACAAGATAAGCTAAGCAAATCGAAGCTGAAGGAAAACCTAAACAAATACACATCGAAGCTATTGGAAACATGGGAAGAACTTCCTCCTATGTTCGTTACTTCTTCAGAAAAATTTGAAGGTCGCAGCGAGATCCTTGATTATATTGATTCAATCAATAAGTCGTTGAAATAAAATAAAGCAAATCGATCATACGCACAAAACCCCTTACTTCTTTATACAACATAACGGTATCAGAGGAAAGGGGTTTTGATTTTATAGCACAAGTGTACTCCTTTCTAATAAATCAAACCATATCTTCTGCCCCTTCTTCAACCTTAACCTTCAAAGTTTTATGAAATGGAATAAACACAGAAATAACTCCCACGATCAAGCAAAGAATGAGTATATATCCTACTATTTCTTTAATTGAAAGTAAGGTGGCTTGCATAGACACAGAACTATAAAGACTTTTCATGGCTATCGCGGTAGACTCTTCAAATGAATGTCCTTGGGCGATTGCTGTATTTAATTTCGCATTATATCGTTCCATTGCAATCGGATTCTGAGCGATGAGAGTCTCCCCCAACCGACTTACGTATTTCTCTTGCAGACGGTAAAGCATATTATTGTAAAACGATGCAGAAAAAGCAGGTGCAAGAGCCGAACGAAACGCAACCAAAAAGAATGCATTATAAATCATCAACTTCGGATCCATTCCTTCTACGGCGTATACCCCAAATGCAATAAAAAGGATCATCATACCCAAGCCCCTTAAAAACATTGGTATATATAAGTATTCATATGTTCCCTTGGTTGCAACTCCAAAATAAATCATTCCTAAATACGCCGAAAAGCACATCATCCCCAAAAACACCAAAACGCGAAAACGAATTACCTGCAAACGGAAAAACCAAAAACAGATAAAACCACCGACGAAAAAACCGGGAATCAACCAAAAGTTTAAACTATTGGCATGCAAATTATCGGCAACAAGAACAGAGTTTACGTATTGTGACACCAATGTACTACTTCCGGCTACAAACATCACAAGCACCATAAACAAGTAAGCAACAATAGCCTTGGGATAATTAAACACATCGAGTCGTAAATAGGGATTCTTTACACCAACTTGACGCATTACAACTAAATAAGTTATCACAACAGCCAATGTTGCTCCGACAACAATCATTGGCGAGTCAAACCAATCGTAAAGCTTACCATACGTTGCTACATATATAAACAATAATAATGCACATGCCAATGCCCAAAAGCTGATCCAATCAATCTCGGAAAATGGAAAACGGAACTTCATCTTGGTATAACGGAAACAAAACAAGACTTGAACAATGGATAATAATGCCAAAACAACAACCAGATAATACATGTATTGCCACTGATAGTTGTAAGCTATCCAGGCAGTTATAACCAATGCCATTTGGCTAACACTAAACACCAAGGGATAAAAGTAGGAGTAAAACTCACTACGCTCATTAGCCGGACTAAAAATAGGACGAAGCATCAAGATCAACTCCATCATTACAAAAGCTTTAAGAAAACCGATAAAAAAACTACAACCGATAATAACACCCATCAGTGAAGTATTGACACAAAGTAAACTTAAAGCGATTTGCAAAAGCAAGTCGATAAGCAAGATCGTTTTTGTTGATATCAATGATCTCATTTTGGGAACCATAGGATATGCAGCAGCCATCCCTACTGATGTTGCATAATATGCCATGGTTATATCCTCCTTTAATACACCTAATGTGCTCGAAATATCTATACTACTGCCCATATATGCTCCATTAAAAAGCATAGTTGTTACAGCAAGTGTAAAAATACATAGTAGGCGCATCCATACAGGAACCCGCCGTCTGAAAAGTATTGCATGCATCTCTTGGTACAGTTATTTCTTTATCTTAGCTTCAACTTCCACCATCATTCCTGCACGCAAAAGAGCCATATCCTGATCTGATACACCAACAAGATCTATGCGTACGGGAATACGTTGTTGTACTTTTACAAAGTTTCCGGCAGAATTGTCGACAGGAAGTAACGAATACTTGGAACCTGTAGCTTCGGAGATAGCAAAAACTTGTCCATGGAACTTTCTATTCTTTATTGCATCTACCTTTATTACAACCTCTTGTCCAATGTAAATATTCGCTATTTGACTCTCTTTAAAATTTGCGGTTATCCACTTATTTTCGCTTCCGATTATACAACTAACTGTCTGCCCGGCCTGCATTAACTGACCCACCTCTAATGTACGACGCCCGGTATAACCATCTTGTGGTGCAGTGACGACTGTATATGATAAGTTTAGTTGGGCCATATCAACTTCGGCCCTACGCTGAGTAATAGTGGCATCGGCCGACAATAACTTTTTGCCTGCTTCATTGGCAGAAGCAATTGCTGCATCTTTTCGCATAATCAAAGCTTCTATTTTTGCTTGGGTCGCCTTAAAGTCAGAGGTCACTTGTTCGTATTCTTGTTTAGATACCGCATTACGACTATAAAGATTCTCATACCGACGAGCTTTTTCTTCTATGCTAGACAGATATGACTTATTTTCCAATATGGTCGCATTCGCAACTGCAATGTTACTTTGTGCTGCATTGACTCCGGCTCTTAGAGCCTCCGCGGCAGCAATTGCCTGAGATAAAGAAGCCTCTGCTTCTGCTAGCTTCAGTTGGTATTCAATCGGATCGAGTACCAGTAATGTATCTCCTTGATTAACTTTGGTATGTTCCATAAAGCGGATCGTTTTTATATATCCGGGCACACGCACATTAACCGGCGTAATATATTGATCCACAAAGGAATCATTTGTTATTTCATATTCATAGAAGAGCCAAAAATAATAACCACCCCACACAATACCTCCAAGGGCTAGAGATATACAAATCGTGTTTAGAATAATGTTACGAATAAATCTTTTTCGAAGCTTCAATGATTTTATTTTATGTCCGTGAGAAGATTCTGCGGGTTCTGTTGATTCCAATTTCATTGAGTTTTTTCTTTATTGCTTAAGTGTGATCGTTCTTTTGATATCTCTAATATTGCTTCTTCCATCGCATGTAGTTGTTCGATGTATGTTTTTACATCTCTAGGATTAATTTTCAACGTCAAGTCATCTAATACTCCATCGACAAACGGTGTGTATTTAGCCTTCAACGCTATACCTTTTGGCGTCAATAGAATTCTTTTATTTCTTCTATCGTTGGGATCAATAACTCGTTTGATAAAGTCTTTCTTTTCTAGATTTGTAAGTAAATAGCTCAAACTTGATTTGTCTTTAAATGTACGAGAAGCTAACTCTTGCTGGTTAATACCATCCTCTCGCCATAAAAACATCAATACATGAAGCATTTCAAATGTGATCCCCTCGTCGATATCCCCCATATTTTGCTGAATGAGAAATCTAAATGAAGTATTCGCTTTGATAAGCAATTGTATCAAAATGCGCATTCTTTCTCTTTCCATATACTTTTTCTTTCAAAAACAATGCAAAGGTAAAATAGTTGAATATTCTACTATTCATGAAGATCGTTAAACTAAAGGGCATTAATATTTTTACAGGAAAACAATAAATAATGAAAATAACCTCGACACAATTCGATCCACATAACACTTGTCTGTTAGATGGATTTTCTTCAGAACATCGTGATTGAGTAATAAATCTATTTATCTATATTTGCTATAATTGTTTAATAAAAAACACAAACTAAAATGGATCTGATAATTAACTGGAACGGAATAATATTAGGTATCGTAGCATTCACAATCATAGGTTTATTCCACCCTCTCGTTATTAAAGCGGAATATTATTTCGGAAAAAATGCAAGTTGTTTGGGTTTCTTTATCGTAGGACTGATCTCGACCATTTACTCTCTATTGGTTCAAAACACTATTGTATCAGCGTCATTGGGGGTATTGGGATTCTCTTGCTTTTGGAGTATCAAGGAAGTTATCGAACAAGTTCAACGTGTAAAAGAAGGTCGCTATCCTAAAAACCCTAAAAGAAACTACGATGAATAGGTCCTGAATTTCAAAAAAATAATAAAAGACTGTCAGATACTGACCGCTTTACCACACACTTTTGTTCTATTAGTATATTGAAATATTAGATTGAAAAACTTTCCTTAAAACTACACATTATGGTTATGATCGTTATTTTAGTCGTTATCGTACTCTTCGTTTTATATGCGATATCGATGTACAACAGCCTTGTCAGAATGCGCAACACCGTTGATAAAGAATGGAAGAATATCGACGTACAGCTCGAACGCCGTTATGCGCTGATCCCGAATCTTGTAGAAACTGTAAAGGGATATGCAAAACATGAACAAGATACGCTGACACAAATTGCACAGTTACGTTCGGCTGCAATGAGTGCCACAAATGTTGCAGAAAAAGCGCAATTCAACAATCAACTCACTGCTGCTTTAGCCGGTCTTCGCATAAGCCTCGAAGCTTATCCCGATCTTAAAGCCAATCAAAACTTCTTACAACTTCAAGAAGAACTAACATCTACTGAAAATAAGATTTCTTTTTCCCGGCATCTTTACAATGATGTTGTAACTACCTATAACACAAAAATACAGGTATTTCCATCCAACATTCTGGCAAATATGTTTAGTTTTAAAGACAAAGACTTGTTCGAAGTATCTACTCCTGACGCACGCACAGCTCCTAAAGTTTCATTTTAAGCAATCTAGTTCATCATTCGTTATCAAAAAATGAATTGTTATGTATGAATTAATATGGGCTAATAAACGAAAATCATGGATTTTGTTTTTTGTAATGGGCATCATACTCATGGGGCTAGGAATGGGGTTAGGATATATGCTCTCTCCGAACAATATACATGGAGGAGTAATGAACGGCTTCTTTATTGCTATGGCAGTATGGGGTGTGCTTAGTTTATTTTCGTTCTCATCTGGTTCTTCTGTTCTTCTTAACTCAAGTGGAGCACATGAAATAACCAAAGAGGATGACCCCACACTTTATAATGTCATCGAAGAAGTCGCTACAGCAGCCGGAACCCCAATGCCTCGTGTATACATTATTGATACGGAAGCTCTCAATGCTTTTGCCACAGGAACTAAGCCTGAAAATAGTATAATTGCAGTAACGGCAGGGCTACGAGAAAAACTAAACAGAAACGAGTTGCAGGCTGTAATTGCTCACGAAACAGGGCACATCTATAACCGTGACATTCTCTATCTTACTTTTGCAGGCATTATGCTTGGCGCTATTGTGATATTGAGCGAAGTCGTACTCCGTGCTTCTTTTTTCTCTGCAATAAGCGGAAGAAGTGGTAATAATGACAAGAAAGATTCAGGTGCAGCAGCAATAATTCAAGTATTAGTAATATTATTAGCTATATTTGCACCAATCTTGACTCAGATATTTTACTTTTCATTGTCTAGAAAACGAGAATATCTGGCCGATGCAACTGCCGTAAACTTTACCCGAGATCCAAACAGCTTGGCCGACGCACTTGAGAAAATAGCACAGTCAGCTACGCCAATGCCTCAGGCTAATAAAATTACAGCTCCGATGTATATTGCAACACCGCATTTAAAAGCAGGAGATCGTGACGAGCTATATGCTACACACCCTCCTATTCAAAAGCGGATTGCCATACTAAGAGCCTTGGCACAAGGTACAGACTATAAAACATATCAACGAGTATACAATGAAATTGTAGGTAAAGGCAACCTTTTCCCTCAAAGTGTACTTCAAAACGATGAAAAACAATAATCAAAAAAAAGAAATAATATGCACAATTGGTTTGAATGTAAAGTCTCATATGAGAAAATGCTGGAATCCGGCATGCAAAAAAAAGTAACAGAGCCGTATTTGGTCGATGCCCTTTCATTTACAGAAGCAGAAGCTCGCATTATCGAAGAGATTAAGCCATTTATCACAGGTGAATTTACAATCACAGATATTAAACGAGCTCGTATCAACGAGCTATTTTTCAATGAAAACGGAGACCGCTTTTACAAAATCAAAGTTTATTTTATTACACTTGATGAAAAAAGTGGTGCTGAAAAGAAAACAGCTGTACAAATGCTTGCACAAGCATCTGACATAAAAGAAGCAATTTCGGTATTGGAAAATGGAATGAAAGGTACATTGTCTGATTATTCAATTGCCTCAGTTGCAGAAACTCAAATCATGGATGTATTCCCATTCTCAGCAGAAGAAAAGAAATAATTTGTTATGAGTATTAGTGCAAATTTAGCAGATCTTAGAAAAGAGATTCCGCACCAAGTAACGTTGGTTGCGGTCTCCAAGTTTAATCCTGTAGAATCAATCCAAGAAGCTTATGACGCCGGGCAACGTATATTTGGCGAAAGTAAAGTACAGGAACTAACCTCAAAGATCACGCATTTGCCGGAAGATATCCAATGGCATTTTATAGGACACCTTCAGACAAATAAGGTTAAATACATTGCCCCCTTTATCGACACCATACATAGTGTAGACAGTCTTAAGCTTTTAATCGAAATAGATAAGCAGGCTGCAAAACAAAATCGGGTTATCAATGTTTTACTCCAAATGTACATTGCTTCGGAAGAAACAAAGTTTGGACTAAGCCAAGAGGAATGCATTAATCTTTTGGAAAGTCAAGCGTACAAAGAATGTACAAACATCAAAGTACGTGGTCTAATGGGAATGGCTTCTTTTACTGAAAATGAATCACAGGTACACAAAGAATTTGCTGAATTGAAAAGCATCTTTTCTCAAATAAAACAGCAATTCTTTGCAAACGACACATCATTTGATACCATATCGATGGGAATGAGTGATGATTTTGGAATTGCAATCGAAGAAGGTAGTACAATGGTTCGTGTAGGAAGCAAAATATTTGGACAACGCCATTATTAGTGAATTTTTGATCTAACTATTCGCAAATAAATAAAATTTGAATAGTTTTGTTTATTGACTCGTATAAACTAAATATACTATGATAGATATTTCAACTCAATATGCCGGTCTGTCTTTACGCAATCCAATCATTGTTGGAAGTTCTGGTCTTACCAATAAGCCGGAAAAATGTAAAGAATTTGAGAAAGCCGGTGCAGCAGCTATTGTTCTAAAATCATTATTTGAAGAACAAATCGAAATGCAGTCTGACGTGCTAAAAGAAAGTTCGGACTATCCTGAAGCATACGATTACATCAATAGCTATGTAAAAGCAAATCAAGTAAATGATTACATCAACTTGATTAAAGAAACAAAGGCGCTTTGTACAATTCCTATTATTGCAAGTATCAACTGCTACAAGGCTGATGCATGGATCGACTTTGCTCGTCAGATCGAACTAGCTGGTGCCGATGCTCTTGAACTAAACATCTTTGCCTTTGAAACTGATCTTCAGCACGACCACAATCGACTGGAGATGAATTACATCAATATCTTGCGCAAAGTAAAAGAGACCATCAACATTCCTATTATTGTGAAGCTAGGTAAAAGCTTTAGCAATATCCCGGCTATTGTAAACACATTGAAAGTCAATGGAGCTGCTGCTGTTGTTTTATTCAACCGCTTCTATCAACCAGACATCGATATCAATACACTACAAGTCGTATCAGGGAATGTATTTAGTAGTCACTCTGATCTTAGTGACACGCTTAGATGGACCGCAATCACATCTGGACGTATTCCAAATTATTCAATCGCATCATCAACAGGTGTACATGATTGGGAAGATGTTATCAAATGCTTGTTAGCTGGTGCTTCGGGAGTACAACTTTGCAGTGCACTTTATACACATGGCAGTGAAATCATCTCACAAATACTTCGTTGTATCGAAGAGTGGATGCATACCATGCATTATAAAAAGCTAGACGAATTCAAAGGCAAACTAAACTTTGCCCATATTGAGAACCCTTCAATGTATGAGCGTTCACAATTCATGAAATACTTCTCAAACAGAGACTAACACCCCTGTTTTACAGAGCATTTATAACTCTAGAAAACTTCCGAGACATGCATAAGCAAGTCTCGGAAGTTTTTTTAACTATTTATTTTCCACTAGAAACTATATCTAAGCAAAACTTTATATATCTTTGCAGCATAACTCAAACATGCGCTAAGACTATGGAATGTATATGCAATGTAAAAGACATCTTTAAAACCCTATATCAGTTTGAGAAGGATTTTGCAGATGCTCATAACATAACCATTAATGAAGCTATGCTGTTGTGCTGTCTCAAAGACAGCGACTGCAAAACAGCAGGCACACTATGTGAATACATTGGACTATCTAATTCTCGAGTTTCCAAAGTGATTACTTCGGTCGAGAACAAAGGCTATATTGATCGCTCCTTATGCAAAGAAGACAAACGACAAATGCTCTTCTCTCTTACCGATAAAGGAAAAGAGAAAGTAGATCAAATGATGTCGGCTCAGCTCAACTTTGACAAGCTACTACAAGATTTAAAAACTCTAATCCCTGAATAAGGGATTTCTTTTTAACAAAATAGTTTCCACTAACAAATATATCTACACAACAAAATTCACTTAATTCACATAATTCACTTACAACTATGAAATACCTTGTAATCGGAGGTGTAGCTGGCGGAGCAACCGTAGCTGCACGATTGAGAAGACTCGATGAAAAAGCAGAGATTATACTTTTTGAACGTGGCGAATACGTATCGTATGCCAACTGTGGCCTACCTTATTATATTGGAGATGTAATCAAAGACCGCGACAAACTATTTGTACAAACCGTGCAAGGATTTGTAAATCGCTTTGCAATAGACATACGTCCACAACAAGAAGTATTGGCAATCGAGCCCGAACAAAAACGTGTGCTTATTCAAAACTTAAGAACAAAAGAAACCTACTACGAAACATACGACAAACTAGTACTTTCACCAGGTGCCGAACCACTTCGTCCTAATATTGAAGGTATCCAACAAAGCAATATCTTCACCCTTCGCAATGTACCCGACACAGACAAAATCAAACAATATACACTTGACAAAAAACCTCGTCGTGCGGTAGTTGTAGGTGGAGGTTTCATCGGTCTTGAAATGGCAGAGAATCTTCACGAGCTTGGCATTGAAGTATGCGTAATCGAGATGGCCAATCAAGTAATGGCACCACTCGACTATTCAATGGCTGCTAATGTACACAGACATCTCAAAGACAAAGGTATTGGTTTGATTCTTGGAGATGGAGTTGATCGTTTCGAACCATTAAGTCAGACTACAACTCGCATTCACCTAAAAAGCGGAAAAACGATTGACACTGATCTCACCATTCTCAGCATCGGTGTTCGCCCCGAAACAAAGTTGGCACGTGAAGCTGGTCTAAAGATCGGAATTACCGGAGGTCTTGAAGTAAACAGCCACCTTCAAACATCTGACAATGACATTTATGCACTTGGTGATGCAATCGAAGTAGAAAGTCCGATTACAGGCCGTAAAGCAATTATTCCACTTGCCGGACCTGCGAACAAACAAGGTCGTATCGTTGCCAATAATATCGTATTAGGCAACAAGTATAAATACAATGGAACCATTGGCACATCGATTGCTAAGATATTTGACCTCACCGTTGCTGCAACCGGAGTGGCAGCGAAGGTTTTGATTCGTGAAAATATCCCTTACATTTCATCACACACACATTCGGCTTCCCATGCAGGATATTATCCGGGGGCTGTACAAATGCAAATTAAAATCATTTTCTCTCCGGAAGATGGTCGACTGTACGGTGCACAGATTGTAGGATATAGTGGCGTAGACAAACGCATCGAAATGATTGCCGGAGTAATCAAAAACAAAGGTTCTATCTACGACTTAATGGAACTCGAGCAAGCATATGCCCCTCCATTCTCCTCTGCTAAAGACCCTGTGAATATGGCAGGATTTGTTGCCGACAATATCCTTAGTGGTAAAGTAAAAGTCATTCAATGGAACCAGGTAAATGAAGCAAAGAAACAAGGAGCGCTTCTACTCGATGTACGTACAAAAGAAGAATTTGAACTCGGCCACATAGAAGGAGCAATAAATATTCCGGTAGATAACTTAAGAAATTCACTGCAAACTCTAAATCCGAAACAAGACATCATCGTGTATTGTGCCATTGGTCTTCGCGGCTATCTGGCTTACCGTATCTTGGAGCAAAACGGATTCACTGCAATACGCAACCTTTCGGGAGGATACAAAACATACAGTGTTGCATCGGGAGAACAATCAAATCCAATTGAATTCTCAGAAACCTTGATAAACTCAAACGATGAAATCACCGATTACAAACCCGAAATATTACAAGTAGACGCATGTGGCTTGCAGTGTCCTGGCCCAATTGTAAAACTAAAGAAGCATTATTCGGAAGCAAACAATGGTGAGCACATACGTATTTCAGCTACCGATCCGGGCTTTGCTAAAGATGTAGCCTCGTGGTGTAACATTACCGGCGCCCGCTTGGTCGAAGTAAAAAATAACAATGGAGTTATCAATGCAACAATTGAGAAACAAGAAAATAAATCATGCAAGATGCTTAGCAACAGCGACAACAAAACCCTTATCGTTTTTAGCGACGACCTCGATAAAGCACTGGCCTCATTTGTCATTGCAAATGGAGCTGCTGCTACAGGAAAGAAAGTAACGATGTTCTTTACCTTCTGGGGACTCAATGTAATTAAAAAACAGAATGCACCTAAAGTTCATAAAGATATTTTCGGGCGAATGTTTGGAATGATGCTACCAAAAAGCAGTCTCAAACTTAAGCTTTCAAAGATGAATATGGGAGGCATCGGATCCAAGATGATGCGCTATATCATGAAAGATAAAAAGATCGATAGCCTCGAATCCTTAATCGCGCAAGCTGCCGAAAGCGGAGTGGAAATGATTGCCTGCACCATGTCGATGGATGTGATGGGGGTAAAAAAAGAAGAACTCTTCGACAATGTAACGCTTGGAGGGGTTGCTACTTATCTTGAAAGGGCCGAAGACGCCAACGTTAATCTATTTATATAATCACATTTGCACACAAGGGGCTGTCTACAATATGTAGGCGGCCCCTTGCTATATTTCTTAAAATAATCTATATTTTAAGTGTAAAGGAATCCATAGTTGTGTTAACTTTGAATCCGAAAAACAAACGATTGAATATCCATGCACTTCAACCTAAATAAGAAGAGACTTATACGAATACTTTCTGTTATTGGCATTCTATTTGCCCTTCAGATGCTTACCTATTTTTTACTTACTGTTGTAATCTATCCATCGGAAAAGCTAACACCACTACTTGTAAAAAAAGCAAATACATATTTAGATGCTGATGTAGATTGCAAACAAGTAAAATTCACGTTTTTGCAAACCTTCCCCCACTTCGGGCTATCACTTCGCGAGGGAGTTATCACGACTCGTGATTCAGCTATATTTGCCAATGATACCATTTTGGCATTCGATCAATGCATTATCTCACTCAACACGCTCGATTTATTGGTGCGAGGTCGCATTATGCTCAATGAAGTATCCATTAATACCCCTAAAATCAATCTTGAAATAGACAATAAAGGAGACGCTAATTGGCTTTTTATCGAGAGTGATACTACATCCGTAGAATCAGACTCAGACTTTATTCCCAATATTGCAGCCCGAAAGATCCGAATCAAAGATGGCTCATTTCACTTCATTGATGCCATAAATCGCTTTGATCTGGCTATGGATGGTTTCAACTTCACTGTTGATGGCCTTATCGAGAAAGGTACAAACAAATTAAACCTCGAAGCCGGAGCCGACAACATCTTTATTGAAGCTCCTGATATGTCGATACGCAACCACCTTCATTGGAGCATGGAAAGTAAATTGGTACTTGCAAATCATTACCGAAAGATTACGCTTACCGACACCAAACTACTCGTGAATGCATTGCCATTCAGCCTAAACGCGACGTTAGAACGTATCGAAAACACGCGCACATTCAATAGTGACATTGACTTTGGCATTACAACGCCCAGCATCTCTTCTTTGATCGAACTTCTTCCCGACTCGATTATTCCATTTGTAAATCGAAAATCGATTCAAGGAGAACTACATATCGATGGAAGTTGGTCGGGCAAACTCGGAGAAGGTATTTTACCATGCCTCAAAACGAATGTAAACTTACAAAACGTAGGTTTCACATTCGACAACGGATACAAAATCAATAAGCTAGCCCTTAAAAGCCTACTACACATTGATCCACAAAATACAGAGCCATCATTTTTCAAATTAGAAGAACTCTCTGTAAAAGGAAATGATATCTCAATAGACATGCAAGGTGAAGTTGCCGACTTAATCACTGAACCATCTTTCGATGGAGGATTAAAGGGCAATATCAACTTTACCGAATTGGCCAAAGCCTTCGAACTGCCCGACTCTATATTTACAATGGGCGGAATGATCAATGCAAATCTGACGACTCAATTTACTGCTTCAGATATACAAACCGGCAACTTTGGGCGCATCAAAGCCAATGGTGCAATATCGATCAAAGACTTTGTACTTGAAGTGCCACAAGATTCAATTGATGTATATATATCTTCCTCCGAAGCAGTGTTACGCTCGCAGGTAAAAAACCAAGACCTTACCACCAAGTCAGGACTACTGAGTGGAAATCTCTCGATTGACAGCCTCAACCTCAGTTGGGGACATGCTATAAATACCAACATCGCCAATATGCAACTCGAGATGCAAGCTCCTCCTACCCTCGATACAACCTCCGTGATTCCGATAAGAACACTGGTAAGTTACGAGCACTTGGAAACGACTTTGCCCGATTCGGCATGGGTAAAAACCGGACGTTCTACTCTTGAGTTGAAGATACAACCCTCGCCTAAAAACAAGCAAATACCTGTAATCACAGGTCTGCTAAACAGCAATGACTTCATATATCGTATACGACCTATCAATACGGTATTCGCGCTCAAACATAGTAAGTTTAATATCATTGCATCACATCAAGAATGGCTCTTTAAGCAAGCTGAACGCAAGATCACATTGTCTGACTCTGCTAAAAAAGTTATGATTGATTCGCTTGCAAAGCAAAACAAAGGTCTTCTTGCCGACAAAGACGCAGTACGAATGCTAGGCAGATGGGATGTGCGAGGTAGTGTGCATTTTGATACCCTCAAAGCCTATTCAGCATACTTCCCAACATTGATTTCGATGGATAAAACTGCTATTAAGTTCAATCCCGACGAAATTAATCTGGATAAAGCAAAGGTAATGATCGGTTCCAGCGACTTAACGCTCACCGGTGATATTCGCAGTATTCGCAAGGCCTTGCTACGAGGTGGATTGATTACGGGAGACTTGAAAGTTACGTCGGACTTTATCGACTGCAACGAACTCATCCGCATTATTAATCGCGGACTAATTTATGCCGAAGACAAAGCTTTGCCAAAGACAGATCCGGGATTATTAGATGCCGAATCGACCGTACAACTAGCACGCTCGCTTCCTACATCTACCGAGGCAGATTCTACAACATCAGAATTACTCGTTATCCCGGACTATCTCGACATAAAACTACTAACAAAAGCCAAACGCATCGAGTTTAGCGACCTTCTTCTCGATAATGTGGAAGGTCTTATTACAATCAAAGACGAAG
Source organism: Tannerellaceae bacterium (assembly GCA_051660585.1). Classification (GTDB taxonomy): domain Bacteria; phylum Bacteroidota; class Bacteroidia; order Bacteroidales; family CAMTPD01; genus UBA12018. Next base: position 44,793 of record JBOFPV010000118.1, read on the forward strand.
CTGTGCATTTGAACAACCTCAACATGCATTCGAATATGGGATCTGCTCAATTATCTATGGTGTATACCTGCAACAACCGTTTGTCGGCAACAACAGGCTTTGATCTCACAATGGAAGACGTGGTTGTAGACAAACTGTTGGGTCTTTATCCAACCATCGACACATTGATTCCCATGCTTAGATCCTTTGAAGGGACGCTCAATTGCACTGTTGCAGCACAAGCTAAACTCGACTCTACCATGAGTATCGAACTACCTACACTAAATGCTGCGTGTAGTCTTTCGGGCCGAGATTTGGTACTACTCGACGGTGAAACATTTGCTGAAATTTCGAAGAAGCTCATGTTTAAGAATAAAAAGCGTAACGTAATAGACAGTATGTATGTAGACTTGATTATTAAAGATAATCAAATTGAAGTATTCCCTTTCTTACTTGAGATGGATCGATACAAAGCTGCTGTAGGCGGTACGCATAACTTAGATATGACATTTAATTATCATATCTCCGTATTAAAATCGCCCGTTCCTTTTAAGTTAGGAATCGATGTCTCGGGTAACATGGATGACTTTAAATACAAAATCACATCGCCTAAATACAAAGACCTTTTTAAACCTTCGAAAAAAGGAGAGTTCTCACAAGCTCCGATCAATCTACGCCAATCGTTTTACGAAGCTTTGCGCGAGAGTATCAGCGTAGCCGCAAAACCTACAATTGATAAACAAGCAACGATTCACAAACATACAGAAACAGAAAAACGTTTTCAATGAAAACATTTTACGGCTTCAATGAAAACGTAAAACAGTCTTCATTGAAAACAAAATATGGTCGTCACAGGTGCTGTCTTGTACTAAAAAACGTTGAAAGTAAGATGTCTGAAAAGTATAAACATATTATTCAAGAAATAACCAAATATGGAATCAGAACCAATGATTGTATAAAACGTATTGCTTATATTGCCACAGAAGATGGTATTTTAATCATTCCAATTATTACTGATGTTTATTCCCATAAAATAGTGGAATGATATCTAGGAGATACATTAGAAGTTGAATAGCCAATTAGAGCATTTGAAAATGGAAATCCACTTTTGTAAAGCAAATTTGTAATGAGAACAAAAGATGTAACCCTATTTCAATACAAGTCAACCATATTTACTTCTTTCAAAAACCTTACATAGTTTTCAATAAAAGCATGCAAGGTTTTTTCAAGCTATCGATATATTTATTTAAGCTGTAAAATTCTTAATCACTACACTCTCGTTTTTTACAAAACGCTATAAAATGCCTTTTCGCAAAGCGTTATACACAGCTTGTGGCATACTGTAAACCGAAAGTTTTTCCATAATATTCTTCTTATAGTACTTAACCATATTTACATCTATGCCCAACTTTTTAGCAATGCTTTGCTCTCGAATTCCTTTGGCAACCATGGTTAATATATCATACTCCATAGGTTTTAGAAGTATCTTTTCCTCTAAAACTAACTTATCTGCTCGTGGCATATAAATATATCTAGCATTTTCCTTGACAAGAAATACTTGAAAGGTATTTTGTCTAAAAGACCTTAGCTCTTGCATACACACAATCGAGAATACAGCTCTTCCTCCACACATAACCATCGGATACATATTACAATCGAACGGCATAGGAGTTCCGTCTTTACAAATAAGCCGTAATGTATAATTTACCGTAAAATAAGGATATTGATTCTGTTTTGAATGTTTTATAAGAATAGGTTTTATGTATTGATTCATTTTTGCATAGAATATTTTATCATCTGGGTGTGTAATCATTCTTAGCAAATCATTACAGTTCTCCTCAAAATCGTGTTTAGTATAGCCAAGCTTTTCAATTATCTGACTAGAAATAAACAATGGAATCGACTCCGATAAATTTACAATAAAAGACATAAGATCTCTTGATGTAGTATAGATTTGTCCTCTGCGAATTAATTCGCTTAAAAGCCATTTCCACAACTCTTCGGAGAGATGCTCAAATTTTACATCTTTCGGATAATCAGCCAAATGAGGATATATATAGTCCATAAACATCTACTTTTTATAAAAACCCTTGCTTATATGCAACAAATATTGCTTCGGAAATAGAGCGAACTTTGAGTTTCTCAAAAATACTTGCTTTACTTCTTTTTAAATTTGCTAACGACATATTCAGTGCTTCTGATATAGACTGCTCCTTTTCTCCTAATCCAGAGCGACGCAGTATCTCAAGCTCATTAGTACTAAGTAACATCCTTTCTTCATTGATAAAACGACCCGAGTCTGTGCTATATATATGTACACTATTCTCCATAATTCGATGTAGTCTAAGTGTTGGTGCTCCAATATGATCCGAACGCTCAAAAATACAAAGTGTTACATAAAGCTTCTTTTCATGTGTATACAAATAGGGTAAAATTTTCAGTCTCAATGAAGTTGATTTTTCTTTACTTAAAAAGAAGTCTATCGTGAAATAGAATGCTTTATCCTGCTCTTTCGATTTCTCTAGGAAACTCTTATTGATAAGCTCAAAATATTTTATTAATATAGACTGACATTTACATGTATCAAATAATTCTAAAGCTTCTGAGCTTATTTGGTTGTGTTCCAATCCTAATAACTCAAATAATGAAGAATCATAATTAAACACATGCATTTGTTGCGATTTATGATCAAATAACAACTTCGATACATGATCTACACAACTCAGTGCTTCTATGTTTGTCAATAGAATCTCAATATCAGTTTCTTGTATTGTTTTAAATCTCTGCTTAGTTATGAATAGTTTCTCAAAAATCATTCTCTGGTTTATTTATCACAACGAGGTGACATCTTCAATTTCATACTTAAATCACAGAATACACGGATGGCTTACTTAAAAAAGTAATACTTAATATCCAATCTATCTTATCCTTATCAAACAAGGATAAGATAAATAAATGTAATTAGATTATATTTTTTATATTCACAAAGCTAATAAACATCTTGCTAATATTTCGTATTATTTTGCATCTATTGCCTTATACTTAAACTTGTGTTTTTCATAAATGTTACCTAAAAGAATATGGCTAGTCTCACTCATAATAATTGCATATATATACATACAGCACTTATGCACTTTTCCTATTACTATCTATGTATAAATCAAATACCCGAACAAAATAAACATGACAGAAAAGATATATCTAAATATGGAATATCTCTTTTCACGCCCCGAAGTTTTTTACACAAGACAAACTACTAGATACCTACAGAATTAATTCATTATCAAATTTAGCGGGTAAATTGCATTCGTGCGCAAAGTGTAGCCATTAAACATTAATCCAACTAAGAGCGTAAAGAGCTTAGCCTCAATTAATATTTAAGCTTCAATTATTTCTCATATTCATAACTCAGACAAATACTCATATAAAAAACACCATGAAAGTATACCTTATCTATATCCTCTTCATGGTGTTTCTACTATTTTATTTAATTACTCATTCGTGTAATTTTCAAAAACATGACGCCAGTCTTCTCCATTTGCTGGCTGATAGGTATGAAAACCCATTTCTTTTGCTATAGCAATATTACCTGCTCCATCGTCTAGAAAAAGTGTTTCGCTCGGATTCATACCCGAGTGCTCAATCATCATTTCGAAAATCTTTCTTGAGGGTTTTACCACTTTCATTTCGTACGAAAGATAAAGCTCGTCAAAATATTCGTCAACCGGTTTTCCTGCTTCCGTAAACTGATCAGACTTAGCCCATCCCATAATAATCGGATTGGTATTGCTCAACATTGAAACCTTATATTGATTACGCAGCTCGTTGATAAAGTCAAGTTTATACTGTGGGGTATCGGTAATAAATGCCAACCATCCTTCATCCATCTTCTCACTAGGAATGTCTTTTCCACAAATCATACGCATCTTCGCATAGAAACCTTCTCGATCTATGGTTCCGTCTTCCACCTCAAGAAATACACCCTGTTGGTGATAAAGTCCGATTAAGTCTTCTGCATTGTCTATCCCAATCTCTATAAATTTCTTTACGGCCTGACTACGGTCTAGTTCCATGATAACACCACCGAAGTCAAAAACTACGTCTTTGATCTTTTGTTTTTGCATCTTTGATTGATTAATGTATAAATCGGAAAAGCTAAATATATCCTCTATTTAGGATACACTTAGCTTCTTCCGTATCGTATTATTCTTTACTTTGTTTCTTTTGTTTACGCTTTAGCTCACGGGCCAGCTTAAGTTCTTCTTTCAGGAATTGAGCCGTAAAGCTTTCTTTATTCTTGGCAACTTTCTCGGGAGTGCCTTCACAAAGCAAACGGCCTCCGCCCCTACCTCCTTCGGGGCCCATATCAATAATATAGTCGGCACATTTGATTACATCTAAATTATGCTCGATCACAATCACTGTGTTTCCTTTATCAACAAGTCTATTCAAAACTCCGAGCAACACTCGAATATCTTCAAAATGTAGCCCTGTTGTAGGCTCATCTAGAATGTAAAGCGTCTTTCCTGTATCGCGTTTAGCTAATTCAGTAGCCAGTTTTACGCGCTGACTTTCTCCTCCGGATAGCGTTGTAGAAGGTTGTCCTAGTTTTATATAACCAAGACCTACATCTTGCAACACTTTTACCTTATTGTAAATAGCCGGAATATTTTCAAAAAACTCTACAGCCATATTGATCGTCATATCCAACACATCGGCAATGGATTTACCTCTGTAACGTACTTCGAGCGTTTCACGATTGTAACGTTTTCCATGACAATCTTCACAAGGAACAAGTACATCGGGAAGAAAATTCATCTCGATGGTTTTATAACCATTCCCCTTACATGTTTCACAACGACCACCAGCAACATTAAAAGAGAAGCGACCAGGCTTATAACCACGAATCTTAGCCTCAGGTAGTCCTACAAAAAGATTGCGAATATCGGAAAACACGCCTGTATATGTAGCAGGATTGGAGCGAGGTGTACGCCCGATTGGTGATTGATCTACGTTTACAACCTTATCGATATTCTCTAACCCTTCGATACGATCATACTCCATCGGGTCTTGCAACGAACGATAAAAGTACTGACTAAGTATCGGTTGCAGTGTACGGTTTATTAATGTACTTTTCCCACTACCCGATACACCGGTTACACAAACAAGTGTACCCAAAGGCATCGAAATATTTACGTTCTTAAGGTTATTCCCTATAGCTCCGTAAAGTGCTAGCTTTAGTCCATTTCCTTTTCTTCGTTCATCCGGGACCTCAATCTGGATTTCTCCATTGAGATAACCAGCCGTTGTAGTATGAGATGCTAACATTTTCTGAGGCGTACCGGCAAAAACGACTTCTCCACCTAGTCTACCGGCTTTCGGCCCCATGTCGATCACATAGTCTGAAGCAAGCATCATATCCTTATCATGCTCTACTACAATAACCGAGTTTCCTGCATCACGCAATTGAAGCAACGAGTTGATTAAGCGCACATTGTCTCGTTGATGCAACCCGATACTCGGCTCATCTAGAATATATAGTACGTTCACCAACTGCGAACCAATTTGTGTAGCCAAGCGTATACGCTGACTTTCACCACCTGAAAGCGATGCAGATCCGCGATTCAGTGACAAGTAATCGAGTCCTACATCAAGAAGAAACTGCAAGCGTGTACGTATCTCTTTCAGTACTTCTACTGCAATCTGTTTCTGTTTATCATTGAGTCGATCTTCAACATGCTCTACCCATTGAGACAGTTCTGATATATCCATCTGAGACAACTGAGCAATGCTGTTGCCATCAATCTTATAGTGTAATGCTTCTTGATTGAGACGAAGGCCATGACACTCGGGACATTCTACCGTTTTGATAAACTGCCCTGCCCATTTTTGAGCCGATGCTGATGCCTCAGTTTCTTGTTGTAGCAAAATAAACTTGGCAATCCCCTCATAAGTTTGAAAATAATTCGATGCTCCCAATGACTCATTCTTGATTTGAAGTCTGTCTTCTGTCCCATTCATAATCTCATCGAGAAGATCATCAGGCAAGGTACTCACTGCATCTTTTATTGTTACTCCATACTTTTCGCACAAAGCTTCAATCTGCCAAAAGATAAGCGATTTCTTATAGCTACCCAATGGTAAAATAGCACCTTTATAAATGCTTATTGATTTATCAGGTATAATTTTATCTATATCAATCAGGTTTACAGTTCCCAGTCCCTTACATTTAGGGCATGCTCCGTGAGGTGAATTAAAAGAGAAGTTGTGTGGAGCTGGTTCACTATATGACAATCCGGTGGCAGGGTCCATCAAACTTTTACTGTAGTGGCGTACTTGCCCGGTTTCGTCGTCGAGAATCATCAAAAGCCCGTCGCCTTGCTTCATGGCAATGCGCACACTTTCCTTCAATCGCCTTTCGTCTGTATTGGAAACCTTCAGCTTGTCGATTACAATCTCCACGCTGTGCATTTTATAGCGATCGAGTTTCATGCCGTGAATAATCTCTCGCATGGCTCCATCTACACGCACATTTATATATCCTTTTTTACGAATCTGCTCAAATAGTTCCTTGTAGTGTCCTTTACGATTACGAACAACCGGAGCCAGGATGTATACTTTCTTTCCGATATACTCTGAAAGAATAAGCTCCAATATTTGCTCCTCGGTATAACGCACCATCTTCTCTCCCGAAAGATACGAATAGGCTTCGCCGGCTCGCGCATACAACAAACGTAGAAAGTCATAGATCTCTGTTGTTGTACCCACAGTAGAACGAGGATTACGGTTTGTTGTCTTTTGTTCGATCGAAATAACAGGACTTAAACCTGTTATTTTATCAACATCTGGACGCTCTATGCTCCCCAAGAAATTACGAGCATAGGCAGAAAAGGTTTCAATATAACGGCGTTGTCCTTCGGCAAAGATTGTATCAAAGGCTAATGAAGACTTCCCACTTCCACTCAATCCTGTTATTACAGTGAGTTTATTGCGTGGAATGTCTACATCTATATTTTTCAGGTTATGGACTCTTGCTCCGAGTACCGATATTGTTCCTGCTTGTTCGATTCTTTCGTCTGTCATAATGTGTTTCGACCTCTTTAATCAACTACCCAATTCTTATTATGCGCATATTTATTTGGCGTTGCGTATGATAATTCTTTCACATCAGGTATTTGTATTTCATAGCTATATCCGTTGGTTATTAATTTACGATCACGCAGCCACAAGTTAAATTGCTTCAGCTGCGAATAAGTAATTCCTTGCTCTTTCGCAAACACAGCCAAATCAGGTATATCTTTGTCTACTATAACCGTTTTGAAATTCACCGGTTTATAGAGTTGGCCTTTCTTTAACACAAATCCATATTTATAGGGATTTTCAAAGATTGACTTAATAGCCATAATACGATATGGATAGCGAGATGTCTCTTCTACCAACCATAAGTCAAGAGCTGTATCAGCTTCTTGCTTATTTAATTCGCCAGAAATCCGTCCCATCCCCCCGTTATACGAAGCAGCTACAGATGGCCAATCTCCATATTTAGCATAAGCCGCTTTTAAATATTTACAGGCTGCCTCTGTCGATTTCTCTATATGATAACGCTCATCAACCCCATCCACAATACGAAGTCCTTTTTCTTTTGCAGCTGAAGGTATAAACTGCCACATCCCTGCCGCTTTTGCCGGCGAAAGGGCTTTTGCGTCGAGATGACTCTCTATAACAGCCAAGTATTTGAAATCATCCGGAATACCGTTTGCTTTGAGAATAGGCTCAATTATGGGGAAGTAGCGGTTGGCGCGTTTCAGCAACAACATGGTTGTTGCATGCAAATATGAAAATGAGTTGATTTCTCTATCGAAACGTTCGTGTCGTTCATAAGGAGTAAGATCAATAACTTGATCACAAAAAACTACACTCTGCGGCACTTCTACCGATTGTATAAAAGAAGTTACCACTGGCTTATTGCTGATCTCCTTTTTAGAATCGGTACCACAAAGAAAAAGTAGTGAAGAACAAAGAATTCCGCCTGACAAAAACCAGGCAATTTTGTTAGTAGTGCTCATTCTAGTCTAAAAGTTTAGTCTACAAATTTAATCTTTTGACTTGATATGTCAGTGCATTTCTATTTTGTTTTAAATGCTTTCACAAAAAGTACTATCTTTGTGTAGATAAAAAGAGAAGCAATATATGAATAGATCTAAAATTTGGTTACTAAGTTTTTTGCTGACATTTGTTGGCATTCATGCTTACTCTCAAGTAGCCGGAAATGGTAAAACAAACCCCGATACGTTTACGCATACAATCGAACGCGGACAAACAGTTTATGCCATTGCTACAATGTATGGAGTTACGCCTGAAGATATTTACAAATTGAATCCAAACAGTAAGACTGTTATTAAAATTGGTGACAAACTGATCATCCCACAAAAACGAGTTGATCTACAAAACACGCAAGAACAGGCATACACGTTTCACACGATTGCTCCGAAAGAAACCCTTTACTCTCTTTCGAGATCAAACAATGTAACTCCACAACAAATTATTGAAGAAAACCCTGGTCTTACGGCTGAGACATTTAAGATCGGACGCACAATCCGTATTCCTCAAAGCAATACCAGTCCAACGATAACAGTTATAAAAGAAGTAAAAAAACCGGATATTGAATATAAAATCAAGAAAAAGGAGACACTTTTCAGTATCGGAAGAACATTCCAGATTACACCAGAAGCTCTATTGGAACGTAACCCGGAGTTAAAGAATGGTGTAAAAGCCGGACAAATCATATTTATCCCTTCACCTGTTGAAGTTTCGGAGATCGTAACCGAATCATTAGGCAACGAAGCTGAAGTTAACGCATTGTTGAATCAAACCATTGCAGCCAAACGTGTAAATGCCGCAAATGTAGCACTTCTACTTCCTTTTATGAGTAAGGACCCGGGAGCTGCAATAGACCCAAGCAATGCTCGCTTTATTGAGTATTATGAAGGGTTCTTATTAGCTGTCGACAGTTTGAAGAAAAAAGGTCAGTCTATCAATTTGTATGTTTATGATACAAACAAAAACCAAAAAACAACGGCTGACATCTTACGCAAAGAGGAAATGAAAAAGATGAATTTGATTGTGGGAGCTGTATACAACGAACAAATTAATCTAATTGCAAACTTTGCTCAAAAGAATAATATTAAATATGTAATTCCTTTCACATCGAAGAATGATAATGTATTGAATAATCCGGATATCTTTCAGGTGAATACTCCTCAATCGTATCTTTATTCAAAAGCATCTCAAGCATTCTCTACGTTATACGCAAATCACAATGTGGTTATTTTGAAAATGCCTCAAGATAAAGATAGCAAAGAAGAGTTTATCTCAGAACTCAAATCTGAGTTAGACACTAAAAAGATGGAGCATCAAACGTGTACTTATAATGCAGAAAACTTTAGCGAGACTATTCTTTCTTACCTAAGTGATACAAAACCAAATGTTATCATACCAACGACTTCTAGCGCCGAGGCTTTAAGTAGATTTTTGGCACCTCTGAAATCGATAAAAGATTCTAAGCCGGAATATACGTTGTCGTTATTTGGCTATCCCGATTGGCAGGTATATACAAAAGAGTATTTAGATAAATATTATGCATTAGATACTTATATCTATTCCAACTTCTATGCAAACAATCTTTCCTCACAAGTGAAAGAGTTTTACAACAAGTTTAAGGTGTGGTATAGCAAGTCGTTGTACGTGTCTTATCCTCGCTATGGAATGTTAGGCTTTGATACCGGAATGTATTTCTTAAATGCAATTAATTCGTATGGAACGAATTTCGAGAATAATTTATCAAAGATTAACTATAAGAGTTTGCAAACAGGCTTCAACTTTGAACGCGTAAATACTTGGGGTGGCTTTATCAATACCAACTTGTTTATTATCAATTACCAACCCGACTATTCGGTTAGCGTAAGTGAGTTTAGAACAAATGATTAATGTTTTACACATGAATAAACGATATTATATCTTGTTATTGCTTTTGGGCTGTTTCTCTTTTACAGCCCTTGCACAGCAAGACAACTCAATCAGAGAATTCTCCATTGGCCCATCGGGTGGTGTCAACTTCTCAAGGGTAAACTTCCAGCCAAAGGTGAGTGAGTCCATGTTGATGCAATACAATATGGGGGTAATGGCTCGATATATTGGCGATAAATACGTGGGACTTCAGCTCGAAGTGAGGTATTCAAAACAAGGATGGAAGGAGTCTTTTCCAGCAGGTTCTACAGCTCAATATAGCCATAGCATCGACTACATCGATATCCCTTTTATGACACACATCTGCACCAATGGCAAACGATTTCAGTTTTTCCTGAATATTGGTCCGCAAATTGGTTTTGCCATTGGAGATAAAGAAACTTATAACTTTGGCACAGACGAGACTCCTAACGATAGAGAGAATGCTCAACATGGGATGCCTATCATGAACAAGTTCAATTGGGGATTGTGTGGAGGACCGGGGATTGAATTGAAAACCGGAGTTGGAAACTTCCTTCTTGAGGGACGAGTATTTTTCGGGCTTAGTGATATCTTCGGAAACAAAAAGGAGGATCACTTTGCAGCGTCCTCCAATATGAATGTTTCGGCAAACTTCACCTATCTTATTCCAATCAAAAGAAAATAATGCATTATCTTAGCGGATGCGGTTCAACGATCTCACCAATGCCTCATCCGCTCTGATATTACGGATTGTCATTACATTTAAGATCAAAGAAATCGCAGGAAATGCCAATGGTATACCTATGTGCATGTTTACAATACCCAACTGCTCTTTCGTCATCCAATAGAATCCATAAAAAAGACCATAGAACGCTACTAAGAAGATCGAAGAATAAATCACAACCCTCATCTGCAACATTCTCTTCTTATACATAAAGATCGCCACAAACGAAAGCAATACAATCAATGTATTAATGATAAACAATCCCCAAGTAGGATATACCAAAGTGGACTCTGCAACAAGAGCAGTATACGCACCAAATACATCAAATTTATAGACTGCTTCTGGCGATATCAGCTCAGCGAGCGAAACAAAGTTTAGCGACAACATTAAGATCGCCACTATAAACAAATAAAGAGTTTGTACGCGTTGTATCATGATACTTGTAAATTAAAAAAAGGCCGACTCTTTTCGGAATCGGCCTTTTTGAGATGATAGAATATTTTTTCCTTTGACGGCCCAAATCAGAAGTTATTCTTTTCTTTAGCCGGGTTTCTATGATAAACCTTTCCTTCCAAATACTCCTGAGCAGCAATCAATGTTGGCTTTGGCAATTTTTCGTAGTAGCGAGAAATCTCGATTTGCTCTCTATTTTCGAAAACCTCTTCTAGGTTATCGCTATACGAAGCAAATTCCTGAAGCTTCTTCTCAAGATCTTGCTTCATTTCTACGCTGATCTGATTTGCTCTTTTCCCAATAATCATTACCGATTCGTATACGTTACCAGTGTCTTCAGACAATGACATCATATCGCGGGTTACGGTATTGGTTGGAGCATTAGACTTTCTGTAATCCATACTTATACCAATAATTTATATAATTAATATCCTTCTTTGATTCGCTTGTTTGAATATTCGAAAAACTTTTCTACTTGTTTTCTGTATTTTCCTTCCGGATACTCATTTAAGTAGTTATAGTATTCATCAATTACGTCACGATAACGAACCTGCAACTTCTCTTCTACAGACTTGGTCGCAAGTTCATGTTTTGCACGCAATGTAAGATACATCAACTCTTCACGATACTTTGTGTAAGGATACATCTTCATTGCATTTTGAGATGTGACTACACACGATTCGTAGTTGTTACCCATATAGGTCCCCAAATTATAATACAATCTGGCCGCTAAAAGTTCTTTGTAAGCTAACTTTTCTTGCAGTTCGAACAAAATTTTCTGTGCTTCTGCTGCGCGTTCACTTTGTGGATAATACTCGAGAAACAATTGCATCTTAGCAATAGCATCATACGTTTGTTTCTGATCAAGACGCACATCCGGAGAATCCAGATACAAACCATAACCTGAATAGAAACGTGCTAGTTGAGTATATTCTCCTTTGGGGTAACTAGAACTGTATGTATCAAAATACGATGCTGCTGTTACATAATCTTTTTGCCCATAATAACTTTGGGCAAGTAGATATAGAGATTCTTCTGCATAGGCAGTACCTTTAAATAAGGTAACCAACTCTTCAAGTAAAGTTGCAGAGCGGTCAAACTTCCCAGCATTGAAATACTTCTTAGCATACTGATACTTTGTTTCGTAGTCAGTACTTTTCAAGATTCTGTTATACTCCCCGCAAGAAGCAAACAAAATAGCAACAGCGAATAAATATATATACCTTCTCATCAGCATAATTTTAGTCTGCAAATTTACAGAATACCTTTGAATTATTAAAATTGTTTGGTTACAATGATTACAACTTATATAGATCATCAGCAGCCAAAAGCTCCAGTTTATTCTCTTTTAACACCTCTATACATTGTAATACATTGTTTGGGCGTATCACAACGTGAGCAGTTTCACCCTGAGCAAATGCATACATATACTCAACAAAGATACCAGCATCTGTTATAATACTCATAGCTTTTGCCAGTGCGCCGGGTATATTAGGACAATACAAACAAACCACATCCGTTACCGTTACAGCATAATGGTGATTCTTTAAGACCTCGAAAGCCTTGTCTACATCAGACACGATAAGTCTAAGTATTCCAAAATCGGAATTTTCTGATACTGTGAAAGCAGCCATATTGATACCGGCTTCTCCCAATATACGCGACACATCGGTAAATCTGCCACATTTGTTTTCCAAAAAAATAGATAGCTGTCTTGCTAGCATAACATATACATTTTCGAGGTTTAAACTCTTACTTTCAAAATCCTTTACACAAGCTTTCTGTGGTCAATCACACGCTTAGCTTTACCTTGACTGCGCTCAATACTACGAGGCTCAACAAGTTTCACATCCGGTGCAATCCCCAATACAGTTTGCAAGCGATGCGATATTTTCTTTTTCAATGCAATCATTTTACTCATTTCATCCGAAAAATACTGTTCGCGTACCTCTACCTGAACCTCAAAAGTATCCGTATTATTTACACGGTCTACAATGAGTAAATAATGAGGCTCAAACTCTTCAAGTTCAAGAATAACAGACTCTACTTGCGAAGGAAATACATTAACACCTCTAATGATCAACATATCATCACTTCGCCCAAGTATCTTATTCATTCGCACAGCAGTACGTCCACAGTCACACACATCATAGTTTAGAGATGTAAGATCTCGGGTACGGTAGCGAATCATCGGCATACCTTCTTTCGTTAGCGTAGTAAACACCAACTCTCCGGTTGCTCCATCAACCATAGGCTCCAATGTTTCCGGATCTATGATCTCAGGATAAAAATGATCTTCCCACAAGTGGGTTCCATTTTGACTCTGACATTCACAGCCCACTCCCGGACCTATGATTTCTGTTAACCCATAAATATCGTAAGCTTTTATGCCCATTGAATCTTCAATCTCCTTACGCATATTCTCGGTCCATGGTTCAGCCCCGAATATTCCAATCTTTAAATCAAACTCCTCTCTTGGTATTCCTGAGTCTTTTATTGCTTCAGCTAAATAAAGTGCATACGAAGGGGTACAAGCCAATGCCTTTGCTCCGAAATCGCGCATCAGTTGAATTTGTTTTTGAGTATTACCACTACTCATCGGAATCACAGTTCCACCCAAATATTCAACACCATTGTGCAGCCCCAAACCTCCGGTAAACAAACCATATCCATACGACACTTGTATGGAGTCATGCTTTGTTACACCATAAGCCGCAAGGCAGCGTGCAACAACTTCTGACCAAATATTTAAATCTTTTCGGGTATATCCTACCACAATAGGCTTACCTGTTGTACCCGATGATGCATGCAAACGAACAATTTCAGACATTGGCACTGCCATTAACCCAAAAGGATAATTGTCTCTTAAATCCTGTTTCGTCGTAAAAGGAAGCTTCTTAATATCTTCCAATGTTTCTATATCATCGGGTGTTACACCCATTTCTTGCATCTTTTTTCTATAAAAAGGCGTATTATGATAAGCATGCTTCACGATCGCCTTTAAGCGAATTGTTTGTAACTTCTTTAACTCTTCGCGTGCCATGCACTCAATGGTCTCATTCCAAATCATCTGTCGTTGTGTGTTATTCTTTTTAAGGCATTAATGTATCGCAAAGTAACTATAAATTTTATATTTAAAACTATTGAGCTCTAAGAAATAACATTTTTGTAATATATTTTCAACACTTCCCATCAACCGTTCAAGCTTCGATACAGTTATAAATAAAAAGGATTTTCTATTTTAGCATATTTTACCTATCTTTGAGAAGAAGGTTCTTTATACAGAATTGCGAAAAACTTCATAAACCCTTATCTAAACCGATATTATCAACCAATCGCTAGCGATTACACCACTCGTGAAGAGGTCTATATATAAACTATCAAAAATTAATTCACCTATGACAAAAAAAGAGTATCAAGCTTTCTCATTACACAACTTTCGAAACATTCCTCAGCTATCGCTCCTTCCCGAGAGTGAACTGGAAGCAATCGAAGTTGTTGGACAAGTACTCCCGTTCAAAGCAAACAACTATGTAACGGAAGAACTTATAAACTGGAATGATGCTCCGAACGATCCTATTTTTACGCTTACATTTCCTCGCAAAGAAATGTTGAGCAAAGATCAATACGATGCCGTTAAGAACGCAATGAAGGAAGGAAAAGAAGAATTGGCACGTGTTGTGAAAGAAATACGAATGCAGCTTAATCCAAATCCGGCCGGACAAGAACACAATGTCCCTACATTAAACGGAGTAAAGCTAAAAGGAGTTCAGCACAAATACCGCGAAACGGTTCTATTCTTCCCAAGCCAGGGACAAACTTGTCACGCTTATTGCACATTTTGCTTTAGATGGCCACAGTTCTCTGGTATGTCTGAAATGAAGTTTGCTATGAAAGACGGCGAACTGCTTCAAGAGTACTTACGCACTCACACGGATGTTACCGATGTCCTTTTCACCGGTGGAGACCCAATGACAGCTTCAGCCAAAATAATCTCCTCTTACATCGAACCTTTACTTACAGAGGAATTCAAACACATCCGCACCATTCGCTTCGGCACCAAATCGTTGGCATATTGGCCTTATCGTTATCTAACAGATAATGATTCGAACGACATGATTGAATTGTTCGAAAAAATAGTACGTTCAGGAAAAAATGTAGCAATACAAGCACACTTCAATCACCCTCGAGAGTTAAGTACACCGGCAGTACAACTGGCAATTCAACGCATAAGAAGTACCGGAGCACAAATCAGAACACAATCTCCTGTATTAAAGCACATCAACGACAAAGCAGAGCTTTGGTCCGAAATGTGGCAAAAGCAAGTTGACTTAGGTTGCATACCTTATTACATGTTCATTGCTCGCGATACAGGTTCGAAAACATTTTTTGATCTGCCACTCGAACAATGCTGGCAAATATTCCGCAATGCCTACCAACAGGTAAGTGGTGTTTGTCGCACCGTACGCGGACCTAGTATGAGTGCCACTCCCGGTAAAATCCAAATACTCGGCGTTACTGAAATTAAAGGCGAAAAGGTTTTTGCTTTACGATTTCTACAAGGCCGCAATCCAGAGTGGGTAGGTATGCCGTTCTTTGCAAAATACGACCCGCAAGCAAGTTGGTTTGACGATTTAAAACCAGCTTTTGATGAAAAGAAATTCTTCTTTGAAGAGAATTGAAGATATAAAGTCAAGCGTAGACTTTTGAACTAAATAAAATCCGGCCGAACCTTTTATTATTTCGGTCGGATTATCTTATCTTTGACATTCGTTTTAATACCATACCGACATGGTATTATTCAATGATAATTCATCCTATTCACACAACTAAACAAACGTATCGTTATGGAACAAAAAAAGCTAACACGCTCACAAAGTGATAAAATGATAGCTGGTGTATGTGGCGGTCTTGCCAAATATTTTGATCTTGACCCTACATTAGTGCGTATCGGTTATGCTGCACTGACTATCTTCACTGCTTTTGCCGGATTTATATTTTATTTGATACTTTGGGCTGTTATGCCTTTAGGAGAATAATTCTGCAATGAAATTTGAAATTACATCACAATTTGAGCCTACGGGAGACCAACCCGAGGCTATCAAATCCTTATCTGAAGGGATCAAAGAAGGCGTTCCATTCCAAACACTTTTAGGTGTTACCGGATCGGGCAAAACATTTACAATCGCCAATGTTATAAAGAACGTACAAAAACCAACATTAATATTAAGCCACAACAAAACACTCGCGGCGCAGCTCTATAGTGAATTTAAGAGCTTCTTTCCCAATAACGCTGTCGAATACTTTGTTTCATATTACGACTACTATCAACCGGAAGCTTATATTCCAACAACTGATACATATATAGAAAAGGATCTTGCGATCAACGACGAGATCGAAAAGTTGCGTATCTCTACAACATCATCTCTGTTGTCGGGACGACAAGACGTCATTGTTGTTTCGTCTGTTTCTTGTCTTTATGGTATTGGTAATCCGGAAGACTTCCACAGCAACGTAATATCTCTTAAAGCCGGGCAAACATTTGCTCGCAATCAGTTCCTACGCAAACTTGTAGCCAGCCTCTACTCTCGTAACGAAGTAGAATTGAATCGAGGCAACTTCAGGGTAAAAGGAGATACTGTCGATATATTCCTTGCATATACCGACTTTATGTTACGCGTAATTTTCTGGGGAGATGAAATCGAATCGATCGAAACCATTGATCCAATCTCTGGCAATACCTTAGGAGCATATCAAGAATACAATATATATCCGGCCAACTTGTTTGTTACGACCAAAGAACGTATTGATAATGCCATTGGTGAAATCGATTTAGATCTAGGAAGACAGGTTGAATTCTTCAAAGAAATAGGAAAACCATACGAGGCAAAAAGGTTATATGAACGCGTGTCGTACGACTTGGAGATGATCCGCGAACTAGGTCACTGTTCGGGTATCGAGAATTACTCCCGCTACTTTGACGGACGTCCTCCGGGCACTCGTCCCTTCTGTTTGCTCGACTACTTCCCAAAAGACTTTTTGGTTGTAATTGACGAGAGTCACGTAACGATTCCACAAATTCGCGCCATGTATGGAGGAGACTACTCCCGCAAACAAAACCTGGTTGAATACGGATTTCGCTTACCTTCTGCTCTCGATAATAGACCTTTGAAGTTTGATGAGTTTGAATCCTTAGCCAAACAAGCAGTATATGTAAGTGCAACACCAGCTGATTATGAATTGGCAAAATCAGAAGGTGTTATCGTTGAGCAGGTGATTCGTCCCACCGGATTGCTTGATCCGATCATCGATGTACGTCCAAGCCTGAACCAAATCGATGACCTGATGGAGGAGATTGTACAACGCATCGAGGTTAATGAGCGTACTCTTGTTACCACACTCACCAAACGTATGGCCGAAGAACTAACCGATTACCTCACCAAGATGGGGATTAGCTGTAGCTACATCCACTCCGATGTAGACACACTAGACCGTATTCGCATCATGGATGAGCTTCGAGCTGGCGTTTTCGATGTGCTTATCGGGGTGAACCTATTGCGAGAAGGACTAGACTTACCCGAAGTCTCGCTCGTTGCCGTACTCGATGCTGACAAGGAAGGCTTCCTTCGTTCGCATCGCTCACTTACACAAACAGCAGGACGTGCCGCACGTAACGTAAACGGAAAGGTTATATTCTATGCCGATAAGATGACCGACAGCATGAAAAAAACCATTACCGAAACAAATCGTCGACGCGAGAAACAGATGGCATACAATGAAGCTCATGGTATTCAGCCTCGTCAAGTTCAGAAAAACTCAACGTCTGTATTGGGTAAAGACATCAAAGCAGTCGAACCAAAAGCTTATGTAGAACCAAGCACATCTAGCGTTGCTGCCGATCCTGTTGTACAGTACATGACCAAACCACAATTAGAGAAAGCGATTGGTCAAACAAAGAAGGCGATGCAAGAAGCTGCAAAGAAACTCGAGTTTCTGGAAGCTGCACAATTACGAGACGAATTAGTTAAATTAGAAGAAATGCTTACTACCAAATATTGATTTTATGAAACGTTGCAGTACAATACTATGTGCTTTGATAGCTATTCTTTGGGTATCAACCACACGGGCACAAGCTCAAGACACAGAATACACTGATAAGGATGTTGAAATCTTCAACAACTACGTAAAAGCCATGAATAGCAAAGAGCTTCTTTCTATACATGAAATGCTGGTAGAAACCGCTAAGTATTTTTCAAACACACCGTATGTAGCAGGCACACTTGAAAAAAGCCCGGAACACCTGATCATAAATCTTCGTGAAATGGATTGCACTACTTTGGTTGAAAATGCTTTAGCTTTGACCTATACACTTTGGGAGGAAGATGCAACATTCGAGGCCTTTTGTAATACCCTTCGCAACATTCGCTATCGCGACGGTGAAATCAACGGATACACATCTCGCCTACATTATCCGACCGACTGGTTGTACGACAACGAATCCAAAGGTTGGCTAGAAGACGTGTCACAAGGAGTAGGCGGACAACCTTATATCCCTACAGTCAACTACATGTCTACTCATAGCGATAAATACCCGATGCTTACAGGTAATCAAGCAGATATAGATGCAATCAAAAAGCAGGAAAACGCCATCAACGAACGCAGTTATTACTTTATCCCCAAAGAATATATCGACAAAGTAAGTGATATGATTGCCACCGGAGATGTCATAATGTTTACCTCCTCAATACCCGGCCTCGATGTTTCACATATGGGAGTTACATATTGGGATGAAGATAAGTTAACGTTCATTCATGCATCTACTCGAGACAAAAAGGTCGTTGTAAATCCAACTACCATCGATGCATACACTAAAAACAATAAAACCATTACAGGTATTATGATTGGCAGACTTATTGAAAAAGAGTCTGATGATTCTGAAATGGATCAGTGAAACAACTGTAAACTAATCTTAGCTCCGATCGTTTGATATCTGGCTTTCTCAAAACTAACAAAAACACCGGCATCAAAGATGTAATTGCCAACACCAAAACCAACTTCGGTATAAGACTTGAGCACCGGCATATAAAGATGGCTTAGATACAGACGCTCGGAGGAAATGTATTTCGACAAGAACTTCCAGCGCGAGAAAAACAAAAAGGGAGATTGATACATCAAATGGGCCTGAAAGTACGAATCGGCAGCATTATACCATTTACTCTCGAGCAAGTTAAATACACCTCCAATATTATCACTCCACGACTCCGGAAAGTTACGTCTTGCAAAATAACGGAAGTCAGAAAAATATTCAGACTTTTGATTCAAAAACCATCCTCCCCCTACTCTGTAACTCAAGAAGCGTAGGCGATCCAATCCAATTGTTTGTTGCAAATCAAACTCCAATCGGCTATAATCACCATCGGCTCCCAGAAATCGAGGAATACCCAATGCATACTCTACCGACAAAGTAGGAAACTTCGAACGTACATACTCTTTCCGATGCCCCATCATTCGATAGTACTGTTTAGGAGTCCAAGAGAAGCCCAGCACCGGAGTAAACTCCGTATAATTATGAAGTCGAATTGATTTATATTCAACAGGTGCATCCGGATCCGAGTTATATACCTGCAATGAATCTATTACACGATTAATAGGCAAACGTTTGTGGTAAATAATACCGGTACGCAATTCAAACCCATTAAACAACTCATATGCATTTTTCAAATCGGCATAATAGTCAGTATAATTAAAACGATCTAAATCGGGCAATTGCTCTTGTGTATCATTCAGTATTTGTCGTACTTGATCTACAATCTTTGTACTATGAATACGATTACCATTTCCAATGTTTATGGTAAGTCGGCCAAAACGCTCCGGCTTATACAGCCAATCTCCGATCACCCTAAAAAACAACTCTTTGCGACCAAACACGTATCCAACATCCGGCCTAAACACAAACGCTTTATCGTTTTCAAAACGCTTTGTTACTCGAATAAACTGCCTTATCGAAATTCCACTAACTTTAGAGTAACCCATGTAAGCAGGATTCAATATTCCTGAATACTTCAAAGACGTACTTTGATAATCGAAATTCGATGTATTGATAATTTTATCCGTAACCTTTAGATAGTCTCCTATTTTTGTTTTGGCTTCGGCAGAGTCTACTGAAATCTCCGCCTTCCTAATCTTTTCTCGTTGCAATATCTCGACTTCTTCTGCATCAAGCGGCTCCGGCCTTATCTTGCTCCAGTACAGTGAATCCTCAATAATGGGAACAGAATCGGTTAGAATCGTAAATTTATCCGAAAGATCGTATTGATCTTTTGGCACAAGATTCACATCTTCCTCTTTATCCAATCGTACAACATCCGTATACTTATAACTCATCAAATAGTTTGTCTCCACAATATTGCCGAGCATCACATAGCGAAGGTTTAGTTTCGATTTTTGAGGAAGTAAGAATGTATTGGTACTCATTCCAAAATCTACATCCAGATTAAATATGGCAAACTCTCTTCGCCCATATGTTTCGATACGCGAAAGTGTCCATAGATCTTTCACGACATAAAGATTGCCACGGATCAAATTCTGACTCCATATTTTTGGATCGAAACGAATTTGATATATTGTATATCCATCCTTTTCAAATTCACTCATGCAGGTAAAACGATAAAGTTTAAATGCTCCCTTGTTTAGGGGCATAATCACCTCATCCTCGTATGCAACAGGATTATAAACATTGATATTGATATAACGTAATAAGTCGGCTCGTTGATTGCGCCTTACAGCAGACGAGCCATTTACAGCCTTAATATCATGAACAAAAGTATTAGGAGATGTATATTTCAAGTCTGTTTTCAGCTCAAACACAGAAACTTTGTTTTTCTTATCATAGGTATATACCTCCGGTATGTAGTGAAACAACATATTCTTTTTCAGAATCTCAGATTTTCCTTTAATGTAAACCTCTGCATCATACGAAGATATCAACGAAGGATAGTGTTGTGAGAACTTAATCACATTTCGCATGATAGAGTCTGCTTTGTTCGTTTTCTTAAATACAACTCGCTTCTTGCCAGATGCCGAGAGCGACATTGAGACAAGTGCGAATGTAAAAAAGAAGATCAAACATATTATATTTCGATAATTACACGTATATTTCATCCAAAATGGTTTCTTACTACAAGTATAAAAAAAAAAGAAGCCAAAAGGTTTGTCTTTCCGTCTTAAAATGATTACTTATTTATAGAGCGCTTATGAAAATAGAAACATAAAAGAACGTTGCCTTTGTATTTATTGTGATTAAGAATCGATTATATAGCATTTTTGTAGATCTAATCAGATGGATTTAGAATAAAAAGATATACATTTGTGCTTTAGAGCTATGTTTTATAACAGATATGATAATATATCAAAAGAAAATAACCGACTTATCTGCCAGTTTATCGGATGTTTGGAGAGTACTATCCGATGACGACAGAAAAATCCTACGCAACAACTCAATTATTCAGCACTTCAAGAAAAACGAGTTGATCTATAGCGAAGGAGAAGAACCTCGTTTTATGATGTGTCTTCTAAGCGGAAAAGTAAAAATATTCAAGGAAGGTGTGGGTGGTCGCAATCAGATCATTCGCATGATCAAACCTATACAATATTTTGGTTATCGTGCTGCTTTTGCCCAAGAAAACTATGTGACCAATGCCGCAGCATTTGAAAACTCGACCGTTTGCCTGATACCTATGACTGTAGTAGAAGAGATCTTGAAAAGCAACATAACCTTGGCGTTATTCTTTATCAAGCAACTCTCTGTCGATTTAGGTATTGCGGATGAACGTACAGTAAACCTAACTCAAAAACACATTCGCGGCCGACTAGCTGAAGCGCTTCTTTTCTTAAAAGAAAGCTATGGTGTAGAAGAAGACGGTGCTACCTTGAGTATTTATCTCGCAAGAGAAGATATTGCAAACTTGTCAAACATGACAACCTCTAACGCAATACGAACGCTATCTAACTTCGTAACAGAAAACTTGATTACCATCGACGGTCGTAAGATCAAAATCATCGATGAAGATCAACTTCGTAAAATAAGCACACACGGATAACAACATATCCTTTACATATATAAAAAAGCTCCGATCTTTTCATTCGTGAAGAAGTCGGAGCTTTTTTTGTATTATCGTATTGCTTTGCGAATCGCAACTAACTTTTCAAGCAATGCTTCGAGTTGATCAAGCGGAAGCATATTCGCACCATCCGACTTAGCTACCGACGGGTTTTGATGCGTTTCGATAAACAAACCGTCTACACCAACCGCAACTCCGGCCTTTGCTACCGTTTCAATCAATCGAGGTAAACCTCCCGTAACACCACTCGTTTGATTTGGTTGTTGCAACGAGTGCGTCACATCAAGCACTACCGGATAACCAAACGATTGCATTTCGGGAATACCACGATAGTCTACAATCAAGTCTGTATAACCAAACGTAGTACCACGCTCTGTGATCATTACTTTGTTGTTGCCGGCATCAGCCACCTTTTGCACCGCAAACTGCATAGCCCCCGGAGACAAGAATTGCCCTTTTTTAATGTTTACTACTTTTCCTGTTTTTGCAGCAGCAACCAACAAATCGGTCTGACGACAAAGGAACGCAGGAATCTGTAATACATCAACATACTTAGCAGCCAAAGCAGCTTCTTCGTTTTCATGAATATCCGTAACCGTAGGAATATCAAAACGCTCGCCTACTTTCTTCAAGATCTCAAGCGCTTCCTCATCGCCGATACCTGTAAACGAATCGAGACGTGAGCGATTCGCTTTGCGGTACGAACCTTTGAATATAAACGGAATCTCGAGGCGATCACAGATTGCAACAATCTTTTCGGCAATATCCATTGCCATCTCTTCGCCTTCGATTACACACGGACCAGCCATCAAAAAGAAGTTACCGCTGTCGGTATGCTTTAGTTTGTCTAGAAATTTATTCATATCGTTTCTTGTATATCTTTATTTGATGAGCAGCTCTTTCACCGCATCTATTTTTTCGTCGGTAGGCATTTGCGCGTCGAGCCAATGAATGGTAAAGCCTCTACGCTCCATACCTCTAAACCAAGTCATTTGTCGCTTGGCAAACTGATGTATGGAGACTTCAAGTTGCGACACCATTTCATCAAAAGTCAATTGTCCCGTTACATAAAGCGTCAGATACTTATACTCCAATCCGTAGTAAATAAGATCTTCGGGAGCTACTCCTTGAGCTAGAATGCCACGCACCTCATCTACCATTCCTTCATCGAGGCGATCGCGAAGACGTTTTGATATCTTAGAGCGACGCAGATCACGGTCTATTGAAATACCGATAGTAAGACTATTAAGCGGATCAAACTCACGCTCTACAACCGGATTGTTTTTATAATACTCTTCAATCTCAATTGCTCGAATTGCACGTTTCGCCGTGTCTACATCCGTCTTATTATGCAACGTTTTATAGCCGGCAAGTATTCCCTCTAGCTCTGCCAACGTTTTATCTTGCAAGGCTTCACGCAACAGTTTGTTCTCCGGAACTTCGAGTAGTTTATACCCTTTGAGTACCGACTCAACATACAATCCGGTACCTCCGCACAAAACAGGAAGTATTCCGCGAGACTTAATATCTTCGTATGCTTTGAAGAAATCGTGCTGATACTCGAATACATTGTATTTGTAGCCGGCATCGCATATATCAATCAGATGATAAGGCACCTGCACACCATTCACAACATAATCGGCAAGATCTTTTCCTGTCCCGATATCCATACCACGGTATACCTGGCGCGAATCGCCGCTTAGTATCTCCGAGTGCATATCGGCTGCCAACGCTGCTGCAAAAGAAGTTTTGCCCGAAGCCGTTGGCCCTATTATTGTAATTAAATCGTATTTTGCCATCATAAGCACAAAGGTACAAAATAAGAGACAATATCTTGCGTCTGCAAACCATGAATACTTTGCGCCGCTACCATGCAAGGTTTACAAAAAAAGCTCATTTACTTTTTACAAAAAGCTTACTTAGTTTTTAGAAAAACCTTGCATGGTTTATTTCGTGAATATACCACGTTTTTTCAGCAAAGAAACCAATCCGCCTCAACAAAAAAAGAGCGCTTCGCGCAATGCGAAACACTCTTTTCTGCTTTTTAGCCAGCCCCTTATTGTATTTTGAAGCTTTCTTATTTTATGCTTTACTTTGCGATTAATCAAAAACGATATGCCAAACGCACACCGGCCATTACTTGATCAAACGATTTAATAAAGTTGTACTTCACCTCTACTCCTACCGAAATAATATCGGAAGCATAGATCTCTGCACCCAAACCAAGGTTCACACCAAAGCGAGTCTTATTGATATCGAGTGGAAGATCCCAAAACGAAAGGCTCAATCCTGCAAGCGGATAAAAACCAACCATTTCAGTAAGTGGAATCAAGTATTGCGCGTTTGCATCAATCATTGCGGCACTGCGTCCGTGATTTTTAAATTGATATGTAAACGACGGTGCAATACGAAAAGCATCTGTAATGCTATAGTTGTAGTCGATTCCCCAATACATCGATTTGTTTCCAAAGCCGTATCCTACGCTTGTACCTACCGACATATCGCCTTGCTGCTGAGCTTTGGCCGAAACAGCCATTACAATCAGCGTCATGAATAATAGTAACTTCTTCATTCTCTAATTTTTTATATTCATTGAGACAAAGATAATAAAGATTGTAAGAAACTGTCTTTATTTTCATTTCAGTGAACTATTTTCAGTTTCCTTTATACTTATTCACGATGCCTTGTGATTATTTAATCAGCGCTTTCGTCTTCTGTATCAACCAACTCAATACCGTCTTCTTCGAAACGGATAAGGCGTTGTTTGTATAATGATCCTAATGCTTGCTTAAAAGCCTTCTTGCTACAGCCAAATACTGCATAGATTTTGCCGGCATCTGTTTTGTCGTTTACTTCCAGGTAGCCATCGTTTTCACGAAGTGATTCTAGAATACGTTCAGAAACCGTATCTACTTTGCCATAGCCAAGCTTGTGCATCGACACGTCGATCTTACCATCAGGACGCACTTCCTTAATATAGCCGAATAGACGGTCTCCCTTCATCAACACCGTAAACACTTCGTTGCGATAAAGCAACCCCATGTGTTTGTTGTTGATGATTACCTTGTATCCCATATCACACTCTTCGGCAACAAGAAGATCTACCCTTTCGTTGTATTGATATTCCGGTGCTTCCTGACTCAAAAAGCGACCAATACGAGCCGAAGCCACTACGCGTCCGGTTTTCTCGTCAAGGTACACATGTACCAAATACGAACCACCTTCGCGCATTTTACCGTTTTGCTCGCCAAAAGGAACTAGAATGTCTTTCATAATTCCCCAATCAAGGAAAGCGCCCAACGCTGATGTATTACGCACATCCATCACATCAAACTCACCTACTTGTGCGTACGGACGTGCCGTGGTCGCAATAAGGCGGCCTTCATTATCATGATAGATAAAAACTTCTATCTCGTCATCTACGTTGCAATTTTCGGGTACATAGCGGGTAGGAAGAAGAATCTCCAAACCATCACCCCCATCGAGATAAACTCCGAAGTCTACCTCTTTTACCACTCTCAGTGTATTATATCGTCCTACGTTTACCATATTCTGTATTTTACTGCAAAGCTACACAAAATAGAGACAGCTAGCAGGGATTTAACCGATGATATACTTGCTTTTTGGAAGTTTTGACAACAATAGCACCACAATTGCCGAAGCCGTGAAGGCCAATACCGCAATAATCGGGATCTGCAATGCCGGAGCTACCGGGATATTATTATAAACAAAGTCATATCCGATTTGCACCAACAAGAAGTGACACAAGTAAATTCCAAAAGTAAGTTTAGCCACGTAAGCAAACGCTTTTGCCCAACGTACGTTCTTGATATTTACCTTCATCAAAACAATGTATGCGGCAATGGTCATCATAAACACATTCAACCCGTAGAAATACCAAATGATTTCGAGCTGTGCGTAACTACCCGGATAATATTTCTGTGTAAGTACGAATCCGAAATAAGTAATGCAATAACCTACGATGTAAAGCGGAGCAGCAACAGCCCAAGTTTTACCCCATGACCAACCCAGCGGATATTTCTTCAGATAAAAGGCCAAAACCAGATATCCCAAAAAGCCCGAGAAGTAATAGAATGTACCGAATGCGTTCCAATCTACCACTCCAAACAATCCCATGTTGCCGTAATTTCCTTTATAGCCCAATAGTGGAGCCGCCATTTGCAAGTAAGGCACTACCATGGTAAAACCCCAGATGTATAAAAAGAGCTTCAGGTCTTTTTTCGTAGCCGACTGCAACCAAGGTGTAATGATAGGCATAAACAAGTACAAGCCGATAAGCATATACAGGTACCACAACGGAATAATGTCGTAATTAAAATTGAGCGGAAAAGTTAGGATCTTTGCCAACATCTCCGATGTCGTATAGTCTGCAAGGTTTAGATTGGTTGATTGCACGCCACTATTTACATACAAATAGTAGAAAATAGGTGTAACAATACCCCAAAACACTAATGGTGCTACTACACGCGTAAGCCTTTTCTTATAAAATGTATGCGTATCCATGCTTACGGGCAAAAGAAGTACTCCCGAAATCATCACAAAAAGCGGAACACACGGACGCACGGCGCTTCCCCAGGCTGCACCTGTAAGAAACTCAAGCGGATTGTCGTCGAAGCGTGCAACAAATGGATCACAGCAGTGAGCCAGCACGACTAAAAAACAAGCGACTACACGCGCAAAATCAATCCAATTGATGTGCGCAGGAGCAGATAGTGTTGTTTTAGAATTCATTGATATAAGCTTTTGTTGTTAAAATAAACGTTTTACAACAAATATACAATAAAACCCAAGCACTTACCTACTATATGCTGCACAACACTTCTTGCTAGTTCTTTTACTAATGATACTACTCTTGCACACAACGCACCGAAAGTCCGGACGCTTTAGGCAGATCGTATGTATCATTAATTCCTACTGCCGTAAAAAAGAACGCTTCTCCATAGTCTATAAAATCAAGAATCCCCGAACTCTCGTCTGAGCTCCATTGATATCCGGCCGTACCTACGTTCTTAAAATTACCATACTCATAACCACGCTGCCCGGTAAAAGGGAAAAAGGATTGTGTCGTTTTATACAAAATTCCTTGTCCGGAAGGATCTTCTATAATATTACTTTGACTAAAACCTTCCCATACATCATCATCAGGCACGCGCCACCCCGGAGGACAAGGGTCAAATATTGTTTTTGTATCATCGTCCCAATATTGCCCCGAATATACAGCCCAATTATAATAAACAAAGCCGGAATAGTAGAATACAGTTGGATTATTTATCGATGTTTGCAACATCACGGGTCCGCCATTCACCGAAGTATTTACTCCTACCACCTTCATCCCTTTCGGCAAGAACGGATCTTTACGTCCCCATTGATACAACATACCATACGAATTTAATAATGGAGAGGTCGCTCTTGAGCTTTGTGCTCCAAGATTTCGATCCATAATTACTTTATTCGTCGTTGCAAAAAACTTGTTATCATATCTATGAACCTCTCCCCCTGGTACAGGGATAACACTTTCGGAAGAAGCAAATCCATTCGTTAATGTAGGATTATAATTCGTTCCCCATATATGCCAACTCCAGCAAATCTTACCATTTTGTTTTAATACCACAAGACCATTACCTGTTCCATTCGTACTTACCGTAATCGTTCCATTTTTTTGATCCGTACTTTTCACAGATAAAAAGGAAGAAGAAGACTCCCAATAGACAGAAGCAGTCCATGGTTTTAGCAAATTAACACCCCCATTAACAGATTGTGCAACCGGAAATGTGAGTGATTGCCCCGGTAATACCATATAACAATTCGCTTGTTCTACGGCTGTAGATCCATTTTGCTTAATAAGTACATTATATATATAATTACTTCCACTTTCAAAAGAAACATTTGGAAGTATCGCAATATACGTTTGATCCAATCCATTTACAGCTAGATTGAAATATAGATAAAGATCGCCAGCTACTTTGGGCAAGATATAATCAAACCCTTGTATCTTATTAGGAAGGAGCTGAGTAAAGTTTGTTGACGCAATAACATGATTATCTGACGTATCGGCTATTGCGACAATAGACTCTCCTAGTTTTAATGTATAAGGAGCATTGGATGTACGAAGAAGATTCAGTCCTAGCTCTCCTATTTTAATACTTGTTGCATCGGTATAACTTTGATCTGGCTGTATTGTAAACTCAATACGAGAAGCTTGACGCTGAAGAACAGGAATATTTACCCACGTGTTTTTCTCATCTACTAAAACATCTGCTACCATTCCTGATGCAAAGTCCATTCCGTTATTCACCTTCACCGTTGAGTCTGTAGACAAAGGTATCGCAGGCGTATAAAAATAAAAGTCGTACCTATCATTCAACAAGTACAGCTCAGAAGCGTTACCAGTAGTTATTGAACCTGCACTATTCACAGCAGTTGGAGCTAAGTTATATACATCCGTTACTGCATATGTATTATTTGCTACAAGTTGATCGAGTGCCGGATCTGGTGTTTCCCCTCCTACTCGACGTTTATATACAACAACACGTAAGGTACTATCAATGGGAACTGCTTCGGAAGCCTTCGTTGCGACTTGCTCAACTTCAAGTTCCATCGGTGCAACATCAGCCCCAAATCCGGGCTTCATATTTAACACAGTTGCTTTTACAGGAGTTTTTGATGCAGTCTTTGTTAAGTCATTTCGATTCAAGCCAAACGACACTTGAATCTTCCCGTCATTTATACCCGGAACTAATGGTGTTATAGAGTTATCTTCGGCAGTGCAGCCATATAACACCGCGATAAGTAAACCTAATAAATAAAATTGTTTTTTCATATCAAGCATTCTCTATTTCTTCTTTGTACACAACAAGCGATATACAGTGATGTTAGTTAATGGGCATCTTTATTAACAACCTCAAACGATGCTTAACTACTCACCCCTCGAAGTTGCTATAGTTATAAAACTTTCCTTAGATTTACTTATCGCAATCTCGATGAGCAAACAAAAGGTTATTGATATATTTTAGTAATTTTGCAGCTCAAATATAAAGTCTCAGATTATGATCGATACTATACTTCCTATTCTATCCCGCAAAGTAAACATCCCCGAACGCCTTGTAAAGGCCACTGTAAAACTTTTGACCGATGGAGCAACGATCCCGTTTATTGCGCGCTATCGTAAAGAAGCTACCGGCGGACTCGATGAAGTTGCGATTGGAGCCATCGATACGACTTACCAAAAGTTGTGCGAACTACAAGCGCGTAAAGAAACCATCCTTACTTCTATCGCCGATCAAGATAAACTAACCGACGCATTGAAGTCTCGTATCGAAAACACCTGGGAAAGCGCAGAGCTGGAAGATATTTACCTTCCATTCAAACCGAAACGACAAACCAAAGCCGAGCTTGCCCGCAAACGAGGCCTGGAACCGTTGGCGCAGTTACTGATGTTTCAAAACGAGAACGACCCGGAAGGGAAAGCGCATCGCTTTATCAACGACGAGGTGCCTTCTGTCGAAAGCGCACTGAAAGGAGCGATGGATATCATTGCCGAATGGATTAGTGAAGATGAATTTGCTCGTAACCGCGTACGCCGAGTATACGACCGCACTTCCGAGATCAAGTCGAAGTTGGTGAAAGGAAAAGAAGAAGAGGGTGAAAAGTATCGTGAATATTTTGATCATAAAGAGTCTTTGTTGCGTTGCCCTTCGCACCGCTTCTTGGCCCTGCGACGTGCCGAGCAGGAAGGGATTGTAAAGCTTGCCGTAGCAGCAGACAACGACGAAGCATTGGAAGCACTCGAGCGCAAATACGTAAAAGGTAAGAATCAGTGCGCGCAGTTGGTAAAAGAAGCCATGGAAGATTCTTACAAGCGACTGCTCAAATCGTCTATCGAAAACGAAACCTTGGCCAAATGCAAAGAGAAAGCAGACGAAGAAGCTATCAAGGTATTTGCCGACAACTTGCGTCAGTTATTGCTTGAGGCTCCATTGGGACAAGTACGCACGCTGGCTATCGACCCGGGATTTCGTACCGGTTGTAAAATTGTATGCCTCAACGAGCAAGGCGACCTGATCCACAACGAAGCGATTTACCCTCATGCGCCTCAAAAGGAATGGAGTAAATCAATTTCAAAACTTTCCAACTTGATCGACTCATACGGTATCGAAGCCGTAGCAATCGGAAACGGTACTGCAAGCTTCGAGACGCAACAATTGATTGAAGCAGTAAAACAATATAAAAACATATCCTCATTCGTAGTAAACGAAAGTGGCGCATCAATTTATTCCGCATCAAAAGTAGCACGCGATGAGTTTCCTCAATACGATGTTACCGTGCGTGGAGCTGTAAGTATCGGCCGTAGATTAATGGATCCATTGGCAGAACTTGTAAAGATTGATCCGAAGTCAATCGGTGTAGGTCAATACCAACACGATGTAGACCAAACCAAGCTAAAGGCATCTTTGGATCGTACGGTTGAGTATTGTGTGAATCTTGTGGGCGTAAACCTAAATACGGCTAGCAAGCATTTGCTTACCTACATTTCGGGTCTTGGCCCTACGCTGGCTCAAAACATTGTTGATTATCGCGCCGAAAACGGAGCTTTCAAAACGAGAAAGGAGTTGCTCAAAGTGGCACGTCTGGGACAAAAGGCCTTTGAACAATGTGCCGGCTTCTTGCGTATTCAAAACGGAACAAACCCGCTTGACGCATCAGCAGTACACCCGGAGAGTTATTACATCGTAGAGCAAATGGCAAAAGACCTTGGCTGCTCGGTTTCACAATTGATGAGCGATGAAGCATTGCGTAAGCAAATAGATCCGGCTCGTTACCTGAGCGATACGGTTGGTTTACCTACAATTCAAGATATCCTAAAAGAGCTGGACAAACCTGGACGCGACCCGCGCGACCGCAAGAAGGCCTTCTCCTTTAGCAAAGAGATTCGTACGATGAACGATTTGCAAGAAGGCATGGTCGTAAACGGTATCGTAAACAACATTACCAACTTCGGATGTTTTGTCAATATAGGGATCAAGGAAAACGGACTCATTCACAAGTCGCACATGGCAAAAGAGTTTGTAAATGACCCGTCGCAATATGTGTCGTTGAACCAACAGGTGCGTGCCAAGGTTGTATCTATCGATAAAGATCGCAAACGCATCGGCCTTTCGCTAATTGATGTAGAGTAAAGCTCTCATCCATGCGGCGTGTTGCATAAAAAACAACGATTAAGCAAAATCACTATCTGTATGAAAATAAATAAAACAAATGCCGCCCGCCTGCTCGACAAAGCAGGTGTGAAGTACAACTTGGTACCTTATGAAGTAGATGAATCAGACCTTAGCGCTGTGCATGTAGCCGATCAGCTAGGAGAAGATGTGGCGCAAGTATTTAAAACACTCGTGCTAAAGGGTGATAAAACGGGACATTTTGTTTGTATCATTCCGGGAGCCGACGAGCTAAACCTAAAGTTTGCGGCTAAGGTATCGGGCAATAAGAGTTGCGCAATGATTCTTATGAAGGAGCTGCTGCCTACTACCGGATATATTCGCGGAGCCTGCTCGCCCGTAGGGATGAAAAAGCACTTTCCAACCTACATTCACGAGAGCTGCAAAGCATTTGACAAGATCTATGTAAGTGCCGGACAACGCGGCCTACAAATCGAAATAAATCCCGACGATCTCATTCGCGTAGCCCAAGCTACCGTATGTACCCTCATCGGGGAATAAAGAAAACAGCGACGCTGCGTGAACGTTTTTGCTCACGCAGCGTCGCTGTTTTTAGTCACGGAGCGTGCTTGATTTCACTCACGCTGCGTGAGCAAAAACACGCACCAAGCGTGCGCTTATTGGTTTAATACATGTACGGTTTGAAGAGCGGCTAATGCTGCCGTTTCGGTACGAAGGCGACTTTCGCCAAGCGATATAGGCTCAAAGCCATTTGCCAATGCCAACTGCACTTCCTCATCACTAAAGTCTCCTTCCGGGCCAATTAGGATCAGCACATCTTCACCTTTCTGATACAAGTCCTTGATCAAGCGTTTCGGATGTACATCGGAGCAATAGGCGATGAATTTGCGTCCTTCAAACGGTGCTGTCACGACCTCTTTGAAGGGTGTCATTCCTTGCAACTCGGGAATGCGAGCCTTTAGTGACTGCTTCATGGCCGAGATTAAGATCTTTTCCAAACGAATCGGTTTTACTTCTTTACGCTCCGAGTAGCGACACTTCAAGCACGTAAAGGCATCCATTCCGATCTCGGTAGCTTTTTCGGCAAACCATTCGATACGATCCATGTTTTTCGTAGGAGCTACAGCCATTTTAATCACAAAGTCCCACTGCTTTTTCTGCTCAATCTTTTCCACGATCTTCACTTCGCACTTTTTCGGATGTGCATAGGTTATTTCTGCATCATAGAAGTTTCCTTTCCCATCGGTAAGACGAATGCGCTCGCCTTCGGTAAGACGAAGTACTTTTACACAGTGTTGTGATTCTTCCTCGGGAAGCTGGCAAAGCTTTTCGATATCGGGTGTATAGAATATATGCATATATCGTTTATTTTTATTCTGTTTTATGGTTACAAAGATAACGATTTGAGGACATGAAAAAAACCTTCGATGCCTGCTCTTTTACAAGCAGACAAAGAAGGTTTAACCTTAACTAAACAATAAACTTAACTAACCACTTACTTCGATGCTGTGAAACGATCGCATCAAAGCAGTTGTGTTCTGTATATAAATCTGCATTGCATGGAAGTTGCACCGCAGAAGATCAGAATCTCTTTTCTATTTCTTTAATGCATGATCGGCCTTTACCTTTTGTCCGCTCCAAGCTTTCTTGCATGTCCAGTCAGCATCAGGATCGGCCCAGAATGGTGCTTGCGGACTAAGACCTAGCGGTAGTAATCCCATCGCACATAAGTAAAGACTTCCTGTAGAGATGTAAGACTCTGACATTTCGATTTGCTTTCCGGTAAAGCCATTCGTCAGCCAACCGTTTGCGTCGAAGTTGTCCGGCGACTCGAGTTGATTCTTGATTACAGCGGTAAGTGCGCAACGAACCTGAGCCGGAGTTACACTCTTTGGCAATAAGTTAAGCAATGATGCTTGTGCCAATTGGTGAAAACAGCCAAAACGATACACAATCGAGCGACCTACTACAGGATAGGTTCCTTCCGGTGAAATGAAACGCTCTTGCTGCTCTGCAAAGCGAACAAAACGGGGTGTTTGCACTTCAAGAAAGTCAGCTCCTTCGATGTTGTGTTTCTCCATCACCATCAGTACATCTTGAATCATCGGGTGAATCACAAAACTATTGTAATAATCCATGTGAAATGCCGGTCCGTCGCCATACCAAGCATCGCCTTTATACCATTCGTCTCTAAACTTATTGATACCGTAAGTAAGGCGATTCATGTCGCACTCACCGGTAAATTCGAGCAAAGCCGCCTCAACCATCGAAGCAAACAACAGCCAGTTGTTTTCCCAAGGCTTGATTTCGCGGCTACGCTTCAGTTCGGTAATCAGGCGCTCTTGCGTCTTTTTGTCCATTCGTCCCCAAAGTTGCTTTGGCGCTCTCACCAATCCTTCGGCAAGGAAAGCAGCGTCTACCAATGGTTGATATTGGGGTCCGCCAAATACCAAATAATCGGGAGAACTCGGATCAACAGCGTTGCCCAAACCTTTCAAAGTCATTTTGATGTATTTCTCACGCAGCTTTCCCTCCGGGGTATTGTCCGGACCAAGCTCAAGCCACGGTGCAATACCACACAACAAACGCCCTACGGCTTCGAGGTGGGTTGCTCCGACTCTATTTTTATCCAAGCTTTCGCATGGCATGTTTTTACGAAGTGTATTATTGCTCAGATTTACCAAGACCGGATCTGAAATCTTTACTAAACTTTCTACCCATACCTGACGATCTGACACACCGTCGGCTAGTGCGATCAATGGCTGACAAACCAAGGCTGCTCCTAGTAATAGTTGTTTTACGATTGTTTTCATTGTTCCAATAGTTTTTTGTAACGGACTAGGGCTTCTACATAATAATAATCGGCATAGGTAAGCGGAACATCTATTTCCGATTTCAACGGTTTCGCGCCAACGCTATGCTTAAGAATGAAGTTTGCGTTTGTACCTTCCTCTGCCAAGTAAGCATCCGAAGTAAGAGCTCTTACTTGCGTTTCGGCTACATCAAGACATTTCGTTGAGAAGTCTCCTTTGGTGTACTGACTTAGTTCGATAAGCGCAGAAGCAATAAGTGCTCCGGCCGAAGCATCGCGCTCTTCGTTCGGAATTTGCGGTGCATTGAAGTCCCAATATGGAATCTTGTCTTCCGGCAAATTAGGATGATTCATGATGTATTCGGCCACTTTTTTAGCGTGATTCAAGTAACGTTTTTCGCCCGTTTCACGATACATCATCGTATAACCATAAAGAGCCCATGCTTGTCCGCGCGCCCAAGCCGACTCGTCGGCATAGCCTTGCCATGTTTGTTTCTTGTGCGGCTTACCTGTAATTGTATCGTACGAAACTACGTGGTAGCAGCTATAATCGTTACGGAAATGATTCTTCATTGTTTTGTCGGCATGCGACTTTGCCATTTCAGCAAAACGCTTGTTGCCTGATTCTTTTGCAGCCCACATCATCAACTCGAGATTCATCATATTGTCGATGATAACCGGATACTGCCATACTTTCTGATTCCAATCCCATGAACGGATTGCGCCGACGTTGTCTTTATAGCGTGTGCTCAACGACTCGGTACCGGTAAGTAACACTTCTTTGTAAGCATCATAGCCCCCCAGGCGAAGTCCGTTACCAAAACTACAGTAGAGCAT
>JBOFPV010000119.1:0-5748 GCA_051660585.1 Tannerellaceae bacterium
CGCTGATCATTTGTGTCGTATACCAAATTGGTAGAAGGAAAGCCTTTCTTTTGAGTAAAGTCGTACTCCTTCCTTACCGCTTCCATAAAGTAATACTTGTCGGTAAATAGGCTTGTGAATAGAAAAACCTCCGGATTCATCGCGTGTACTGAAGGGGTTCGCACAAAGAAAGGATTTATGCTATGATCTACCGAATAGCGATACACTGTATCTGAGGACAACTCCAATAATATCCGATCTTCTCCGAACGGCAAAATCGGATATAAGGAAGGAGGAATCATTACAAATGTCGTATTCTGATCATCACTTTCAGTTCGCATCGTTGCAGACTTCCTCTCTCCGCACTTTATATCGGGGGTGGCAATAATACTTCCATCTTGTTTTGAAATGATATGAATAGGCGAAGCTGTTAGATCACTTGAAAAATATTCATTCGAACAGATTAAATGATCTTGATCGAAGTTCTGAATATTAATAAACTTACAACCATCTTTATAGGGTAATGCACGTTTATAATTTCCCTCAAAATCATATACGAGCAGCTTATTTTGAGATAAATCTGTCACAAACAATTCTTGATTCTTTTCATCACATACAATATTATACATATAGTTATACTCTTCTCCACTACGACCCTTACGGTTTATCTTGTTCACGCCTTTTCCTTTGCGATCAAAAACAAAGATATCTCCGTCAAAATTTCTATTCGCAACGAAAATGTGATTCTTTCCGATTGCTTTTACAACACCTTGCGTGATGTATTCGTCGGAGTTATCGAGCGGAATGTATTCGACATCCATAAAGTCTTGCAAGATCAATTCCTTTTCGGGATACTCTGCCGTTACATCA
Source organism: Tannerellaceae bacterium (assembly GCA_051660585.1). Classification (GTDB taxonomy): domain Bacteria; phylum Bacteroidota; class Bacteroidia; order Bacteroidales; family CAMTPD01; genus UBA12018. The sequence goes on from JBOFPV010000119.1 coordinate 850, forward strand.
ATGGTGATTAGTTCGTCTGGCTGCTTGCCGGCATCTTTATTTCCGCTGCATCCCACCAATAGAGTCAGAGCAGCCGTATAGCATAAACTTGTGTATTTCACATTCATAAATCTTACACGTTATCTTTGTCTTTCACGAGCATGACAATCGGATTTGAATCTTCATTTAACCGAGAAACTACTTCTTTCAATTTCCCTTTTAATCTGCCTTCATTATATGCTTCGACAAGTTGCGGAGCATGCAAAACGCAAAACCATTCTCCTTCATTCTTTGCCGCCTTGAAGGTACTAAAGTAAAGCTCTTCCTTATCCGTGAAATCTCCGTTATAAGCTTTATATGTTACAAAGGATTTATCTTTTACATCATACGCGAAGTAGGATTTGGGAAAGGTCTTTCCGCTCATCGGGTCTTTCTTATTCGTTATACCCTCCATAAAAATGTATTGATCCGAAGTTAAGCGTACAATGTGATGAACGCCCGGATCCATCGTTGAAATTGCGGGAGTTCTAGCCATAAACGGTTGCAAACTTTGGTCGGACTTAAGCACATATATAGTATCAGACGAATTATCTAGCAGTCCCCATCCGTCATTGTATGGAAATACCGCATGATAAAACATCGGAGTAGCACCCTCTGCTCCGACAAAAGGCTTACGCTCTGTTATTGGAATCGGAATATCATAGGTAATACTCCCATCTTGTTTCGACACAAGCACGAAGCCCCGATCTTTACTAAACTTGGCATAACAGAGCAAATTCTCGTTATCGAAGTCAACCATATCGGTATAAAATGCTCCGGAACCACTCGCTTGCTTCAATGTCCGTTTGTAGTTTCCTTGCAAATCATACACCTGGATTGTACGGTTCATATGACTATTCACATACATTTCGTTGCTGATTTCATCAATGACGACTCCTACAGTACTTGCATACTCTTCGCCACTCTGCCCTCTTCTGTTTACTTTAGAGATAGCTTTGCCCGATCTGTCGTGAATATAAATATTCCCATCATTCACCATATTTCGCAGCGCGATATACTTATCTCCTACGTACATTATAGCTCCTTGATGAAGAAATTCATCAGTCGTTTCCAACGGTATATACTCCACATCCATAAAATCTTGGATGTTTAAGTCTTTATAACCCGAAGGAGTTTCTGTTACATCAAATGTAATCAGCTCTTGAGTTGCATTCTTGTTGCCACTGCATCCCACTAGCAGAGATGCAGCAATAATGCTCATTGTAAAAGTGTTCTTCATGATATAATAATTTTATGTCAAACCATTCAATTTGTAGACCAACAAACAATCTTCCGGATCGCCGTCTTCTGTTGTGCCATATAGCGTAAAGGTTTCTTCATCCACTGCAAAATAAGTCGGATTCTTACCTTCGAAAGGAAACCGTGCAACAGGTTTTCCATCCATATCGAATACTTCCAATACCGATCCTTTCATTCCCTTTTCCCGATATGTTTTCCATGATTGCCCCATGGAAATAACATAGAAATAACGCTTTCCACAGTAACCTACCCAATAAGCAATATTCTCATCTCCACTTCCGAGTATAGCATCGTCAGACTTTGCAAAATCAAATTTCACCTTCTTCAATAGATTGAATTCCGTATCCATAAAGTCAATCTCCTTCTTATATTCATAACTAAATATAATTCGGTCTTCATTCGCGTACACTCTCCCCATATTAGGATCTAACAACACATCCATTATATCTCCATTTCGATATTTCAATGTTTTTAAAGGAACATCACTATCCACATTGAAAGTGTATAGATAAGGCCCTGTATATTGAGCATCTACAACAAATATAGAGTCATTGATAAAAGCTCCTTCATTGATGTTATTATTATATTTTGGAAGTATTCTAGCCTTTAATATCGGAGAGCCATCTTCACTTATTTGAAAAAACTGAAGAGCTTGATTATCTGAGATAATAAAGTCTTTGAGTTGTGAACGAATCAACCATGGCAGTACATAGTCGTCCGGACCTTGACCTTTTTGTCCGAATGCACTTTTTAATGCATTCGTCCTCAAATCATAGATATGAAACAAACTATCGTTCTGTTTCCAGTTTTGCATAATCAAGTAAGGATGCCTGATTTCGACCAGTAAAGGTGTCGTTAAACCTTGCAAAGGCATTAGCTCTTGCTGGATACTACTTTCAATGGGGAATTGCGGTTCTTTAGTGGAAGTGCATGCCACTTGCAGTGCGCAGCATGTCAAAAGCATTAGACTGATGGATTTCATAATATATAATTTTTTGGTCCGTTATCGTTCTTGAAAACCAGAAACGTCTTGCAACAGTAATGATAATCGTTGGCAATCGTGTTATATCGAACTCGTTTTTTTTCTACAATATAATGGGCGGCAGCACTACTAGCACACACCTAACAAACAAACACTTACGAAACATTCGCCGTGCAGACATCAAAATTCCTTATTGAAAACTTTTTGAAGGCTTTTTGCCAATATACACTTAACACGCTAACAATCTGCAAATTAAACCAAAACAAACATCCCTAAAATCGGCTTCAAAAAACATAATCACCTGATATATAGACCATTTTAAATAGGAAATTCTGCGATCTTTTTAAACTTTTCGAATGTAGTTTTCGCTTTACGAATAGCTTCTTTAGGCTCTGGAAAATTGTATTAATCTCCTCCGCAAAACGCTTTGCGTCTTTTCCTTTCAGTACAGGAGTCTCTTTAATTGGCTTTGCCATAATTGTAAATCATTAGAATATAAAACAATACGAAGATAAGCAAAGATAATTAGTTTTCATATATTTGTGCACGACCAGTTGATCGAACGATCAAATTACAAACCATTGAAAACAAGACATGACCTATGTATAAATATATCATTCTCCTCTTTGCGTTATGTAGCAACCTTTACGCAATAAAGCCATCAATGCAATAGCGCGGACTACCCGTTGATATCTTGAATATAATTTGAAAATAGAAATAACCCTTCCTTTATATGTATATGAGAACAATGATCACGATACTATTGCTCCTTGGTAATGGTATAATCTCTTTTGCTCAATCATTCAGTTTGAGTGGTAAAGTTTTAGATAAAGCAAAAATGCCAATCATTGGCGCATCGGCTACAATAATAAGCTCTTCCAATGAAACGAATCTACGCAAAGGGGCAATTACGCTAGAGTCGGGAGAGTTTCAACTTGAAAATATTCCTCAAGGTCGTTATAGTTTAGAGGTTTCTTGTTTAGGCTATTCTAAGTATTTGCAAGAAATCGTATTGGATAAATCGGTTCATATCGGGGAAGTTATATTAGAAGAGATGTCTTTCGGATTGGAAGATGTTGTGATCACAGCCCAATCTGTAGAAAGATTTGCAGACAGGAAAGAATATAAATTGACAAATGCGGAAAAAGCTCAGTATAGCAGTGCATTGTCGGCTTTAGAGTTTCTTCCGAAGATTCAAGTACTCGATCAAGATGTGACAACGATTGATGGAAAGTCCGTTAAAATATTGATTAATGGAGTTCCGTCTACACCAATCGAGTTGTCGTCTATTGCTCCAAACAATATTGCCAAAATTGACTATTATACACAGCCACCCGTGCAGTATTCAAATATGGGACTAGGTGCTGTAATAAACGTAATCACGAAGAAAAATGAAAATGGCGGCTCTGTGGGTATAAACACTCAAAATGCAGTTACAACGGGATTTGGAAATAATCTGGTTAATCTCAAGTACAACTTTGGCCGTTCTCAAATAGGCGTAACATACAACATCAGTTATCGAAACTACGATAAAAGGTGTCTGGATGAATTCTTATCTTATTCCACATCTGAGCACTCCTATAGTAAGTACAAAATAGGGAAAAATGGCCCTTATGCTTACGAGGATATGTTGGCCGAGATCAACTTCAATAACTCTAAACCCGACGATTATCTATTCAGCACAAAAGTTTCTTTCAAGTCATTCGATAGAAGGCGTTCTTCTTTTCAAGATATTACATCCAAGCTTGACGATGTTGAGTTACTAAAGACCGGAGAAAGTTCTGATAAAGACAAATACACCCGACCGGTTATTGATTTATATTTCAGCAAAATATTCAACGAAAAGCATGAGATTATATGTAATCTCGTAGGAACCGGTTATGCGTCAAAATACGATTACACCTATAAAGAGCTTCACAACAAGGTGGTTGATTTTGAAACCGAAACCGATATTGCAACGGATAAATACTCATTAATAGGCGATGTATTGTATAGTTTCAAGCTTCCTAAAACTCAGTTATTTGCAGGTGCTCGTTATCTGTATAATTATAGCAAGCAAAACAACCTACCGGCTTTGAATGAAATCATCACGAATGAGGTTTATTCTTACGCTGGATTTACCGGCATGTTTGGCAAAAAAGTCAACTACAACATTAGCGCGGGAATCAATAACAATATGCTGACGACACTTGAAAATAAGCAATACAATTTTGTCTATTTCCGTCCGCAGTTGCGACTCGGCTACTTTATCAATTCAAGCTCTGACTTGACATTAAACTACGAAGTAAACACGCAGAATCCGTCTATCTCAAACCTCACGTATAATCCATATTACAAGGATCCAAACTATATATATGCCGGAAACTCCAATTTGAAACCAAGCAATACGCACAATGTTTCATTAATCTACTTCAAGGGCTTTAAGAAATTCATCATTAGTACCGAGTTGGGATATGAATACGCAAAGAACGCAATTGCTCCGGTATTTCTATCGAACAATACCGATATTATCGAGACTTTTGGAAACCTGGATTATGCACAAAACATGAAGGCAAATCTGTTCTTACAATGGTATCCATTTGCGAACAATCTGTTACGTCTCCGACTTTACACCGAAGTATTTCATCAAAGAAACAAGC
>JBOFPV010000120.1:0-18618 GCA_051660585.1 Tannerellaceae bacterium
TTCGCTAGCTCAGCAGGTAGAGCACAACACTTTTAATGTTGGGGTCCTGGGTTCGAGCCCCAGGCGGATCACAAAAGCAAAGTAAATGAGTCTCTGATAGTCGAAAGATTGTCAGAGATTTTTTTTTATCATAGCCTAATAACTATCTTTACTTCTTATGAAACGGATTATTCAATCAATAAATCGTATAGCAAAGATTTCGGATGAAGCGATGACTGCTTTTACCGCTTGTTTACAACCTCTTGAAGTAGCCAAGAGAAGTATCCTTTTAGAGCCAGGTAAGAAGAACCCCAATATTTATTTTATCGAGAAGGGAATCACACGTTCTTTTACGATTGTAGATGGAAAAGAAGTGACTTCTTGGTTTAGTAAAGAAGGTGATATTACATTTTCTACAAATAGCTTTTATGGAGCAACAGAGGGCTACGAGACCGAGACGGTTCAGGCCTTAGAGAATACCTTGATTTACTATATGCCTATAGTAGAATTAGACGCATTATGTTATAAATATATCGACTTAGCAAACTGGTTACGTTTATTGCATCAGCAGGCTTTTCTTTCCGTAGAAAAAAGATTACTGTCGCGTTTGTATTTTTCAGCGGAAGAGCGATATAATAAACTCCTTGTAACAGATGCCGATTTGTTTCAACGTGTAAATCTGGGTTATATTGCATCTTATCTTGGTATTTCTCATGTAACTTTATGCGCTTTACGTAAGTAGTTTATTATTTCTTTAACTACTTAAAGAATTAAGCTGGGCATGTTTTATATTTTTATGCACAAAATATAAAACATTTAGTATGCAGAGTAAAGCTTGTGTTCATGAACCTACACGGATTGTGTGGGTTGATCTTTTGAGATTGATCGCCATATTTATGGTAATTTGTATTCATTGTGCTGACCCTTTTAATGTTTCTCCCGAGGCACGCTCTAATCCTGATTACAATTTCTGGGGGAGTTTATACGGATCTTTTCTTCGTCCGTGTGTTCCTTTATTTGTTATGATAACGGGATTATTATTGTTGCCGGTGAAAATGTCAATTGGTGATTTCTATAAGAAAAGAATGCTTCGAGTGGCAGTTCCTTTTCTTATTTGGTCTATCCTGTATAATTTATTTCCTTGGTTTATCGGGGTGCTGGGATTACCTGCAACAACGGTCTCGAGCGTCTTTGCTTATGCCGGGTCTGATGTTTCCTTGTCTTTTAGTGATGCTTTTAAGAATATTCTACTTATTCCTTTTCAGTTCAACGTTTATACGGTTCCAATGTGGTATATATATATGCTGATAGGTCTGTATTTATATATGCCTTTTTTCTCAGTATGGGTTGAGAAGTGTCCGCTGATTCAGAAACGTATTTTTCTTTTTATTTGGGGTATAACCTTATTCATGCCTTATATGTACCAATTTTATTCGCACGATGTATTTGGGGTGTGTGCATGGAATAGTTTTAGTACGTTCTATTATTTTGCCGGATTTAATGGGTATTTACTACTCGGGCATTATCTAGTAAAAGATGTAAAAGAATGGAGTTGGGCAAAAACTATTACATCATCGAGCATATTATTTGCAATAGGATACATCGCTACTTATATGGGATTCAAGGCTATGACAGCTAATCCTAACTGCACAGAACCAGAGATGGAGCTATTCTTTTTGTACTGCACACCGAATGTGGCATTAATGACTTTTGCTTTGTTTATGTTGGTGAGAAAAGTGAAGATTGAAAGAGGCTGGCTTGTTAAGGCTTTAACTAACCTAACAAAATGTGGTTTGGGTATTTATTTGATCCATTATTTTGTAGTTGGTTTAGGTTACTCCATTGCAGATGCATTAGCAATACCTATATCTATACGTATTCCGATTACAGCATTAATCGCTTTGATTATTTCATGGACATTTGTTGCGTCAATCTTTGCCGTATTACCTAGAGTTGCAAAATGGATATTCGGATAACCATGAAATTGAACGCACTGTTTGAGGCGACAGTGAGTTGATCAAAGATGGAAATGCTCGTTGTTTGTTTGAAAACAGTGAATGGTTTTGCGAAGAATAAACGATAAGTAAGATCTATTTATTGGTAATGAATCATTGCTTTTGAAATGAAATAAGAATCCTCAAGTCGAAACTAATCGGCTTGAGGATGTTCTTTTTGTTTAAACGGTAATATGTGTGTAATAGTCAATAACGATTTTATAACTCGTTTATTCTGCTGGAGTTGCAGGTTCAGCAGGTGTTGTTGGTTCTGCCGGAGTTGTAGCTGCCGGTTCAATAACTTCTTCACCAGTTTCTTTGAATAGGCTTACAACTTCTTTACCTTCAGTTGTTTCAGCTGTGATTTGATAGATCATTGTTGCTTTGTCAACTGCTGCTTTTTTGATTGTTGATCCTTCGTGTTTTTTAGCAACAGCATCTGTTACAGCTTTAGGTACTTCTGTGATTTCGATTGCTGTATATTCTTCTGTATCCATTACTGTTGATAAGATTACAGACTGAGCAGGAGTTAGTGCTGCGTTTGTTGTAAATCCGATACCTGATACAAGGGCGATTGCAAATAATAACTTTTTCATAACTGTTTGTTTTAATAGGTTCAAAATTTCTTTTTGTTTAAACGGCAACTTTGAAAGCGCCTTACACTTATATTAATGAGAAAACCATGCCGTCTTTTCTTGGTGATGTTCTTTTTGTTATGTAAGGTGTTGTTTTATAGTCTTGTAAGATGCTTAAGGCGTCACTTCTATTATTTTGTAATGTGTAGAAAGGGGTGTGGTAACGTAGAATAGTTCTACACTATTTATTGTGGAATTGAGGTAATGCAACAACGGCCCGAAGATTAACCTCGAGCCGTTTGTAATATATAAGTAGTCTAGAATCAGTCTTTAGAGTGCCTCAATTCGATTATCTTTTACCGTAACGTTCTCACATTGCTCGGTGCGTATCAATTGGGAGATCTCATTTGTTGAGCTATTCGTAATAAAGAAATTATCTTTTACTAAAAGGCCATTAGTCGCTTTGGCAAAGATGGCATCCGCATTCAGTAAGTCGAATCGATTATCGCAGATACTTATATTTTTATGAATAGCGCCTTCGTATTTTCCATTTTCAGGAGCGATACAAATAACCGGACTACCACATTCTATGAATTGATTGTTACGAATGGTTACATCGGCAACAGGGCCCGACTCAAACCAGCTTCTTCCCTCATTGGCAATAAGTATAGCACTCATAGGCATTCTTAAGAAAATATTGTTCTCGATAATGATCTTTTTGCGTGTAGTGACAAGAATACCTCTAGTAGGAATACTAGCAAAGAAGTTATTATTGATCTCCACCTCAGGTGTCCATGTTGTATTTTCAACCACGACATCTGGCTTTGTTTTAATCTCGTTTGATATATTTGAGTTCAATGTCAGTAGAATATCACGATCGTTTATTCGTTCTACTTTCTTTATTTTAGCTTGTTGCAAACATAAAAGAGAGTTGGCATCAACAATATCAATGTAATCTCCGGCAAAGAACTGTTCAAGTCCATACGTTTGAGGATGCATGAAACGGATCTTAATCTGATTATCAGTAGGATATTCTACAATACGCAAATGTGTGCCGTGAATATTGATTGGGTCATCATGAGCACCTATAAAACGTGAATTGGTTACTTTAATCTTTCCTTTGCAGCCTGAGAATTGAAGAAAATCCGCAAAGCCAACATTTATACGTTCTTTACCATATTCAGGTTCACAAAGTAAACGGTCGTAGTTTAGGTTTTCAGAAACTTGCGAAACGATCCCGAAGTTGCCCATAAAATGAAAACCAATATTTTGCAAATGAATGTTCTTACTCAAATTAACCAAGCCGGCTACTTCGTCACGAATTCCATCGCGCATTTGAAAAACTTGTCCCGGTTTGCACGTAGGAGCTTTATCTTTATAATTAAATCGAATAAGTCCTGGTTCAAGTTCGATTGCCTTCTCAAGATTACTCAATGGAGATGTGTGGCGTATGTTTAATGTCGTTATCGGATCGTATAATTGAGCTATACCGCCAGTCAATGTCCAACTCTTACCTACCCAAGCAAATCGTCCGTCTGTTATAGTATAGTTGCTAAGCGGATGCGCTTTAGCTACGATGTACTTATCGCCACGTTCTATTACCGTCATTTCAGGAACAGTAGGGTCAGAAGCTTTTATGGAAATGTTTTTGATGGTAATATTTTCACTTTTGTCAATAGCAAACGGAGTCATTTCTCCATGAGTTATAAGAAAAGCACCATTGCCATCAATGGTAAGATTCTTCGCATCCTTGATCCAAAGACCGATGTGTTTCGTTTGATCCGGGTTTTCGCTTTCACTCGCCGTGTTCGAAACAAAATAAAGATGTTTTGATGCATTTGCTCTACTGATGTGATAATTTCCACTTTCAAACCGAATCGTAATAGGTTTGCCGTTGTGTTTTCGAGCCTCGTCAATGGCTTGTTGAATACGTTGAGTTGCATCTTCTGTTGTGTATTTTACAACAATTGTTTTTGCCGATATAGTTGTCGACAAAAATAGCATTAAAGAGATAATTGTGTGTTTCATGATTGTGTCAAAGTTACAATGCTGCAATGTTACGAAAAAAACAAATATAAAATACCATTTCAAAGTAAGAGAGTGAGCGTTTATTTGCTTATTAATCTTTTTATTAGAACTTGAAAAAACTTGAGTAAAGTATCGTTTGTAATATGAAACAATTATATTTGTTTCTATTTTTTCTTTTTCAATAAATTCAAAATACCATGATTCAGCAAGTTTTCTTCAAGATGCTTATTAGCATTATCGCAATGCTACCTTTGCTTACAAGTTGTTCGTTGTCGCGATCGTCAAACGAAATTTCAAAAACTCCTTTACCTGATACTGTTAGGGCAAAAGAGATCCAGGATATGCGTTTTGGAATGTTTATCTGTTGGTCGTTTAGTACGTTTTCGGGCAAAGAGTGGACTGGAGAAGAACATGGGCCTGATTTTTTTACGGCTAAAGGATGTAATACCGATCAATGGGCAAGAACGGCAAAAGAAGCTGGTATGAATTACATTCTTTTCTTGACGAAACATCACGATGGCTTTTGTTTATGGGATACAGAAACGACAGATCTTAAGTCGATCAATGCACCCATCAAACTCGATGTTTTGAGTAAACTGAGACAATCGTGTGATAAATACGGAATAAAGTTGGCCCTGTATTTCTCCGAAGGAGATTGGAATTGGCCGGGAGCAGAACGTGGTGGTTGGATGAAAGGAGGTACTAACCCTGAAATGAAAAAAGCACAATTAAAAGAGCTGCTAACGAATTACGGACCGATTGAATTCATTTGGTTTGATGCGGCAGTAGGAGATGGAGGTCTGAGTCACCAAGAAACAGTCGAGTGGGTACATCAGTTTCAACCAAATACTTTTTGTGGATTCAATGCGTTAGAGCCAGCGGGACGACTTAGTCTGCGAGAGCGAGGAGCACCGGGGCCCATTGGCGGAGACGGACTTACTTGGGTAGAGGATGCCGGCGAAAACGAGAAACAATATAAAGGATACCATGTGGCTGAGTTTACCTATCCGATCTTACCAAAACGTGAAGGTGGTGCAGACTGGTTTTACTCGTTGCCAATTCATGATAATCTTTGTATTTCAGCACAGAAAATATTTGAAGATTATCAAGGAGCTGTAACGTATGGAAATATCTTTTCTTTGAATATCGGACCCAATTACGAAGGCAATATCCGCGAGATAGATGTAAAAACACTTCAAGAAGTAGGACGTATGATTGCAGGAGCAAAAGAATAAAGTACGACAACTGTTTAGCGTTGGGAATTTTGTCAAATATAAGCTCAACGCTAATCTTTACACAAGATTTAAAATATTTGCAGAATAGATTCTCAATAAAATACAAAGATCAATAATGATCGATTGTTATTTGGAGTAACATATATATATTCGCAATCAGCAAAACCTCTAATAGTCATATCAATGGTAAGACGAATATTCTTATTTCTGGTTGTTTTATTTTCTACACTTACACTATGGTCCCAGCAAACAAAGTACTACGATAACTTGTCGAAGGTTGAAGTAGACAAGTTGCGTGCTGAGTATGGAAGGAATAAAGCTTATCCCAAAGAATACGAACAGCAGTTTTTGCTTGCTTTATCACATTATCCTGAATTGAAGGATGTGGTGATTGAACTAAAGTACTCGAAAGAACGTACTACGATGGCTTGCCGACCGAAGATAAACTCTTTATTTTCAGAAGAAAGAACCTATTATATCTTGATTAATAATAAAGAAGATTTTGATGGCATCCTTTTAGAAGATGTCCCTTTTAATGCACAGATTGGAGTTATAGGACACGAATTGGCACACGTTGTTGACTTTGAAGATAAGACGTTAACCGGCGTAGTCAAAACCGGACTCGGTTATCTAAAAGAAAACTATAAGCGTAAATTAGAGCATAAGATCGATTCAATGACAGCAGCTCATGGCTTGGGATGGCAGTTGTATGAATGGGCAACTTACTCAATGTTTGAAGCTCCTTTTGCTACACAAACCTACAAAGACTTTAAAAAGCGCATCTATATGTCTCCCGATCAAATAATGGAACTCCTCGAAAGTGATGTTTAATTAGTTAGGTAAATACGTCTATTTTAATGTTTGGATGGTGTATTTGGTACAATCCTTCGTTTGTTGTGAAAAAGATTATTATTTTTGACCAAAACTAGCATTTAAGGTTGCGATTTGATTTCCGTAAGCCTGATCTGATTACCATCTTTACGAACAATAAAAACTTAACGACGTATTTTGCCATGAAAAACAAGTTGGCCACATTCATTCTTGCATGCAGTTTTGCATGTCATTGTTTTGCGCAAAAACAAAAGAACAATGCGCTGGATATAGTATCCAAGCATCAAATCCGTTTTGAAGCGCCACCTTCAAAAATACCTGTTCAGCATTCGGTCGATGCACCGCTACTTGGCAATGGAAGCATTGCGGTTGCTTTGGCCGGCCCCCCCGATAAACAAACATTCTACATTGCACGAAATGACTTTTGGCGATTAAAGTCGGCACTTGATGCATCCTATCCTGCCGTATTGGGGAAAGTGGAACTATCCATTCCGGCATTGGAAAACGCAAGTTATAAGATAGAGCAACGTCTCGACAATGCATCAACTACAGCTACCTTCACCCGGGGAAAGCAAACGCTAACCTATACAACCTATGTAAATGCTACCGAAGATTTGCTGCTAATCGAACTGAAACTGCAAGGGGGCGGAACGATGAAAGGGAGCCTAGGTTTGAGTTTGCCCGAAGAAGGGAAAGAGATTGTAAACCGTCCACCCCTCGAACGTATATTCCCAACCGTCGCTTCTGTACAGAAACCATCCGCGAATACCCTAGTCTTAGAAAGAGGTTTTGCCGAAGATGTAGATATTCCAACGCGGGCAGCAATCGCAGTACGCATATTAGATCAAGAGGATATCACGTTTGAGTTGCAATCAGGCAAACCGATCCATATTATATGCGCGGTATCGAGCGACTTTAAAGCACCGGATTGTGTTGCAGCAGCAACCGCAAAGGTTGCATCGATCGAAAAAGGAGCACTAAAAGGATTACAACAGAAACACGAACAATGGTGGAGCGACTATTGGAACAAGTCATACGTTACAATACCGGACAAAGAAATAGAGAAGCACTATTATTTATCATTGTACGGGATGGGCTCTTGTAGCCGTGACGCAGATTTTGCACCGTCTATATTTGGTTCGTGGATCACCAAAGAGCGCCCGTTCTGGAACGGAGACTACCATCTCAACTACAACCACATGGCTCCGTACTATGCACTTTACTCAGCCAACCGACTGGAGCAGGCTATGCCTTATACCAACTCAATACTTCCGCAAATCGAACGCGGCAAGCATTACTCGTTACGTGTTACAGGAATTAAAGACGGTATTATGTTGCCCGTAGGAGCAGGTCCTTTGGGTATTGAAACATGCAGGCGTGATACATTTATGGAAAACCATTACAGCGGATGGATCAAAGAAGAACATGTGCAAGGCGACGGTTTCTTTATGGGGCAAAAGAGCAATTCTTCGTATGCCGTGGTAAACATGTCGATGCACTTTTACCGCACTTGGGACAAAGCATATGCGCAGCGCGTGTATCCGTTTGTAAAGGGCGTTGCAAACTTTTGGAAAGGATATCTGTCGAAAGAAGGCGACCGATACGTAATATACAACGATGCCATTCATGAAGGAACCATCGGGACGATGAATCCGATCCTTTCACTCGGCTTGGCACGTATGGTACTTCAAACTGCCATTGACATGAGCGAATACTTGGATGAAGACACCGCATCAAGAGAGAACTGGGCAGATCTAAAAGCAAAACTTTCCGACTTTCCGTTGCAGGAGCGCGATGGTAAAACCATATTTCGCTATACAGAGAAAGGGGTAGATTGGTGGGGCGACAATACGCTTGGTATACAACATATCTATCCGGCCGGACAAATCGGATTGGCAAGCGAACCCTCACTACTAGAGACTGCACACAACACCATCGACGTAATGCAACGATGGATCGATTTCAACGGATCTAATAGTTTCTTTCCCGCAGCCGTGCGCGTAGGATACAATGCCGATACCATTCTCTCAAAGTTGAATCGCTACGTAAACAATACATACCCGAATGGATTTCAGCGCAACAATCCGCACGGAATCGAAAACTTCAGTACCACTCCCAATACCATCAATGAAATGCTATGCATGGGACATCAAGATGTGGTTCGCTTATTCCCGGTATGGCCTACGGAGCAAGATGCCACCTTTGAGCGAATCCGTGTAGAAGGAGCTTTTCTGGTTTCGGGAAGCATCAAGAAAGGTCAGATTGGTCCGGTAACAATTACGAGCGAACGAGGAAGGACGCTCGTTTTGCAGAATCCTTGGAAAAATAAAGCGGTTCGCATAACTTCAAAAACGGGAGAAAACACAATTCAGCGAGGTGAAAAGCTAAGCCTATCTACACAGCAAGGGATAACCTATACCTTTTCTCCTTTAAAATAAACAAGGAGACAGATAACTATACCATCAACAAACACGACCATGAATAAATTAATCTTAATGCTGGGCGGCATATCCTTTTGCGGAATGCTCAATGCAGCTTGGGCAGAAATAGGAAGCAAGAAATGCAACGACGCATTTAAAGCAGATCATATAGAATTAAAGACAACGAAAGGAACCGAATGTATTGTTCCGATCGGATCTGTCGACGCAAACTTTGTAGTCGATCTTGAATTGGTACCCACAAATTCGCTTTCGAAGTTCGGCATTATACTGGGCGACTTCACACAAAACAACTCCATGTTTGTAGGATGCGACCTTACAAGCGACGTCCTGTGCTATTCGCATTGGATCAAGAAAACAAAAGAAAATCAAGAGTTAATCACCAAAGATATCGCCAAGTTCTACAAAGACTACAAACGCAACTTGCGCATTGTGGGGCTCGATGGTGCACTTTCTATCTATGTAGACGGCGAGAAGATTGCAGAAACAGACATTGATATCAATCAGTCGAAGTCGCAACCCTTGTTTCTGAAAACATACGATGGCGGAGATATCATGGCCAATGCGATTTCCGTGCGTAGCCTTTCGGAAACGAAACAGCGTAAGGTTGCCGGCAAGCATCTCACACTGGCAAACGAGTCAATGTCGGTAGTTTTTGATAACGAATATCCTACGGTAGTTTCCTACAACTTGCCTTCCGGCAAAACGATTACCGGTGCCACGCATGTCACACCTTATGTCTTGATCAACGGATTACCCCGTCTGCTCAAAACAAAAGCCGTAAAGAATACTGATAAAATAACGTATCACTGTGAGGCCGTTGAGGCAGGCGTATCCTTTACAACAGTATTTACGTTGGATGGTCTGACCTTGCAAATGACCGTATCCAACTTGAAAGAACCCGAAGATATGCCGGTGCGAACGCTCGCATTTTACAAGCAAGACTTGGTTTCGCTGGATAATCAGGAAAAAGGAGCAATACTTTCGTTGGCAAAAGATGTAACAAGCGATCAGTTTATCGCACTGGACACCATCGCATCCACGGCAAAAAACAGATTTGCCGCCATTGCCATTCTGAATAATACTGCTTATGCCGCTACCCTCGACAACAACTCTCTTTACAACGCGCACCAGGCCGCATATCGCACAGATGGTAAGCGCACGTTTCTTTCTTCCAATGAATGGATCTGTCGCGGACACGACGGAAAGCAAGTGCCACTGCCGGAAATGAAAATCATCCTTACCGAAGATCGGAATGCCGATGGTAAAGTAGATTGGCAAGATGCAGCGGGCGCTTTGGCCGATGTCATCGCGCAACCCTACGGAGCAGACATGGTTCGTAACAGCTATGCAACGATTACCATGAACTTTGCAAGTGGAGCTCAATATCCGTTTGCACGTCAACTCGACAACATCAAGCGCTTTTACAATGCGACAGATGGCTTTGGTCAGATGCTCGAGTTAAAAGGATATCAGGGCGAAGGTCACGACAGCAGTCACCCCGACTATGCAGGCAATTACAATACCCGCGCCGGCGGTCTTTCCGATTTGCAGCTACTTACCCGGCAAGCGAAAGCATACAATGCAGCCATTGGATTGCATATCAATCAAAGCGAGGCCTATCCCGAAGCAAAAGCTTATAACGGAGATATCATAACAGACATCCCGGGTTGGGCATGGCTCGATCAGGCTTATCTTATCAACAAAGAGCGCGATGTGATCAGCGGTTCTTTCGAAAACAGGCTTACTCAACTGAAAAAAGACCTCCCGCACCTATCGTTTATCTACATTGATACCTACCGTGAGCATCGTTACCTTGCATACAATACCGCCAAACTATTCAACGATAACAAGTGGGTAGTATGGACCGAAGATTCGGATATCTTCTACCGACAGTCGCCATGGATTCATTATGTGGCTGAGGCGAATAGTATGATTTCCCGATTTGTGCTGCATACAACCCGCGACGGTTTCAAAGCACATCCGCTATTGATGGGAGGATATAGCCGCAGTGCCGAGATCGGATTTATGGGATGGCAAAAGGGACGCGACTTTAACCAAGTCATCGGGAACTTCTTTACCCTGCAATTGCCTTACCGTTATCTGATGCACCA
Source organism: Tannerellaceae bacterium (assembly GCA_051660585.1). GTDB lineage: Bacteria > Bacteroidota > Bacteroidia > Bacteroidales > CAMTPD01 > UBA12018. The sequence continues at coordinate 11,195 of JBOFPV010000120.1, forward strand.
CAAAATAAAGCAAATCAACGACAACGAAGTCTTGTTTGAGCAAGGAGTGGTTTCTCGCAAGCAAGGCAGTCAGCATATCATAGAGCGCAACGGCAAGCCCGTATTGATCGATCAAACCGTATTCATTCCATGGGATCCCGCGAAAGAAGATAAGATATATCACTACAATAAAAACGGAGGCAAAACAACGTGGTCGCTTCCCGATTCATGGAATACTTGTAAGACGGTTGCCCTATACAAACTCGATGAACAAGGGCGACAAGACGAAGCAACTCTTTCGGTACACAGCGGACAGGTAACCATTGATGCCGATGCCGCATGTGGGTATGTACTTTACAAGTCAAAGCCCGCACCGCTCATGGCTGCCAACTGGGGTGAAATTGGGTTGGTAAAGAATCCTGCATTCGACGGCGGATTGCAAAGCTGGCACGTTGGCGGTGACGCTCAAGCAGCAAAGACTCCTTACGGACAAAGCATCGTTACCCTTACAAACGGTACCTTATCCCAACAAATACCAACCGAAAAAGGCACCTCCTACATTGCCTCGGTTTGGGTGCAAGTAAACGGAGAAGGCAAAGCAACGCTTGCCGTTGCCGGGAAAGAGACCTCAGTGAATGAAAGCCTGACAAAGAACTATACGGACAATACCGACAAATACAATACACGCTATCACCGGATGTTGATCCCTTTTGTCGCAGAAGGAAATGAGCAATTAACCCTGGCCTTCAATGCCGGCAACGATACTTCGACCGTAGAGTTTGACGATGTTCGTGTGGTGGCAACAAAACACAATCCGCACGTAGGAGAGGGTATCTACTTCGAAGACTTCGAAAATGTAGATGAAGGGTGGGGACCTTTCACCGCAGCAAAGCCAAGTTCGTACACTACCCATTTATCCAACCGAAACGAAGGCTATACCAACGACGTACTACTAGGCAACTGGTCGCTCAAGACATGGCGCGAAGGAAACGGCGAAGTCTATCGCACATCGCCGGCAATCATTCGGTTCGTTCCCGACTGCCGCTACCATTTGGCGTTTGTCTATCAAGCTTCAAAAGAGAAAGTCTACGGAGTGTCGGTGCGAAGCGCCAAAACCGGCGAAGAACTCTTAGCGGCTGCACTCGACGGCAGCGGCAAGTTTGAACGAGACTTTACCACAGGCAATGCCGACGATTACTACGTCGTAATCACCAAAGCCGGCGACGGGACATTTTTGCTCGATAACTTCATGCTCGTGAAACAAGAAGAAAAAGAATAAACGAATCAATATATATACATGAAACGAATAATGGTATTACTAGCTTGCATGGCTACGGTTGTGCAGGCGCAAGCCCAGCGAGAGCGGGTGTTGATGAATGCAGACTGGAAGTTTGCCAAGGGGCATCCGCTTCCCGAAAAAGACTTCAATTACGGACGGGCGTTATCTTTCTCAAAGATCGCCTTTTTGCAAGAGTCGACAATGCTCGAAGCAGATCAGGAATCACGACTTACGGTTCCGCACACGCAAGACTTCGACGACAGTAAATGGGAAGAGATTTCACTTCCCCACGATTGGGGAATGCTGGCCGGATATGCTAAAGATCAATTTAAAGTAAAAGGATACCGCAAACTCGGCGGGCGTACTCCCGAAAACAGCATCGGATGGTACCGAAAAACCTTTAAGACAAACGCAGAAAAAGGAAGCCGCTATCACCTCGAGTTTGAAGGAATATTCCGCGATGCGGAGATTTGGATAAACGGTATTTTGCTTGGGCGTAACCTTAGCGGCTACACACCGGCACAGTTTGACGTAACCGAGTGTCTCAATTACGGTAAAGACCAGGACAATGTAATCACCGTACGTGTCGATGCAACGCATTCCGAACTTTGGTCGTACGAGGGTGCGGGAATTTATCGAAACGTGTGGCTTACCAAAACAGCACCGGTATACGTTCCGCAGTGGGGCACGTTTGTTAGGTCGGCAGTAGACGCAGACGCCAAGAAAGCAACCGTAAACGCAGCAGTCGAAATCACGAATGATACCGATAAGCCGGCAGATATTCGTTTGGTGCAAACCATTCGAAACAGCAAGGGCGAAGAGGTAACCACGATGCAGTCTTCGCAGTCTGTTCCCGCGCTCGAAACGCTGGAGACATCTCAAGACTTCACCGTCAATAACCCCGAACTTTGGGATCTGGATCACCCTCACTTGTATAAACTATATACCGAGGTATGGCAAAACGGAAAGAAGGTAGACGAATACGTAACTCGTTTTGGTATTCGTACCATCCGCTTCGATGCCGACAACGGATTCTTTCTTAACGGCAAACGTGTACAAATACAAGGCGTATGTTGCCATCAAGACCATGCCGGAGTGGGTGCGGCAGTGCCGGATCGTCTCAACTTCTGGCGTATCGCACAGTTAAAGACCTATGGCGTAAATGCATACCGAGCTTCGCACAATCCGCCTACGGTATCCGTGCTCGAAGCTTGCGACAGCCTGGGAATGTTGGTATTGGACGAGTTGCGTGTGTTGAGCAGTACCGACGAAGGTCTTGATCAGATGCGCAAAATCATCAAGCGCGACCGCAACAATCCGTCGGTTATTGCATGGTGTATGGGTAATGAAGAGCCGGCGATACAAGGAAACAACAAAGGGCGCATGATTTTGCGTCGCATGAAGGAGATACAACACAAAATGGATCCTACCCGTCTTTGCACGGCCGCGATGAATGGCAGCTGGGGAGAAGGATTTACCTACGAAGCCGATATTCAGGGATCAAACTATTACCACATCGGAGACATTGATGCCGTGCACAAGAAGTTTCCCGATCTGCCAATCCTGCTTACCGAAGAAGGAAGTACCGTTACCACTCGCGGCATTTACGAAACATCGCCCGAGAAAGGATTTCATCAGGCCTACGATCACGATCGTCCGGGATGGGGAGCTACGGCACAAGAATGGATGCGTTATGCCGATGCCCGAAAATTTGTCGCGGGAGCATTTGTTTGGACCGGTTTTGACTACGGTGGCGAATCTACCATTCACTATTGGCCGGGCGTGGTTTCGCACTTCGGTATTCTCGATTACTGCGGATTCCCGAAAGATGCCTATTGGTTTTACAAATCGTGGTGGACAAATGAGCCTGTTGTACATATACTTCCGCATTGGAATGGTATAGGAACAGACTCTGTCGACGTGCATGTGTATACCAATCTTGAAGACGTAGAGCTTTTCTTGAACGGGAAAAGTTTAGGAAAGAAACAAGTAGAGAAGTACGATATCCCTGCATGGCGCGTGAAGTATACGCCCGGCAAACTCGAAGCAAAAGGAAAGAAAGACGGCAAACGCTATACGCAAGTAATCGAGACTACCGGAAAGCCGGCAGCGTTGAAGATCTTAAGCGAAACAGGTAGTGAGCTTTGCAACGACGGGCGCGATGTTGCCGTTTGTACGGTTCAGGTACTCGATGCAAAGAAGCGGTTGATTCCCGACGCATCCAATAAAGTGGTATTCGAGATTGAGAATGGTACAATTCTCGGAGTAGGCAACGGCCATCCGTCGAGCCACGAACCCGACCAGTTTGCCAAAGGCGAACAAGTTTACCGCAATGCCTTTGGCGGATTGCTGCAAGTAATCGTAAAACCTGATGGCAGCGGAAAACCGGTTGTGTTGAAGGCTGCATCGGAAGGACTTGCCGGCAGTGAAATCAAACTTACAATAAACTAATACCATACTAGCAAATCAATGAACAAAACAAAACTACTACAACTTTGTGTTGCCGTGTTGTGCGTTACGGGTTTTTTCTCGTGCCATACGCAGCAAGCACGAACAGAGTTAAACATGAATACCGACTGGGCCTTCTTTCGAGGCGATACAGTGGGTGGCGAACGTGTCGATATGAACGATGCAAATTGGATACCGATTGCATTGCCGCACATCATGCAGTTGGAGAAGAAACACTGTGGAGGAGATATCATCTACGACGGTGTAGGTTGGTATCGTCGTTATTTCAAAGTGCCCGAGTCGTATAAAGGAAAACGTGTGGCGCTCGAATTTGAAGGCGTAATGACCAATTGCGAAGTGTTTGTAAACGGGCAGGAAGTAGCCCGAAACTCGGGCGGATACGTCGGTTTTAACGCAGACATTTCAGACAAACTAAAATGGAACGGCGAAAACAATGTCTTGGCCGTTCGTGTATCGGCCGTGTACGATTCGCTTACACCTCCGGCCAAGCCGCAGGCTCGTCTCGACTTTTATTACTACAGCGGTATCTACCGTGATGTGAAAATGGTAGTGTCGGATCCGCTTCACATAACCAATGCGCTCGACAAAGGGTTGAAAAACGGAAGCGGCATCTTTGTAACCTATCCGAGTGTAAGCAAAGAGCAGGCAGAGGTATTGGTGAAAACCAACCTGTACAATGGTCGTCCGGAGGGAGAAAGCACAACTTTGCGCACCATCCTGAAAGACGCCAATGGTAAAGAAGTAGCGAAAGAAGAATCAACACTCGATATAGCAAGCATGACCGACAATACGATTGAGCAAAAACTATCCGTAGCTAATCCGAACTTGTGGCATCCGTATGCTCCATACCTCTATACCCTCGAGTCGCAACTCTTGGTCGATGGCATGGTGATTGATTCGCAAACAGACGAAATCGGCATTAGAACCATCAAGTATACTGCCGAGGATGGTTTCTTTATCAACGGTGAAAAAATGTATTTGATCGGAGCCAATCGCCATCAATCGTATCCGCATGTAGGCGACGCGGCTTCAAACTCGATGCAAGAACGTGAAGTGATCGACATGAAACGCGGCGGATACAATGCGGTGCGCGCGGCGCACTATCCGCACGATCCCGCTTTTCTGAAAGCATGCGACAAGCATGGTTTGCTTGCGATCGAATGCGTGCCGGGATGGCAATACTTCAACAGTGATCCCGTATTTACACAACGTCTCGAAGAGGTTACCCGCGGCATGATTCGTCGCGACAGAAACCGTCCGTCGATCATCATGTGGGAAACGGCTCTCAACGAAACGCACTATCCGCTTTCGGTCGTAGAGCGAATCTTTAAGGCGGCGCACGAAGAGTATCCGGGTGATCAGATGTATACCTCGGGCGACTATCTTAGTCACGAAGACACCTATCCATACTACGATATATTCTACAAGCAAGTGTCGGGTTACCCGAAAGACGGTAGTGTGATGAGCAACTACCTCGAAGATCAATTGACGTTGAAGCCGCTCTTTACCCGCGAATGGGGCGACGGAGTAGGCGAGAAGCCGCGCGTAAGACTCGACGAGAACACTTACGAACAGTACCGTCAATGTCGTGGCCGATACAAGCAACTCAACGGCGAAGGTTACTTCGATTGGTGTATGCTCGATGCGAATCCGCACATGGGAGGTCACTTCCTTTGGAGTTACAATGACTATGCGCGCGGTGCGGAAGAAGAGACAATGTTTTGCGGAGTCGTAGACGTAAACCGCTATCCGAAGCAAAGTTATTACATGATGCAAAGCATGCGCTCGAACGCGATTTCGCAAGCAGGACTGTATGACGGACCAATGATCTTTATCGGATCCGATAACGCATCGGCCAAACTGCCTACTTCTACAACCGAGATTCCTGTTTACTCCAATTGCGACGCGGTTGAGTTGTATCGCAACGGCAAGTTGATCGAACGTAAAACGCGTGAAGGCGAGAAAGAAGCCTACAAATGGACGGTAGCAAAAGGCGGCAGCCCTTGCTTTGTATTCGACGCGAAAGGATACGAAGCCGGCGAACTTAAAGCAATCGGATTCATCGGAGACAAAGAAGTGGTTTCGCATGCCGTGCGTACGCCCGAAGCAGCCGATTATATCGAAGTTTACATTCCTGAGCATGGCATCACGCCTGTAGCCGACGGAAGCGATATGATTCCGGTATACTTTAAAGTCTGTGATAAGAACGGAACCCTTGTGAATACGTCAGACGCAGAAATTACCATTCTGGTAAAAGGCGAAGGATCGCTTATCGGCGACAACATCCGCCGCGTCGGAATCAACCCGCAAAAGGTAGAAGGCGGTATCGGCTTTGCGTTTGTACGTTGCGGCAAAAAGGCAGGAACCATTGAGATCGAAGCTTCGGCCGATGGGTTGAAGTCGGGCAAAAACTCCATCAAAACAATACCTTTCCAAGGTACGTATGTCGAAGACGGCAGCCACAAACCATTTGCAGGAAATGAAGAAGTCGGCGTAGTTGTGAAGCCAACTCGTTGGGACAAGCAGATTCTTGCGCGCGAACAAGCACCGATCGAGTCGGTTGTTGCGAGTTCTTCTCAAGCCGGGTTTGAAGTGGCACAAGTTGCCGACGGAGACGATTTCTCATGGTGGATTGCAGGAGAAGACAAGTTTCCGCAAGTGGTTACGGTAACACTCCAAGAGAAAACGCCAATTGTAGCGAGTCGTGTTCGTTTTCAGAAAGACAGTTCTTCGTATACACACCGCGTAGAAACCTCTGTCGACGGTGTTACGTGGGAGCCATTCTATGAGCGCGAATGCACCGGTTGGGAGTTTAAACCCATGCGATTGAACAAAGAGATCAAATACTTTAGAGTCATCATCGACAAGGCTTCGGATGGAAGAGCCGGTCTTGCCGAAATATCGTTCTACAAGTAACAATCCTGACATAAAACAAAAACGTCCCGTAAAACAGGAGCATAGCATCGTATCGCTAGCCTTGTTTTACGGGGCGTTAATATTGTAAGCGAGATAATCTATTGAGTTAATTTAATTGTCCTACAATTGCTTATATTCATCACGATCTTTAACTTTTGTCGTAACAAGAAATACTATTGCAGTATTAACGCAATTTGGTGGTTTATGGCTGCTGCAAGATAAGAAGGAGGAAAAATAATGGGAGCAATCGTAGTGTCAATATTTGTATCGGTAATAGCCGTTGCAGCTGTTACGTATTTCTATTGCAAAGATAAAAAGGCTCACAAATAGGAGTCGTTGATTTGATGTGTTGAGGCGGGATTGGGAGCAAACGGTCTTTGCCTTAATGTATAATTTGATAAAAGGAGCAAGGGGCTTATTTGCCGTGTGAATCATTGCGATTTGCGGCAAATAAGTCCTTTTTTTGCTAGATGACGTTGTTTGCCGAACAAATAAAAACTTACGGTTTGTCGTGAAATCGTTGTTTTGTCTGACGCTTTTTGGTGCGCCTTATTGAGTAGGTGTTTTTGACCTTTCAAAATGCAGGGCGTTTGTTTTTTGTGCAAACGATTTGTAAAAGCTCAACTCTTGCTCAGTGGTTTGTAAATGTAGCATCCCTAGGATTGGTGCGGAGACCGCACTCTCGTGAAAATAAGCCCTGTTGGTTTGCTCAAATCCCCATTACGTCTTCGATGAAAACTGTTTTCAGTTACGGTGAAGAGTGAAATCACGCTTCGTTGAA
>JBOFPV010000121.1:0-5524 GCA_051660585.1 Tannerellaceae bacterium
AGCACCATAAAAAGAATCGGTATTGCCGTGGTGTGATGCCCCAGCAATGCCAGCACTGCCCAGCAAGCGGCTTGCATCCATCTGCCTTGCAACAGATACCACGAAAACACCAATAGAAATGATACGGCGAGTCCGTTGCGGATGATGTTGCACGACATGCTCGGAAAACTAAATACCGATACGATATAGAGCATAAACAAAATGGGGCTAAACATCCGCCCTTTGTCGCTCATCAGCCGGGTATAGTACAGCAAGGCCATGCTTGTGAGTGCGGATACCGACAATAGAAACATCGAGTACGCTCCGAATCGGGAGAATAGAAACATCAATGTGCGGAAGAAATAGTCTCCGTCTACATTGTCGATCATCTGCGAAAAGGAGGTGAAACGTTCCATCACCCGAAACGAACGCAAGTAATTGCCCGTATCGGTTCCGATGTTCCAAGGTCGCAATCCCCAATAGAAGCTATTGAATATCCCAAAGGCTGCTACCATGATTTCGGCCCGCTTGCGCGAGATGAAGTCGGTAACTTTGTAGGCTTCACACATGTTGAGGATCACGAAAAAGAAAACAATGATGCCGTAATAAAGCGATGTATATTGCGGAGTTGTGATCATTGAGCCGAAACCTCCTTACACAAGCGTTGTACCGACTCTACCGATTGTACCGTATTGAAGAACGAAGCTCTACGTCCGGCTTGCTTTTTGTAATGACACAGCAGGCGTTGGTCTTCGATCAGCATACGCATGCCCTGATACAATGCTTCGTCGTTGTTGTCGGTTACAATCCCATATTCGTTATTTTGCCCGAGTATTTCGGTTGCTCCCGAACAGTGGGTAGAAATAACTGCCGTGCCTACGATCAATGCTTCGGATACTGCCGTACTAAAACCTTCGCGGTAGGATGAGCAGACAAACAGGTCTGACGATTTCACGTACTTGTATACGTTGCCCCTCCATCCCGGAAATGAGACATACGATTCGAGACGATGCTCTTTTACATACGCTTCGTATTTGGCACGATCTGCCCCTTCGCCGAAAATACGCAAATGCACATTCGTGATTTTATCTTGATGCACGAGTCGGTTTAGAATGCATAGCAAACGGTCGTATCCTTTTACTTCAACCAATCCGCCTACCGAGCAAAGATTAACGACCTCGGGCGAAAACGTCAAGTCATCTACGGCTTCTTCACCTCCGGCTTTAATCATATCGGTTTCAAGTGTGTTATATACAACACGCAATGGCTTTGATATGAAGCCATCTATTGCTTCTAGTTTGTCGGTAATTGCTTTCGAAACGCCCACCACTCTATCATACGCGGCATAGGTCTTCTTTAGCTCGGCCACCGAACGATACGAAGCCATCAACTTTTGCGGAGAATCAATCAACGTGTGTATCCATGCTATCTTTTTCGTATTCGGATCGGTACACCCTGATAGAATACGCGTTGTTGGCCCTTCGAGGTACGAAATCATTACATCGTAACGGTCGCGTACAAACATCTTGAACAAGGCCGCCGGAGGAAGCAACTTCAACAGGTGAATATTACCTCTAAACGTACGACGGAAAATCCATTTGTACGTTACTTTATCACTTAACGAAGCCGCATTGACACCGTCACCAAAGAGCACCATCACGGTTACATCATAACGCTCATGGTCCATGTTGTTGACCAGATTGACCAAGACCTTTTCGGCGCCACGTCCGCACAAAGACGGAATGAAAAATAGTATTTTTTGTTTCATGATTCAGAAGCTTGTAAGATCGTAGATAGTTTATATACCGCAATTAAACCTACCGCGCTTTTGGCACGAATGAGGTTTAAGACCAATTTGTCTTTCATCCCTTCCGCCTCAACATGTCTGAATATTCCTGCCGGGATTTCGCTGCGAAGGATCGGATACAGGTATTTTACTTTCGACACAAATGATTGGTTACGGGCATGGCGCAGTAAACAATACATAACATAGCGTATGCATCCCATGTAGAAGCGGGCCTCGAGTTTTTCGATACGCAAAGGCGCTACTTTCATCTGCCTAAACATCGACAGCTTGCAGTTAATCGCTCGCTTTTGCAACTCGAATACATCGGGGTGCATCATCTTTGAGAGGGTGGCTTCGTTGCGTATCATGTACCGATTGAGTACGGCAGATACAAAAAGTATCTTCGAAGCCTTTGGAAGTACACGTGTATTGAATTCACAGTCTTCGATCAGTCTAAGCCCTTTTTCGAAGTTAAATTGATAACTCCGAAGGAAGTCTGCCCGATACAATTTGTTCCATGCGTAATATAAATTGGGAAAGGCCGAATCGGGAATCGTCTTATAAAGCTCGGGTGTAAAGAGTGCGTCTTGTAGCAATGCGGGTACAGACTTGATCTGCTTTCCGGCTTCGTCTTCGTGATCGGCTGTATATGAAAAGATGGCGATGTCTGCTTGTTCGGCTTCCATTCGGGCTACTCCCACGGCAATTGCCGAAGGGGTAATAACATCGTCAGAATCAATAAATAACACATAACGCCCCCGGGCCATGGCAAACCCAAAGTTGCGGGCATCGGAAAGTCCGCCGTTGGTTTTATCCACAACTTGAATGCGCGGATCTGTTGCTGCGTATTGCATCGCTATTGCTCTGCTTTGATCGGGCGAACCGTCGTTGACTACGATCAGCTCCCAAGCTTCGAAGTCTTGCTGTTGTACCGACTCGATCGAAGCTGCGATATGCTTCTCAACCTTATAGGCCGGCATGATAAATGTTACAATCGGTTTTGGTTGTGTCGAATTTTTCATGAACGTATCATTTTAATCGTAGAGAGATCTGACAGCCATGTATCATAGAAGCGGCTGTTTTTTCCGTATGAATTGTCGATAAAGACAATCTCTTTACCGTAGTGCACCGATAAAATCGCTGCATGTAGTCGAGTAGAATAGACTTTGGAGTAAGGGGCCAAAAAGGTCTTTCCCGACCGGAATATATGGTTGCGGTAAATGTGATAGGCGTAGCGATCTATTACCCGATTGATTCCTTTACGAATTGGCAATAACTTAACTCTGCGCGATACGGCATAAAGCTTTGACATGATAAACGATCGGCTAGAACGAGTTGTCATCGCCGGCCAGTCGGTGGTGTCAAAGGGTTCTTTTATTTCAAAATTGAGCAATGTATTTTTTGATTCCAGATCGGTGCGCTTTACAAGAACTGAAGATGGTTTCGACGTATAGCTTTCGAAACGAAGCGGATGAATCGAGAATGCCATATCGGGAACCAAAATCACTTTGTTTTTAAAATGACGACTCAATAAATCATAGCTGTAGTTATCGCGCGCGCAAATCGTAACGTTTGTATGACGTGCAAACTGTTTGGCATCTTCTTTCAAGAGCTCTTCGCTATTATATTGTACCGACTGTGGCAACATAATGATTTTATGATCGGGATATTTTCGAATTACCTCCAATCGATACTCCTGATGTTCTCGCCAAACATCGCCAAAGTTTCCTCCGCCGTGCAACAACAAAATAGCATGCTGAGGAATGGTTTCGAAATGATCGGTATAATATGTTTTCTGACTCAAACAGCTATAAGGAAGGCTGCTTAAGAAATCTAATGTTCCTTGCCATATCAGTACATCTCCCACATTGGAATGATAAGGGAGATCTAGCAATACATAGTCATTATCGATCATAGGTTGCAATCTTGCGGCGGTTATATCGCGCAATTGCTTTACTTTTTCTTGAGATGTCATAGTTAAGGAATGGTTATATCGTTTTGGTTTTTGGTTAATTTACAGACTGCGGGAAGCGTTGCTTCAAAAACGGAATCTTCCCGGCGAGTTGCCGCCTTTCATCGGCCGATAGCATCGTGCATGCAAAAATGAATATGCTAATACTACTTGTTATGACACCCGCCAGTATAAATGTATGCCATGAATCGGGTACATATATACTTCGCATGAGTATGCCTATGAGCACAACTGATACCGAGCATGCCGTACCTCGCGATATTCCTTTATAAAAGGTATGCCACGGCAACTGCAAACACTTGGCCGCATAGAGCGGGGTAAATATCAGGTTGCGTCCCAAGGTGGCAATGAGTGCGACAAGAGGAATAGTCCAGATACCTAGATCGGTAGTTTTCAGTACGACGAACACAGTTCCCGTTTGAAGCACTCCCAACACGAACCAGACCAAAGCCGGAACTTTGAGGTGATTCGTCACGGTGTATACATTATATACTGTATTGATCGTCCCTGTTACAATCATAGGTATCAGGGTAAGAATGGATAGTTTGTGCAGATATGCTGCGTCCAAAGCTGGTACCCACAGCGAGAAAAACACATCACCATACACCAGTAAAAAGCCGATGGGCAGAGCGATAAACACTCCCAATAGTTTTACCGATTTATTAATCTCGTCGGATAATTGAGCTGTTTTATTTTGTGCATATAGAATCGCAAACTGCGGCATAAACACGGCTGCGATGGTTCCGATAAACGACTGCACGAGAAGTGGCACGGTTTTGGCTACCGAGTAGTCGCCCGTAGCGGCCGCACTGATAAAGATGTTCGTTATCAACAGATCGAGTTGCGTCATCAACACAACGCTCAGTTGATTGAACGAATTCCAAACTCCCGACGAAACAACCTCTGTGAGAGCACTGCGTTTGTAGTAGCGAAGTGGTGAAAAGCGAAGTTCGGGTGTAAGTTTGCGTGTGAAGTCGATGTTCACTCCAAAGGTGATCAACGCAATGGCAAACAAGGCATACCCGACCAAGCGAATCGAGGGTGTAAGCAAGCTAAACAACCCTACAAGCATAGCAACCCTAAGCAAGTTGAGTAGTGCTGTGCGCGACGATGCCATATCGACTCTGTTCTTGACAAACGTTGCCACGGCAAACACCGATCCGGCCGTACCAAGCAGCGAGGCCAAGAAGGTAAACGCAAACAAACTGCGCACATCTGCCAGTAGCGATACCGGAACATCCAGTACATTGTTGATAAAAACGGTTACTACTGCCGCAGGCAATGCCAACAACAAGGTTAGTGCTATGTTTCCGACAAATACGGAATTAAAATAGCGATTGGCTCCTTCCATATCGTTGTCGTAATAACGCATTACGATAAACCGGCCGGCCATGGAGTTCAAGGCCGCGGAAAATATCGCAGAGTATCCGGCGATGTTGGTTGCCAACGGATAAAATCCGAATGCTTCTTTTCCGATTACCGATATCAAATAAGGGGTAAAGAAGAAGGCTATGCCGGCATTTATCGCAAACGAAAGGATGTTGAAAAAGAGATTGGAGGCTAGTCTTTTGTTTGACATGTTATGCGTCTAAGGATTCAAATACCGAATTCTTTGATTTAAACTCAGGCACGAGTGCTTTCATCCCCAACACGATACGCATGTTGTGCATCAACGTGCTTTGCTCGGGATTGTTGGTAAATGTACCGTCTGTAACAATGGCTTTACTCAGACGAACCACCTCTCCTACTTGTACACCGACATCTTGAAAGTTGTATTTGCGTACCTG
>JBOFPV010000122.1:0-15066 GCA_051660585.1 Tannerellaceae bacterium
CTGTTACCCTTAAAAAAGGAACAGTTACAATCATTAGCTCTTATTGGTCCCAACGCTGATAAAGTTCAATTTGGAGATTATAGCATAACGAAGAACAATGATTATGGAATAACAATTTTAGAAGGATTAAAAACATATATAGGTGATAAATTTCCTGTTAATTATGCTGAAGGTTGTGGCATCACTTCGTTATCCAAAGATGGCTTTGCTCAAGCCATTGACGCTGCAAATAAAAGTGATTTAATTGTATTTGTAGCAGGAGGGACAAGCGTTATTTATTCTGGGATCGGTTGGGGTGATCAGAATTCGAAAGAAGTAAATACTTGTGGAGAGGGTTATGATCGCAATGAACTGGGTTTGCCTGGTGTTCAAGCTGAGTTGTTAGCCGAACTAAAAAAAACAGGGAAGCCCATTATTATGATTCTTGTTAATGGTCGTCCCTATACGATTGCAGAGGAAATAAAAGGTGTAGAGTCTGTATTAGAAGCTTGGTATCCTGGAGAACAAGGAGGAAATGCTATAGCGCGCTTGTTATTTGGCGAAGTATCCCCTTCTGCAAAATTGTCGATGACTTTTCCTATGTCTGTAGGTCATATTCCGATGTATGCTAATCATAAACCTTCGGCCAAAGGTTTTTATAAACAACGTGGAACTCCAGAGAAACCAGGTCGCGATTACGTATTTTCTTCACCAGATCCTCTTTTTTGTTTTGGTCATGGATTGTCATATACAACATTTGAATATTCAAATCTGAAAGTAGACGATAGTTTTAAACAGAATCAAGATTCAATTTATGTAACCTGCAAAGTTGCAAATGTTGGTAATATGGATGGAGCAGAGGTGGTACAGCTATATGTTCGGGACAAAGTGAGTAGTGTAACAACTCCTGTAAAAGCATTGAAAGCATTTGAAAAGATCTATATTCCCCAAGGAGGTGTTTGCGACGTTAAATTGGGGCTTTCAAAAGAGGATCTAAAACTTTGGAATCAAGAAATGCAAAAGGTATTGGAACCAGGCGAATTTGAAGTTTATCTTGGTAGTTCTGTAAATGATATTCGTTTGCAAGAGGTCTTTATTATAAAACAATAAAAATACATGAAACATAGAAAACGAATTGTATGGGCGGTATTGCCGTGGTGTGCGAGTTTTTGCTCGGCTGCAAACCAAGATACGATATTTGTATCTGATTATGTGAAATCTGTCAACACGTATCAAAATGCTGTAGCAGGTGTGCAAGAAGCTATCAATGCCTGCAAAAGTAGAAATGCTGATGTCTTAGTTTTTCCTCAAGGAAGGATCGATATTTGGCCCGAAGGTGCTACGCGTAAAGAGTATTTTATATCCAATACATCAACAGAAAATGAATGTCCCTCAAAAGAGAAAACGATAGGGCTTTTCTTTAATCAAATCGAGGGGTTGCAAATCAAAGGAAACGGAGCAGAGATTATTTGCCATGGAAAGATGATAACGATGGCTTTTGATCAGTGTAAGAATATCACGGTGAATGATCTTACGTTCGACTTTGAACGTCCTACTGGTTCGGAAGTTACATTTGTAAATGTAACGGATAGTGGTGTAACAGCTCGATTGCATCCAGACTCACGCTACGAAATACGCGATAAAAGAATTGCTTTGATTGGTGAAGGTTGGAAATCGAACTTGATACATTCTATAGAACATGATGCTGAGTATGAGACGTGGCGTTACAGTAATGGTAATTGGCAAGCATTGGCCAAGGCTGATGCCCGAGAGATTGCTCCGGGATTAATTCTTTTTGATACGCCGGAAGACTTTAGACCAAAGGTCGGCAATACACTAACATTGAGAGATGTTATCCGAGATCAAGTTGGAGCATTCATTGTTGAGTGCAAAGACATTGAACTGAGAAATATAAACATGCGCTATATGCATGGATTGGGTATTGTGAGTCAGTTTGTAGATAATATAACGATGAATAATGTGCGTTGTATGCCAGACTCATTAAGTGGAAGAATATTAGCGGCATCGGCCGATATGATGCACTTTTCAGGATGTAAAGGAAAGGTAAAGATATTGAATTGTACGTTTGAAGGGGCACATGATGATCCGATTAATGTACATGGAACCAACCTGAGACTGATCGAAAAGATGGCTCCGATGACTTACAAACTCCGTTTTATGCATGGGCAGAGTTATGGCTTCAATGCTTTTTTTGAAGGAGATCAAGTCGCCTTGGTAAATGCAAAAACAATGTTGCGGGTAGATTCGGCAACGGTCAAGCAGGTGGTGCGCTTATCGGATCGAGAGGTAAAGCTATTGTTAGACAAAGAGCTTTCGGCAGAAAGTGTAATAGGACAAGACTGTCTAGAAAATATGACATGGACACCGGAGTTGGAGGTGCGCAATTGTAGTTTCTCTCGTACCAGTACCCGTGGGTTATTGGTGACTACTCCTCGTAAAGTTGTGATTGATCATAATGTGTTTAAGAAAACAGGTATGAGTGCAATCTTGATAGAAGGTGATGCCGAAGGCTGGTTTGAGTCTGGACCGGTACGTGATGTGACCATTACAAACAATACTTTTATCGATTGTGCATACCAAGGAGGGCCGGGCAATGCAATTATAGCGCTTCATCCATCCAACACAGTACTTGATTCGAACAAACCAGTACATCGTAATGTGAAGATTGCGGGAAATAAATTTTACACATTCGACTATCCTATTCTTTATGCAAAAAGTGCAGACAATATTTGTTTTGAGAATAATGAAATTGTCAGGACAACGCAAATGTCTTCTTCTTCGGGCAATAAAGCGGGTATTTTACTCAACGCTTGTCGTAATGTACGGATAAAGGATAATCTGTTTGACGGAGAGGTATTGGGCCGCACTATTCGTCTCGAGAATATGAAAAAAAGCTATGTCAAGAAAGATAGAGGCTTTACGTTTGCCGATTGAAAAAATAGATAATAATAAACAAACCAATAATTGCTAATCAGTGAAAACTAATTTAAGTTTTGTCGCGTCTTCCTTATTTACGATTGCAGCATCTTTGCTGTCTGGAGGGTGTGCTTTCGATAAGGAGCCTACAATGGCACCATATACTTATTCAGTTCCAGATAGTGCTTGGAGTGAGGCATTCGGGAATCATAGGGTATTAATTCATGTAGATACACCGTGCGAGGTGTCAAATCTTCGGTTCGAATGGCGTAGACCTGATGCGAGCGTAGACCAAAAACACTTTTTGATTGTAAATGCCACAACAGGAGATACAGTTTCCAATATTGTGCGAAATGAAGTAAGCAATGAGTTATGTGATCTGTCTTTTGGTCCGATAGAAGTTGCGGGCGATTACTATTTCTACTACTTGCCCTATCAAGTACAACCCGGTCACGGAATGTATTACAGAGGATATGAGGCTGTAGAGGAGGCACCGAGTTCTGAGTGGTTAGCTGAGGTTAATACCGGAGAGCAGAAGCGAGCAACAGTTAAGACTGTGCAGTCACGAACAGCATTTGATAGTTTTTATCCAATGGAAGTGTGTGCAACGACGACCGAAACGAATGCATATACATTGAAACAAGCAAAGCCATTTTATCTTTTTCCGGAAGACAGAAAGTATCCGATACGCATGAAAAAGCAAGTGCCTTATAAGTGGATTGCAACAGATGAGGTTGGAATGATACAGGGCACTGCATTGCAAAATGAATATTACACCTTTCAAGTCGGAGTTTGGTCTCCGTCAGACTCGTTAGAACATTTAGCTTATGCTGTGACTTCCCTAGTGTCTGGGCGAGACACGATTTATCCCACAGATATCACCTGTTTCAATCTTGAGGGGATAGACCCATATGGGGTTGCTTTTGAAAAGAATATCGGAGTTCCGGTTTCAGGAGTACAACCTCTTTGGTTTGGGGTTGATCTATCCGAGACTCAGTCTTCGGGCACATACAAAGGAGCAGTCACTATAACCGATGCAAAAGGCAGATCCGAAACTCTTCCGATACAGTTAAAGGTGAAAGATGAGCTGATTGCCGATCGTGGAGATAGCGAACCATGGAGGCATAGTCGCTTGCGATGGTTAAATTCGAAGTTGGGACTAGAGCCAACGCCGACATCAGATTATGAACCGTTGATTATAATGAACAATAAGGTTTCTTGCTTGGGACGAAATATAACAGTAAATGAGTCTACCTTATTACCAGAACAGGTCAATTCATGGAGTCGAGAGTTGCTTGCTTCTCCTGTGTGTTTTATAATTGAAACAGACAATGGGGTAAAGGATTTGAACGGTGCGATCGAGAGTCAAGATATTCAGACCGGGCGTATCGAAGGACTTTTGGTAGCTGAAGACGAAGATTTGCGAGTTGAAGTCACCGGGGTGATGGAGTTTGACGGTTGGATGAACTACATTTATCAGATTGTTCCTAAGCGAGAATTGCAACTGAAAGACGTACGATTGGAGCTGCCATTCAAGAGCTCAGAATCTCCATTGTTTATGGGGATGGGATTGCCCGGGCAAGCCACTCCTTCATCGTATGCCGGAAAATGGGATGCGCCCGAAAAAACGACACAAACCTATGGCGCATCGCTCACCACATCGAAACAACAAGCTTGGCTATGGCCTTTTGATAGTTTTTGGTTAGGCTCGGCCAATGCCGGGATTCATTGTGAATTACGAGGAACATCTTATTCCGGACCATTATTAAATCTGTATCGTCCGGCTTATCCTACAAGCTGGTATAATGGAGGTAAAGGAGGTTTTAAACTAGACTCGCGAGGTGGAGTTACCAAGGCAACTGTTTATTCAGGTGCCCGTACACTACCCAAAGACAGTGTACTTTCTTTCGACTTTGCATTATTGGTAACACCGGTAAAAGCTGTCAACACAGCAAGTCAGTTTAGAGATCGGTATTATCACAACGGAGGTAAACCCGTTCCAACAGATGAAGATGTCAAAGCAGGGGTGAAGATTATCAATATTCACCATGCGAATGAATACAATCCATATATCAATTATCCATTCTTGACAAGCGATAAATTAGCTCGTTTTACAGATGAATGGCATAAGAAAGATTGTAAGGTTAAGTTGTATTATACGGTGCGAGAGTTAACGAATGCAACCCCTGAGCTTTGGGCGCTACGAAGTTTAGGAAATGAAATAATAGGCGGTGGCAATGGAGGAGGCTTTCCGTGGTGTCAAGAGCATTTAGTTACAGGATATACTCCGCAATGGTATCAGCATTTTGACCATTTAGATGAATTGGGACTTACGGCAGATGCTTCAATATTAACGTCTACCGGAGACTCTCGCTGGTACAACTACTATGTTGAAGGTTTGGCCTGGATGGTGAAACATATGGATATCGACGGAATTTACTTAGATGACGTTGCTTTTGATCGTCGTATTTTGCAACGAATGCGTAGAGCGATGGATGGCGTAAAACCAGGATGCATCATCGACCTGCACTCGAACACCGGTTTTTCTAAAGGTCCGGCAATGCAATATGCAGAGTTCTTTCCATATGTTGATAAGCTTTGGTTTGGCGAGAGTTTTGTTTACAACAAGATGTGTCCTGAAAACTGGTTGGTAGAGTCTTCCGGTATTCCATTCGGATTGATGGGGGATATGCTTCATGCCGGGGGGAATAAATGGCTTGGTATGCAATACGGAATGACAGTACGTCACCCATGGCTTACAGAAGGAGTCGTTTGCGATCCTCGATTAGTTTGGAAGATTTGGGACGAATTTGATATTGAGCATGCAACGATGATTGGCTTTTGGGAGGCAGACTGTCCAGTGAAAACCGGAGATAAAGACGTGAAAGCAACAGTATATCTTCACGAGAATAGAATGTTAATTTCCGTGGGCAACTATACGGATACCGATAAATCTGTACGCCTTACAATTGCACCCGAGAGCAAGTATGCAGCGTACAAGAACTGTACACTTCCGGCTATTGCTGATTTTCAGGAAGCTAAGAGTTGTAAAGTTGGAGATGTATTGTCCATCCCTGCACGTGAAGGTCTGCTTATCTATACGGAGTATTAATGATGCTATCTTTTTGAAATATAGTAATAGTTAGAGTATTATCAGAATTCTAGTTCAATTAATACTAATATAAACCTATGGAATGCATGTTTTTTTGTTGACTTCTGATTGTAAGTGTTGCAATTGAGGGGCTAATCTAACTGTGTATAACAAATGAAAAACAAACAAATATCATTAGCATGAAATGTCTTTTAATAATAACGATGCAGTTATTGGTTTTTGTAGTGCCAATAATAGCCCAGAATCGTGTCATAGTAAAAAGTGAACACATTAGAAGTGGGTGGAACTTTACACAGATAGATCGACCATCGAGGTCCGATATTGCGAAAAATGCAACAATAAAACTTTATGGAAATGAACCAATCGCTTCATGTTTGTCGACTGAAGGGTTACATAATGGAGTTTTACCACAAGAGTGTCGATTGCTTCGTGATTTCTTTTGCTTTACAAATGCTAACGCTGACGGAGGGCAGATCGTGATGGATTTAGGGGCTATAATTCCTATTGCGCAAGTCAATAGTTATTCAGCTCACGGTCCTGTCGGTGGAACAACTTGGTGTGAAGAATTTGATGGGTCTCGAGCTCCTCAAGTGTATACGCTATACGCTAGTTTATTGCCTAGTCCAGATGCTTCAGACCCGTCTCATTGGACTAAAATTACAGATGTTGATACCCGTCCCAAAGAAGGAGATTGGGTTGGGCAATATGGTGTAAATATTGTTCCCGTAGATAATGATTTGATTGGAGAATACCGCTGGTTGATGTGGGATATTAAATCAACATTCAAAGTTGGAGCTGATAATCCGAAGTGGACAGATACTTGGTATACTGAGCTAGATGTTCATACGCCTAATACATTGCAAACAAAGGGTGATGCGATCGCAGCAGGATCTAATCTAGAGGAAATAATAGTTGTGTATAAGTCTCACTTTGATATCGGTTTTACACATCCGGCTCCAGAAATTGTCAATGTATATAGAGCTGAAATGATTGATCAGGCACTGAAAACAATTGATGATTCAAAACATTTGCCTAAAGAGAAACAATTTAGCTGGACAATTCCATCATGGGTGGCTTATCAAATTCTATGGGAAGGCCAGAGTGCCGATCGTCGAGAGAGGATCTTATCAGCGATTCGATCAGGACGACTCGTTGTACACGGGCTTCCTATTACAATGCATACCGAAAGTTTAGAACTTGAAGATGTTGTAATGGCATTGCAGTTAAATCGAAAGTTGAGTGAAGAAGTCGGTATCCCAATGTCAAGGTCTGGAAAGATGACGGATGTGCCAAGTCATTCTTGGATACTTCCAACATTACTAAAAAATGCAGGTATGGATTTTATGCACATTGGTGTTAATCCTGTAAATGAAAGACCAAACGTTCCAATGCTTTATTATTGGGAGGGGCCAGATAAATCGCAAATACTGACCATGCACCCTCAAGGGTATGGATCTGACCCTGAATTCGGTCATGGGCTTTTTCCGCCCAAAGACTGGCCATATAAGCATTGGTTAGCAATGATTGTTGCAACCGATAACGCTGGGCCTCCTTCATCTAAGGAGATCGAAGCTTTATTGAAACAAGCAGAGGAAACAATGCCGGGCGTAAAAGTACGTTTTGGTACAATGGAGGATTTTGCTGATGCTATTGTTGATGAGGAGAAGAATGGAGCTCATGTTCCAGTAGTTAGAGCGGATATGCCCGATTGTTGGATTCATGGAACAGGAACGATGCCTGAAAAAACGCAACTCGCGATGCATACAAGAGTAGATCTTACAGCAGTTAAGATATTAGATGGTAGCTTAGATTTATGGGGAGTTACAAGACCAGATATCAGACAAGAGCTGTGGAGTGCTAGTGAGCGAAGCCTGATGTATGGAGAACATACTTGGGGGGGGAATCGAAATCTTGAAGGTAAGAAAGTATATGGTATGCCGGATTTTAAATCATTCATTGAGACCGATAAAAATGCTTTGTTTTTACAGAATACATGGAATGATCATGCGGCTTATATCGATAGTGCAAAGGTTATTACAGACCTATTACTCAACAATGCCATGTTACAGCTTGCGAATGCAGTAGATTTTGATGGAGACCGATTTGTTGTTTGGAATCCGCTTCCTTGGATGCGAAGCGCAGTTGTAAATGTAGAAGGTCAGTTGTTTGAAGTAAAGGATATTCCGGCTTGTGGATACAAAACCTATAGATTGAACGATCTAAAATACCGCAAAGAAAAGCCTGTTGGATCTGACCAAGTTGTTATCGAAAATAAACAGTTAAAGTTGACGATTGATCGCTTGCGAGGCGGCATTACTTCCGCGGTAAATAAATCCGATGGGAGAGAATTGATCGATGATACCACTCCATATGCATTTGGTCAGTATCTTTATGAGCGATTTGATAGTGCTCAAGTAAAAGATTATCATTTGGGGTGTAGCCACCTCAATACGGTATATGGATACAACGGTAGAGGATGTAAAGGATGGAATGTTCGTGCCGATATTCCTGCTACTCCTGCTTATCAAAGAGCTGTTGCTTCTTATGAGAAAATGTATGTTCGTGAGAATACTTTTGGATGGGAGGTTGTGCTTGAAGCACAGCCAAGTAGCCTTATTCGGTCTAAGGTTACAATCACGATTGCTTTGCCTAAGAATGCAGCATGGTTTGATGTAAAAGTTGCATTGGACGATAAGGAGCCCGATTATTGGCCGGAGGCTGGAGCTATATACCTACCTGTAAAAGCGAATAATCCTCAGTTTAGATTAGGAAGATTAGGAGGGGTTGTTGACCCTGTTCATGATTTTGCTCCTGGAGCCAATCGTACCTACGGTATAATTAACACGGGAGCGATCATTGCAGATGGTACGAACAACAAAGGATTGGCCATTGTTCCGTTAGATCATGGGATGATGAGTTTTGGGGAAAAAGGAATTTGTATGATTGACCCAGATTATGTTCCAACTACTCCAGTGGCTTATGCCAGTATGTTTAATACAGTTTGGACGATTAATTTCCCATACTGGATTCAGAATCATGTAGAGTCAACAGTCCGCATATGGGCTACTGATAATGTGAATGCAGAGAGTTTAATCACACAGTCATTAGAAGCTCGTAATCCGATGAAAGTTGCTGTATGTAAGGGCGGAAGTAGAGGCGAGTTGCCAAAGTCCGGATTGGGAATTTCTCTTTCTCGAAAAGGAATTAAGTTAAGTACTTTAGAGCGTGTAGAGAATAATGAGCGACTTTTGCAGTTGTGGGAGTGTGAAGGGCGTAGTGGAGCACTCACTGTTACATTTCCTAAAAAATCTCGCTTTACTTCTGCGATACCGGTAGATCTACGAGGTCAAATAATTGGAGAACCGATCGCAATCAATAAAGGAGTCCTTAAGTTTGATATCAGAGCATATGCTCCAGTAAGTTTTATTTTGAAATAGTGAAGGTTGTATAGCTTATGAATAAATTCTTATACATCTTGCTTGTGTGTACTTCGTATGCACAAGCATCATTATTTACATATGAAGTCTATTATCTGATACCAAATCATAGCTAGTAAGCCTTTATTAGAATTTCAGACACGAGGATAAGTGTTAAATCGCAATCTATATACATGTATTTTAATGCTTATTTATTTCTTTACTTTAATTCTGGAAAGTATAGTTTGTTTAATTAAATAAATATCCTACAACGTTGTAACGGTCTCGATATATAATTATATAGTTAAATATAGTGTGTTAATGTGATGTTAGTTTAATGTGTAAGGCTGTTAGTTTGTGTAGAGCTAGAAGCTTGTATGATATGATCTTATGTCGTTTTATGTAAATTAATTGTGTAAAAATTAGATTTGTATTGTTTTGTGTGTTTGTTTCTATTTGTAGCAAATTGCTTTATAGGTAGATTAAAAATAAAAAATTAAGCCCTTTTTAGTGTTGTTTTTTGTATATTTGTGCGCTTACGCTAACAAATCAAACAAATAATAGATAATGAAAAACGAGAATTGCTTATTTGCAAAATGCTTTATATTTGCGATAAGCATACTTAGTTTTAATCCTTATGGGTTGAATGCTAAATGTTTAAATGAGTTAAGTTGTCTAGAGCGCGATAGTTCTATTATAGTAGGTAAACTTGATAATGGCTTAACTTATTATATTAAAAATAATGAGCAAGAAAATGATAAAATTGCTTATTCGTTAATTCTAAAAGCAGGATCTCTAGATGAAGATGAATCACAACGAGGTCTTTCTCACTTCAATGAACACTTATCATTTGATGGAACACCAACATACAATGATGGTATTTTAGATGGCCGTTTTCTTTTTGAGAATCCACCAAAAGGCTTCTTTATAAACGCACTCACAACACAATCAGAAACAGTTTACTGGGTGACAGTTCCAGAAACAAGAGAAACATTGATTGATTCTACTTTGTTTTTGTTAAGAGACTGGTTGTATGCAGATTTCAATTCAGAAGAAGCAATTGCAAAGCAACGCGGGATTATAGGAAAAGAGTGGCTAGAGTTTCAAAATTTAGATGAACGCAATCGTCAGCAATGGTTCCCGGTTTATTATAACAATTCAAAATGGGCAACGCGTCAGTCAATCGGCTTACTAGATGTGATTAACAATGCTCCGAAAGAAGAGATTTTACGTTATAGATCCGATTGGTATCGACCAGATTTAGCAGCAATTACAGTTGTCGGATCTATAAATACAGATTTGGTAGAACAAAAAATTAAGCAACTCTTCGAGATAAATACTACAAATAAAACCAGTAGACCCAAAGAAAAAGTATCGATTCCGGATAATAAGAAGCGAAACATCGTTATTACCAGTGATAAAGAACAGCAGTATTCTTTTTTAGCAATTTATCATCGCAGACCGGCCGTAAATGTAGCTTCTGAAGAATGGATTACACGAGCAGCTCAATATTCGATGATGAATTATATTATGAGCGACCGTCTTACCGAAGCTCAAGAGGCAAATGCCGAAGCTGTTAGTTATTTAGGTGCAATGACATTCGACATGATTAAGCCCGATTGGATTTTTTCACCGAATGCTTCGATAAACAGGGGTAAGGTAAAAGAAGCTATAATGGTTGTTGCACGCGAACAAGAACGTATTGCTCAGCACGGATTCTTACCCAGAGAATTGGAGAAAGCAAAGGCGATTGCCTTAAAGCAGCAAGAATATAAAAAGGATGCAACTTCACGATCTAATCAAGATTGGACCAAATGCCTCGAAACAGAATTTCTAACCAACTATCCGGCAATGGCACCCAATATTGAATCTGAGTTATTTATAAAGGCCATCAATTCAACTACGGTCCAAGACATGAACAAGCTGCATGCCGAATTATGGAATGAGTTTAATAGCCACGTAATTGTGACTGTACCGGAAGCTGATTTGGCTATAACACCCTCAGTTGAAGAAATAAATACGCTACTCGAAGGCGTGAAAAAAGAAACTCTTGAAGCATATAAAGGAGTGGATATATCCAAACCTGTATATGCAAATAATGATTATGGAAAAGCAGGTAAAATTAAACAGACAAAGTCATTAACGACTCTACCTGTTAATAAATACACACTTTCGAATGGAGCAGAGGTTGTATGTTATCATGATAGTACAAAGAAGGGAGCTATCTTATTTGAGGCTATAAGCAAAGGAGGAAAGAGCCTGTTACAACCAAAGGATGCTTTATTTGCCGATTTAGCCTGTGATTTATACAACAACGGACCAGTTGGAGCTTATTCACTTTCCGAATTCAGACGATATCTGAATGGTTCACAAATGTCTATGAATACCTCTATTACTGATGTTCATGAAAATATC
This sequence comes from Tannerellaceae bacterium, assembly GCA_051660585.1. GTDB lineage: Bacteria > Bacteroidota > Bacteroidia > Bacteroidales > CAMTPD01 > UBA12018. The sequence goes on from JBOFPV010000122.1 coordinate 11,860, forward strand.
AAAGGATCGGTTTCAACAACAAATTTCGAATTGCTACTGCAGCGAATCAACTTGTTGTTTACAGACCTTTCTTTTACAAATGATGCATACGGTTCTTTATTACTGCAACAAAAAGAAAAGATGAAAGCCCAACAAGCTAATACAACATCTCTGTATGGGAGATTTGTGAAAAGCACACGTTCAGGGTTGGCACAGCCGATGGAGTTGTCTCTTGCAGATATTGACGCAATGGAGTTAAGTGCTCTAGAAGCAATATTGAAAGATCGTTTCAATAATTTGTCCGACTTTACATTTTACTTTACCGGAGCAGTCGATGAAGTTGATTTTGAGCAGCTTGTAACCCAGTATCTTGGAGGAGGAAAAACAACGAAACGTGAAAACTGGAAAGCCAATAAAACAAACCTTTTAAAAGGAGATCATACGTTTGTGCTTGAAGCAGGATCCGATCCCAAAGCAATGGTAACCTATGTGATTGGAGCGCCCTTTGAGATGAATATGAATAACACTACGTTATTGCAAGCAATGTCGCCTGAAATTACAAAAAAGCTTTTTCAGCGTATACGTGAAGAGCTTCACTTGGTGTATGATATTCGTATGGATTTGAAGTTTCAGGCAGTGCCTTTTGCTCGTGCAGACTATGAGATTACCTTTCAGTGCGAACCCAAGGATGCCGATCTTATATGCTCAGAAATAAATAAAATATTTGCGGGTATTATTACCGAAGGACCAGCAGAGGAAGAGCTTGAAGGTATTAGAGCAATGATGCTAAATTCAAAAAAAATGTATGGATCAGACAACGCATTCCGTTTAGGTCTTATTCGTAGTCATGATCAATATTATAAGAATGATTATGCTCAGCAGCTATCGAATATCGAATTTATTGAAAAAATGACAGAAGCAGATTTGAAGATAATGCTATCACAACTTTTCAATAATAAAGATGGCGTGAAGGCTGCTTTTATAATGAAGTCAAAACAATAGTCTATTAATCAAAAAAATATACGGTGGAAAAGAAGTTTAACGGATCAAGGTATCCGGTAGCAGCTTTGTTGTCACTCTCATTGTTGAGTGTGCCAATGGATATGGTTGCTGCTGATGTAAATACCGCTGATCATTTGGCAGTAGGACAATCAAAAACCCGGACAGTTCAAGGGATTGTAAAAGATGATTTAGGGGATGCATTACCCGGTGCTTCAGTTGTGATAGCTGGAACAACACAAGGGGTTGCAACCGATATTGATGGGCGTTTTACGCTTAAGATCAATACAGATAAGAGCGTAGTCTTAATGGTCTCTTATTTGGGTATGGAAACACAAGAGATCATTGTGACGCCTAAAGTGAAAGAATTATCAGTAGTGCTTTTGCCTCAGCACAAAGCATTGGATGAAGTAGTTGTAACAGGTTTTCAAACTATTTCTCGAGAACGTTCATCCGGTTCGGCGGTTATTCTCTCAAAAGAGAAGCTAACACAGATAAAAGCTCCCAATATTACATCAAACCTAGAAGGTCTTGTTCCTGGTCTTACAACCTATGGAGGAGGGATGTCTATTCGTGGAAACTCATCATTCTCGTTAAGTTCACAACCCCTGATTGTGATTGACGGAATGCCGGTAGAGAATATCACGAATTCATTTTCCTCAAGCTCTTCTACCGGTCTTGGGCTAGTGAATCCCGAAGACGTTGATAACATTACGGTATTAAAAGATGCTGCGGCAACTTCGCTTTATGGTGTGCGTGCAGCAAACGGGGTTATCGTGATCACCACAAAGAAGGGTACGACACAAAAGCCGGCTGTCACAGTTTCGGCGAATTTCTATATTACTCAAAAAAATGATTTAAGCTATAACAAATACGCATCTACAGCAGATATCTTAGATTATGAAGTAGAGTATATGTTAAATGACCCTACATATAAAGAAAACCCTCTCGACTATTTCTCAAAGATTAATAATCCGATGGGATATGGCTATTTGTCGCAAGCAAAACACTTGTATTACAAGATGGCGATGGGAGATATGTCGCAAGCAGATGTGGATGCACAAATTGCCGGTATGCGCAATCGAGATTACCGAAAAGAGTACTTAAAGCACTTTACACGCAATAGCTTTACTCAAGATTATAATGTATCCATCTCTCAAGGAAGCGACTTTGCGCAGACCTATTTTTCGGCTCGTTTTCAAGATAGCAACAGTGAGAGTGTCGATGCGCGAAACAACAAAATAGCGCTAAACCTAAACAATACATTCAAGTTCACGAAGTGGTTGAAGCTGACTACAGGAATGAATATGAATATAGATCAAGAGCGCAATAAGTATATGAGTGGAGCAAGTGCCACCTATTATATGCCTTATGATCAGATCTTAGACGAACAAGGTAATCGTGTCCAGTTGTATCCATTCAATCAATTAAGGGCGGAAGAGATCAATGCAAATCCAGAGTTCCAGCACATGGGATTCAATATGTTTGATGAAATGGAAGCGGGCTCGAGATATAAAAACAGAGATGTGTATTTGAAGGTATTAGCCAATGCCGAAATCAAACTTCTGCAAGATCTTACCATGGATGTTCGTTTCCAATATGAAAATATAAATGGAAAGAATGAGCAATTCTCCTCTGCTCAGTCTTATGAGATGCGTTATTTGATCAATCAGTTTACCAGTGTTGAGAGCGATCCGTATTATGGAGACTTTATTACATACAACATCCCCAAGGGAGGGCGTTTGCAAGAAGCAAATCGTAACATGCAAAACTATAACTTTAGAGCACAGTTGAATTATTCTAAAGTCTTTAATGAGAAGCATGCACTTACAGCTTTGGGTGGTTTTGAAATGCGTGAAAATAAAATAAGCTACTCAATCAACGAACGATATGGCTATGACGATCAGCTTCTATCTACTCAATTGATCGACTGGGACTATCTTTCTAAGTATGGAGTGGTTGGTTTGTTGTCAAATAATGCAATGAAGCTTTCACCTAATGTGACGTTGGCCAATGCGATGCACCGTTATATTTCAGCATATTTAAATGCGGGATATACATACGACGGGAAGTATTCGGCAACAGCCAGTGTACGTATGGATCAAGCCGATTTGTTTGGTACAGATCCGAAGTATCGTTATCGTCCGTTGTGGTCGGTAGGTGCGAGTTGGAATGCCAACAATGAAGCATTTCTTAAAGATCTCACATGGATTGATATGTTGAAATTGC
>JBOFPV010000123.1:0-4032 GCA_051660585.1 Tannerellaceae bacterium
AAGATATACACTCTGATATTTTTACACTGTAAACTTATTTATAGAATTTTGATCATGAAGAAAATTATCTGTTACTCTCTTATCGTCATGCTTGGAGCATCTTTCACACAATGCTCTGATTCTCCAAAGAGCAGAAGAGAAAATACATCCACAACTATAGATATTGAAGATGATATTAGTAAACCAATATCACCTTCAACTTCTGAGTTGCAAAAATATATTATTTACCTTGAGAACTCAGGAAGTATGTTTGGATATGTGGCTACCGGAGGGACTAATTTTGTAAAAGTTGTCTCAGATATGGCTTCATTATCTAAAATGAGCAACAAAAGCAGAGAGTATTTTCTAATCAATGCACGTACAACAAGTCTCGGAACTGATATCACGAAGTTTAATAATACACTATCACCTATGGGCATGAATCAAGGTGACCCAAAAGATAGTGACTTGAATAAAATGATTTCAGAAGTAATGGGCAAAGCTAATGACTCCACTATCACCGTGCTAATTACGGATGCTATTTATTCTCTTTCAAATGCAAAAAAAGAACTAATAGAGAATCATTTAATCACAAAAGGGAATCTAACTAAAACGGAATTTTACAAAACGCTATGCGAGAACAATCTTCAAACGGTTGTTTTAAAAATGAATTCTCAATTTAAAGGAAAGTATTATCCAGCTGTCGGCAAACCTGTTGTAATTGACCAACAAAGGCCATATTATATTTGGCTATTTGGTCCAGCCGAACAAATATCTAAATATTTTAGCAATGAATATCTCGAGAATTTACCAGGATATGAAAACATGAGTCGCTTTATTACTCTTGACACCAGTACAAAAAACAATTATGAGATAGTATCTTATAACTATGCAGGAGAATTTAAATACATACCTAAAAAAGCGAATAAAGAAATTGAATTTAAATCGAAGGATAGACATAATAACTTTCAAATTAGCATTGCCGCTGATTTCTCTAAAATCCCCTTCCCCCAACAATTCTTTTTGGATAGTCAAAATTATGAGATCGACTCAAATTATGAAATTATAGATATCGTTCCTGCATCTACATTTAATAAGTCACCAGAATGGGCAACCCACCTTATTACGATAAAGGCAATTGGCAGTCCTCTTGGCAAAGTAAGTCTAAAGCTTTTATCCAAAACAGACAATTGGGTGTCTTCATCTTCGAATACAGATGATACGAATGTAGATGAAAGTTCGACTTTTGGGTTAGAATATTTAATTAACGGAATCAGTAATGCATACCAAGAGAAACAAAACTCAAAATATTTAACAAATATAATTATTAACATTTCAAGATAAAACTTATGAATGACTTATTCGCGACTTTTTATGAGTACTTCTTCTACAATCAAGACTATCAATCAGTTTTTGAAAGTCTTTATGGTAACGGCCTTTTAGCCCCATACTCTATCATTGGACTTATTGGAATAATTACTCCTCTTATCACTGCTATCATCTTTTACTTTTTCATCAAAAATCCTTGGTTGAAGTGGTGGCACTGGCTGATTACAGGCTTATTAACATCAATAATTATCAGTGGTGGAGGCACGTATGGCAAAACAAGCAATATCCTTTTTGAGCTAACACAAGATCCTGATTACGTAGACTTTGCAAATACAATCATTTGGGATCTATCGTTTACAAACTCTATAATCTCATTTATTTTATTTTTTATATTCAGCTTAGTATTCAAAAAAGCAAGTAAAGCTCAAGGACATTTACCTTTTTAATATCAACAATCTATGGCAACGTTATACTTATTTGCAATTGGCGGAACCGGATCTCGCGTTCTAAAATCTTTAACCATGTTGTTTGCTGCGGGTTGTAAACTTCCAAACAACTTTGACACTGTAGTTCCAATCGTTCTTGATCCAGATCTTCAAAATGGAGACATGAATCGAACAAAGGATTTAGTAGAATATTATCAGAATGTTCAAAGTAATATTCAAACTCCAGATAACTTCTTCAAGCAAAAAATAGAATCGCTATCCAATAAAAACGGAAATGGATTGAATAATACGATTCTATATTCTATCAACACTCAACAACAGAAATTTGGAAATTTCATCAATTACAGTAATCAAACCCAAGATGACAAATATTTCCTAGACCTCCTTTTCTCTCAAGAAAATAGAAATTCCGATTTATCTGTTGGTTTTAAGGGCAATCCAAATATGGGATCTGTTGTTCTCAACAAATTTATTTTGTCTGATGATTTTAAAAACTTCGAAAACGTTTTTGGGTCCAAAGATGCGATATTTATTGTAAGCTCAATATTCGGAGGAACCGGTGCAGCCGGATTCCCTTTAGTCCTAAAGAGATTACGATCATCCAACAATAGTGATGTCAGAAATGCAATGATTGGAGCTCTCTCGTTACAGCCATATTTCAATGTGTTACTAAATGAGAAAAGTGCAATAGACTCATCTACTTTTAATGAGAAAGCCAAAGCTGCACTAGGATATTATAAAAGAACAATTATAGACAACAACAATATCCTCGACTCTTTTTATATAATTGGCTATGACAACCCCAAATCAATTCCGAACTCGGACGGAGCAAATATGCAAAAAAACGATGCAAACTTTATTGAGTTAGCTTGTGCTCGTTCTATTTTTGATTTTTGTGAAGATACAGCAAAAGAAAAACCTTCTAAATGTAAGGTTAAAGAATTTGGTGTAGAAGATGATTCTTTACCATTTACCTTTTCATCATTAAGCAAAAAGGATTACGATCTATTGGTAGAACCAATGTCCAAATTCAAACTTATGTCGAACTACTTACAAGATTCCACAAAGGAACCAGCTTGGAAAAAGAATTTTAACGACAATTTCTTTAATGGCAAAGAAATGCAAGATCTTAAAAGGATTTTTGAATTATACGATGAGTGGAACGATGAAATGGGGAAAAGTGAACCTCAATTTATTCCTTTTATAGAAACAACATCGGGTAAAGAAATGAATTTTATCAATGGGAAAGTAATTAAAAGCAGTTTCTTTATGGGACCATCAACAAGCTACAAAGAACTTGATAAACAATTAAATGACTGTATCAACAAATATCTAGGATCAGACAACTTAAGCAAGTTTATTAAAATGTTTGATCACGCTACATCTGTTACACTCGATAAAATAAAACTTATTTAAAATGGCACAAAAGACTCTTCGACTACATAATTATGCCCAACACAATAGTGGTTGGGCTGATAGCATTTTTCCACCTGCAAACTCATTAGGACAACTACCTTCTGATTGCAATAAAATTGCAACATCTATACCTTCTCCATTTGCTCAATTTGATCTCGCAAAAGACGCATTTGGAAAAATAGCCGAAAAAGGAAACTTCTCGGGAGAAACTCCTCAACATCGAATTATTTCTTATGCGTTAGATGTTGCACAGTTATTTTACCAATCGAATAAGCATACAAATGATATTCAAATTGTTGCTTGGGACACTCAAAAAATAAAGACCCTTATTGATAACAACAATGTACTATGTGATTCGTTAGATACTTTTTGGAAACAAGATGCTCGTGTATATGACTTCAACAAGGTCAGTCAATTGTTTTTTTTGATTTACAGAAATAAGATTATTGGAAGTACCTCTCCAGCGACCCTTTTTGTATCTGCTCCCGATGCAGCTTCAAATTGTATTAATTTAAATTCTGGCAATCATTATTTTTTCAAAGATATAAAAGGGCTTCATGAAAGAGATGAGGAATTCATTCTTTACTTTTATCAACTTGTTTATCAAGACAGAAAAAAATTAATATTAACTGAGTTGAGAGATTATTTACAAGCATTAGTTAATAATATTTTATCTTATGAACTTTCTAGCAAAATAGTAAATGAGGAATTTCCTCTTTATGCACCCTGTCAGATTTCAGCAGGGAATAATTGTTTTATCGCATTGCACCAACTAGGTATTGCTCTTCCTCAAACAGCTAGAATAAAAGCTGAAAGCGACTTTCTATTAAAGCCCGATTACCAGCTAGACGAAATCCCTTTA
>JBOFPV010000124.1:0-22879 GCA_051660585.1 Tannerellaceae bacterium
GAAAACTTATTATTAAGTCGATTTGCAGCACCAACATCTGCAGGTATTTTATTTACAATGCTTGCTGCGGCAGGTTTAAAAAATAGTTGGATTTATAAGAAAATACAAGTCTTAGCTATTTTCGACGATTTGGATACGATCTTACTTATGATTCCACTTCAAATAATGATGATCGGAATGAAGTGGCAATTGTTTGTTGTAATATTTATTGTTTGTGGATTGCTGATTGTTGGTTGGCGAAAGTTAGGATCTTACGATATTCCTCAAAATTGGAAAGCTATTCTAACTTATTCGATTGTTACGTTTATTCTTTGTCAAGGAATTTATTTTCTTACAAAAAGTTTATATGGAGAAGAAGGAAGTATTCATATCGAAGTATTGCTTCCTGCTTTTATTTTGGGTATGATAATGAAGCAGAAACATTTAGTTTCAAAAGAAGAGGCAATAGCCACAAATACAATATCATATTTGTTTATGTTTCTTGTAGGCATGAGTATGCCTTATTTCCTTGGTCTCGAGTTTACCGATGGTGCTGCAGAAGCCAATACGATAACCGGATCTCAGCATATGTTACCCTGGAGTACAATTATATTGCACGTAGTTTTGGTTTCTCTTCTTTCTAATATTGGAAAGTTATTTCCGGTTCTTTTCTATAGAGATAGAGCTTTTTCAGAGCGTTTAGCGTTATCTATCGGTATGTTTACGCGTGGAGAAGTTGGAGCAGGTATTATATTTATTGCAATCGGTTATAATCTGGGTGGACCGGTATTAGTTATCTCTGTATTAAGCATTGTTTTAAACCTATTGCTTACCGGATTATTTATAGTTTGGGTAAAGCAGCTAGCAATGAGGCAGCTACAAAGAGAGCAATCAGAAGTATCAATATAGATTAAATCTATATTGATAAAGAAAAGCATCTGCTATATTTCTACTTTAATGTTTATAATATAGCAGATGTTTTTTTTTGTTTATGCTTGTTCATCGTTTAAAAGTTAGATTTTCTCTTTAAAATTGACATAAAAGCAATAAATTTGCAATGTGTTAGCATTTAGCTTGTTTGAGTGTTTATGTTGAAACAGATAGCTCTTTTGATTTACTAAACAAATTCTTTGTATTTATGAGTCCTCAGGTTTTAGGCTTGTTTAAGCCGCTTCTTCGTTTTGCTAAGAGTAGTACAAATGCGAGTGCACTTTTGTTTATTGCAGCTATTCTAGCAATGATTTTAGCCAATTCTCCTTACAATGAGTGGTATCAGAATGCACTGGCTCATCCTGTTGTGGTGAGGATTAGCTCATTTAATGTGTTTTCTCATAATGGACATTATATGTCAATGTTAGAGTTTGTGAACGACGCATTGATGGCTGTGTTCTTTTTTGTAGTAGGATTAGAGATTAAGCGAGAAGTATTGGTTGGTGAATTATCAAGTTTTCGAAAGGCTATATTACCAATAATTGCAGCTTGTGGAGGGATGGTTGTTCCTGTTTTAGTTTATTATTTAGTTTGTAATCAAACTCCAGGTTCAAGGGGGATGGCGATACCTATGGCAACGGATATTGCATTTGCATTAGGTGTGCTTTCTCTTCTAGGAAAGCGAGTTCCAATTAGTTTGCGCATATTTCTAACAGCTTTAGCGGTTGTTGATGATATTGGGGGAATCTTGATTATTGCATTATTTTATAGCGGAGCAATTGCGTATAAATTTCTAGTTATTGCTTTTATTCTATTAGGCGTATTGTATTGGGGGAATAAACAGAGAGTAAGTAGCAAAATTTTCTATTATTTGATAGGATTCTTTGTTTGGATTTTATTTCTTGAATCAGGAATACATCCTACCATTGCCGGAGTTTTAGTTGCATTTACAGTTCCAGCACGTCCTAAAATTAATCTAGAATCATTTGTAACAGGGATGAAAGATGCTCTGGATAAACTCCGTTCAGCTCCAGAACAACAAAATGATAAAGCTACCGTTCTTACGCATGCGCAAATACATACATTAAAGGAAATAGAATGGCGTGCAGACCGAGCTATTAGTCCATTGCAAGATATGGTTGATGATTTAGAGCCTTTTGTGAACTATCTTGTACTGCCTCTCTTTGCCTTTGTTAATGCGGGGATTACGATATCGAGTATTAATGTCGATGCACTTATGGGTGTGAGTTTTGCTGTGTTTCTGGGTTTAGTTGTAGGTAAGACAGTTGGTATCTATGCGTTTACATACTTCTTTGTTAAATTAAAACTGGTGCGAATGCCTGTGGGACTAAATAAACAAATGCTTTTGGCTGTATCTATGCTTGGAGGTATTGGTTTTACAGTTGCATTATTTATAGCAAATCTGTCTTTTGTAGATTCAGTGGGGAGTGCGGATTTGTTGAATCAAGCAAAGATTGGAGTATTTTCCGGATCTTTAGTTTCTGGATTAATGGGATATTTTATGCTAAAAAGAGTGTTAGTAAAAGACGTCCATGCTGTAGAATAGAAATCCTGTAAATAACTTGAGGAAGATTCTATTGTTTAGCTTTTTCTAATTCTGGAATCTTTTTGTATGATTCGTTATTGATATAAAAATCCCCCGTAATAGAATCTATATTCATTACGGGGGTAAGTGTGGTTAATTCATTTGTGATATCTTGTAACTGTATTTTACAGTCTGTTTTGTACTTTGTTTATAATTATAACTCAGATTCCGTGAAATAGTTTATTCGTGAGATGGAATATTTGTCTTTTAGTATTTAGATACAAATAGATCTATTGTTAATAGATTTCGAATTTCCATAATCCCGAAATAAAAATGTATATTCGTTGTTTAAATACAGTCAATATATGTCGAATTTCGAATTAGATACAGACAATAAAGAGTTTCTGGATGCGCTTCAGTTGATTAATCATACTCGACAATCGGTTTTTCTTACAGGTAAAGCAGGCACAGGTAAGTCTACGTTTTTAAAATATATTTGTGCAAATACAAGAAAGAAATATGTTGTATTAGCTCCTACTGGTATCGCTGCCATTAATGCTGGAGGTGTAACAATTCACTCATTTTTTAAACTTCCTCTTCGACCATTGCTGCCAGATGATCCAGATTTAAGTCTTCAAGGTAGTCGAATATTTGAATTCTTACGATATAAGAAAGAGCACAAGACCCTTCTTAAAGAAGTTGAGCTTATTATCATTGATGAGATATCAATGGTGAGAGCTGATATAATTGACTGTATAGATCGTATTTTGAGAGTTTACTCTGGAAATATGCGCTTACCGTTTGGAGGCAAGCAGCTGTTGTTTGTAGGAGATGTATTTCAATTGGAGCCAGTAGTTAAGTCTGATGAAAAAGAAATTCTTAGGTTATTCTATGAGTCTTCTTTCTTTTTTTCTGCAAAAGTATTTAAGGAGATTCATTTAGTTCCAATCGAGCTGCAAAAAGTATATCGACAAAAAGATAAGGTGTTTGTTGATATTTTAGATCACATTCGATCGAGCACAGTTACTGATCGTGACTTGTCAATTCTTAATCAACGTTGCATACCTTCGTTTAATCCTTCAGAAGAAGAAATGTATATTACTTTAGCAACGAAGCGTGATAGTGTTGATTATATCAATGAGCGAAAGTTGGCTGAGATTAAAGGTAAAGAAACCATCATTACAGGTAAAATTACAGGAGATTTTCCAGTATCTTCTTTACCAACATTAGTAAAGTTGTCATTAAAAGAGAAAGCTCAGGTCATTTTTATTGATAATGATCCTATGCGCAGATGGGTGAATGGAACAATTGGTGTTGTGTCGGGAATAACTGATGCTGGAGATGTTTATGTATTATTAGAGAATGGAAGCGAGCATTTAGTTGAACCATCTGCCTGGCAGAATAGAAAGTTTACATATAATGAAAAAGATAAGAAAATAGAGGAGGAGGTAATAGGGAGTTTCGAGCAATTACCAATTCGATTGGCTTGGGCAATTACAGTTCACAAGAGTCAAGGGTTGACCTTCTCAAGGGTAGTGGTGGATCTTACCGGAGGTGTTTTTGCCGGCGGACAAACCTATGTAGCCTTGAGTCGTTGTACTTCGCTTGAGGGATTGGTATTGAAACGTAATATTCAGCAACGAGATATTTTTGTGCGTGATGACATAAAGGTGTTTAGTCGACAGTTCAATGATCAACGATTGATTGAGCAGAGTATTCGAGAAGCAGAGGCGGAAACATTATATTTAAATGCATACAAAAGTTTTGCAAAAGGAGATTATGCTGCTACTATTGATTCATTCTCTAAAGCTGTAGAAACCAGAAATGATTTGTCAGATCCATTAGTGAAGCGGTTTATACAACGTCAACTTTATACGATTGAAAAGTTGAAGCAAGAGATTGTACAAATAAAAGAGCAGCAATATGAAACTGCTAAAACGATGCGTAATTATGCCGAAGAGTTTTATTTTATGGGGAATGAGTGTATTATATCTGCGGGAGATGCAAAGGCTGCCTTGCGAAACTTTGATAAAGCATTAGAGTTTGATCCGCTTTTTTTGGATGCATGGATACGAAAGGGGGTTACTTTGTTTGATATGGGCGATTACTACAATGCAGATACTTGTTTTAATAAAGTAATTGAACTTTCCCCTCGATCATTCAAAGGATGGTATAATAAGGCAAAAAGTATGTTCGAACAAAACCATTTAGATGAAGCTGAATCAGCATTCTTGAAAGCCATATCAATAAAAGGTTCAAATGCTTCAGCTCATGATTATTTAGCTGATGTTTATGCGAAGAAGGGCCTTGAGGATTTAGAAGAGCAGTACCGTTATAAAGCTGATCAGATTCGTAAACAGAAGAAGAAAAATTCAGGTAAAAAGTAGCCGTTTATGCACAAGGAACAGATATTTGTGCATAAAAGTGTTTATTTGTAGTTGTGTAAAAAAATGTATAAGATTGTTTGTTGTAGTTTATTTGCTAAAGGGGTATTGTTTGTCTTATCATTCTTATTGTATTGTATTTCTTTCTTTAATACATCAAACATTACAAATACTATCTTGTTCTATTCATAAATGATTAATGAAATTTGATACTTAAAATGCAACGTTTCTTTGCTAAATATTTACATGAAAGTGCAATTTAAGTCTTAAAACTTTGCTTTGTATTGAAATTTTCTACCTTTGCAAAGCTGTTTTGTAAAAAATAAACAGTCTTATTTTATCATTACAGTTTTCTAACTATTAATATTATGGCAGAACTTAAAGAAAAACTTTTCTCAGATTTTCCCCAGGTAACACCTGAAGCCTGGAAGGAGAAAATCGTTGCCGACCTTAAAGGTGCCGACTTTGAGAAAAAGCTTGTTTGGAGAACCAATGAAGGTTTCAATGTCAACCCTTTTTACACAGCGGAAGATATCGAGGGAATGAAGACTACAGAGTCTTTACCCGGAGAATTTCCTTATGTTCGTGGTACCAAGAAAGACAATGACTGGAAAGTACGTCAGAACGTAGAGGTGAAATGTATCGAAGCAGCAAACAAAGAAGCTTTGGATTGCTTGTCGAGAGGTGCAGATTCTCTTGGTTTCCAAATTAAAGCAGACGATGTTACAGCAGATAACATTGCAAAATTGCTAACAGGAATCAATCCTGAAGTTGTAGAACTTAACTTTAAAACATGCAACCGTAAAAGCGTAGAACTTATCACAATCTTGGCAGATTATATCAAAGCTAGTGGTTGTGATTTGCTTAAATGTTTCGGTTCGGTAGATTATGATCCTTTCAAGAAAATGCTTGTTAAAGGTAAAGAAAATGCCGAATGGGTAGCAGAATCTAAAGTTGTAGTTGAGGCAGCGCAGGCACTTCCTCGTTTCAGAGTGTTGTCTGTAAATGCAGTAAACTTCAACAATGCAGGTTCATATATTACTCAAGAGCTAGGTTATGCTTTGGCTTGGGGTAATGAAATGATTGCAAAATTAAATGAAGCAGGTTGTCCGGTAGATACAGTAGCGAAGAAGATTAAATTTAACTTCGGTATTGGTGCTAACTACTTTATGGAAATTGCTAAATTACGTGCTGCAAGATGGTTGTGGGCTGAGATTGTTGCTGCATACGCACCAAAATGTCAACACGATTGTCCTAATAATCAGCCAGACGGATTATGTCGTTGTGCAGCGAAGATGTATATGCACGCTACAACATCTGAGTGGAATATGACTATTTACGATGCACACGTAAACTTGCTTCGTTCTCAAACAGAAACAATGTCCGCTGCTATTGCAGGTGTAAACTCGATTACTGTAACTCCATTTGATAAAGCTTATAAAAAAGCAGATGAGTTCTCTAAGAGAATTGCACGTAACCAACAACTATTATTGAAAGAGGAGTCTCATTTTAATAAAGTAGTGGATGCATCAGCAGGCTCTTATTATATTGAAAATCTTACTTCATCTATCGCTGATCAAGCTTGGAAGCTATTCAATGAAGTTGAAGACATGGGCGGATTCTATCAAGCAGTAAAAGAAGGTGTAATTCAAGGCGCTGTAAACGCAGCATCAACAGCTCGTAAAGCAGCAATTGCTACACGTCGTGAAATCTTGCTTGGAACAAATCAATATCCAAACTTTACAGAAGTAGCAGCAGCTAAAATTGAAAAATCAGAATGTTGCGGATGTGGATGTTCACAAGAGAAAACAATTGCAACATTATGCTTTGATAGAGGAGCTTCAGAATTTGAAGAGCTTCGTCTTGCAACTGAGAAGTCAGGAAAAACACCTAAAGTGTTTATGCTTACAATCGGTAATCTTGCAATGCGTTTGGCTCGTGCTCAATTTGCTTGCAACTTCTTTGCTTGTGCAGGATACAAAGTTATCGATAACTTAGGTTTTGAAACAGTAGAGAGCGGTGTTCAAGCTGCCAAAGCTGCGGGAGCCGAAGTGATTGTTCTTTGCTCAAGCGATGATGAATATGCTGAATTCGCACCTCAGGCAAAAGCTACAATCGGAAACGATGCAGAACTAGTAATTGCCGGAGCTCCTGCTTGTATGGATGAACTTAAAGCTCAAGGTATCGACCAGTTTATTAATGTTCGTTCTAATGTGCTTGAAACATTAAAAGCATTTAATGCAAAGTTAGGTATAGCTTAATACAGATATGAGAAAAAAAACCACTTCATCCGATTGGGCTGCTTATGCTCGACCTTGGTCTTTACCAGGCGGCTCTATGCCCTCATTTGTTGCGATTATGTATGTTTATTACATAAGCATACTTTCTGGATATCATATTGAATGGTTTCTGGGGTTTGTTGCATTGCTTGGAGCATTGTTCTTCCAAACAGCCGGCAACTTGTTTCATGCGTACAAGCATTATGGTGAAAGTCATAAATCGGTTGAGGTAAATCAAAATCCACAACCACCTAGAAGTCTATTAGTGATAGCTAACATTTGTTTGATCGTAGGTATGTTGATAGGCTTGTTTCTATTGATGACCAGTGGTTGGCAATTGGCTTGGATGGGTGTCGTTGGTGTTTTTGCGGTTTTACTATATCCCCGACTTAAATATACATTATCGGGCGATCTTCTCATCTTTCTTGTATATGGTCCGTTGGTTGTGTTAGGTACAGGGTATGTATTAACTTCTATATTGGTTTGGCAACTATTGTTGCTTTCAATACCTGTAGGATTAATTACGTTGAATATCATCCAATCGCATGCAATTACAGAATACGTTGCAGATAAGCATACAGGTGTGCGCACAGCCGTGTTGTCAAAAAGTATAACACAGCTTACAAGTTTTTATAAAGCTCATATCTATGTGGCATATAGTATACTTGTATTATTAGTAATAACAGATGTATTGCCTTTGATGTCTTTATGTGCGCTGTTTACCTTGCCGCTGGCATGGAAATGTATTGTACTGCTTCGCGATGTGAACAACTCTTCATCTGAAGCGATCAAAGACCTAAATAAGTTAACTTCACGATTGCAATTATTGTTTGCACTGCTCTTGTCTTTATCATTCTTATTTGCCGGATGGCAGTAAGCAGCAGTGTAGTATTCAATAATAAGAAATAGACAAAAAATGAGACCGAATTTTAGAAATATAGATTACAAATCGGCCGGCTTTACTTCAACCAATGCAAGTGAATGGGCCAAAGCAAACGGAATCGATTCTGTTTGGAACACTCCGGAACATATTCAGGTTAAGCCTGTATATACAAAAGAAGACCTCGAAGGCATGGAGCATCTTGGTTATGCTGCCGGTTTGCCACCATATCTTCGTGGGCCATATAGCGGTATGTATGCGATGCGTCCTTGGACAATTCGTCAATATGCGGGCTTCTCTACAGCAGAAGAATCTAATGCATTTTACCGTAGAAATCTAGCGTCAGGACAAAAAGGTTTGTCTGTTGCATTCGACCTTGCAACACACCGCGGATACGATGCCGACCACGAACGTGTAGTTGGTGACGTAGGTAAAGCAGGTGTATCTATTTGTTCGCTAGAAGATATGAAAGTTTTATTCGAAGGTATTCCATTGAATAAAATGTCTGTATCCATGACTATGAATGGTGCGGTACTTCCTATACTAGCATTCTACATAAACGCAGGATTGGAGCAAGGAGCTAAGCTTGAAGAGATGGCAGGAACCATTCAAAATGATATTCTGAAAGAGTTCATGGTGCGTAATACATACATCTACCCACCAGAGTTCTCAATGCGTATCATTGCTGATATCTTTGAATACACTTCACAAAATATGCCTAAGTTCAACTCGATCTCTATCTCCGGCTATCACATGCAAGAGGCAGGAGCAACAGCAGATATCGAGATGGCTTACACACTTGCCGATGGTATGGAATACCTTCGTGCAGGTATCAACGCAGGTATCGACGTAGATGCGTTTGCTCCACGTTTGTCTTTCTTCTGGGCGATTGGAATGAACCACTTCATGGAGATTGCAAAAATGCGTGCTGCTCGTATGTTGTGGGCTAAGATTGTTAAGAGCTTCGGCGCTAAGAATCCGAAGTCATTGGCACTTCGTACACACAGTCAAACTTCAGGATGGTCGTTGACAGAGCAAGATCCGTTTAATAACGTAGGTCGTACTTGTATCGAAGCGATGGCAGCTGCACTTGGTCACACTCAGTCTTTGCACACAAATGCACTTGACGAGGCGATCGCACTTCCTACCGACTTCTCTGCACGTATTGCTCGTAATACACAGATCTACATTCAAGAGGAAACTCAAGTTTGTAAAGAAATCGATCCATGGGCAGGTTCTTTCTATGTAGAGTCGTTGACAAACGAGCTTGTAGAGAAAGCATGGGCTCACATCCAGGAAATCGAAAGCATGGGTGGTATGGCTAAAGCAATTGAAACAGGTCTTCCAAAACTTCGTATCGAAGAAGCTGCTGCTCGTACTCAAGCTAAGATCGACTCAAATGCTCAAGTAATTGTGGGTGTAAACAAGTATCGTCTAGAGAAAGAAGATCCTATTGATATTCTTGAAGTAGACAATACTGCTGTACGTATTCAACAAATCGAACGTCTAAACCAAGTGAAGGAAGTTCGTGACGAAGCTGCTGTGAAGAAAGCTTTGGAAGCAATTACTACTTGTGCAGATACTAAAGACGGTAACTTGTTGGCATTAGCAATCGAAGCAGCAAGAGTACGTGCTACTCTTGGTGAAATCTCGGATGCGTGTGAGGCTGTTGCCGGACGTTATAAAGCAATCATTAGAACTATTTCGGGCGTGTACTCATCAGAAACTAAGAAAGACGCAGACTTTGTTCGTGCTTGCGAACTAGCTGAAGCGTTTGCGAAGAAAGAAGGTCGTCAGCCACGTATTATGATCGCGAAAATGGGACAAGACGGTCACGACCGTGGTGCCAAAGTTGTAGCGACAGGATATGCAGATTGCGGATTCGACGTGGATATGGGACCATTGTTCCAAACTCCAGCCGAAGCTGCTCGTCAGGCTGTAGAAAACGACGTACATGTTATGGGAGTTTCTTCATTGGCTGCAGGTCACAAGACACTTGTACCTCAGGTAATCGAAGAGCTTAAGAAGCTAGGTCGCGAAGATATCATCGTTATCGCAGGTGGTGTTATTCCGGCACAAGACTACGATTTCCTATACCAAGCTGGTGTATCGGCAATCTTTGGTCCTGGTACTTCTGTATCGAAAGCTGCTTGTCAGATTCTTGAAATCATGTTGGAAGACTAATCTTCTGACCATAATATACAAAGCGGGCGTACCATTGCTGGTGCGCCCGCTTTCATTTTTATTTCAGTTTGAATGCAATCTTCTTTACTTCGGGAGTAATGTATATTTGCTTAGCATCGATAAATTGTCCTACCCAGATGGGATCAAACAATGCAATCTTTCGGAGCAGCTCAGCAACTGCAGTTTTATGCAAAGCTTCATCACGCTTAATATTCAATCGCATTGAAGCGTCTAGGATATGATGATGTTGTTTCAGTTCTTTGCAGTTTGCAAAACCAAGCATCGCACACCTACTTAGCCAAATATTCTCAGAAGCACTCCAGTCAATGATCTGATCAATAATATCAGGGTTACCGTCGTTGATCAAAGCTGCAATCACGATCTGAGCAAGTTTGCTACACGTAAACTTGTCGTAGACTAAGTTGTCGTTAAAGAGCTTTTCTACATGATAAAGCACAACTTTATCTTCGATTTTACCGATGATACATTTCTGATAAATCAAGATCCCTGCAATTTTATACTCCGCAATTTCTTTCGAAAGCATTAAGTCTGCAATTTCAAGATACGCTTTTACGGAAAGGGGATTCTCTTTTTTCCATTCGCGTACAATGCTTTTGAGTTGTGGCATTGTCACACCTGCAAATTGAATGGCATTGTGTAAGTGCCTATTCCACCAATCACTCTTGGCCTCATTGGCATGTTGATTGATTTGTTTGATTAAGTGCTTAGCATGTGTATCCATAGCGATCTGTTTTCTTTTAAAACAAACGATACGTCTTAATGTTATGAGATACACATGTTAACGCTCTTTTTTTTATCGAACAAGCCTCAATGCTTATCGAAGCAACTCTACATCGGCCGCGTGTTTTGGTATAGGTTTACCTAGCAAACGTTTGCCATCGGCTGTGATTAAATAGTCTTCTTCGTTACGAATGCCACCGAAGTCTTTGTACATAGATGTTTTTTCGTAGTTGATAAAGTCGGTAAATTGATTTTCGGCTCTCCATTTGTCGATCAATTCAGGAATGAAATAGATGCCCGGTTCGATGGTAAGAACAAAACCCGGCTCTAATGTACGACCCAAACGGAGCGACTTACGTCCGAATTGAGTGCTCTTTGGTTGTCCGTCATAACCAACCCAAACTTCACCCAAATTCTCCATATCGTGTACATCAAGTCCCATCATATGTCCGAGTCCGCAAGGCATAAACAGCGCATGCGCACCGGCTTTTACGGCTTCGGCCGCATCGCCTTTCATAAAACCAAGCGACTTCAATCCTTCTACAATTGTCATGCAAGACAGATCATAAACATCTTCAAAACGGATGCCTGGTCTAAGAGCATCGACTGCAGCTTCGTGTGCTGCTACCTGAATGTCGTAAATGTCGCGTTGACGTTGCGTGAAGACAGAATCGGCCGGAATAGTCGAAGACATGTCACCGGCATAGCCCATTGCAGTTTCAGCTCCACAGTCGAGTAGGAGCATATCTCCGCTTTTGATTGTGTTACCATGGTAATGGTTGTGCAGTGTTTGCCCGTTGATCGTAGCGATCACCGGAAACGAAAGCTGTCCGCCCGCGGCAAGCGCCACCTCTGTTACAGCCGCAGCTACTTCGCACTCTTTGATACCCGGGCGCACCATACGCATTGCAGTAAGGTGCATATCTGCCGTGATGTTGCAAGCTTTTTCAATTTCCTCAATTTCCTCTGCCGATTTGTAATTGCGCATGTTTACAACAGCTCTGATAAACTCTGTCGATGCAATCTGAGCCGAAGGTTTAAGATCTAACCATTCGATTAGTTTCAATGTATGCTCGGCACGGTATGGAGGGAGAAAGTGTATTTTGCGTCCCTGTGCTACAGCTTTTGCAAGGTATTCGGCGATAGAAGCCGACGGCATTGTTTTGTCGATACCAATACGCTCGCATTTTTCTTTTAGTGTAGGCTGTGTTCCCATCCATACAATGTGATCGATAGTAAGCTCATCGCCAAAAACAATCTCTTTGTTTTCATCAAGGTCGATAATTGCAGAAAGTCCTGCATAATTAAGACCATAATAATATAGGAAAGTTGAGTCTTGTCTGAAATGGTATGTATTATCGGCATAGTTTACACCGCATTCGTCGTTGCCCATAAACAAGAGAATCCCGGAAGTTAGTGTTGACTTTAGTTTTTCTCTACGAGCTATATACGTTTCTTTACTAAACATGATATTATATATTTTATAATGTGGTAGAACCAAAGGTAGCATATTAATTAAAGAAAACAAAAAATGACTACAACCTTCCAGCATATTTAGTGCAGCGTAATGTGGAGATGTCGTGACCATGATAAGCAGTACATTTGTGTTTCTCTAGGTTTTTACATTAAGGTAGATTGGTGCAAATGGAAAGATAAATGAGTTGTAAAGGCAAAATTGTGCTGAAATATCAGGTTTGGCTCCTAAATGAAGAAAAATTGCCCTTTTTATTCACCCGGAAAATCCTATCAAAACATTATTTAGATCAATAGAATTTGGGGCTACACTACGGTAGTCGGTCTTAAACACCCTGATTTTCTTGTGTTTAAGCATAGTTTTTCACAAAAAGCATGCAAGGTTTATAAAAAAAGCTAGTTTACTTTTTTGGGAAACCAAACAGCCTTTTCAGATAAACCTAAAGAGCTTTTTTTATTTGAGTAAAAAACGTTCTCAATGAAGACTGTTTCTTGTTTTCAATGAAGCTGTATTTCGTTTTCATTGAAAACGAGTTTGCAAACTTATGAGTTTGCAGAATTTATTTTTTTAGTTTGTTTGCTATAGCGTGTGTTATAGGCGTGTGCAACTTGGGGTGTTGCCGTATATGTTAAGGAAATTAAGTTTAGGATTATCAAAATGAAAGCGACTGCCTCTTTTTGGGTAATAAGTTGTTGGTGTTTTGGGCGCGTTTTGCATGGTTTGTTTGCGTTGAGATTGTTTAGATTGCTTGGATGTGTTATTTTGATATTTTGAAGAATGTGTTTAAAGTGCGTAAAAGAGGCAAGAAATGAACGATTGTGTGTTACTTATTATTTATAAACAATCTATTTGAATGAAGAGATAAAAGAAGATAATTACAATAACGAGCCAAGATGTTGATTGATTATTCAATTTTATTCGAATTTAAAACTGTATTTTACTCGTATTCTTATACATAAAAGTTGTTTATACCGAATGAAGTATAAGTCTATTTCAAAAACTTTCCCATCTGTGAACTGTTTAAATACAAATAATGGACACTTCATATTATTGCTATGGAAACTAAAACTAAAAATGAAGAGCTGATAAAGAACATTCCAACTGTAGAAATATTGGTCTCTGTTGATAAAGTAGCACCAATTCAGGTAAAGGGACCAGTAGTTATTAAAACATCAGATGGTAAAGAATATCAGATACAGGATAAATGCTTTATTTGCTGTTGTGGAAAATCCCAAAATAAACC
The DNA here is from genome assembly GCA_051660585.1 of Tannerellaceae bacterium. Taxonomy (GTDB): domain Bacteria; phylum Bacteroidota; class Bacteroidia; order Bacteroidales; family CAMTPD01; genus UBA12018. Next base: position 13,641 of record JBOFPV010000124.1, read on the forward strand.
GTTCTGTGATGGCTCTCATGAAGGGAATGGAAAAGAGCCAAGCGAGAACTTCTTTTGATTTGTAAACTATGTGATTTGAATGCTCTGACCCAGAGTAATAACTAGCCCCTAAAAAGTATTATTCTTTTTAGGGGCTAGTTATTATATTAAGTATTTACTTCTTGTTACTTCAATTCAACAGTTGCTTGTTTTCTAAACTCAGGAGTAATGTCGATGTTTTGCTTCGAGCTCCCTTTTTTGATGACAAAGTTTGAGCTATTTACACCATTGATATCTACGTATGGAGCAAACTTATATAAATATGAGAATGCTGGCAGGTATTCATTTTTTGTGAATGCTTTTGCAATTTCAGGGTAGAAACCTTCACTCCAAAACATGCAGCGTTGGAAACCGGCATTATCAGTAAAACGAGTATCTGGGTCTCTAAAAGGCATTGTTTCGGTAATAAAACGTTTGTAAGCTGCACTAAACTCCTGGGCTGTTTGATTCATTTTTGTTTTGTTGATCTTCTCAACGATGTCTCCCTTCCGGATACCGGCATTATATGCAGGTGAATTCTTGTCTACGGCAACAATTTCACTTAAGTTATTTATGTTATAATGAAGTCCGGTGTAATTATATGCTTTACTCTTAGCTAAGTAATATGGGTTGCGGCCATATTTGATTACTGGAAATTGCATCAGCATCAAAGGCGTATTGTTTCGAGCGTATTCACTGATCGACATGCTTTTGGTTAGCAGTTCATTCGACTCACACTCCCAAATGATTTTAAGTTGTCCGGTTTGGGAGCTTTTGCGGTCGATCAGTCTAAAGCCGTATTGAAGCAAGTATTCAGCATCCGACTCTGGAGATTCGATTGGTAGGTATGGAAATGCTTCCATCGATTTCGTAACCGGATTGAAGCGATACTGTTTTTGATCTTTACTCTTTGAACTAACCGAACTAAAGTTTGGATTCTTATCAAAATAATAGAATGTTTGTATAATGATGTCTGGTTGATCAGGATCATATACAAGGCCTTTGTTCAAAAGCTCCTTCTTTATTGTATTATTAATGGCTGTTTCCAATTCGAAGTTTGCATCATCTATGGTTGTAAATGCAAAGCTGTGATAGTTGGATAAGTTTGTAGTATAATCTGCAATCGTTTTATAAGGGCATGCAAATGCTTGATCATTTGTCGATTCTAGGCTGTAGAATGAAAATGCAGATGCAAGATCAGATTCGCTGATAGCCTTCGCTTGTTTGCATTCTTTTTTTAATAAGATTTGTTTTGATGGCGAATTGAAGTTTTGTACTGTAACAATAACATCGTTATTGCCGCTAAGATTGAATAAGTCTTCTATTTCAACGCCCGAAATTGTAGAGGTAGCAACTCCATCTACTTCAAGAATAATATCATTTACTCTTAGTCCCGAAGAGGCAGCTTGAGTATAAGGTGTTATGCTTTTAACAACTGGTAAATCTTTTCCCCAACTTTCGGCTTTACTCAATTCATAGTTAAACCCTAATCTGCATATGATTTCGTTTCCACTTTGCGCAAAAGTTGAAGCCGAGATGAAGAGCATTAAAAGGTTCAAAATAGTTCTGTTCATATATCGAATGTCATTTATTGTTTTAGGTATAAATTTAATATATGACAAAAATAATAGATTAAATGATTAGAGAACGAAAGTATGGCAGTATATTTGATAACTTATTAAAGAGAGTTGATATGCCTAAAAGGAAAAGTATACTTTCGAAATTGGCGAATTACCTTCGAGGAAAGGCAGATTTGCCTGAAAATCAAGTTGAAAATAATAAAGATTATATTGCTATGAAAGATCAAGAAAATGTAAATCAGGAAGAGTTGATTAATAACAACGAAGAAGTAGCTACAGAGGAAACGACAAATGTTCAGTCTGAGGCGGAAAACTTGTCTGATTCAGCATCAATTACTGACAATGTGTCGGCAGAGATTGAGATGCTACAAAATAAAGTTGCAGAAATGAACGATGCACACCTTCGTTTGATGGCCGAATACGATAATTATCGTAAAAGAACAATTCGCGAAAAAGCCGAACTTATCAAATCGGGCGGAGAGGGTGTATTGGTAAACTTATTACCTGTAGTTGATGATTTTGAAAGAGCATTGGCAAACATTCAGAATGCAGAAGATTTAAAAGCTATTTCTGAAGGGATAGAGCTTATCTACAATAAATTTATCAGTTTCTTGTCTCATCAAGGTGTGAAACCTATCGAAGCGAAAGATGCTGATTTTGATACTGAGCTATGTGAAGCTATTGCAACAATTCCGGCGCCGGCTCCAGAAATGAAAGGTAAAGTTATTGACTGTGTACAAACAGGATATACTTTGCATGAGAAAGTGATTCGTCACGCTAAAGTAGTTGTTGCAGAATAATAAGGAGGTCACAAAATAGAATGAGCAAAAGAGATTATTACGAAGTGCTGGGTGTTTCAAAAGATGCATCAGCTGATGAAATAAAAAAAGCATATAGAAAAAAGGCGATTCAGTTTCACCCTGATAGAAATCCGGATGATAAAGAGGCTGAAGAAAACTTTAAAGAAGCAGCCGAAGCCTATGATGTATTGAGCGATCAAAACAAGCGAGCTCGCTACGATCAATTTGGTCATGCCGGAATGGGTGGAGCTGCTAGCGGCGGCGGTCCTAGTGGTTTTGGCGGAGCAGGCGGTTTCTCTATGGATGATATCTTCTCTCAATTTGGAGATATCTTTGGAGGTCACTTTGGCGGATTCGGAGGTTTTGGTGGCGGACAACGTGGCGGCGGTGGTCGTCGTGTAAATCGAGGATCAGACCTTCGTGTGAAGGTGAAGCTTACACTAAAAGAGATTGCTACAGGTGTAGAAAAGAAGATTAAAGTAAAGAAATACATTTCTTGTACTTCTTGTAGTGGAACCGGAGCAGACGGCGGTACGGCTTATGAGTCTTGTACTACTTGTCACGGAACGGGATCGGTAACGAAGATTGCAAATACCATACTTGGTCAAATGCAAACTTCGGCTCCATGTCCTACATGTCATGGAGAAGGTAAAATCATCACAAAGAAATGTTCACACTGTAACGGTGAAGGTATTGTACGTGATGAAGAAGTTATCACAATCAATATTCCGGCAGGTGTTGCCGAAGGTATGCAACTAGCAATGTCGGGCAAAGGTAACGCTGCTCGTCATGGTGGTGTAAATGGAGATTTGCTTATTCTCATTGAAGAAGAGCCACATCCAGAATTGATTCGTGATGAAAATGACTTGATCTACAATTTGTTACTAAGCTTCCCAACTGCCGCAATGGGTGGTACGGTTGAAGTTCCTACAATTGACGGTCGTGCTAAGATTAAGATCGATGCAGGTACACAACCAGGTAAAATGCTTCGTCTACGTAATAAAGGTCTTCCTTCAGTTAATGGGTATGGAACAGGTGATATTATCGTAAATGTAAGCGTTTATGTTCCTGAAAACTTGACAGATTCGGAAAAGAAAACACTTACCGGTCTTGAAAATGCTTCGAATTTCCAGCCTTCAAAATCTGTGAAAGAGAAGATCTTCAAGAAGTTTAGAAGTTTTTTTGATTGATGTTGAAATAGAAACGGGAGTCTGATTTAATTCAGGCTCCCGTTTTCGTTGTGTTGATCTTGAATGTGTTTCTAAAAGAAACGTTTGTTTTTAATGATATCTCACACGATATACATGCAATGGATCCGAAACGAATAAGGGCTTTTCTGCTACGGAGTCGTCAATGATATAAGCATTGAGTGCTTCATAACCGTTACCTTGTTCTATTAAATATTTTGTAGCTTCAATCTCTGCGTCAATTTGATTGTCAGCATATACAATAAGATATGCGCGTTTTACATTTTCAATAAGTACTTTTGCGTCCATAGGCTGATAGATTAATAAAGGTTCGAAATAGAGACTTATCTCTTAAAAAACTCTTTTGGATAAACGATGCTTCCTTTTACATTTTGCAAAGCATTCTTTTCGAGCTCAAGTCCCATAAAATACATGTCTGGCATATCAAAAGGGCTTTTGTATCCCAGCTCAGATGCCGGAATATAGCCATATTTTGGGAAAAAGTCTTCCATACCCAATAAAAAGATAGCCTTAAAACCTAATTTCTTTGCAATTTCATGACCAGCATGCATCAATTCAGTTGCAACACCCATGTGTTGGTATTCTGGGTCTACAACAATATGAGTTAAGGCGATAGCATCAAATACTTTGTACGTGTCTACAATTTTAATACGTACAAACATGACATATCCTACAATTGTATCGTTTAGAATTGCTACTAAAGCAAGGTGCTTTTCGTAGGCTTCACTTTGGCGCAAACGCTCAATTTGTTCTTCTTCGTTATGCGTACTCATTTTACTATGCTTGTACGCTGAATGAATAATTTTAGAGATTAGTCTAAAATCATTGGCCTGTTCTTCTCGAATGATCAATCCCTTTATCATAACAATCACATATTTAACTATATAAAGAACAACTGGTGTTTTTATATAGTTGTGTATTGTAGGAACTTAAATAATCAACAAGCGGTTTTTTAAGTTTATAGGATAATACTCTTAAAAAAACGCAGTAAATTTGAAGTTCATAGGCGAAACATATTTAAGTTTTACAGCAGCATGATAAATCGAAACTCTACATCAGAAGAGATAAACTCTTTGATGAAGGATACTGTAATAGATCATTTAGGAATTGAGTTTACAGAAATTGGCGACAACAGAATTGTAGCAACAATGCCTGTTGATGAAAGAACGGTACAACCGGCACGGATTCTTCACGGTGGCGCAACATTATTGTTGGCCGAAACTGTGGCAGGGTTAGGTTCTCAGCGCTTATGTAACTCCGGAGAAGAATGTAGAGGTATTCAAGTAAGCGGTAGTCATATATCTTCTGTTCGCGAAGGCGTTGTAAAAGCTGTGGGTACATTAGTACATAAAGGAAAGTCTACACATATATGGAACATCGATGCATTTTCTGCGTCGGGAAAATTAGTGTCTTCTGTGCGAGTAACGAATAGTATATTACACAAGAGATGATATTAGATAGTCAGAAGTTTACCGGTTTAGATCACTTGATTGGAAGTGAAATCAGTTTTGCTTTATTTAGACTTCCCGGAGAGTCGGATTTCAAATTAATCGCACAAGAGAGTGGAGACCCCAAGCAATTGCGAGCTTATGAAGATATTTCAACTGAAGCCGGTTTTGTGGTTGCACCATTTGCTACATCAATAGATAATCCGATATTATTGATTCATCCTGATATTTATCTGGATGATGATGCCAGGATTTCAGAATACTTGAAAACGAGTGCAGACCGATCTTTTCCGATCCAAGCAGAAAGCTTTACAAATGAAGAGTCTGTAGCTAAAGATTGTTATAGTAGAGTATTTGATTCATTCAATAAGGAGCTTCAAAATAAATCATTTGATAAACTTGTGTTGTCAAGAAATTATACGATCGAGAAACCGACTGGTTTTTCTTGGCGAGAAAACTTGTTACGTGCAGGATTACTGTATTCAGATGCATTTGTTTATCTATTTTATACTCCATCTACAGGTTGTTGGATGGGAGCAACCCCGGAAATTTTACTGTCAGGTAGTGAAAATGTTTATACGACTGTTGCACTTGCCGGAACAATGAAAAGTGGAATCTGTATAAAGCCCGAATGGAGTGCAAAAAACAAAGGAGAACAGAATGTAGTGGTGCGATATATGCGTGAATGTATAGGTTCCTTGGCAGATACATATGAGGAGTTTGGACCGGATACTGTAAAAGCCGGAGATTTGATTCATCTAAAAAGTACCTTTCATTTCAAGGCAAATAAGAACCTATCCTTAGGAAAGATACTCTCAATGTTTCATCCTACACCTGCAGTATGTGGATTGCCAAAGGAAAAAGCATATCAATATATAATTGATCACGAAGGGTATAATCGATCCTATTATTCGGGCTTTTTAGGTCCGATAATGGATAAAGAATCCATCAATATATATGTAAATTTGCGTTGTATGCATGAGAATGAAAACAAGCTTACATTATATGCGGGAGGGGGGATCTTGCCTCAGTCTGAAGTTACAGATGAATGGCAAGAAACAGAAAATAAACTGCAAACGATGTTGCGCCTATTGGTCAAGTCGGATAATTAAATGCAAGTAGTTATGTATTCAGATAAAAAAAATATATTGGAGCTTGTAGCTCTACTTCATAAATTTGGTGTTAAGCATATTGTATTATCTCCGGGTTCGCGAAACGCTCCCTTGATACATACATTTACACATCATCCTTCTTTCAAATGTTATACGGTTGTTGATGAGCGAAGTGCCGGATATTTTGCATTGGGCTTAATCATGAAGCATCAATGTCCGGTTGCTGTTTGTTGTACTTCGGGTACAGCGATGCTTAATTACTCTTCTGCTGTAGCGGAAGCTTTTTATCAGCAATTGCCATTGTTGGTAATTTCGGCAGACAGACAACAAATGTGGATTGGACAAAACGACGGACAAACACTTCCTCAACCAGGAGCATTTGGTAACTTAGTACATAAGAGTGTACAATTGCCCGAAGTAAATAGTCAAGAAGAAGCTTGGTATTGTAACCGTCTTATAAACGAAGCATTACTTAGTCTTACATCTGAAAGTAAAGGTCCGGTGCATATTAATATTCAATTGGGAGAGCCTTTATATGACTTTAGTATCAAAGAATTGCCTGATGCTCGAAAAGTTGTACGTCGACAAGCGTATAATGATTTCGATATTGCTGATTATAGCTTAGCGTGGAACAAATCTCATAAACGTATCATTCTTGTAGGTCAATTATTGCCAGGCAACAATCTAGGTCCGATGTTAAAGCAACTGTCTTTGCAATCAGACGTGGTAATATTTGCAGAACATACCGCAAACCTTGATGATGTAGGGGAATGTATCACAGGTAGCTTTGATGCAATCTTATCAATGTTGGGAAGAGTCGAATCAGAGCATTTGACACCTGATTTATTGATTACGATAGGTGGGCATATTGTATCAAAACGTGTAAAGAATTGGTTGCGAAAGGCAACGCCAAAGCATAATTGGCATGTTGCGGAGAATGGTGAGTTTATTGATACTTTTCAGTCTCTTACCGATATAATACCACTGGCTCCCCGCCAGTTTTTGAAGAAATTAAATAAAGAAGTAAAGCATGACACGGGCAAAGAATATGAAGAAAAATGGCGTGGATATGAAAAAAGGGTGAGGTTGATTGCCGATACCTACTTCAAAGAGTCTCCTTTCTCTGATATGATGGCTGTAGATCATGTAATTAAGCATATTCCTCAATATATATCTATTCATTGGGGAAATAGTACACCTGTACGCTATGGACAGTTGTTTGATATGCCTTTGGGGACAAAGCATTTTTCGAATAGAGGTACGAGTGGTATCGATGGAGTAGTTTCTACAGCGATAGGTTATGCCGCGGATAACGAAACAATAACCCTTCTTGTTATTGGCGATTTGAGTTTCTTCTACGATATGAACGGCTTATGGAACAAGCATGTAAACTCTCAAATGCGAATCGTATTAATGAATAATAGTGGTGGTGGAATATTTCGTGTATTAGGTGGCCCGTCAAACTCAGATTCGATGGAAAACTACATAGCATGTTCGCATCAAACTACGGCAAAAGGATGGGCCGAAACCGTAGGGTTCGAATACCGTAGTGCGACAAACTTTGAAGAATTGGATCAAGAACTTACTACATTCTTCGACCCAACTGCTTCACAACCGATTTTGCTAGAAGTGTTTACTCCGGCAGATATTAACCCAGAAGTATTCCGTGTATTTTACGGACGTCTTCGAGGAATCAATTAAAATTCAGGCTTAGTAAGCCTTTTGTACATACCATTGAAAATGAAGTAGTGCAGAGGTTTTGTAGCATACCAATACATGCGTCCCCAAATATTTTGTGGGCGCATGGTTGCTTTTATACGCAACCGGTTACCCGACGCAAGTTGTTTTACCGTAAATTCTAACCAGCCTTCTCCGGGCATTTTCATTTCGGCATACAAAAGTAGCCGGCCGTTTTCTTTATCGGCGATCACTACACGCCAGAAATCCAATGCTTGTCCGGGGTACAATTCATTTTTGTTTGTTCTTCCTCGCGAAAGCCCTACACCTCGAGTAAAAAGATCCAGATATCCTCTTACTCTCCAAAGCCAATTTGCATACCACCAACCGTTGTTGCCACCGGTTTGCCAAATGCGGTCGATAACTTGATATGGTGGAATATCAAACTCTTTGTCGACTTGGTATGCATATACACCAAAGTTTGGTACATGTACGCGGTCTTTTATTAGCCAGTCGATGTGACTACTACTGAAAGAGTCTCGCCAACTTGACAACACGTTATCTTGTTCGATACGGGTATATGCCAAATTCACAGCTTCTTTGAAGGAAAGAAGTTGTATAGGGAAAAGCTCACGGATGGTATTTTCTTTACATACAACTTTATTCTTCATGCTTTCGGTAAGGTTGAGTGCAAGTGTATACGAGGTTGAGGTTACGAAGTAGAGCCAGTTTGCACACAATCTTGTTTTTATAAGAGGAAGTACAATGATGTGTCTTTTTAGGTGACGTACCTCAGCTACTTGTTTCAACATGTCAAGATAGGAGAGAATATCGGGGCCTCCAATATCAAAGGATTTGTTCAATGTTTCCGGCTTTAGTAGAATGTGTAATAAATAATAAATCACATCGCGTATTGCAATGGGTTGACAAGGGTTTTTCATAAACTCCGGTACAGTCATTATCGGAAGCTTTTCAACCAAATCACGAATGATCTCGAAAGAAGCGCTTCCCGATCCGATAATAATGGCAGCTCGTAGTATTGTTGTTGCATACGTAGTGCCACTTTGCAAGATATTACCTACGTTATGTCTCGAGGCCAAATGTTTTGACAAGTTTGAGTCGTTGTCTATACCACTTAAATAGATCACTTGCTTGGCTGTTGTAGATTCTATATATCTTACAAAATTAGTTGCGGAAATAGCCTCATCTTCCGAAAAGTGAGATGTCGAAGCTGTCATTGAATGGATTAAATAATAGGCAACATCAATATCTTTTGGTAATGAAGCAAGTGTGTCTTCTTTGAGAAAGTCTGCTTCCACAAGTTCAAAGCCTTTACGGTCGGCATATTGTTCGGGAAACCTGTTTTTATCACGTACGGTGCAATATACCGTATGCC
>JBOFPV010000125.1:0-40525 GCA_051660585.1 Tannerellaceae bacterium
AAGGCATACCCGTTATAAATCGTTATTTGCTCGACAAAGAAGGTTTGATGAAAGAAGCGAGATGCAAAATCTTTAAAGCTTACGATGAAGAATGGCTCGAATTCATTGTTGCTAGCCGTAAAGGCTTCAATCCATCTAGTGCCTACGATTATATTGAAGGAGGTATCGCTAATGATCGCGTTGTAGATACAATCAACTTATATATGTCGGGACTAATGAGTTCAGACATAGCATTAAAACGACTCTCTATGCATCAACCCAATAATCAAACATGTTTATTAAACCAGTCACTGACTGACAAGTATCTTCAATATGATGGAACAGAATCTGATAAATGATCCGGTTGAATCACCTGAAATTCAGGAAATGATATTAAGTAACCGAATAGGCCAAATCTCAGCAGAGTTGGCAAAGCGACTGAACATAGATCCAGAGAGAGCATTGGAACTATTTTACGCCAGCAAAACCTGTGCCGATTTACATGACAAAAGTATGGGGTTATACCTATATGGTAATCTGTATGTGGTAGATGAGTTTATGAGAGAGAACGAATATTAATAGCTTCCGATATAACATTGCATACTCATTGAGGGGCAAGGATTTACACTAAGCCTCATTTAATGATAACTTCTCTGGAATGCACGAGGACATATTTCCGGGAGTTTGAGGTGGATTTCCACTCTAGATTGGAAGAAATCGCTATTTTTTCGAGCTCAGAAAATGCACTTTTCAGGGTTGCTAAACGGAGGTAAAGTAATTTCCGTTGGCCTACTTAGCTCGAAACTACTTCTTCCACACCTCGACTTTCCCGAATTCATCTGAAAACCATGCTTACTTTGCACAAAAAGCTTGCTTGGTTCTTGTAAAAAGGCCGTTTAGTTCTCGAAAAAAGGTTATTTGGTTATTTAAAAGACCTTGCAAAGTTTTCGAGGAGACTATTTTCCGTATTCGTGAAGAGTTTTCACACTCACCGCAGTAACTATTTACACTCACCACGAAGACTTTTTGCATTCTCCATGAAGAGTGAATTCACTCACCGCAGTAACTGAAAACAGTTTTCAATAAAAACGTTTTTCGTCTTCATTGAAAACGTTTCACATCAACGCATCGAGCTTACCGCTGTCGCTCCAACCCTTAGCAACCTTCACTCCCAAGCCACTCTCACGAAGTTGAGCCGATACAAATCGCTGTCTTCAGACACAAATTACTTTCTTTTTGGCCGCCTCAACCATTCTTCTCAATAAAGACAATCGAAGCTCGTCATCCATCACTACAGTATTGATGCTAAAATGTTAGATTTAATTTGATTACAACTTCAGCGCATCCAGCTCAAAAATGGACTTTTTAAGCCTTACAAGCCAACCCGAACTCCAAAACAAGAGAAACTCGCTATTTATCAAAAAATACATTAAGCACCATTCACCTGTAAAATTATGCCCAACGAAAGAAGAACAACTTCAAGGTTTTCGGTTATATTTATACATTCAAAACAGGAAAACTTAAATACGGACAACAATGGCAAAAGATAAAAAGGAGAAATGGTTATTGCCCATGAATGGGGCCTACAACATGCGCGACTTAGGTGGTTTTAAGAATGCCTTTGGCAAGTACACCAAATATGAAAAGATGTTTCGTTCGGAGGAGCTTTCGGCTCTTACTCAGGAAGATCTCGATTACCTTGGTCGGTTGTCTTTGTCTACGGTTATTGACTTTCGCACAACTCTCGAGATTGAAAGTGCGGCCGACAAGTTGCCTCAAAGCGTATCGGAACATGTAAATCTGCCTATCTCTGCCGGTAATTTCAACAACATGGACATCCGACAATTGGATCTCAGCAGTCTGAAAAACCCCGAGGAGTCTATGAAATCGATTTACCGCAATATCATTAGAAACGCGCAGCCTTTGCTCAAGACCTTTTTCCAGTTAATCTCGAACAACACCGACGCCCCTACCCTGTTTCACTGCACAGCCGGCAAAGACCGTACCGGTATTGCTTCGGCCCTTTTTCTATCGGCACTCAACGTAGATCGTGCAGACATCATGCTCGACTACATGCGTTCGAAGGATTGTCTGAAAGGAAAGTACGATGCCATCATCCAAAAGTATCCGGTATTGGGCCCTGTTCTTACCGTCGAAGAAGCGTACCTTCAGGCTGCATTCGATGTAATTGACGAAGAATACAACGGTGTCAACAACTACCTGGTAAACCACCTCGACGTCGACATCGACCTGCTCCACCGTATCTATACAACAGTATAATCATCTAGACAGATGTCATTACCCTGGCAAGCATATCAATATCGAATTATTAATCTAAAATCGTAGCAAAGTACTCAATCAAGCTCTCATCCGCTTCGAGGTTTAAGCTTTTACGCAATCGATAACGAGCCATATTAACAGATTTTGGATTTGAATCTACAAGGAATGCGATTTCTTTCGTAGACAATCCTATTCGAAGGTAAGCTGCTAATACTTTTTCGTTCTTTGTTAAGTTGGGATGTTTTTGCTCAAGCTTTTCAAAAAAACGAGATTCGATAGCAGCTAAATGATCCGTAAAGAGGTTTATCTTTTTCTCTTTATCACGATGCTGCTTTATGAAAACAGTAATTAATTTCAACTGATTCTGTATTTCTGATGTAGCTATTTTATAAACCTCTTTTATCATTACTTGCACATTATCTACAAGCTTATCTTTTGATTTTATATAATAAATTAGATCGATCAACTCATTGTTATGCATTGTTATTTGCTCTTGTTGGGCAATTATTACATGCTTCTTTTTTTGCAATTCTTGTTCTATGAGCTTTTTATTTTTGACAGTCATTTCTTTTTCTAATCGGTAAATATCGAGTTTACGACGGTAATAGAGTATCATAAAAATGGCTGTTAACACAAATATAATCATCACAAAGACAACAGAGGTTCGCTTTTCTTTTTTTTGTTGCTCCATCATGAAAGCTTGACGCTCAATAAGAGCCTGTTGCTTGAGCTTTCTTTTAATTTCAAGTTCTTCTTCTACCTCTTCTAATTTATCTTTCACAAAAGCATCTTCAATCATTTGATTTCTTTCAAGCATAAAGTAATATGCATTTTTGTGATCACCTTCATTTATGGCAATATCTGACGCCAGCTTAAAATTATCAATTAACAATCGAGTTGAACTTGATTTCTTTGCCATTGCATAGGCTTTGTGCAAACTTTCTTTCGCATGAGCAAGCTGCCCCTTACGCAAATAAACCAACGTCAGATTATTATAATTTTCAGCTAAAGCCCAAAATAAACTATCTTTTGTGTTTTTACGTATGATCTCCTTGAGATAGCCAATCTTGTGATCTTCTTCGCCCGGTATCAACGCTAAATTATTTAAATTAAAAAACACACCATTGATGTGATTTATTTTTCGATTCAATAATATTGCTGAGTCAAGCAAAATAGAAGCTTCTGTATAATTCTTCTGCTCTATTTCAATAAGTCCCTTTAGATTTAACATGACAGCAATGTTTAACGTATCGTGCATTAAACAGTATGCGTCTAATGCTTCCGATGTATAGCTCATCGCCTTTCTATTTTCTTTCAAGCTCCAATACATAGACCCCATATGCATATGATACTCGGCAACATTCCTTGCATTGCTTAGATCCAGAAACGATTCTGCCTCAACATAAAACTCCAATGCCGAGTCGTACTTCCCTTTCAGTCCATATAGTGAACCTATCACTAAATAAGCATTGAATACTAAACTCGAATCATTGATATTATGAGCTATTAAGCGAGCGGATTCTGCATACTCGATAGCTGCTGAGATATTGCTATATCTAAGCTGCTTAGCGTCTTTTATGTACTCATGGTATTTTATAATATCCTCATTTGGATATTGAGCATAAGCCGAGCTAGCGAAATTAAACACAAAATATACATATAAAAGTTTTGGCAAATTCATAACAATCATTCTTCCCAATAATACTAACCTGAACATATGAAACAAATACTTAGCTTACAAAAAGCATAACCCCGACAAAGATATTCACTCTTTATATCATATATACTTAATTTACTTTATTTATCTTTCGTCAATTATAGGTCTTAATGTGCACGCATACGTTCGAGCGATATGAAAATCTTTATTATAATAACACTGATCACCTTTGAGTTCAAAGTAACTCAAAGCACCATGTGAATCCCAAGTATAACCACCTGTCCAAAAAGCACCTGCCATACCTATCCAGTTATAATAACCTGTAAAATAATCTCTGGACCCTGAAGCAGGAAACCAGTATTTATTATCTACAAGTACGCCGCCAGGTCGCATTCCGGTAAGATCGGCATAGACCTTCCAGGTTTTGGTTGCTGTGTTTGCAAGCTCATTTCCTGCACCCCAGTTGAGTCGCCAGCCATAAGGAGACGGGTCATAAATGGTCTTTTTCCCTTTCGACATTGGTGTACTTGTTTCGTTCCATCGATTTACTTTTACATCCGTACACCAATCTTTATAATCGGCATGAGCTAAAAGTAATGGCATATTTATTGATTGTATCATTGTAATCTGACTCTTCGTTTTATGATCTTGTGCACTTCCATATAATATTCCAACATTAGATTTCGCCGTGAAGATCTCTATATCCTTAGGGTTTGTCCCCCCTGGTTGAGAAAGATAAGCTGATCCCGGCAATGGGTCTTTTCTGCCCCATTGATAATATAGGCCATAATGTTTCAAGCCCTCCGAACTATAAATATTCCCCGTGCTTAAATACGATGAGACCTTTGCCCCCATATTGCGATCTAAGAAAGTCTTATTTATACCTCCGTCAGCCACAAGTTTCGGAAAACGAATACCTATGCCTGTTGTTGCGCCGAAGGTTGTTTTATACTCCGATGCCGAAGCAAATACAGGCAAAGTTGAGTTGGAATATAAAATTTGATTATCTGACTCTGCCACTAAATCTGAGAGCCAAATGTGCCATGTCCACACCCATTTACCCTCGGCCGACTTTAACCCCCAAACGACGTTTCCATTGCCTCCATTTTGGCAACTGCTTACATACTTTCGAACACGAAGCCTCACATCTTGGTAACCACCATCTATATTTTGAACCTCAATCAATTGATGTGGCTCAAATGGATTCGGATCAAACAAATTAAAGTCAGCCCAACAAACTTCGGCTGTCAGATTCGACATCTCTTGCTTATAATAATCATACAATCGAGTTCCGGTAATGCGATAATTGCGAACTTCTTTATTCGGTATTAATATCGTATTAGCTCGTTTTTGTACGGCAGACTTAGCTGCCGACTCTCTATAATACACATCATTTTCCCAAGTTGCACCATAGGTTTGCACCGCGATTACTTTTAATGTTCCAACTTCAGAGTTTCTATAGAAATAAAGCGGAGTGGATTGTCTGGGCGTATTTTCTTTATGTGACATTGCTACACAGTATACAGTAGTAGGACGGTCAAAGCTTGTAGTAGGCGCATATCCTTGAGGGTAGTCAACCGTGCGACTTACTCGCAACCAAGGATTCATACTCAAATCTTCGTATTTTGCCCCCATTGCATTCTCTATTTTAATAGCTTGTTGCGAGTCTGACTTTAGCATCTTAAATGATGAAACTTGAATTTCTTTTCTTAATCCTCCATATTGTATCGTAATCACTCCTTTTACTCCTGGCTTTTGAACTTTTATCTTTAAATCTACAGGCATTCCTTTTTCTTTTGTAATAACCTCTGCGCTATTGATTACTATAATATCCGGAGATGAACACTGTATCGAGCGCGAAGGCTTAAAGTTAGAACCAGGAGGGAGATCTGTTACATCAAACGTTATCGTTGTCGCAATATATTCAGAGGTTGCAGACTCGGCATAAACCCATACCTCAGAGTTTGTTGCACCAATCGAGTAACCACTGCTATGATATAAAATATCATTAGACTTCCCTTCATCATCAATCATTACATCATACTCTAATGCATCATTTTGAGGGCTCGATTTTAGAGCTTCTTCAATGGTTGGATAGCCATAATTCTTTACAGACTTTATGGTTATTATGTAGCGATTATTGCGGCATATATTATAATGATAACTTGTTGCTCCATTTTCAATTATCGCATATTCTACATAAAGCATATAATAACCTGAGATCCCTTTATAGCTCCCCTTTACTAGCATAATGGTTTGATCTGCGACTAATTGCGTTGACCCCAAATTTTCGAATAAATAAAACGGTGCAATACGATTATTCGCCGCAACTATCGGCTTATAGACTACCTTGTCTGTAGGAGTAGTCACTCCCCACTCCCCTTCTTGATATAAGCAAAAACGCCCCTGCTCATAACCATTGCGCAACTGTACACTTTCGAGTGTAAACAGCGAAACTGAAGAATCGACCGATAAGTTGATCTCGGCATACACTCGAGCCAACTTTATAGTTAAATTCGTTTGTGGATTTACTCCTTCTACCAATAGATCTTGTGCATTTGCAAAAGGTAAATACTCGTTTGCTACATCATTTGCATATAGTGATGACATGGGAACGATTAATTGCTTGAAGTCTCCGATAGTTGTTGGTGCTATCGAGGCTGAGCCTCCTAAGCATGTATAACCGGCAACAGTGGTCTCGGCGGCTTCATCTAGATTTACAATAACCTTTATTCGACAATCAACTTTTACCGGATTAACTACAACAGAAAAGGGAACTATAGATCCTGTTTCAACTTTGACGATTTGTAATAATCGATCTGTCTCCTTTAGGTTTTTAGCATCCGTTGATTCAAAGATAAGCAGATAGGCATTTTTCAAGACTGGAGCAGACTCTCCTCCTGCCTTAGTATGAACTAAATCAGATTTTGAAAACTGCATATCAACTGCTAATCTAAGTTTTCCATTCGACAACTCTCCCATCTGACTTGAATCGTCATAATAAACAATATCTGTACATGCGCACATACATATGAATAGTAGTGTCATCAATAATATATACCCTTTTTTCATAATCAATTATCTATTACAGGTCTTATTACTCCAATGGTTCTACTTGTTGTTGATTCTACGATAAATCGTTGCTCTTCAGCCGGTCTATTAATCAGCTTTAAATAAGAAACAGCCTCATTAACAGCATGACCAGACCAGTAGATTGCAGATTCATTCCCATTTAATGGTATAATTCCAGACCTATCTCCAGAGCATGCAAACCAAAATGCTTTATCATTCAAATTGTACTTAAACCCCTCCAACGCACATTTATTAGTAGATGCATTTCTATATGAGAAAGGCATTAATTTCGATTGATTTGTTAGTATGTTTAGCCAATCTTTACCCCACGGCACTCGCCATCCGTGCGGAGAAGGATCATAAATTGTTTTCTTGCCTTTGGTGTTATCGGTATAGACAGGATCACCTTCTACTCCATTCCAATATTTATATGCATTTAAATCATTAACCACGATGCCCGTATTTGCAGTACATATTGCTATTGGATTTTGTACATAAAAATCTCGAGCTTGTTTTGAGACTGTCTGATATTGATAAGATATAAAGGATATTCCATCTGAAAGCTTCCCTAAACTGTTTTTTCTATAAACAATAGGCTCACTCTTTTCAGATATATGACTCCGTGTATTTGGCAAAGGATCCTTTACACCAAATTTATAATATAATCCATATGTGTCTGCATTATTGTCACCTGCTGATTGTGCCATTCTTGCTCCCAGATTACGATCTAAAACAATCTTTTCTAAATTGTCTGCGCCATTGCACAAAAAAGACTTGACTAGAGAAAAAGGTTTTCCATTATTACTTAATACTCGTTGTGCTTCGAGCCTAAAACCATTTGCGATTTCTGCTTTCGAAGCCAACACAGGTAATAATGGCTGTAGATCATACGATATTGTTACTCCATCGAGTTTGACTAGATCTGTTATCCAAATATGCCATGACCAAAGGATGCTGCCATTTTGATTACTTTTTACACCGACAACAATATTACCTCCGGCTCCTCCTGTAAGCATTGATACGTCTCGACAATCAATATACAATGCATTTTGCTCTGATAAATGATCTTTTCTCACATGAAGCTGAGAGTTGCTTATATCAAAATCTGACCAAATAATTTCCGGAATCCAATCGGGATTCTGAGAAATCATATTATTCTGATTATTTCCACCAAACGTTATATCGCTATTACCCCAATATTCATCGATTCTCCCTATATGTAACTTAAATGAACGATTTGAAACGATAGGAAGCAAGATACAGTTCGCGCTATTATTTACACTGTAATTGTCATAATAATAGGTATTAATAGGTAGTTGAGGTAATATTTCTAATTTTAAAACGCGTCTAATGCCACCGGCAATTACATGAAACACATAGGCTCCTGAAGGTAAATTTCCTGGAATATTAATCACTCCCTCTCGACCAGTCACCACAAAGTCTAAACAACCTTGAGGTTTACTTACACATTTAATTTCCGGCTCATATTCATAGTCTGTTGTGTAGTATACTTTTATGGGTATACCATACGGTTCCTTCATTTGAGTTGATGAAAGATTTAAATATGTAGCACTAAAATCTCCTGAAACATTTTTATCATCCCATGGTAAGATTTCAACATTAACAATCCAAGGTTCTTCTTTTTTGACACCTAATAATATGTTTAGCAATACATTTTTCCCCATTGGTAATTCTCTTAACATAGTCTGTAAATCTATATTCTTAATAAAAACTTCTTCTACCATTCCTTGAGCATCGTAAAGAGTATATTCAATAGTCATTGTAGCGACATCTAACTGTTGCGGCATCAAGAGCAATTGTGACCCTGGTTTGCAAAGACTTTGGAATGATGATGAAAGCACAATATCTTTCAAGCCATACTCTGATTGTGTACTTGTTTGAAATGTAGTTTTTAATTGTTTATCAATAGTCCAATATGCATTGAGTGATTCCATATGAGCGCTAAATCCCAAATATCCTTTGTAATAAAGATTCTCAAATCTGATCGTATTGATTTTAATAGTTTTACCTGCTGCTGGTTCTTGTCCATCAATCAGCTTAGCTTGGAAAGACAACTGTGTTAAAGCATGATTAAACGCCAACAGAACTTTTCCATCTGCAAAGCTGTTCTTCGTCTTGTCTAATAATGGTCTCGCATATAAAAGATCCTGCTGCTCTTTTAAATCTACAGGCACAATATATTCTATAGTTGGTGCTCCCATAGCCGAAGCAGCAGAAACTTTTATAGTGTTCTTTCCTGTTGCAATAGGTGCATAGGCGAAGAAACTTAATTTCTCAGTAGACTTTGGCCAAAACATTGTCGGTGAATAATACCAAGATGTCCACTGTGAATTTATTTTCTTCCGTTCTATTTTTTGATTATATATATAATTCGGTGTTATGAAGGCTGAGATATCTCTCCATTCTTTCAAGCCTGTATAATATGCAAATACTCCAAAATTTTCAATTGTCGAATTATCTAAACTTTCGCCTTTCGTTTGCGTTTCCATACAGAAAGTAATCTGATCAACACCGGGTGTCACCTCGTCGATCAGAACTTCTTGACAAGAAAAACAAGCGAAGAAAAAGCTAAACAAGATGGTCAATCTCAATTTCATAAATAAAACATGTATTTGCATGACTATAATTTTATACGTTCTTTTTCTTTTGAAAACCCGGGATAGAAACTCCCGGGTTCTGGGTACTTAAAACTAAACTATGCATCTAATTGCTATAAAGAGGACACAATCTTAATTTAAAAACGGCACTACAACTGGCTCTTGTGTAGGAATATCACTCGACACATCAACCCAGTTTTCAACGGTTGTATCAAACGTAATTGGAGTCAAGATTGGTTCGCCCGGATCAGTATAACCACCTCCAAAGATCAATGTATAAGTAATCTTTTTACCCATTCCATCCATACCTGTTCCTACAAATGGTATATACAGTGCTTTGTAAGTATCTGTAGCTCCATGATAATAAACCTTTTGATCTCCAACTTTGGTATATAACTTACAGTTGATTTTAAGATAAGCACCTGTTTGAGCAGGTGCAGTGGCATTGACTTTACCAGCCGGATTCCATGCTGTTAATGATTGCGGCATTAGCATTAATACATCTGATGTACTAGAGACTGTTGTCGATATAGAAGACTTAATCTCTGTTGTAGCAATACTAGTTGCTGTAAATGTAGCTTTCCCTGAAGATGCACTCCAAGATGAGGCTGTTGCTCCAAAAGAGAACGTTCCTGTATTCTTCAAATTGCAAAGCTGAATTCCATTCGCATCGATGTCTACATATAAATTATTAGACTCTGTTTTAGCCTTAAAGTGTACCTGATTTAGCGCATGCTTAAACGGAAGTGTTACACTTCCTCCATTTGCAGGTTTACTCAAAGCTGCCGTAAATGCATACATCAAATCTTGTTGTTCGCTTGTTGTTATTGGAATGGTATAAGTTGCTGTGGCAGATCCGACTGCATAAGCAATTGTATTACCATTTTTAATAGGATAAAAATCTGCATAAGGAGATACAGCATAAAAATTAAGCTTTCCTGCAATAGGCCAATATGCTTTATCTAAAGGATTTGCATATCCCCAACTTGTTCCATTATGAATGACTTGTGCTTTCATATATTGACCAGCCGGTGCATCTAGAAAACCTACGACTTCAAAGCTAGAACCATTCTTTGCAAATGCGCCATTATTTCCAATTGGTGCACCCTTTGACAACATCGAGTACGTAGAAAATGCTATTGCATTTTGCTCTTTTTGCAAGTCTTTTAGTTGATCTGCGACATTTGTACATGAGGCAAACATGAGGCTAGAAATAACCGCTACACTTAAAATAATCTTTTTCATATTCATCAATTATTAATACATTAAACTCATTCTTATAATATTGGAATATCTATTTCTAAGTCTTCCCACTCTTTTATATTCGGATCAAAACCACTACCATTCCCGCCAATATCAATTACTTCAGGTAATCTACACGAGAGTTCGATTTTATATTTTAATGAATTAATTTGTTGTATCTTATTTGTAATATCGAACACTAATGGATGTGTTTCTCCATTCACAAGTTTAAAGTTGAGATGCAATCCGTATTGTTGCTCTTTATTGTCATGAAAACCAAAACAGTGAATAACTTGCATTATCTGACCATCCTCTTTTGATTGAGGATAGAATTGCCTCAAATTCATTAGAAAATGATGCGCAACCAATGTCTTACTTTTAGTCCTACTCATCAAATAATAGCCTTTACTTAAATTTCGCAACTCGGCCGTTGGAGCATTAGCTGCGTATTTTAATCCTAAGACATGCACTATGACTGTTATTTCTGATATGATAGGTTCAGGAGTAACATCTATAGTATGTTGTATATTTTGTGAGCAATCACCCGGACGATCAGGGTAGTAATCAATCATTTCTTGAGTGACCGTAAGGTCTCGTACATAGCCCACCGCAACCTCATCCGGTTGTTTTACAGGTGGTATGTCTGACTTTTCAATATCTTCATCAGGCTTAGCTACGACGCTAAATGTTTCGGACGAATCATGTCCTTGAAATTCGACATTGGGCAACTCCCATGAAGTATTGTTATGCAACATCAAATCGTATTGCCCTTTAGGCAGCTCTATTAAAAGTTCATACGGATTTGAAAAAGGAGGTAAAGCTTTATATAAAGCACCATCTTTATGATATACATAAACCGAAGCTCCGTTGAGTCGAGAGTTTATTTTGCTCCAATCCACATTTAGTTTAATGTATGTGCGTGTATTCGTCTCATAATAAAGATGATCGAAATCACATGAACATAGAATAAGAATCGCAATTCCTATTATTCCCAGCTTGGCAAATAATTTATCTCTCATAACTACTTTCTTTTATGTGTATTTCGATAAAGCATCCAAACAAGAGAAATCTCGGCACGTACAGGACCAACCCAATTGTATATCGACTTATTCCATGGACATCTTATCACTTTTATATCTCCGTATTTTGTATCGTAGGCCATATCATACCTATTATACTTACTACGTATATAACCTACTCCGAGGGCATACTCTAATCGCAACGATCGTGTAATCTGATGTGCATATCCGGCTCCTAAACCAACTGAAAAGAATGTTCCTTGTGCTCCATGTTTTCTGAATATTTGAAAATCAAACTTTCCATATCCACCAAGAATATCACAAAACCAACCTGTCAGAACTTCTTTCTTTGCACGGTCTCCCAACCAATACTTGACATCTACATTTCCGTAGAGTAAATTGAATGTGAAGTCTGATTTTGAAGCTTTCCAAAATGGAAAAACCCATTCAGCTCCTACTGAATATCGTGTACCTAAAGGCACTTCTACTTCTACATTCAACGCAGTCAAAACATCATACAACAGATTGGTTTTAAAAGCTATAATTGGTTTTCTAACACTACGAATTGTATCTACAAGCGATATCAAGTCATCGCAATTATCAAAAAGCTCTGTCTGTATATTATTCAGACCAAAATCTGTATACGTTGCCGATAGTATATCTGTATTGTATTGAGGTTTTTCTCTATTCTGCCATAAAACTATTGACGAAGAGTTACGTTGCTTCCAAAACACATATTGCTTCAGATAAGCATATACCACTCCATTCTCCATTCCTTTTATGGCTTCCTTTTTTTCATTATGCCCAATGGTGTTATCTGTGAGTAATGAAATCAACTCTTGCCTCTGTGGAATCCACTTTCTCTCATAGACCTCTGCAAGTAATCCACTCCAATCTTCACCTTCATTATATGCTGTTATAATCTTTTCATCTATTACTTCTGCATATCTATCTTTCAAAAAGCTCGTTATCGCATCTGACCTTCTCGCCGACAATGCCGCATTGTAATTTACATCTCCATCAATTGAAGCTGTTGAAATAATTGAAATGCTATCAACCGTACTTTCTTTTAGTAATGAATCTATTCTTGCAATACTCTCCTTATTTGTTCGATATATCGAATCTACGTCTGACTGATCAAACTTGAAGAAAAGCACAACTTTTGGATTTGAAAACGACGAATCACTCTCATATACATTAAGAATGTAATTTGATTTTAAATCAAAAAAAACAGATACTAGAATAAATAGAATTACTATTTTACGTATCATGATTTTACTTTTAATTATACTTTCAATGATTACTTAAAAGCACTGCTATCAAAAATCACATCACAATGTCGATCTCAAATGCAAAGCTACTCTCAATACATGAATGCTCATCATTTTGTTCTGGGCATAATATCTACATTAAGCTAATAAAGAGTACCTATTCAATCTACATACAACAAACGCAAAACACTAAAAAACAAACTATTAATCAGAATAAATTATCTACATTATGATATTTAAAAGAATATCTATAAACCCACAATTAAATGTACGTTCACTCAAAAACAAACACTAAATATTGTCCATTATCTAAGAAATAAGCTCTCTAAAATTCCAAAGTGACCATATTTATGCGTTGTAGAATATATATATTTTATATATTCACACTGTTAACAACGCAACTAGTTAAACTCTGCTCCTTGCGATCTTATTCTAATAAAATGAAAAGAAGAAATCAAAAAACTTACTTAACACTGCTTTTTTCTCTTTGTCTGGTTTATATGACTGCACAAACAAACTCGTCTATCAAAGGAAACGTTGTCGACGCGCAAACAAATGCAAGCTTCGACTATGCCGATGTCGTATTGATTAATAAGGCTTCGGTTGCCGTGGCGCAAACGACACTCACCGACGGTGCTTTCGTATTCTCCGATATTCCGAAAGGAAGTTATCAAGTCTTGATCTTATTTGCCGGATACGAAACCTACACCAGTAAGCCGCTAACCATGCCTCATCCCAACGGCCGAGACTTGGGTACGATATCTCTCAAGCCGTTATCACAAACTCTCGATAACGTAGAAATGGTTGCCGAGCGCAAACAAATCATCTACAAGATTGATAAACGATCGATCAGTGCTTCGCAAAACTTGATGGCAACGGGCGGAACGGCGGTAGATATTCTAGAGAATACGCCTTCGGTACGGGTAAATGCCGACGGCGAACTCACGTTTCGGGGCAGCTCCAACTTCAATGTTTATGTAAATGGTAAGCCTGCCGTGCTGAGCGGTACGCAAGCTTTGGAGCAAATCCCGGCCGGACAGATCGACAACATAGAGATCATAACCACACCTTCTGCCCAATACGACAGCAATGGCGATGTGGGAATCATCAACATCATTACAAAGAAAGACTATGAAGCCGGTCTCAACGGAGTGGTTAATCTGACGGGGAGTACTATTGGCTCCTGGGGTGGCGACTTCTTTCTCAACAAGCAAAACAAAAACTCGAAGTGGTTTGTCTCGGGCGAGGCTTCACGCATCAGACGTGAAAGTAATTTCGATCAACGAAAGACTACGATGGTAGACAACATCTCCACAACTTCGCATTCGGTAGGTCCGCGCGAGGGAATAAACCAATCCTACTCTTTAAAGGGTGGCTATGAGGTCAGCAACCACAATAACAGTCTGTACGTCGAAGCACAAGCCGGATATTGGAAACGGGCACGCAACGGCGATATGACATACGACGAAGATCGGATCACCGAAGAAGGTGCAACCAAACACACCTACAACAGCAAAGACTCGTACTACTTGGAGCAAAACTTTGCCAACATCAACCTCAACTATACCCATAAGTTCAACGATAAAGGACACCACATCAAAGCGGGTGTTTTTGTAAAGCACGACTGGAACGCGCTTGAATACTACGAAAGCAACATGTACGATAAAGATCAACGACGGGTAGACGGTACCAAGGCCTACGAAGGCGAGCACCGCTGGTCGGTTCAAGGCAACCTCGACTACGTACTTCCGTATAGTGAAACCGGCAACTTTACGGCCGGATATCAGATCACCCATTATTCGGAACATGGCGATTACAAAATCAAATTCTGGGACAAAGAGGTCTACGACTACTATTGGCGGGAAGATCTTTTCACGCCTTACTATTATCAGCGAGGTCAGAATGCTGTGTATGCGATGTGGAAACAAAAGGTTGCACAGGTAGAGATGCAAGCCGGTGTGCGCGGAGAACATACTCACGATGTGCTCGATATCGACATGAAGGACAAAAGTAGAAACCGCCACTATTTCGACTTATATCCTTCGGCCCATCTTGCTTACGCTATGCCGCACGAACAAATGATGAGTCTTGGGTATTCCCGACGGGTAAACCGTCCCGGCATCTGGCAGCTCGAACCGTATATCACCTACGAAGATTACTATACAGCCATGATGGGAAATCCCGACATCAAGGCTGAGTTTATCAATGTGTTCGAGCTCAACTACCGTAAGTCCTTTGCAGAAGGGAATCTCCTTTCGGCAACACTCTTTCACCGAGCCCGCAGCAACAAGATGGAGCGCGTGCGTGTGGCTTACCTTCCCGGCGTTACGCTCGACTCGCTTGCCAACGTAGGCAAAGACTACTCTTCGGGCATCGAGCTCAGTGCTCAACTCAAACTGATGCAATGGTGGAACCTCAACGTCAACGGGAGTGCCTATTACTATAAATTCAAGAACGAGTTTGCTTCGGGAAGCAATGCCGACAGCTACAACTACGACATCAATATACACAACAACTTTGCCATTACCGGCACTACCCGTTTGCAGTTCGATGCCAACCTGATTGGTCCCATGGTAACTTCGCAAGGTAAGGAAAATGCGTATTGCTACTTCAACTTGTCGGCCCGCCAGCAACTGCTCAACCGCAAACTTTCGGCCACGCTCACGTTCCGAGACATCTTCAACACGGCACGGTATACCAGCACGCGCACCACCGACAACCTTTCATCGCACACACGCATCCGTCCGCGCTACCCCAACATCATGCTCAGCATCAGCTATATCTTCAACAACTTCAAGACCAAAGAGTCTAAGTCAAAAGCAAACCACGATCTCTTTGAAGGTTCTGATTATTAATAACCGACAGCCATTTTCTCGGCAACTTTCCGAATAGGTGTAGCCATTGAAGTCTTCAGATTCCATTCTATATTCATCGGAAAGTCGCCGCGAGAACTGCGGTATTCAACCTCTCCAAGGCAATAGTAAGAGGATGTAAACTTTCCTATATTTTTATGTTCCCGAACAAATAAAAGGATCGTTAGACCATTTCGTCGATGTGTCAAGTACCGACGCCCATTGTTATTATGAGATGCATTGTTTTGCGATTGCCAATGAAAGATATGTTCGTTAATCGCATAATCTTTATATTGCACAGAAGGACTGAAATCCTTCTCACTTTTATTGAGCGTCACAAAAAGTAGTTCTGTATTCAAAGGCTTTACTGAAAGCATCCCTCCTTGAGGTATCGCACTCTTCTTCTCAAAAGTACGCATTCCCATCAAAACCAAGAGCTGCTCTCTCGAATAACGGGCATTAACCTCCAATGTTGTATCATATGATAGCAAAAGAGGCTCAACGTCTATATCTACACTCTCTTTCAATGCATAGACTAGTTCCTTTAATTCATCAACAAACCATGTATAATTCCCCATCGCTCGTATCCCTTGAGATAATGATTCAAACGATTGTCTTTGCCATATATCGTAATAGAACATGGTTGCGAAGATGCGATCTTCTTCTGTTGCACATGCTTCATTCCATTCAAAATTTGCAGCAATCAAATCGGATATAAAAGAGAGATACTTAATTGAATTTACGTGAATAAGTCGAGCAAGCCCTTTTTCTAAAGTTTTAGTATACTGATCTTCGGCGTATTGAATCAATCCAGCGCTTTTTTTCAAACCACTCCAACACCGTACACTTGTTCCATAAATCGTATATAGATCGAGGTCATAATAGCTAAGATAAGCCCATAAACTCAGATTCAAGCCACAGTCTTGCTTAAAAGAAGCTATCGTCGAGGCTAGTCGGTTGAGATTAAATATTGCAGCTTTTATATTACGCAGAATATGTTCTTTAGCCTTTGCTTCCATAATGATATTGCATCCGCGTGGAAGTAATGAGAATCCTTTCTTAACCTCATCCAATACATTCGACTTGCTTTTACCGATTAAAGCTCTAAATCGGCTTTCGTAATTATATTTCTCGTTAGCATTTGCAACGAAATCGAGCACAGTAAGTACATCTTTATTTACACTTAAACGAAGTCCTCGCCCTAGCTGCTGTAAAAAGATTGTCAAACTCTCTGTTGGACGCAAAAACAATACCGTGTCGACTTCTGGTATATCTACACCTTCGTTATATAAGTCAACGACAAACAGATAGTTGATTGTACCATCTGCAAGTTTCTTTTGCACTTGATTTCGCAATTGATCATTGGATCTCGCATCGAGAACCTCACTTCGATAACCTTGCCCTTGAAACACATCATGCATATACGCAGCATGCTCTTGAGAAGAACAAAAGCACAATGCCTTACAAGCATGTGTATTGCAAACGTACTCCTCTAGTTTTGCAATGATCAACTCTGCTCGTTGATGCGTACAATACAATCGGGTCAGCTCATTTTTATTATAGCCTCCGTTTACATAGGTAATCTGTGCCAAATCAATACTCGCATCGTCTGTAACACAGTAATAATGAAAAGGTGAAAGTAACCCTGCATTCAAAGCTTCGGGCAGTCTGATCTCTGCTCCAATTCGGTTATTGAAGTAGGTAAGAATGGATTGACCATCCATACGTTCGGGCGTAGCAGTTAGTCCTAATAATATCTCAGGTGTAAAGTGAGTTAATAAGAATTGATAACTATCGGCACTACTGTGGTGAGCTTCGTCGAGAACAATATAATCATAAAAACTGGATGGAAGCTTCTCAAAAAAGGCTTGCTGGGAGTTTAAAGTCTGGATGGAAACAAATAGATGATTGAGATCTCCCTCTGCCGAAGGTTTATTTCGCCCAGTCCATAACTCACCAAAATTGAAATCTTTCAATACTGATTGATAACTCTCTCTACTTCTCTTCAAAATCTCCTCCCTATGTACGACAAACAAAAAAGTAGCACAGCCTTTCTTTTCGCGAAAACGTTTGTAATCGAATGCCGAAAGAATTGTTTTTCCCGTTCCCGTTGCTGCAACAACTAGATTACGATAAGAGTTATGCAAATGCCTTTCGACAAACAATCGGTCTAATATATCCTTCTGATGCGGTTGCAGATAAATGGTGTGCAGACTTCTTGTTTTCTTCCCCTTGTCTCGTTCTTGATCGATTGCTTTCTTAAAATATTCAAGTCCCTCATCATTGATATCTCTAAACTCTTTACTATTCCAAAAGTATTCGAACGTCGCCTTTGCCTTTTCTATAATTTGAGGATTCTCCCGTTTTGTAACACGAATATTCCATTCAAGCCCCTTATCTAATGCAGGCTTTGATATGTTTGAAGATCCGATGTATGCAGTATCAAATCCACTCTCTCTTTCAAATATATAAGTCTTGGCATGCAAACGATCTTGTTCTGTATTGTATGAAACTTTGATCTGTGTGTTGGGTAGTTGCATCAACTTTGCAATAGCCTTTACATCAGTTGCCGCCATATACGTTGTGGTAAGGATTCTTAGTTCACTTCCCTCACGCAAGGTGAATTCTTTGAGCTGGTCATACATCAACATGAGTCCGCTATGTTTGATGAATGAAACAATCCAATAGATTTTATTCGACGAGAGAATATCTCTATTCAGCTCCTGAATAATACCAATATCCGTATTACATCCGGTAAAAAGATTACTTGAGGTAAGTCCTGTCAGCGGATACATGTTTTCAAACTTTGCTTTTAGCTGCTCTTCGGTTACGCCTACGCTATTTAAGACACCGGCCAATAAGTTTTCTTTATTACAAATCAAACTACTAGTCAAATCTAACTCCCATTCTCGATGAATGTAGTTAAAGATTCGATTTACACATTCTATTTGATCTTCTGATCTTTCAAACAAACGTTCATCAGCAAGCAATGCCTCAAGGATTTCGGAAAGGTATCGACTCAACAAACGTGGGGCATCGGCATTGTCGATCTTTGCATATTTAATTAAATTCTTATCTTGATCTACTTTTTCGATCTTCTCTTGCAGCGCCTTACAAATAAGCGACTCATATATACCGTTTCTCATGCTATTTTATTCTTGATCTATTAAATGTACAGCAAATATAGATCTTTAATTTAGTATCTTAATCGATCCTCTAAGGCTTCTAAATTCAATTGGATTACTACTTTAATTGCATTAACTTTTCCACAATAGGAAGATCGGCAGCGGCCCAATCTAAATTCAACAGATTGGCTCGCTCAAGCCATTGTGCTTGTATATGTTCGTTGAGCGTAAAAACGGTAGTGGATGCAGTGCAATAGTAAAAGTGCATGTGTACCGAGAAGTCGGGATAATCGTAGATAAAGCTACTAATCGGAGCTTCGACAGTTATTGCATAATCCAGTTCTTCTTGAATTTCCCGCTTCAAAGCATCTTGCATTAATTCTCCGGGCTCTACTTTTCCGCCAGGAAACTCATATTTATAAGAGATATAATCATATTTCGATTTATCACGCTGCACGCAAAGTATTTTCCCGTCTACTTCTATTACGGCTGCTACGACAGAGATTGGATTCATTGCTTCTTCTTATTTCCGATTATCTAGCAAAGATAAATTCTTTTCTATTGATTCTAGACTCCTACATTACACATTCCTGAGATTATAAATCTGCCTCAACAATACAATCGGCAGGTCTGTTTTACGAGAGTAATAACAATGGATATTATGGACACAAAGTTTAGAGTTGGAGATAGAGTAAGATGGAATTCGGAGGCCGGCTTTGTTACCGGTACGATTATCAAGATTCATACATCTGATTTCAACTATAAAGGCTATACGCATCATGCAACGCCTGCCGACCCGCAATATGAGATCAAGAGCAGTAAGACAAACCATATTGCCGCGCACAAAGGAGGTGCGTTGTCTAAAGTTGAAGAGTAGTTGTTATAAACAAAAGCAGCGATGATAGTATCATTATGATATCATCATCGCTGCTTTGCTGTTTTATCAAAGTGTTGCGTCTACTTTTAATGTGTAGAAATTGAGTGGCGATTTTCCTTGTCGTTGCAATAAACCTTCGTCGAGGTATCGATTGCAATCGCTGCGCCAGATGCGGTCGCTACAGCCCATCAAGATTCGATACGTGCCGCGGTTGATAAACGGATGTTCCGACAAGTATTGCAGTAACTTTGCCTGCCTGTGAGCGAAGGTTGTTTTGTCTTGTTTTACTGCCGCGCTTCGTTCGAGCGACGCTCCTGCCAATCGGGTTTTCAGAGACTTGCTACAACGAAACGTCACACGCTTCACATCGAGCGAATTTCCTCGTATCTCTTTCTCGTCGGTAACCTTTCGAGACGAGAGCGAAACGGCTAATGTCCCTACTCCGTCGAGCTCCACTTGGTAGCCATTTCGCAACGATTTCACAATAAATTCTTCGAGACTTTTCATCGCGCCCAGCACATCGGCCTTGTTCAGCGACCCGCTGTCGTGTGCCTCTTCGGCCCAGTCGGTAAGTCGTTTCGTGCCGCGCGACACAACATAGGGATGCAAGTAAATCAATTCGTCGTCGTTGCGCTTGGGTAGCGCTTTCATTTTGTACAAAATAGACATTCGTGTGTGTTTGATGGTTTATATATAAGGTATAACTGCGATTGTTACGATCACTAAGCTTAGACACGTACGTGTATACAACTTAGACAGGTATATGACAAGAATGCGTCACGACCGTGTACACATCTTAGACACGTACCTGTCTAAGCTTAACTCATGCAACAACTACAACAAATATACGCAAGAAACAGAATAAACCTTCACTTGTACAATGTTTTATGTACGCATTACGTCGAAATACGACAAAGGCCGATAACAGATCAAATCCGTTATCAGCCTCTGCCGGTTTTATATCGTTCGCGAAGTTAGTCCTTCCAGCCCCAAGGTGCTTGTGGTGTGGCAACCTCCTTGGTCAAGTCGAATGTTACGGTAAAGACTCTTTCCGAGCCGATGCGACGTAGGTTGTACGTAAATTCGGTTTCGTTGATCGTGATCCACCACACATTGTTTGCCGTGTGCGGATACAGGTCTCTCGTATAACTATCTGCCGGGAAAATCTGAATTGTGTCTAGTCCTGCATTGGGCGTCCATCCGCCATATTGCGTCACTTTATCCTCGCTTCCGTCTTCATGTCTGTGGTCGTGCTTTAGCAAAATACGGTCATTCTCGAGCGTTAGAATCCACGTACGAGAGCGATCGTCGCCTACAAAAAACGGAATGCGGATACGGTTTTCTTCGCACGAGCGTACGTGCATTACGAGTTTGTTTTTACTAAAGTCGTCGTTGCCTGCACCTGCGGTAACTTTTCCTTCGTACGACTTATCGCAGTGTTGTTTGATCTTATTAAAGAATACGTGTGCGTCGGTTGGCTGTTGTGCAAACGCGACTACAGAAGAGCATAATAAAATTGCGGAAGTTAAGAATTTCTTCATCTTTGTTTTTCTATTGATTATAGCTAGTTTACTCAAAGATAATATTATTTTTAGATTTTGCCTTATCGGCTATTTATTTGGATTCTTCTGTGCAAAAGCGCAATAAGAACAACGACCTTGAAGTATAAGCCTCAAAGTCGTTGTTGCAACTCAATCGTTTTCTTGTTTGCTCTGACGAATAATCTTTTCGATCCTATCAAATTCGAAAATAATCATCCACTCTACATAATTGACATCGACGAACTCTTCTTCTTGGTTCAACTTATTGACAAGAATGTCTTTTTCGTCTAGCTCGGTCGACTCCAATTTATAAGGACATTTCTCATTTAGGTGTACTAAGAGATAATCGCCTTTTCCATCCCGCGAGTTCGTGAATAGAATGTACTTGTATGGACGAATCAGGAACGGAAACTTACCATTGTTGTAGGAGTGAATGTTTGAGACCAGTTCTGAATCAGTGACGACCTTCTGATTTATTTTATAATCACCCGACTCTTCATCTTTTACAAGATACTTGGATGCGGTTGTTGGTGTAATAATTCTTGTTTCAACATTACTTATCCCACCTGCAAACTCTTCAAACATTTCGCTGATTAGCGTCAATTTAAGCACTTCATTCTCATTATATCCTTTGAGTATATCTTCGTGCAGCACAAAGTCGTCCGAATCGATAGATTTAGGAGTATTAAGTGTAAAGATTACCGGACTTATATTCTTTGGCGCAATAAATACAGGCCAATAAAATGGTGCATCTCTCCATCCTTGATCTTTATTACCATTCTGCTTGATAAACATAATTACCGGTCTTTCGTGTGCTTTATCTTTAGCCGGAGCTAAATCTGTACGCCCATCATCAGGTGCAGTACTAAACTGCCCATTCTCTCTTATTCTACTTAGCTCTCTATTGGTACGTACTAAGCAATGCAAAACACCTTTTGATTTCAATGTGCAATATTCAATGCAACCTAGCATGTCACTTATATCCCATAAATAATCTTTGTTATCATCCATCTCCCGATCATAGATATAAGTATCTCGTATCTTTTTGATGATATCAACAGCTCGCTCTTTTGTGATTTCGAAGAACTCTTTCGTTGAATATCCGGGAGTATGCATTAAGATTGAGTCTATTTCATTTACAGTCTTCACTATCTTTGATGAAGGACCTGTTTGAAAACCGATCGGCAACAAGCGTAGATGTGGCTTTAAAACAAGAGTATTTGAAACGATAAGCCGTTGTGATGAGCATGGCTTTATTTTACTACCGGGTTCATATGCTACAAACACTGCGCTTGGATCTTGTTTTTCATCCTCTATATGATGCACAAACCATTCACGAAGTTGATTGTCAAAATCATCCATTTTACGCAGCACTCCATAAATTCGTTCGGTTGTATACAATCGTGTTACAGCCATATCAGCTTTAGCTCTGTTTCCGTACATACGCAAGTGCTGCAATACGGTATCTTGCTGAAACTTTTGAGGATTCCTTCCGTAAAAGAAACACAACATCCGATCAATGGTTATCCCTCTATCCAAAATAGATCCACCGATAAAGATATTCATCGTATGCGTTAGTTTTAATTGCCCATTATCATTTAATAAGGAGCTAACTTCTTTATCAGAGTTGACTATCTTCGCAATGTAATCTTTTTCTTTTAAAATCTTTATTAGCTCGTTCTTCACATCCTTTTCCGACGGCATATCAACTCTAATAAGCCCTTCGGCTCTCCCTTTCTGGTTGGATATTGCAAAGTCTTTATATATTTCGACAAACAAATGTTCTATTAAATCAATATCGCCCTCTAAGAAACGATCTCTTAATTTCTCAATTAATGTTGTTATTAAATCTTCTTGCCAAGCATGGTTCTTTTTGGCAATCTCGATATGAATAAGACAGCTCGACAGATAGTCTTTGTTCTCCCGCTTTGCTTGTATCTTTCTGATCGAAGTTGCTATAAAATAACTCAAGATTGCGTGTCTGAAATCTTCTATATTACGTGAGGATTCTATATGATTAAGATAAGTCCGATTCTTTTCGCCCATTACTTTCATACACTTTTCTGAGACTTCATGGAAAAGATGACTATACATGGACTGTTCATTTAAAGAGTCTAGGAAATATTCCTTTCCTCCAACATATGAGTCAAACATAGGAACTAAAGTGGTGAATCTAGGTTTGAAAGGTGTAGCTTTCCCTTCTTTTAACTCAATCGTATTATCAGGCTGAAGATAGAGCATATAAGGTGTGGCTGTTACTTGCAAATAACGACAATAATTGGGCAATGACAGAAGTTGCTCGATTTGATCTGAAATCTTTGCTAACGTTAAATCGCCATGTGCACGTCTGTAGTTTCTACTCGCAAAATCAGCCTCGTCATCAATAATTAAGATTTTCTTTCCTTTCAGAGACGGTGAGTATTTCTCAAACACTTCTAACAAATGGCTCAAATTCTGAGTTTCTTTCTTGGAGATAATGATATTCTTATGCTTTAAGATCTCTCGTTCGGTGAGTCCGTTCTTAATATTGAGAATATCATAAATAGCAATTGTTGGCCTGCTTACAAGTTCATCAGTTTCTTTGAAATCTTTAAAATCTTCTTTCATCCGCGATACAGTCTGCGAAGCTAAGGCTCGAGTTCCCTTCGTTAGAACAATACAAACATCAAAGCCCCGATCAAATGCTAATCCGATAATCCCGACAAAAGCTCGAGTCTTTCCACTTTGAATTTTCCCTAGCAATAATCCCGGCTTTTTTGCATCTGGTCCCTCTTCTGTCAATTTATCTACGGTTGTAATAATACAGTCTTGTAACTCATCTGAATATCCTATCTTTTGCTTTAAAACTGTGTATATTGGAGACCCTTTTCGCTCTTTCTCAATCTTACTTATTTGATCTCGATGCCTTTGTTCGACATCTGGCGACATTGACGCACCCGTTTGTTTGATCTGTAGAAGGAACTTTTCAAAATCTTCTATTGTTTGAAAACTCGATTCTGCCATAAAATTGAATATTTAAACATCCTAAAAAACAAATCGTAGATCTGATACTAAGGTATAGCCATCAGATTATAAAGAAAGACCTCTTTCTAGTCTTGCATAAAGAAGTAGAGTACACTGTTGAAAACTTCGAGACGGTTGGGTTCGTTGAGTACTTCATATTACCGCATGGGAATGCAGACAAAGAAATAGCTTCATGTCTCGATATAGCAATGCAATACAGATTGGTAAATGTGTTATCAACCTGCATTGCAATAACTAAATTAATCAAGAAATTCTATTCAATGATGACTGTTGTTGTTCCTTCTGTAGGTTGGTTTTGTTCTTCACCGCTACAGCTTCGGCCTCCCCAAATAAGTAGGATAAGACCAAAAACGAATAAAAGAAGAATCACCCAAAAGTTTCTTTTTCTTTTTACCGGACACCCTTCGGGCTCACCTCCGGGAGTTTCATCGCCGTAAATAACTTTATTTTCATCGCTAAGCTCTGCTTCTATCTTTTTTGAAGTGCCTGCTTCGTCAAATTCTTGTGGTTGATCATAATCTACCTTTTCATCAGAATCTTTCATAACTGATACGTTTAAGTTGATAACATTATTAAAACAACAATGAAGGGCAAAGGTTGGTTTGCAGATATTGTGATCAATTCACAACATGATTTTGAAGTCATATTCAGAATTTATTCTCTATTTTTGTTGTCTATTTGTAATTATCATCAACTTTAAAACAGATTATTCTTTTTATGTCTAAAATAGATAATCCCAGCTGCTGCGATTGCGGAACGCAAAACTGCAAACATAAAGACCGCACATACCCTGCCTTCTGTCCTACAACCAACTTGAAACAAGAAGATATCGAATGGGCTCTGGAAAGATACGACGAAGATCGCAATCATGAAGTGATGGTGGCCAGTGCCGAAGTTGAGTATCAAGGTTATTGTAAATGGACGCGTGTAGAGGAAATCATGCAGTTTGCAAGAAAGATAAACGCAACCAAAATAGGGATTGCCAATTGTATCGGCCTCTCTAATGAAGCTCGAATATTTGCACGCATATTGAGAGCCAATGGTTTTGACCCTTACGCGATATCTTGTAAAGTAGCCGGAAAAGCAAAATCATCATTGGGGATTCCTACAGAATGTGAAGCGATCGGAGCTGCAATGTGTAACCCTATTTTACAGGCGCGACTTCTCAACCAAGCAAAGACTGAACTCAACGTATTGATCGGACTGTGTGTAGGACATGACAGTTTATTCTACAAATATTCGGATGCATACGTTACTACGCTTGTTACAAAAGATAGAATAACAGGCAATAATCCGGCTGCTGCTCTTTACACAGCACACTCGTATTATCATAAGACGTTTAATTTAGATAAAGACCAATAATCATCAGATCATGAAACAACATCAATGCAATCAATGCGCTTTTAGAGCAGAGGAACAGCAACAGGACTTACGCAACAAGTATTCTATTGTAAAGAAATAAAAAAGAACTCCGTTGTTCTTGGATCTTCTGATACCACAAACAACGGAGTTCTTAAGATTTATTCTACTTATTCTTTTCGTTTCTTAGACATCAAATAAAGATACCCGTTAGCGCCTCCAATCAATAATAACAAGGGTAACCAACACTTTACGGCTTCTCCATTTTCGATATTGTTTTTCATCACCACGATCATCACCAATGCTGTAAAAAGAAATAGGATCGTGACAGCAATCTTTTTCATTTGATATTTGATTTATAGATAGGTTTTTCAAAGATAAGATCCACTACCAAAACTTGTTTTGCTGCTGATTGTATTCAAAGCCGCCTGTACCCAATTTGGCTGTTAGCCATTCTTGATCCACATCAAGGGCACGACACAATTCGCTTAAAGAGTTATACTCATCTCGCAACTTCATATTCACAAAACTAAAAAGCATATTTACATCGTTTGGTAACTGATTCATTTTTTCAATTGATTAAGTTTGAAATAGTAAATACCAGTAATCGAATCTATGTTTACTGATACGCTATGCAAATGTGCACAATAATTCTGACTAGGTAGTCTTGTTTACTTTTTTTAAAACACCTTAATCATCTGAATATAACAACTATGACATTCACGTCTAAAACAAAAATCGTGTTTCCCCCTTTGTTTGGAAAAAACACGATTTATCCGCTCACTTTAAATCAACCTTCATTTTAAATGTTTGTCATAGTACTACAAGGTTCACATCGTTTGATAAGGCAAAACAAATCTAATAAACTTAAAATAACCGCCATACACCAATGTGTTAAACTTATTAAAATAATCTATTTATTTTGAATACACGCTGATATTTGATCAAAACTTGACCCTTCAACCTTTTTATTCCTTACTTTCACAGTAAGTTATATATAGCCTAAAGATATTTTACCTTGAATATAAAACACAACTTACATGGTTAAATTAATAAATCGCAATAAGTTCGCAGCTATACTTAGTAGTATTGCTTTAACAAGTAGCCATCTTGCAGCATCTAATCCTTATACAAATTTCGTAATCATCTTTATGGATGATATGGGTTATGGAGACCTTGTCAACAATGGAGCAATAGACTACGAAATGCCTAACCTTACAAAGATGCAACATCAGGGCATGTTGTTTACGCATTTCTACGCAGCTCAGGCAGTAAGTGGAGCCTCTCGTGCGGGATTGATGACTGGCTGTTATCCCAATCGCATCGGAATGTCGGGAGCTGGCGACCACATGACAAAAACCGGCATTCATGAAAACGAGTGGACCATTGCAGAGGTTCTCAAGCAAAAAGGATATAAAACAGCAGCTTTTGGTAAATGGCACCTCGGCCATCACAAGCAGTTTTTGCCCACACACAATGGCTTTGACGAATATTGCGGTTTACCTTACTCGAACGATATGTGGCCTAATCATCCTACCGGCTACAACTACTACCCCGACCTTCCACTTATTGAGGGAGATCAGACTATTGAATTAAATCCGGATCAATCTCAATTTACAACCCGATTTACAGAACGTGCAGTCGGATTTATTGATAAAAATAAAGACAACCCTTTCTTCTTATATTTGGCTCACCCAATGCCACATGTGCCTCTCTTTGTTTCAGACAAGTTTAAAGGCAAAAGCAAACAGGGTCTTTATGGAGATGTTATGATGGAGCTAGACTGGAGTGTAGGACAAGTACTTGAGAAACTAAAACGAGAAGGACTCGAAGAAAACACACTGGTCGTGGTAACCTCTGATAATGGACCATGGATCAATTATGGTAACCATGCAGGCTCAACAGGTGGTCTTCGAGAGGGTAAAGGTACAAGTTTTGAGGGTGGTCAACGTGTTCCATGCTTGATGCAATGGAAAGGAAAAATACCAGAAGGAGCAATCTGTAATAAACTGTCATCGACGATCGACTTACTTCCCACCTTTGCTTCATTAGCCGAGGCTCCTCTGCCACCTCATACCATCGATGGCATAAATATTCTACCACTAATTATCGGGGACAAAGATGCGAATCCTAGAACTGATTTTTATTATTACTATCGGAAGAATAGTCTGGAAGCTGTGCAAAATGGAAGTTTTAAACTTGTTTTGCCACATAATTATCGTACCTACGAAGGCTTTGCTCCGGGCAATGATGGTCAGCCCGGGGAGGTAAATGAGCATAAAAAACTTGAAGAGTTTCTACTCTTTGATCTGAGACGCGATCCGGGAGAACGATATAATGTGTACAATCAATACCCGGAGGTAGTAGCACAACTCATGCTTCTAGTCGAAAAAGCACGTGAAGATCTTGGTGACGACATCACCAGTCGAATCGGAAGCAACACACGTCCTGTTGGACTTTACAATCAGCAATAGAAACAGTACCGAATAATACAACTTATAAACGTCTTTGTTCCCAAATAGAACAAATAGATCAATTATTATTTAATCATTTTGTATCAACAAGTTATTAGTTTTGCACAAACAACTTTTCACACATGAATACAAAACACAGAATATATCAAGTAGGTAGAACAATCTTGCTGATTTCAAGTTTGAGCTTCTCAATGGTACAAGCTCAAACAACCACAGAGTCAAAACATCTAGTGGCAACAAATGATTGTGGTAACATTTCAAAACAAGGATTCTTAATCAAGGGTGATAACTATACACTACCCTTATCAATAGAAGGGTCAGAAAAAGCAAGAACCTGCAGCTTTGGAGGATCGATTATCTATGCGTTTGATAAGATTGATATCCATTCCGATTATTGGATGGAAGTTACGTTTTTGGCAGATGCAGAACGTACTATTTCAATTTCAGCAGATGGTAATGCAATTGTTGAATCAATCGTAATCCCCAAGCAACAAGAAATAAAAAAACTAATACAACTGCCTCGGAAAGCATACGCTTACGGGCAGCTTGTATTGATTTTTGATGTTATCAAAGGGCCTAATGCAATTGTGAATGAACTCAATATATATTCTACAAATCAGAAACCTTTAACGGCATTTGCAGGAGATAAAAAAGAAGCTTTGAAAGCAACACAATCCTACATTGTGGACCAAAATGTCGACGTAGAAGCCGTACTTCCAACGTATGCTCCACTACCCGTTCATGTTGCAGGCATTTACAATCCGGTTATTTCGCTCAATGGTATCTGGCAATTTGCAGAAAAAGAAAATAGCAATAAATGGCAGCCAATCGAAGTCCCGGGGCAATGGAGTATGCAAGGTTTCCAAGTCGATTCGGCACAATGGGGGCATTATAAACGAGACTTTTTGATTCCTTCTGATTGGAACAATAAACAGGTTAAACTTCGCTTCGACGGTGTGCATAGCGAATATAAAGTCTTAATCAATGGAAAAGAAGCCGGTTATCACATGGGAGGGATGACCCCTTATGAGATAGACATTACAAACTTTATTCGTAAAAATACCGGCAATGAAATAGAACTACTCGTAAGAAGTGAATCTATGGCCGACATGCTAGGCAGTCTCACCCAATATGCAGCGCATCAGCTGGGTGGAATCACTCGCAAAGTCACGCTATTTGCTCTTCCGAATGTGCATATCACCGATCTACGCATCGAAACCGATCTCGATGACACATACACCAATGCCAAACTTCGTTTACGTGCAACAGTTGCAAATAACTCTAAAGAAGTAATAAAAGATACGTATATCCAAATCGCACTCGATAAACATCAAGCTGCATCCAATTACAAGCTGCCCCGCCTCAACCCTAATGAAACATGGACAGGTACCATAGAACTAGACGTAGACAAACCTCTACTATGGGACAATGAGCATCCTAACCTCTATACCATGAATGTTGATTTATGCCTTGAAGGGTCTCCGGTGCAAGGACTCAAAAAGCAAATAGGATTTAGGGAAGTGGAACTCAAAGGTAATCGCGTATTCGTTAACGGAATACCAATCAAACTTCGTGGAGTTTGCCGACATGAAGCACATCCCCTTACAGGGCGTGTACTTACAACTGAGCTTCGAGAAAAAGATGCTGAACTTTTCCGCGATGCAAACTGTAATTTCATTCGTACGTCTCACTACCCTCCCGGTGAGGAGTTTATTGATGCTTGTGACCGGTTAGGATTATTTGTTGAAGTAGAATCTCCCGTTTGTTGGATAGGTCATCATGCCAATGAAAACTGGCAAACATTGAATTACCGCGATACCCAATACTATCCTTACGTTTTGCAGGCGAACATGGAAACCATCCATTTCTACCGCAATCACCCTTCTGTTATATTTTGGTCAATGGCCAATGAATCATATTGGAATAAAGAGTTTGCTCAAGTACTTGAATACATGAGAAAGGCTGATACGACCAGACCTTCTGCTTTTCATGACCAAGCATACGGCGGATTCAACAATCAAGGAAGCACCTCTCCTATTGCCAACATCCACTATCCGGGACCCAATGGATACAAAGCTGTCGAAAATAGTGATCGACCAATGGTGTACGGTGAATACTGCCACCTCAACGTATACAACAGAAGTGAGTTGGTAACCGACCCGGGAGTACGAAGCGACTGGGCCTTAGCTTTAGCTCCAACCTGGGATAATATGTATAAAACAGATGCTGTATTAGGAGGATCTATATGGTCTGGAATAGACGACATCTTTCAAATGCCCGATGGCAGTGCTGTTGGTTATGGTCCTTGGGGGCCTATTGACGGATGGAGAAGACCGAAACCTGAATATTGGGATATGAAGAAATCATATAGTCCAATCCGTCTACATACTCAGAAACTAGATCCATCGTCTACATTAAATATAGAGATAGAAAACCGTTATACATTTACTAATCTTGACGAACTAAGAATCGAATGGATGTATGGAAATGAAACAGGTATTGCGAAAGCCTCTATCGCTCCGGGCAAAACCGGCATCATTCCGATCCAAATCTCATCACCCGAGCAAGCAAACCAACTTTATTTACGATTCATCGATCCGAAAGGTTTTGTTGCTGATGAGTATTTACTTCCGGTAGGAAAACAAACTCAAAATGAGATGCCCGATCTTGAGACTTTAAAAACAACTATTAGTCAAAAAGACAATCGAATCATAGCTAAAGGTAAAAACTTTGAATGTCAAGTAGACAAAGCCACCGGACAAATTCTGTCGATGATACGAAACGGCAAAAAGATTATCAACGGAGGTCCATGGCTAATGGCACTTCCCCTTACAGGCGGCGGGTGCTATCCGAATCACAATGCAAACACTCCTCCATTTAATGAGTTATGTAGTGAATGGAACGTTAAATCTGTCAATGCGAATAAAGAAGAGAATGATGTATTAATTAATGTAGTGGGAAGTTACAAGGAATTTGACGGAAACTATACGCTTCGCATCAATGCCAACGGTGAAATACAAGTAACCTATTCATTTGATGCTTTACAAGATGTAAACCCACGTCAATGGGGACTTGTATTCGAAGCACCGAAAGAATTTGACCAGCTATTTTGGCGACGAGATGGCATGTGGAGTGTATACCCGGAAGATCACATCAGCCGCACCGTTGGCACCGCCGATCTATACTACAAAGGAGTTCCCGACTCGATTCATGCTCGTATACAACCGACATGGGCTTGGAGTAGAGACCATAACCAACTAGGCAGTAACGACTTTCGATCTACACGCCGCAACATCTGGTATGCCGGACTTAACAATCAAGCAGGCAGCCAAATAACCATCCGTTCCAATGGGAAACAGCATTGGCGTTCTTGGTTACACAACGACCGCATTCGCTTTTTGATTGCAGAGTTTGTAACCGCCGGAAACGAAATGTTCCTCGAAGGATATTACGCCCCATATCGTAAACCTATAAAAGTCGGAGACACGATAAGCGGAGCTGTCACATTACGCATCGAATAACACAGTTATAAAAATGGCGAATCCCCTGATCTATTAATAAGCATCAGGGGATTCGCCGTTTTATTTACGAGTCGCGTTTCTATCTATTTCTTCTCAATATGCAATCGTACTTTGCCCGTGATTTTATCACCCTTACGCAGTGGTCTATATGCTTTCTCGGCATGAGGAACCAGAAAGTTCTCGCTACCGGCATTGATATAGTCGGCAATTAAGAACTTAATCACGCCGTCTTCGATCCAAGCGCGTGCATGTTGGTTACCGTCTGAAGTTACCACGATACGATCCCTTCCATTATCCAAAGACGCTTCTGTAATACGCTCTTTGGTTGATCTGAACAGGTTGGATCCGGCAGCAGTTTGATCATACGACCAAGCCAGGGTTGGCTGGGCCGATGGGCCGGCGAGTCCGGAGATAGGCATCTCCTTATTGAAAGCCTCTGCATGTCCGGAGATTGCGGCAATGTGATCTTTTGGATATACACACCAGTATCCTTTACGCTTCCAGTTTAATTGATCAAAGTTGGAAGGCAAGGTGAATACAATACCCAACTGACGAGGGGAAACATCTTTCTTCAATTCGAAATCATAAGCTACCTCAACCTTGCCATTATCATGAACAGTATAGATAAATGCCCCTTCTGCTTCTTCATATTGTCCTTTCACCTTTATTGAATGAGAGTGCTTATCAGATAAGTGTTCTATTGATTCGGCAATCCAATGCTTGCAAACCGGATTGTAGGGTGTAAACTTCTGATCTTTGCCAACCATTTGAATACCTTCTCCTTCGCCATTTAGCGGTAATACCATCAACTGCGGA
Source organism: Tannerellaceae bacterium (assembly GCA_051660585.1). Taxonomy (GTDB): domain Bacteria; phylum Bacteroidota; class Bacteroidia; order Bacteroidales; family CAMTPD01; genus UBA12018. Next base: position 32,728 of record JBOFPV010000125.1, read on the forward strand.
GACTCCAATAATACGTCAGATCCGGCCAGTGTTACATTTAATAGCCCGTTATGCTTATTCACCGAATAAACTTGATTTTGGTGCTGCATAACCAGCTCATTCTTTAAATCTTTAAATACGACAGGTTGCAAAGATTTTGCTTTTGCTTCAGCTCGTTGAACCGGAAATACCTGTAAGTCGTATTCATCGATCACAAACCCTCTGGCTCCGGTAACCTTAACAACCAAGTTTCCTTGGTTTAATTCCTTTTCAGATACCTTTATCTTAGCCTGCCCTTTGGAGTGAGGAGCAATATCCGGATTTATAACTCCGTTCTCTTTACCTACCGACCATTCTATTTTACAAGCGCTGAGATTTGTAAAATCATGCCTATTTTCAATATCTAACACAATATAACCTTGCTGATCTACATTGCCTGTTAGTCTTATTTTTACCGGACTAAAAGCCTTTTTCATGCTCCAGTATTCCGGTTTCTCTCGTCTCCAACCATCAATTGGTCCCCAAGTTCCATATCCTACGGCCCTATCTCCGGGCAAGAAAAAAGTGTCATCGATACCGGCCCATAGTGCTCCACCCAATACACCTTGACTATTATACATATCTGTCCACATTTTATCCAACAACTCGCCCCACATGTCTCGCAATCCCGGATCGGCAGCAAGTTCGAGGCGATTGTAAGCATTTAAGTGGCAAAACTCATCAAACACAACCGGACGTTTGCTGTTTCGATATGTATTGGGGCCGGTAGGTCCCGGATAGTGATGATTCGTGATTTCTAATTTTCCATTGTCGGCATCGGGGCCCCACTGACTAAAGATACGTGGACGGGTAGGATCGATTTGTTTAATAACCTCCCCGGCCTTACTAAAATACTCTTCAAACAAATTCGACTCGTTACCCAACGACCACATGATCACTGATGGGTGGCTTCTATTCAGGTTCACCATCTCCACATGCTGGTTTACCAGTACCTGATTGTGCAAACTATCGGGCACCTTTGTATTATGCGCCCAACAGAAAGGAGCTTCTACTTCGACAAACATACCTAATTCATCACAAGCATCTAGCAAAGCCTCATCGGGCGGATAATGAGAGGTACGAATATAGTTCACATTACCTTGACGAAACAGTTCTACATCTTGTTTCCAGATATCCCCCGTAACTGAACGTCCGCGCAGCGGCATTACTTCGTGTCGGCATACTCCGCGTAATTTGACAGGACTATTGTTGACAAATAGTTGATTGCCTCTTACGTCTATTTGTCTAAAACCAATCCGCCTGCTGGTTTCATATACAGTTTTGGAACCATCCTTCAATGCACAGGTTAGCGTATACAAATATGGATCTTCGGGATTCCATTTGTGCGGATTCATTACAGAGAAGGAGATCTCTTTATTTAGAATCTCCTTACCGGCTATTTGAGGTAAAGAGACATTCGATTGAGATAGTTCTATCGATTTACCAGAGTTGTCCTTCAGCGAAAACTGCAACGAGAGTTGATTCGCACTATTTGCCGATTCGTTTGCAATTTCTATTTCTGTTTTCAATACAGCATTTGTATAAGTCGTATCAAAGGATGTACTAGCATGAAAAAGAGATAAGTTTATTTCAGGTACAGCATACAAAAAAAGATCACGCGTAATTCCGCCCAAACAATGCACGGCATATTTCGAGCCGCTCGCTGTGGAATCAGCAATACTCTCTCCCACTACAGAAACAGCAATACGATTCTCTTTACGAACATCGACCAGATCTGTAACATCCAGTTCAAAAGCAGTGAACCCACCCAAGTGAGAACCGGCCAACTTCCCGTTGATATAAATATGGCTATCGCTGTAGATTCCATTGCATCTAAGCTTTACTCGTTGACCATTCCATTGTGTTGGAACTCGAAACGTACGAAAATAACCCGCAGGCTTACCGGTTTCAACCTCATATCCCTGCATTACCCATTCGCCGGGCACCTCTATGGTTTTCCAGTCCGATACAGTAGTTCTATTCCAGAAGTTCGCTATTGGCTTCGGATTAAACTGCCACACTCCATCAAGAGATACTTTTCCGCTTTTAATATTCACCGGCAATGGTGAAAGACGAGGCACAACGTACGATTGTGCATGTAATGAGAGTGCGAAGAGAAATAGACTCACGCAACTGAGAAAACACCGAAATTTCATGGTTTTATTATTTAAAGTTCATATTGTCGAAGCATCAGATGTAAAGCTAAATTAGCCAACAACTTTCAACGATAAAGTAACATCTCTTTTCTAGATTAGCCAACAATTAGAAACAATTACACGAATACAATACGGAAGCATTTCAATCTAAAAACGCTTTAATTAGTACATTTCGGAGCATATCATTATAAAAAAAGCATCAGCAAAGGTTCTAAACTTTTGCTGATGCTCGCTTTAGGTTTGCAACTATGAGTTGCTATTTTATTAAGTTATCGGACTTCTTCCCATGGGCCCCATGGATCTTTACCCGGGTATTCTCCCACCGAGACATACCATTTGTTAGTATATGTTTTTCCATTATAGATCACGTAAGTACCCGGTGTAGGATAAGATGCCTCTACATCATATTCTAAAGCTTTGTCCGGTGTAGTGCCTTCTCCATTTTCAAGGATCAACTCCCATGGTCCGGCCGGATTTCCAGGAGCTTCTCCGGCATTAACCCACCATTTGCTTTTATACTTCTTACCGTTGTAGATCACGATAGTACCTGGTGTAGGATAGCTTTTTGCCGGATCGTATTGAGTAACCTCGCCCGGATTTGTTGAGCCGCCGCCGTTACCATCGTTACCGCCGCCTTCATTGCCACCTTCGTTGCCGCCACCGGAACCGCCATTTCCACCATTGTTTCCATCGCCGTTGCCATCTTCACCGCTACCGTCTGCGTTTCGTACAAAAGCCCACACATCAGACTCTCCCGGAACATCACCTTGAGTCCACCATTTGTTTGACCAAACCTTGCTATTATAGAGCACTAAAGTTCCGGAGGTTGCATACGTTGTTTGCGCACTCCACAGCGGAAGGTCTTCTACAGAATTATCAGAAATCACTTTGATTACAATTTCCGCCTCAGCTGTTTCATTATTAGCTCCGTAAGCTACAACTTTTAATGTATGCTCGCCAATCGACAAACCCTTTACAGTTGTTTTGTAAGGTTCACTTGTTGAGCTTTCCAGCAATGCATTGTCCACAAAGAAATCAACCCTCGAAACACGTTTTGCATTTGCAGTAAACTCAAAAGAGTCGCTTTCGCGTATCATTGCATTATTAATAGGAGATGCTATTGACACCTTAGGAGTGGTCGATGGCGAGTGGTTTTCCAAGATATCGTATGCAATCTTACAATAATCAACGCCATTTAATGCCGGATTAATCTTTGATTGCTGTAGCAATTGCCAAAACATAACTCCGTCGCCTTTGCCGGCACGATTGTGTTTTCCACCCTCTGCCACATAAGCCGAATACTCACGGAGCTTCTCTTCCGTATAGGTAAAGAAAGGCCCCCACGGTTCTTCTGGCACGTGCATACCAAAGGCAACACGAAACCCATAGATATTTGCATAGTAAGCATACGAATCGTACATGATTTCACGTTGTGACGCAGATCCGGTATTATAGCCCTGAAAAGCTACAAAATCCAAATCTTGTCCTACCGCTTTGAAAACAGGAATCATATGTCCGGTAGACGCAAAACCATAAAGAGAAATGGTATATCCTTCCGGAGCCGTAGCATTGTATTCATTTGCCACATCATCACCGGTAGCTTCCGCACGCTTTGCATATGCATACGGCGACTGCGCATCGTCATTTGCAGCATAAGGAGTTGATCTTCCAAGTGCACCACAACCAGCCGGAGCACAAGCAATCAAATATCCTTCTTCTCTAGGAAGCAGTTTTCTCGATTCGCGAATCATGCGAATGAAACGTTCTACATTTTGAGGCTCACCAATGGTTTGAAACCCCCCATTCGGTTCGTAGTCCCAGTCGATTCCATCAAACCCGAAGTCACGAACAAAGTCTGCAATTTGCTGAAAGTCGATATCATAAGCCGCATCAGTTCCCCAATACGTTTCTCCACCGATTGAAAGAATCACTTTAGTCCCTTTAGCTTTTAAGACATCAACTGTGTTTTTCAGTTCCATTCCATCGTACGGAACCTCAATGCCTACACCTTTAATGTCGAAAGACCCTTTTGCATAACGCATATTCGGTTTGATAAACGACAAAAAGATATGTGTCACTTCTTCGGGCATATTGCGAAGCTTTGTTCCCGATCCACTTGGATATGTTTCGCTCCACGATGGGAAATATCCCACAACTAATGGTTCTGCACTTGCTTTACCATTAGGATCTGATTTTGTTTGAAGCTCGCTTTCTACGGTAATAATCTCTTCCGGCTCGCCACATGCAATGAAAAACAGAAAAAGGGTTAGGATACTAAAGATTTTCTTCATTCACTTTGATTTTAATAGAATGTATAACTTAAAATAAATATATCTATACTCTTATAATGCAAACATTATACCACAAACAGACTATATCTCAAATTTATTGGCACTCGACAAGAAATATTCACAACAGTACTGAAGCTAAATATATTACATCCTCTAATTCGTTATTCATAAAAAAAGCCTTATCCTAGAAGTGTTTATACTTTCTTGGATAAGGCTATATTGTAGAATGGATATTTGTGTAATCGATCTACACTGATCCTCAGCTAGAACACATTTTTTTTGTGGAAAAATTCTACAATTTTATCACTACAACCAGTTACAAGCTATTGATCAACGAGAAACCGGGATAAAGACTGCTTTAAATTTAGGCGTTTCCATATCTGGATCGAGCGGATACATCGGGCGGGGAATGCGCTTATATGGCAAACTCAACAAGTCTTGATCTACTCCACCTCTGGTTAGAGCCATCATCCAATCTGCCTGCATATCGTATAGTTCTTCGGTAAGATAACCTAACTTCACCATCACAATATCCGCTTCGCGCGGGTTCAATCCCAGATTAAGGAAGTTTTGCTCATAGTGGAACGGAGAACGTTTTTCAGCTACCACCACACGCAAACTACCGGTTCTTATCACAACCTGATTGTTTCCTTCGTTTTGATAAATCGACTCTACAACACCGGTTAGATCTACCGGACCGGCATAGCGGTTATCAACCATAGCTCCAACTTTCCCACTCACGGTACTTCCTACTCCCGCAGCCATAGCCTTTGCAACCAATTCAGGTCCCGGAATAGCAGCATAGATAAAGACCGGACCGTTTTCACTCTTCAGTTCTTCACGTTTTAGTAGTTGCTCCAGTGTCCAAGACACATCCCCCGCACCTCCGGCCGTTGGGTTATCACCCATATCACTTAAGAAGTATGGTTTTTTTGTACTCTTAAATGCTGCCTCAAGACAGGTATTTAAATCAGACGTAGGTGCTACAAATTCAAATTCGTCACGTACATCCCAAAAACTTTTTGCCAATGATTCTGCCGCAGCGGCTACTGCTTTTTTATCATCTCCATACGCCATTACCACCCCATGGTTACGAGGCTCGTCGGCCCATGCATACGAAATCCAGATGGCAGCATCAATTACTCCCGGATGCTTTGTTACAGGATCTACCTTTGCATAAAGCGTCTTTCCCGGATCAATACGCGTACTTGTTTTCTCTCCAGGCAGCAAGATTGGTACGTATACCCAAGCCTTGTATTTAGGTTTTCCTTTTCCCGTTTCGAGACGATCCATCATGTTGGCTACAGCTCTACGCTTGGTAAACCAGCGGTCTTCGTGCGGAGCCATACGGAAACAAGTAATCAAATCGCACTCTTCGGCTAGTCGTGGCGAAACACAACCATGTAGGTCCATACTTGATGAAATAATGGTTTTACTCCCTACTACACTACGCACACGCTTTAAGAAATCGCCTTCGGGATCATCCATCCCTACCACACTCATTGCACCATGCAGATCAAGATACAATGCATCATAAGGTGCATTTTTCTTTAATAGGTCGAGCGTTTGTCCTACCAACGATTCATAACACTCGCGGGTTACAATACCGCCCGGCGTTGCCGCCGACACCATAGCCGGAAACCAGTCTGCCTGCTCACGCAAGGTTGAGTCTGGTGCAAGAAACGAGTACAAGTCAAAAACCTTGTCTCCTTTGTTTACACGGAAAAACTCTTCGGTTGTTTGTGCCGGAGAAAAGGTACTACACTCGATCGACAAACCGGCCAATCCTACTCGGGGCTTTTTTGCCATATCTTTTGCAAAAATGCTTCCGGCACTTAGCAGCATTGCGCCACTCAAAAGGGTCAGACTTAATTTCTTATTCATGGTTAAATTGATTTTATATCTATTCTCTACAAATTTAGAATTTCTAGCCAGAATATCCAGCTTGTTAGCAGAGAGATCAACCAAATAGTAGTACCATTATCTATTTTTAAAACCTAGAATCTGCTATCTTTGTGTATCACATTTAGCAAGAACCCATAATCAGCATGTTTCATCCATTCAAACAAATCATCACAAACGACGATCTTCCCGATCAGTTCACCTATCCGTTTCATTACACCCCTCACCCCCTTTGCGTAATTGCAGCACAAGAGGTACAGGCCTTGCTTGCCACAAAGAATGAATGGAAAAACGAACTCAACAAGGGTAAGATGTTTGGCGTATTGGTGGTTGAAACTACCAATGGCGAGATTGGCTATTTGGCTGCTTTTTCGGGCAACCTTGCACACTCCAACAAGCATGCATTCTTTGTTCCTCCCGTATACGACTTGCTTCAACCCGACGGCTTCTTCAAAATTGAAGAAGAGCAGATTTCGCAAATCAATCATCAAATCAAAGCGATAGAAACAAACAGCGAATACCAGACGTTAAAGCAGTCGTTGCAATTGGTTTCTGCGCAAGCAACAACAGAAATAAGCAACGCTAAACAGGCTTATAAAGCTGCAAAACGCGAACGTGAGCAGTTGCGTAGCACTGAACAAAGCGACGCAGAATTGGCTGCAATGATAAAGGAAAGTCAATACCAAAAAGCCGAGATAAAACGACTCGAAAAGCGACTCAAAGAGGAAATTGCATCGATTGAGCAAAAGCTCGCATCCTTCACTACACAGATCGAAGGATTGAAGCACGAGCGTAAAACCCGATCGGCCCGACTGCAACTGCAACTATTTGATCAGTTTCAACTGTTGAATGGCAACGGCGAGACAAAAGGATTGTGCGCTATCTTCGAATCGACCGCACAAAAGATACCTCCGGCCGGAGCTGCCGAATGCGCCGGCCCGAAACTATTGCAGTATGCATATCTCAATGGGATGAAACCTCTTGCGATGTCCGAGTTTTGGTGGGGCGATTCTCCGAAAACAGAAATCAGGAAGCATGGTTTCTATTATCCGGCTTGCAAAGGAAAATGCGAACCGATACTTGGTCACATGCTCAAAGGTTTGAATGTAGAAGCAAATCCTCTGCTCAAAGATTCGGAAAGCTTTGTACCCGAGATTATCTTCGAAGATGAGTGGATCGTGGCTGTTAATAAACCGGCCGGAATGCTCTCTGTACCGGGAAAAACGGAGCAAATATCACTTTTCTCGTGGGCTACTCAAACTTATCCCGAAGCTACAGGACCATTGATCGTACACCGTCTCGACATGGCAACATCGGGTATTTTGCTCATTGCAAAAACCAAAGAGATACATAAAGCCTTACAGGCGCAATTTGCCGGACGCAACGTAACCAAGCGTTATACCGCAATCTTGGACGGAGCTATTTCGCTAC